>PBVQ01000007.1 GCA_002728715.1 Dehalococcoidia bacterium
ATATAATTAAATGTATGAAGAAAGAAAAAAATAGTTTTAAGACTTGTATAGATAATGAAAGAAATTTCTTAATCTCAGTAGTCAGAAGATTATCTAAGAACGAATGGAATAAAGAAAGTTTATGTGGTGGTTGGTCTGTTGGTGAAGTAGTAAATCATATTATGCTACTGGACAGATTACCTATATCTTTGGGTTGGAAATCTATACCTAAATTAATATTCGAACTTTTTTTTGAACGAAGACTTATTACTTCTTCAATGATTAATTGGCAAAAACGAATGACATCTTTAGGGATAGATGACGCTGTAATGAGATTATCAAAAAAAAGAAACCCTGTTAGATCTATGTTCGGAATTACGGGAATGAAGTTTAACCTCATAGAAGAAGTTATTCATACAGAAGATATTATAAGACCATTAGGGCTTAATCGAACTGTTAATCATGACAATTATATACTTTGGGAATGTGTAAAATTACTATCTTCTTTTCAGAATAAAAAATTAAAACACTTGAAAAATATAAAAATAATTTTTAATGATGAATATAATATGACATTGTCCAGAGGCTTTTATGGAAAAAAAATTAATAAAATTTCAAATAGCGATTCAAAAATTATTGGTACTCCAATAGAATTACTACTTTTTTTCTCTGGGAGACCTTCTAATGTAAAAATTACTAATGATAATATTACAAATGAAAATCTTAAGTATTAAGATATGCTAAATATTTAATGCTGAGTTTACTAATATTTGTAATTCACGACGAATTGGGTACTTATCCGATGGATATAATTGCGTCATAAATACAACAACAATTTTCTCTATAGGATCTACCCAAAAAGCTGTATTAAGTGCTCCACCCCATGCATAAGTACCATTCGACCCCGGAACTTGATGACTAATAGTATCCATAACGACTGAAAATCCTAAACCAAACCCTACCCCATCAAAAGTTGTCTCAGTCCATTTACCAGACAATGCCATATCTGATAGAAATTTCCCTTTACTCAGATGATTAGATGTCATAAATTCAACCGTTTTTTTACTTAACAATCTTTCTTTCTTAAATTTTCCCCCATCTAGCAACATTTGAGAAAAGTTAAAATAATCTAATGAAGTTGATACTAATCCTGCTCCTCCTAAACATATATATTGTTCTTGTGTAAAATTACTTTTTTCATTATCATCCCATAATAAAAATTTATTATTAATATCTGCTCTATATGAAGAAGCAAATCTAGGAATTTTTTCTCCTAAAACAGAAAAAGAAGTATCTTTCATTTCTAAAGGTTCAAAAATATTTTCACTCAAATAATTTTCAAACTTTTTACCTGAAATAACTTCAACTAAGTATCCACATAAATCTGTCGAATAAGAGTAATTCCACCTCTCCCCAGGAGAATATAATAAAGGGATTTCTGACAATTTTTTGGAAAAATCAGACAAATTTGGCTTATGTTCTATATTTGTATCCTTATTTCTTGAACTGAATAATGAAGAAGCAACAGATCGAAATGGACCTAAATACTCCGGTTTGATCTCTTTTTGATATAGTAAATCTACTGGATCATTTTGATCTCGTCCATAAGATAATCCTGCTTGATGGGAAAGTAAATCTCGAAACGAAATCTCCCTCTTCGCAGGTTTAGTTTCTATATTGGGATAGTTTCCATTATCATAAACTCTAGGTTCAGACCATTCTGGAATAAAATTGCTGATTGGTTCATTAAGTTGGAACCTTCCTTGCTCATATAACATCATCAAAGCAACACTTGTTATCGGTTTTGTCATAGATGCTATACGAAATATGGAATCTTTTTCTACAGGTTTATCCTTAGCAACATCAATAAGTCCAAGATTAGAAAAATGTTCAATCTTTCCATTCTTTGCGACAAGTATTTGAGCACCGGGAATTTTTCCCTTGTCTATATAATTTTTTTGTAAAAATAAATCAATTCTATTTAATCTTTTTTTTAAGAATTCTGAAGTCATTCGATTCTCCTTATTTCACTACAATATATATTCTAACCATCAAAAAATCGAGCAAATTTACCTCTGTTTTTCGCAAAAATTAAATATGGAGGTTGAAGCAAATAACCAAAAATAGGAGTCGCAAGAACTTTTGAAATAATTCCTAGAAATCCTCCAGTTTTTGATATTGTTAGAAATATTGCCCTTGAACCTTTGTAAACCTTATTCTCGTCAATACAGATAATTGTGTTAATTGGAAATTCAAAATTTATTTCTATTTTATTAATTTTCACCGATTCAAAATCATTTGGTATGAACCGCAACACTTTTTTTTTATCTCTTCTAATTACCCAATTTTTGAAAGATCTGCATACTACACAGTTATTATCGAACAAAATAATCATAAAATTAATAATTTCTTAACAGCATTTTTTATAATTATTGTATAAAATTTAAAAACTTTATATTTTAATCTAGGAGAAAAAAATGAAAAATTTTACTAGCTTTACATGGTTATATATGGTTTCTGCATTTTTATCTTTTTTGATTTCTGTAGCACTTTGGTTTTTTGCTGATGATGCCAAATTAGAAGCAATATTTGTAGGAATTTGGGTTCCATCAATTATAAGCCTTGGTAGTGCACTAGAGAGAAAATTAGATGAATAGTGCTTTAACAGTAACAGTTTTATTCTTCATTGTGACAATATTAATGTCCGGTGCTGCATACTCATATATAGAACTTAGTAAAAGCAACAAAAAAAAATAAATATACTAACTACATTCGTTAATTAATGCAATAAATATAACTAGTAAACTTATTGTAGTTATTATCCATGGAAAAGCAGTTTTAGATGTATATTTTGAATCTCTGTTTTTCCTAATAAGAAAATTAACTGATGATAATATAATCAGACTAAATAAAGATATAATTATTATTCTCAAGATCATAAAAATAAATTATACATTATAATTGTGTATACAATACATCTGCGGAGTATCATTTGTCTAAAATAAAAAACTTAAAAGAAAAAATTCGGAATAATTCTATTACTATAGGAGTACGGATTCCATGGAATGCAGATATAAATCACATTGATGAAGCTCTGTCTTATGATAGCTATGACTTTATATCTTTAGATTCTCAACACAGTCCTTTTGAAGAATCTAGATTAGCTAAAATTTGTGAATATGCTCATACTTTACCAATACCCGTACATTTTAGAATCAAACATTCAAAAATTACTTATTTAATTGGAAATTTGTTAGACTTAGGTCCATCAATAATTGAAATCCCCCAAACAGAAGAAATAACGACGGTCAAAGATGCTATTGATAATTTTTATTATCCACCAGAAGGAAAAAGAAGTTGGGGAGGAGAATTTAGAGTAGGAGTGGAGGAAAAACATCTTGTTTTTCCTGCGAACTTAGACGTAAGAAATGAATATATGAAATGGTGGAATGAATTTGGTGTTCTTATGCTTCAAATCGAATCAATAAATGCAATAGAAAATATTAAAAATTTTTCTATAAAGGGAGTTGATTGTGTCTCATGGGGTCCAAATGATTTAGAAGTAGATAGACAAGCGAATAAAGATCACCCTCTTTCCATATCAAATCAAAAAGCTTTAGAATATGCACTGAATGAATGTGATAAATCTGGAATAAAACTTATGGTAAGAAATTCCAAAAAGGAACGAAACAAATACCTCGATATGGGTATAAATATTTTTTTAGAGTCACCAGGAAATTAGTATGATTAAATTTAAATACAGAATGATTATATGGGCAATATTAATATTAGCAATATTAATCTATAGAAATGCTAGTTAGTAAATAAATCAACAACAGTACCTAACTTGCCCGTTTTTCGTTTATATAATTCTGTATAACCGCATTTAGCACAGCTAACAGTTATAAAAAGATTATTTTGTAAGTTTAAAAATCTAGATATGCCTGAACCAGTAGCCCTAATTTTACCTTCAACAAATTCTACAGAATCACATTTTATACATTTATAATTCATAATTTCTCCCGAAATCTTATTTTTATTATCCAACAATGATACAAAAAAATTATTTCAAATGTAGAATAGAGTTTATGGAAAATTTCTATCAATTTAGTGCCCTCATAGCAGCTGTAACATTTTCTTCAGCTGGAATTTTAATAAAAAAAATTAATATAAAAAACTTTTTTTCAATTCCATTCTATGAAGGGTTATTTTCAATAACTTTGATGTTTATATTTGTTCTATTGTTAACAAACTGGTCTGATAGTATTGGAACAAATTCAAGGGATGCAATATTTTATTTTATTTTGGCTGCAATACTAAGTTCTACGGGAACAATAGTTTATATTTTCTCTCTCTCAAAAACATCAGTAGGTGTTGTTTTAACTATTTGTGCTGCTTTTAATGTTCTTACTGCATCTACTTATGATTACATAATAAATTCTATATCGTTTGATACTTTATTTTTTATAGGTTCAATATTAATTTTGAGTAGTATTTTTATATTAAATATAAAAAGTTTTATAGGAAAAAATGAAATAAACTTATATGGTATTTTTGGTGCTATGTTTACAGGGATTTTTTGGGGAAGTGCAGTATTTCTTAATGATAGAGCAATAAGCGATAGTAATATCTATACAGCTTCAATTACTAGAAGTGCTACAGGAATTATAGTTATGCTTTCAGCATCAATAATATTACGCAAAAAAATAGATTTCTCTAATGATATAAAAAGATATAAGTTATTTTTATTAACTGCATTATTTTTATTTTTATCTAATATTATTTGGTATCTTTCTCTTGATAATACAACTGGTTCATTGACAACAATTTTTGGAAGCAGTGCACCAATATTTGGAATTATTTTAGGTTATATATTCCTAAGAGAAAAAATAGGTAAAATCGAGCTGTTAAGTATAATCATAGCTTTTTCTGGAATAGCAGTTATGATTTCTTTATAAGTAGAAAAATTCATATCTCTTATTACATGGTATGATCAAGCAAATACTTTTAAAAAATATATTATCAGGATTTGTTTCTGAAGATATTTCTGATCTCATAGGTTTTGTGGGATGGTTAATAATATTCAATATTGTTAACTTAACACTTGGGCGAGCAATATTAAAAGGCAATTCTTAATTGAAATCTTTATGTAATAAAAACAAGTCTTATTTATAAAAAGACTTGTTTTTATTACTAACGGGTAATTAGCCTCTCGTTTCTAATGGAAGGTTAGGATTGTTTCCCCATTCTATCCAAGAGCCATCATATACTTTTACATCCTCATAGCCTAGAAGCTCTGATAAAACAAACCATGTATGTGTAGCTCTAACTGCAGTTTGGCATAAGGTATATATTCCTTTATCGGTTTTTATTCCTTTATTTTCATAAATTTGCCTTAGGGTTTTGGCATCTAAAAATTCTCCTGATTCATTAACTGCATTAACCCAATTAACATTAGATGAATTTGGAATGTGACCACCTCTATCTGCACGAACATCTTTTCCAATGTATTCATCTGGACTTCTGGTATCACAAACTATCTTAGAAGGATCATCGACTGATTCTAATATCTCTTCCCAGTCAGCTATCAAATCTTTATTTGGTTCTTTTGAAAATTTATAACTCGAAATTGAAACAGATTCTATGTTCGTCGAAATAGGATAATCATTTTGAGACCAATAATTCCAGGAACCATCAAGAAGTCTTACATCTTCGTGACCGTATACTTCTAAGGCCCACAATCCTCTTGAAGCCCAAAGATTACTCATAGAATCATAAAAAATGACGGTATCATCTTGTTGGATTCCAATTGATGATAATGCATTACTAATATGATTTGAAGATGGCAACATCCCTTTTACACCATTCGAATCTTCCCACTGAAAGGCCTCACTAGGTGTCAGTCTTTGAGCGCCAGGTATATGACCTTTTTCATAATCATCTTGACTTCTAACATCAATTATTTTTATATTTTCATTATCTAAATTTTCATTTAGCCATTCAGAAGAAACAAGTTTAGACACACTATGATATCCCCTAGAACTTAAGCTACTATCTTTGTCTGCGGCTGTCGTACAAGATATAATACTTAGTAATAAAAATACAGTTAAAATTAAATTTTTTTTCATGATAATCTCCTTAATTATTTACTTAATATAATTTTCCATTCACTCGAATCAATTTCTGATATTTCAACCTCGTAACCTCTCTTAATTGCTTGGGGAGGTATAGTTGACAAAGCTGGCGAATGATCAGTTATGACTTCGAGAATTTTAACGGAAACATTCTTATCTAAATATTCATTAGTTTTTAGCATAGGATAGGGACAAATTTCACCTCTCAAATCTAAAACAACATTATTTTCTGACATAAATTATCCTTTTTTTATTAATTTTATTTTCCAAGTTTTATCAGACATAGAAATCTTAATACTAATATTTTTTTTTAATGCTTTTGTAGGTAGATATTTAATTAAAATTTCTTCATTTGTATAAATTTCTAAGTTGTCCCCATCTAATATAAAAGATTCAAGTATTTGATCTACTTTCAAAATCTGATCTTTAACTGGTAGGTTAACTAAATTTATTTTATTCAATACATTCATTACTTAACCAAATCTCCTTATAATTTTTGTGCCAATAAATGAGCCTAAAAGTAAACTAAATCCAAAGACCCATCCGGACAGAGAAAGAGAAGGAATTGCTGAGAAAAACGCACCAATTGTGCATCCAATACCAAGGCTAGCAGAGTAACCCATCAAGACGCCTCCAGATAAAGATTGATAATACCTCTTAAATTCTTTTGGTTTACGAATTTTAAATTCTCTAGAAAATAGAGCTGATATTAGAGCACCAAAAAATACACCTACCGTGCTAACAAAAGTATGTGAAATTATTCCACTAGAACCAATTGAACCCAAACATCCACTTAATGAACCTATACCACTTAATACTCCATCACTCAAATTGATAACTTTTGATATGTTTAAGGACAACTTCATTATTTCTCCTGTGACACCTGGAGGAGAATGAAATAAAAAATAAACTATAGATAAAAATCCAACCGATAAACCCCCAAGTTTTATTGACCAATTTTTCACAAAAAAAGATTGGAAAACAACTAATAATTTAGACTTAATATCTTGAGAATTATTATCTTGCATTTCATTGACTTTATACTCAACAATTCCAGATTTAGATTCAATAAATAAGACTAAAATATATATTAGAAATAATCCTATTAATGTTATTAATAGGCTAAAACCATAGCCTAAAGAAAATGTAGAAGGCAAAAATATTTTTGATTCTTTGCTAATTAAATTTACCCACCAAAAGTCCCAAGATGCTATCAATAAAACTGCACCAATGATTACNCCTAACATAGTTATAATTGANGCAACATATCCTTCAGCTATTCTATAAATTGTTCCAGATATACATCCTCCTGAAACAACCATTCCTACNCCAAATACNANTCCAGCNACTATCGTTGATAAGCCAACTGGCAGGACATGTGCTGAANTAGGGAATTCTCCNGGTAANGGNTTAGGAAGTATCCAGTTTAGAATTCCTATAAAACCAATAGANGANACTGCTAAAGCAATCAATATACCTTTCATATTCTGACCTGANCCAAATAAAAATAGNTCTCTAAATGATGAAGCAAAACAAAATCTNGATTTNTGCAAAGTAAAACCTAAAGCGCATGCAACAAGCCANATAGCTGCATCTGAAGTATTAATTGAAGAAACNTAAAAACTAAACATTAATCCTAGAATAACTAAGAAAANNCCAATTANTAANTGTCTANTANNTTTNGATTTATTTAGGCTNTNTANCATTTAATTTTTCCACAAAAAAAACCCCACATAATTTGGGGTTNCTNTTCAATAAATTTATAACTAATTTTTNGCTAAACTGAAGAAACCCTCATGATTNTACATGAGCAACAACAGTTAAGGTTTNTATTAGTATTATTTATAGTCATGAGAATTTATTGTANCAATTTTTNNACTNAATTCAATACTANTTAAGATAATCGAAATTATATTTTGAATATATCTTCTTTAATAAGAATAATTTATTATCGTAATTTCCTTTATCTTCTATAATCCAACAAATACTAAGAACCATTCGAACAAATACCCATGCAATTAATTTATCTTCATCAAGTAAAAGATTTTTTGAAAGCCTTGAGACCCTTTCTTTAAAAATATAATTTATTCTATTCAAATGATAATCTTCATTATCAAAAAAATCGAATATTGACACTTCATAATATATATTGGATAAAATTCCCTTAGGATCGATTATTTTCCATTTTGAACCATGAAGTATGATATTTTCGAGATGAAGGTCTCCGTGAAATATACTTTTAGGTTGAGAGTCATTAAGTAAAAATCTTGCAATATGAATGCCTTTCCTTTGAAATTCTATAAAATTTTTTTCATTATGTTTTACCTCTAATGATTTAAAGATTTCGTCTACAGGCAAAATTGATCTTATTTGTGAATTCTTATTTTTAGAAATAGACTTGACTAAATTTGTGTAAATATCGATTTTTTCAAAAATATTTTTTTTATTAAAATGTTTCAAACTATACCCAGGTTCACCTTGCAACATAATCATTGCATTTTTACTGCCAATATAGTCTAACACTTTGATTGATATATCAGAAAAATTATTAAGTAAGTCGTATTCTTGACTTATATCTTTAGAGTTATAAACCATCTTAACTACGACATTTTTATTTTCTTTTATAGCTGTAAAAATGAAATTCCAAGATAAATCTGGAAAAATTTTTGGTTTACTCAATTGAAAATTTTTACAAATCTCATGCATCTGATCTGTTAAATTTTCCAACCATAATCTACCACTTTCACCATATTTATTTGTGATATTATTATTGAGTTTTTGAATCATATTTAGAAAAAATTACTCTTAACTTTATCGAAAATTCTATCGGCTTCAATATAATCAAAATCATCCATAACAGACTTAATTGGGTGTCTCACAATATAATTTTTTATAACTCCTCTCTTCCAAAAAAAATACTTATAAGCACTATAACTAAAGTTCAATTCAAAGAGTAAACTTTCTAACATTAAGTTCCAAGTATTAATTGCATCATTATTTATTTGATTGTTTTTAGACTTTTTTAATTCATCCCATAGTTTTAGATGTGCTTCTATCATATGACCTGATGGCATTAGACCATCAGAGCCCCTTCTATATTCATCAATGATTCTTCTACCTCCACCACCACCCATAATAGATTTAATTTTATTTGCACATTTATCCTTGATTAACTGATGCATATGACCTGAGTCATTTGTTTCCTCCTTGAGAAAATCTACCTTATCAATCTCATTAATAATCCTAATCAAAATATCAGGCGGAATAGGATTCCCATCAGGAGGCCTATTATTTTGCACCCAAATATTTACATTAGTCGCCCGTGAGATTTCTGAATAAAAATCATAGAACTCACTATCATGCTTCAAGCTCAGAAGTGGAGTCATTAATACAGATTGAATTCCTAAACCTTCTGCATATTTTGCATTCTCAATAATACTATTAGCATTATTTGCTGATACTCCAGCGATAATAGGTATCTCTTCTTTCACTACTTCAGTTGCAGTCTTAAGAATATCTTTTTTTTCATCGTCACTTAATTTAGAAACTTCTGATACATTTGCAGGTATAAGCATTCCATGAGAACCTTTATCAACTAAAAACTCGAAACAATTTTCTAGAGATTTTTGATCAATAGAAAGGTCTAAATTAAAAGGTGTCACAGGTATTGAAAAAATGCCACTATATATATTTTTCATAAAACACCTCCCCTAAATAAATTACTTAACCTGTGCCAAGACATAAATGAGCCATCTTATTTATTGTATTCCAATGATTAATTGTTAAGTTCAAACTACCCCTAGATCCAATTTTTCTTCCTTTGGGTTCAATTTCTATGGCATAACCAGAAAAATTATCATGTAAACTTTGTACTCTTATATCTCCTACTTCAAAAGCCAAATTATTAATCTCATTATCGTTTGTAAAAATTTCAGCTAATGATTTACCAAAACTATTAGGCTTCCAAATAATTTCTTTTACTTTACCAAAAATAGGAAAATTTTTTTTTCTAGTAGTTTGAATATCTAAGAGATCTTCCTTAGATCTAATTTTTTCTGAGGGTACTGCAAAATAATGCCACCATCTGGGAGGGTTATCTTTACCACCATCTTTTTTAAGAATATTAATATACTTTACTGGAGTATTTTCATTAATTTCTATTATTCCTAAACTTCTTTGATACCACGAATTAAATAGTTTTTCTTCAACTATTTTTCTCTTTGCTAATTTACAATCAACCCCTAAATTAATTAGATTATCATATAAATTATCTCTTGTTTTATCTCTAAATTTATCCATAATATTATTGAATTAACATAATTTATTTATTAGATTATAACTTAGTTATGAAATTATTGTCTTGGAATGTTAATGGAATTAGAGCCTGTCTAAAGAAAGGGTTCATGGATTTTTTTAATGATATGGATGCTGACATATTTTCTATACAAGAGACTAAAGCTAACCCCGATCAGGTACATATTGAAACACCTAGCCATAATCAGTTTTGGAATAGTGCAGAAAAAAAAGGTTACTCAGGCACATTAGTTTTTTCAAAAGAAAAACCCATAAGCGTTTTTAATGGGATAGGTTTGGAAGAACACGATAAAGAAGGTAGAGTAATAACGTCAGAATATGAAAAATTTTATCTTGTTAATGTTTATACTCCAAACTCTAAACGAGAATTAGAAAGATTAGCTTACAGAGAAAAGGAATGGGATGTTGAATTCCTAAAATATCTAAAGAATCTAGAAAATTCAAAACCAGTGATTTTTTGCGGTGATCTAAACGTAGCTCATAAAGAAATTGACTTGAAAAACCCAAAATCAAATGAAAGAAATGCTGGATTTACAATAGAGGAAAGAAGAGGATTTGATAACATTGTGAATGGTGGATTTATTGATACTTTTAGATATTTTAATACTGAAGGTGACAACTATACTTGGTGGAGTTATATGGGTGGCGCAAGATTTAGAAATGTTGGATGGAGAATAGATTACTTTTGCATATCTCAAAGTTTGGAGAAAAATCTTCTGAGCGCTAAAATACACCCGGAAATAATGGGTTCAGATCATTGTCCCGTCAGCATAGAAATCGATATATAAATTAATTTGAATAGATTAAAAAGAGAAAAATCAGAATACTTACTTCAACATTCAAATAATCCAGTTAACTGGTTTCCTTGGTGCAATGAAGCATTTCAAAAAGCAAAAGAAGAAGACAAACCTATATTTTTATCTATAGGCTACTCAAGTTGTCATTGGTGTCACGTAATGGAAAAAGAATCTTTCGAAAATGACGAAACGGCAAAATTATTAAATGAAAATTTCATTTCTATAAAAGTAGATAGAGAAGAAAGACCAGATATAGATAGTCTTTACATGTACGCAGTTCAAATGATTAATGGCAATGGTGGTTGGCCTGCATCAATTTTCATGGATTTCCAAGGAAGGCCGTTTTTTGCAGGTACTTACTTTCCTCCTAAAGATCACCATAATATCCCTGCATTTAATACAATATTAAGTAAAATTATTGATCTTTATAAAAATCATAGAAAAAGTATAGATGAAAATATTAATCTAGTTTTTGAAAATTTGAGTGGACATTTTTCTCATGATAAAAATATCGTCAAAATAAATAATTCTAATTTGTACTCATTGATTGAAGCTCAAATCAAACAATCTTTTGACTTTGATAATGGTGGCTTCGGTGATTTTCCAAAATTTCCTGAAACTTCAAAATTATTTGCAATTATGTTACTCGAAAAAAAATATAATAATCAATATGGAAATAAGCTATTATCTACTACTTTAAAATCTATGATTAATGGTGGTATTTTTGATCAACTAGGTGGAGGTTTTTCAAGATATTCAACAGATAAAAAATGGCTTGTACCGCATTTTGAAAAAATGTTATATGACAATGGATTATTGCTTTCTACTATTTCAAAAGCATGTAAATTAAATCATCAACAACTGTACATAGATACTATTAAAAAATTAGTTGATTTTCTCAACAATGAAATGAAAAATTCAAACAATCTTTTTTACTCTAGTCAAGATGCGGATTCAGGAGGAGTTGAAGGCTCATACTATACTTGGAGTTATGAAGAACTCGATAATCAACTTGAAAAAGCTGATTTTAATTTCATAAAAAATTATTGGAATATTACAAAAAATGGAGATTTAGATGGTAAAAATATTCTTAATATAAATGAAAAAAATCAAACCAAATCAAATAATTTAGAAAAAATTAAAAATCAATTGATTGGTATAAGAAATACAAGAGAAAAACCAAATACAGATAAAAAAATTATAACTTCGTGGAATTCATTAGTCATCTCAGGCCTTTGTGATTCATATAATTTAACTAAAAATCAAAATCATCTTAATCAAGCAATAAAAACTGCAAATTCAATTTTAGATAATCTTTCAAAGAATAATAGCCTTTATCATACACAAAATAACAACAAAGGCTTTTTAGAAGATTATTCATATTTCACTAAATCATTATTTGATTTATATAATTCATCTCAAATATCTAAGTGGCTTATTCTAGCTTGTAAATTTAACTCCATAACTTTAGAAAAATTTTGGGATACTGAAAAAAAACTTTTTTTCGACAACGAATTAAAAGATGAACTTATAATAAGAACTCATAATTTATTTGATCCAATGATACCTAATTCAGCAGCTATTGCATCAATTAATTGCTATATGGCATATAAATATACAAGTAAAAAACAATATTTAGATATAGCTACGACAAGTTTGAATACCGCTTCAGAATTACTGTCAAAACACCCATTAGAAGTACCTAATTGGTTTAATTTATATTATTTGATTAATGAAGAAAATATAGAAATATTTATTTCCGGTGATCGAAAAAATGATTTTTATAATCAAGCAAAAGAGTATATTCAAGGAAAATTCCTCCCAGCTTCCATATTAGTTTCACAAGAAGAAAATGATTTTATAAATAATCTTCCTATTAGTATTGGTAGAAATAACGATAAACAAACAAAAATATATATTTGCAAAAATTATGTTTGTGATTTACCGATAGATAATATTGATGACTTAATGTTGAAATTATAAAAAAAGAGTTTATAAATATGGAAGTAACTTTAATATTACCAAATCAACTTTTTTATAATAATCCATCTATTAAAAAAGATAGGAAAATATATTTATTAAAACATCCTAATTTTTTTTCAAAAAAATATTTTAATTTTCATAAGCAAAAATTATTACTTCATTACTTAAGCATAAATTATTTTTATAAACACTTGAGGGATGAAGGATATAATATTTCAATAATTGAAGAGGATAACTATAAAAAATTTATGACTATTGAAGCTCATAAATTTAATAAAATTCATACTTGTGAACTTGCAGATCTAGATATTATGGAAGAATTTAAAAAAATAAAAAGTAAGATTATTTATTATAATTCTCCAATGTTCATTGAATCAAATAAGAATAATGAACATTATTTTGTTGGGAAAAAAAAGTTCCTTTTAAATAATTTTTATAAAAAATTAAGGATAAAGCATAACATATTAGTTGATAATAAAAATTTACCTTTTGGAAATAAATGGACATTCGATGCTGAAAACAGAAAAACCTTACCTAAAAAAATTTCAATCCCAATAAATATTAAATTCGCATACGATAATGAGGTTTTGAATTTTTCAAAAAAAATTATTAATAATAAATATAAAAATAATATAGGAGAAATTAATTCATTTAATTTCCCTATCTCCCACAAACAAGCTAATGAAAACTTAGAGAATTTTCTAGAAGAAAAATTTTTAAATTTTGGAAATTATCAAGATGCAATTATTGATAATAATACTTTTTTATTTCATAGTAATATTTCCTCATCTCTCAACATAGGATTACTAACTCCAAATGATGTAATTTTTAAGGCAATAGAATTTAGCAAAGAAAACAATGTACCAATAAACTCACTCGAGGGCTTTATAAGACAAATATTAGGCTGGAGAGAATTTATTAAAGGTATATACCTGTATCAAGGAAAAAAACAAATCACAAGTAATTATTGGGATGCTAAGAATAAATTAAGTACAAAACTTTATGATGGAACTACAGGAATATTACCTGTAGATGACTCTATAAAAAAATCGCTTAAATTTTCGTATGTTCATCACATAGAAAGATTAATGATTTTAGGAAATATTATGTTACTTTTAGAAATAAACCCTAATCAAATTTATAAGTGGTTTAGCGAAATGTATATAGATGCTTATCCTTGGGTAATGGTGCCAAATATTTTTGGAATGAGTCAATATGCTGATGGTGGTTTAATGTCAACAAAACCTTATATTAGTTCAAGCAATTACATAATTAAAATGAGTAACTATAAAAAAGAACAATGGTCAAATGTGTGGGATGCACTCTTTTGGGATTTTATAGAAAAACATTCAGATAAAATTAAAAGCAATATTAGAATGAGAATGATGATCAGTCTACTAAACAAGAAAAATACTAATGAGATAAAAGAAATAAAAAAAATTTCAAATAATTTCAAAGAAAGTATTTTTAGTTAACTTTCAAGATATATTTTATCGCCAACTTTAATATTCCCACCTTCTGAAATAAGTTTTAATTTTATCCCAAATGAAGGATTACTTACGTTATTAATTATTGGTAATAGTTTCAAAATATTTTTATCATATCGAGCAGTTTCAGGGTTACAATTTATTGCATTGCACCTAGTGATCTTCTTAACTACCTCAAACTTCATTTTACCAATAATTAAATTTTTACCTACAAAATTAAATTCTTCAAAAAAATTACAATTATCAACAACTATATTGCTTCTAAATATCTGTGGATCTATGGAGCCAGCAATTTTAGATACTTTATCTACACTTTCTTTGGAATGAAGGCTTAAGTATCCATCTTCAGAATCGTGAAACGAATTTGATAATTTTGAAGATACAAAATAAGATATACCTTTTCTTAAGGTAATATCATTTAAAAATTTACTTATATAAATTTTCATTTCTTTATTATCATTTATATTAATACTTAATTTTCCATCTTCAAAATATACAGAAGTTAATTTGGAATTATAAGTACACTTAATTCTACTTAATTCAGGTGCATGCATGAGAGATAAATAATTATTTTTTGGCAACCATTTTCCCTTGTATGTTAAATTTTCTCCTATCCTGAAAGCTGCAATTCTATCTCCATCGATTCTTCCGAAATTATTTACTCTTATAGATGTTTTCTTTTCACCAGGCAAAGATTTTATTGGATACCTAAATAAACTATCGACTATCATAATTATTTCACCTCTAATTAAAAAATCTTAATTTGATACTACAATACTTCTCTTAAAGAAATTTTTATCATTAATTATTTTAAAAATAAACTTCGCGAGACTTTTTCTACTAATAATTAATCTAAATTTTGGATGGGATTTATTATAAATTTTCACCTTTTCTGTAAAACCAAAATTTGTTAATGCTACAGGCCTTATTATTGTCCAATTCAATCCTGAATTTTGAATTATCTTCTCTTGTTTTTCATGATCTTTATATGGATATCTTAAATTTGAATATTTAATTAGTGATCTAAAACCAAACTTTAATTCTTGCCTTGTTTCATTGGTACCCCATGCTGAAATAACTATTATTCTTGATATTTTTTTTTTATTACAAACATCCACTAAATTTTTAGCACTTTCAGATATGGTCGTTTTTGAGTTTGTTATTTTTGCCCAAGGAAATATGTTTTTTCTCATAACATTAATACTATTAATTACCACTGATGAATTTTCAATATTCTTTTCAATATCTATCTTCGATTTTGCATCTCCTTTAACGTAAGTTATATTACTTGCTTGATTATTATTTTTATTGGTTCTACTCATAGAAATAATTTTATAATCATGATTTATTGACTCCAACAATATACTTTTACCTAATCCTCTATTACCTCCGATCAAAAAAATCTTAGACAATTTAATTCTCCTTCTTAGAATTAAATAATTTAATAAATTTACTTACACTTGAATCACATGAAGCTAACTCATGACAAGTAATAAATATTTCATAAGAGTTTTCTTTTTTTACTAATATACATGGTGTTTTATTATTGGTAATTTTTTTCATTGTAGAATTCTGATCATTAAGATGTAAAACCTGCAAGTCGTATCCTAATAACTTTTCAAATTCTTTCCAAGATTTCTTTTTCCATGCAATTATATGAGTAATATCACATAGTTCACAATGCTTATTTTTAAATATTTTACCTAGGAAATATCCAATTTCGCCAAATATTCCGCCGTTAGCATTATATATAGCAATATATTTTTTTCTCATATTTAATTTTCGATATCATTAATTATATTTTTTGCAGTCTTAGGCCAATCTACAGTTGTTCCAGAACTACCAGAATTGTAAGCTTGTACTAAATCTTCTTTATTTTTTACACCCCAATTTCTAATTTCCAATTTTTTTGATCTAGCTATTGAGACCATATCTTCATTGGAAAATTCAGCTTTTGGACAAATCATATTAACACTTTCTTCATTTGAAATTTTTATATTATTATAAGTAATTTTATCCACTAACCAAGCAGTTCTTATTTTTGAATTAAGTCTTCTCATATTAATTAACTGATTCAAATTAAAGCTGCTTATTGTAATACCACCTTTTTTATATAATTTTGTATTCTCATAATCATAACCATTTTTTATTAGCTCATCTAATACTATTTTTGATAGTTCTTTTTCACCTGATTTCAATTCTATATGCATATCTGATTTATTTTTATATCTAATTAATAGATCACTTAATTTAGGAATATCGTAAACGTTTTCTTTTAAATTAAAATTGTTTTTTGCTTGGAGTTCACTTATTTCGGAATATTTAGCTTGATTTATTATTTTTTTATATCCTGTTGTCCTAAATGTATTATCATCATGAATTACTACTGGTATATTATCTTTCGTCAATTGGACATCAAATTCTATACTTATAAATCCATGATTCAAAGCTAGATCAAAGGAAGGGATAGTATTTTCTGGAGCAATTTCTGAAAAACCTCTATGTGCAATTAAGTTAAAGTTAACTTGCATAGTAACTCTTCTACAACTTAAGTAATTTTTTTGAATTTTCGTAAAATATCAAATCTAGATATCTTTCAGGTACATTTAAGTCTCTTAAATCTCTAACCTGATCTAAAAAATATCTTTCTGAAAAACCTCTAGGAAACCAATTAGAATCGGTCCCAAAAACTATTCGCTCTGGTCCTGCTGTTTCAATAAATTTTTTAAGTAGCGACTGAACACTCATTTCTTCTGGCATCCATCTTATCCATTGATTAGATCCAGATGTATCAACATGAACGTTTGGACAAGCCCACATAAGTTGTAATAACTCTCTTGGGTAACCGCAACCAAGATGTGGTATTACAAATTGAACAGAAGCAAAATCTTTTGCAACATCATGTAATATCAATGGAGACATATTTACATGTTCAGCAATTCCTCCCCCTCCTCCAAGTGTTCCAAAATGAATGAGTATTGGTATGTCTAATTCAGCTGCAGCTTCCCATGTTTTGTATGCAGAATAGTCATTAATTGGCTTATCAAGAGCGGGAGCTATTATTTTATATCCCTTAAGTCCTTGTTGATTAACAGCCTTTCTTAGTAATACATCTGCTCCTATCTCATGTGGATTATGATGTGCAAATCCAATAAATTTGTCTGGGAACATCGAAACAACTTTTGATAACCTTTCGTTTCCTCCTCCTGTTAGAAAAACAATTTTTTCTATATTATGTTTATCAACCTCTTTCTTCCACATTTTTGCTAATACTTCATCTGATAATTTTTCTGAAATAGGCTTTTCAAACCCATGAGATAGCCTCCATTCAGATCTTAACTTTTCTGCATATGCTTTATTTATCTTTTCTGATTCTACTTTTCTTTCATGAGATATATTTTCATTTGGAGGTTCTTCTGTTTTTATTTGTTTACCACTGAAATCTGTCTTAACAGGAAAATGTGCATGGAAATCTATTATCTTAAAACTTTGTTTCATATAACTACTATAATATTGTTATAAATTAATTTCTAGGTATTTATCAAAAATTTCACTACATTTTTCAAACAAGTTTCTGCATCAGAAATTATACCTATACAAGTATTGAACCCATGAATAGCTCCATCATAGTTTTCTAGTATTGAATCAGATTTATTACTAATTTTTTTGTGATAAAGTTCAGCCTCTGTTTTCAACACATCGCAACCGGCTGTAATAATGTATGTATTAGGAATATTATTATCATCATCATCTCTAAGGGGAGCAAAATATTTATGCCTATCTAGAGGATAATTCTGTGGTGGCATCCCTAAATATTGTTCCCAAAAGAAAAGCATGTTTGCTTTTTCTAATCCATAGCCCGTCTCATATTTCTGATATGAAAATGTATTAAAGTCATAGTCTAAAACTGGTGTAAATAATATTTGTTTTTTTATATTTATATCTTGAATATTTCTGAGCTTTAATGACACTACTGCTGCTAAATTACCTCCTGCTGAAGTACCACAAAGTGATATATTTTCAGGATTTATTTTAAATTCTTCATGGTGCTCATGAATATATTTTACTGCTTCATAACAATCATTCAAGCCATCTGGAAATCTATTTTCTGGTGCCAATCTATAATCAACTGAGACAACCTTATATCCAGAATTTTTTGATAGATATCTACACATTTCGTCATCGGTATCTAGGTCACCTTGAAACCAACCACCACCATGAAAATTTACTAATAAAGGTTGTATAGAATTTTCTTTATCAGTAAATATTCTAATATTTATTTCTGTATCATTTATAAATATTTTTTTGTCTTTTACGCTAACCAAATCGATTTTTTCTAAATCTTTATGAGCCATATAATTCATTTTTTTAAATTGTTTTCTAGCATCAGAATAAGATAATTCTGAGATGGGACGAATATTTAATTTTGCTCTTTTTTCAAGTAATAATTTTGATTCTTCATTTAACATTTTTTTATTCCTAAAACCTATGTAGATAATATATTTATTATCTCTCCTTCATCGTTTAAATCAATATCAAAAGCATTGGGAGAACTAGGTAGCCCAGGTAATGTTATGATATCGCCAGCTAAAGTTACTATTTGTTTAGCACCACCGAGAACTCTAACTTCTTTAATTGGCAGCGTGTGTCCAGTAGGAGCTCCACGAAGTTTTGGATTTGCTGATACTGAAAGATGTGTTTTAGCCATACAAATAGGAAAGTTCCAGTTCTGAGATTCAAATAACTTAAGTGTAGTTCTAGTTCTTGGTCCCCAATCAATATTTGATGCAGAGTAAATCTCTTTTGCTAATTTTTCTACTTTACTAACTGAGCTTATAGAATCTTCATAGAGTAATTTGACTCCTTTTTTATCAACTTGTAAATCAGATATGTATTCTGCTAACTCTATCATTCCCTCCCCGCCTTCAGAAAATCCATTGGATTCAATAGCAACAGAATTATTTTCCTTACAGATTTTTTTAACTAAATTAATTTCTTCTTTTGAGTCCTCAGGAAAAATATTTATAGCTACAACTTGTTTCAAACCATATTTTGAAACAATTCTCATAGCATTAATTAGATTTTCAGATCCCTTTATTATTGCGTCATTATTTTTTTGATTAAGATTTTTTATTTCTACTCCGCCATGCCATTTTAACCCTCGAATTGTACAAACAATAACAGCGCAAAAAGGTTCTGGTCCACCTTGCCTAACCTTTATATCCATAAATTTTTCAAATCCCAAATCAGCACCAAAACCTGCCTCTGTGATAACATAATCTGAAAATGATGAAGCAAGTTGATCTGCCAAAATTGATGAGCACCCATGAGCTATATTTCCAAATGGCCCCATATGAACAATTGCTGGCTGACCTTCCACTGTTTGTGCAAGGTTTGGCTTTATAGCATCGCGCAATAAAGCCATCATAGAACCAACTGCATTTATATCCTTCGCTAAAACTGGAGTTTTATCTTTTTTCCAGCCAACTACAATATTACCTAATCTTTCTCTAAGATCTTTATAAGAATCGGTTAATGCTAGTATAGCCATTATTTCTGATGCTGCCGATATATCAAAACCTGTGGTACGAATAGGTGCATTTGCTGAGCCTCCTACACCAGAAACAATTGATCTTAATGATCTATCCTCAGCATCTGTAACTCGCCTCCATGTAATATTTTCAGGATAAAAATTATTTATAACACTTCTATAAACACTATTATCAACCATTGCAGCTAGAAAATTGTGAGCAGATTCCATGGCATGAAAATCTCCATTAAAATGAAGATTGATATCCACTGCTGGCTCTACTGTAGATTTTCCTCCTCCAGTTCCTCCACCTTTGTGTCCAAAAACTGGACCTAATGACGGTTGCCTAATAGTTAAGGCAACATTCTTATTTATTTTCCCAAATCCTTGAGTCAATCCTATTGCCGTAGTAGACTTACCTTCACCTAAAGGTGTTGGAGTAATAGCCGTAACAACAATTAATTTAGATTTATTATTTTTAATATTTTCTAATGGAATTTTGGCTTTATAATTGCCATAAAATTCAAGAGAATCCTTCCCTATTCCGAGCTCTTCTGCAATTTGTTCTATCGGTTTAATTGTTTTCATCTGAATTACCACAAAATTCTTTTATATGATCAATAGTCTGATTATTAGCCATTAACCCGTGACCTGCACCAGGGATTGTTATAAATTTTGAGCCCTTTATTCCTTTAGCTAATTCAACTCCAAGAGGATATGGTACTTGAACATCGGCATCACCATGTATAACTAAAGTATCTACAATTATTTCATCTAGCCTAGAAGCATAGTCTAGGTCTACATACGCAAATTGATTTCTTAGTTCTCCCATATAGTACTTCATGGTATCCTCCATAGATAATTTTTTTGATAATTTTTTTGCCTCTTCTTTAGAATAGTATGAAACTTTATTATCAATATCATCTTGTGACATATAAAATGTTATAAAAGGCGGTTCATTCATTAAGATATCATATGCTTTTTTTATTCCATATTTTTCTAAAATTTGATGTCGCCTTATTAATTCTTGTGATGCTCTAATTCTTGAGGGATTTTTCCACATTCTATAACTAGTATTAACTAAGATTAATTTTTTGATATTTTTTTGAAATTCAAATGCATATCTTAAGGCTATTAGCCCTCCTGCAGATGAACCTATTACAATTGGATTTTCTAACTTAAGATAATTAATTAATTCACCTAAATCTGATGCTAAAATATCTATCGAATGTATTTCATCGGGATATGATGATCTTCCAGCAGATCGTCTATCATAGGTAATGACGGTATGTGAGTCCTTAAGTTTCTCAACCCAATCATTTTTTCTAGGAGTAACAGAAGAATCTATGCCACCATAAGCGCCATGAATAAAAATTATAGGCGAACCATCTCCAAATTTTTCATAATAAATTTTTATACCGTTAATTGGTGCTATAGACATAAAATTAATTCTAACCTAATGAGATTGAAAAAAATTTAAATTTTCATTTAAACTTCGTCAAAATGACTATTTTCAAGTTGTTCTTGAATTTGAAAAATTGTATTTTTCCCCTCTGGTGGAGGTTCAGCAATTCTTACAGGTGAATTATTAAATCTAGGAATATTTCCCCCTACTCCTCTGAGCATATTAGACTGCCACAGATTCCAGTCACCATATCCAGAAATAGGAAAAGCATCAGCAGCTGAATAACCCATTAATAGTAATCTTCTAGATTTTGAAGAACGATTTGGTTCTGAACCATGTAATGCTCTTACATGATGTAATGATATATCTCCTTCTTCAAGAATAATACTTGCTGCAGAATCTAAATCTACATCTGAAATATTTACAGCACCAACAAAAACACCATTTTCATGATGGTCATATGCGGGACCCTTATGAGAGCCAGGAACAACCATCAATGCTCCATTTTCTAAAGTCATAGGGTCAATTGCAACTCCCACTTCAAGAATGTCATCGTTGGTGTGAGGATAAAAACCCCAATCTGTGTGCCATTCTACCTGAGCACCACCTCCAGGAGCTTTATTATTTAATTTAGTATGATGATACCTAATGTTTGGTCCTATCAACTGCTCAATTATATCTAGTAATTTAGGGTTTTTATTTGCACGTTCATAAACAGGGTGATGTTTATCAGGACTCATAATTCGCCTTAATTTTGGAGTTTTAGAGGAATGTCCAGCTTTTAAGTCTATATCAAAATCATCATTACTTTCTTTTAAGTTTCTTGACCTATCAACAAATTCATCTGTTACATCTTGTAGTTCCTTAACTTCTGAGGGAGTAAATACATTCTTAACAGCTAAAAAACCATTTGTGTTGTATTCTTCTACTTGAGTATTTGTTAGAATTTTTGCCATATTGAAATTCCTAAATTCAATGTTTTTACAAGATTATCATAGAGAATAATTGCTATCAAGTTTTACCTCTTTATTTTGTAAAATATCTGATTTCTAAATAAAAATATTCCATAAAAAATAACTAATATAAAAAGAAATATGATCACATAAAATATTTCTTTACCTGATTGATTTTGTTGAGTAATATTTGATTCATCTGAAAATAAATCTCCTTTTTTGTACCATATTTGTTGACTATTTTGAGCGAATGGATTTGTATCGCCGTAAGCATATCTTTTTGAAAATATCTCTTTATATCCAACTGAAAAAACATAACGCATTGGAGATTTAGAAACAATTTTCACAACAGCATTATTATTAGCAAATTTATCCTCTTTGTACTCAAATATTCTAATCAAGTTCATCCGACTAAAAGGTTCATAAAAATCACTTCTTATATCAGGCAAAAAGGACTGCTGAGTTGAACCAGTAATTAAATGAATTGCCGGAAAAAGATCTTCTGAACTTAGGTTTTCTGGATTTTTATCAGGAATTAATATACTTATGTCTAAAGGATTACCATACAAGTTATCTAAATTAAATATTACTTCCTGATTTTTTGAAGAAAATTCTCCATAAAAAGCATGAGAAACTGTTGCATCTGAAAGATCAATTGATGTTTCATTAATTTGATTTGGAATTATCTCAAAAGGTTGATGAGCACTTACAAGATGGATATTAAATAGGGGTAATAAAAAGATTATAAAGTATATTATTTTTTCTTTATTAATTAAAACCATAATGATTTAGATGTTTTATATAGTATAGAATTTTTTTCATAATTTGAAAGGCCTAATTCCTTAGTAAATAAGCTTAAATTTTCTTTATACGTTGTTCCTTTTGACCATAATTTATTTGGAAAATTAGAGCCCCATAAGCATCTTTCAGGAGAAAATAAATCTATAACTTTTTTTAAGGGGTCATGCATATCTTCATGAGGAAAAATTCTTGGAGATCCATGTGTACCAGAGGTTAATTTAGCATAAATATTGGGTAATTTTGACAACTTTTTTAATTCATTAAGTGTATTTTCAGTTTTCCTAAAAGTATTAAGCATTAGACAATGATCAATAACAATTCTTAGAGTGCTAAATTTATTTGCTAAATAAATTATTTCATTTACAAGATCAAGATCATCCATCACCATACAATTGACTGTTATCTCTAAAGCTTCTGCTTTACGCCAAAGATTTATCACATTAGAATCTCTTAGTTTCCCACTTTTATTTGGTATTCCTCTTAATCCTTTTACATTGAAATTCTTTACTGCATTTTCGAGAATATCTGTACTAGTTTTATCATCTGGACTTAGAGTTACAACTCCTGTTGCCCATTCAGAAAATTTCTTTGATGAGTCCATTATGTATTTATTATCAAAACCATAATAAGTACCAGTTTGTATAAATACAGCCTTATGAATATTATTTTTTTTCATCGTAGCTAATAGATCTTCAGCAGCAGCTGGTTCTCCAGGATTCCATGGATCTGAAATTGGAGGATATTTTACTAAATTATTTGAATATATATGAGGATGAGCATCAATAATTTTCATTAAAAGACTCTATATTTTAAATAAGCTTCTTTAGGATCTACTCCTGAAAGTATTTCTTTTCTAAGTGCACTTTCAGTATTAATATATTCCTCTGTTTCAGTAATAACTTCATTTGCTATTTCTTTTGGTATAATGATTACTCCATCTATGTCACCCAGGACAAAATCACCAGATTTTATATCTACTCCACCAATATTTATTGTTTCCCCCAATGTAGATATCTTCCACCTTTCAACAACATCAGAAGGAGTGAAATATTTACAAAATACAGGAAATTCTAAATTTAATATAAAATCTACATCTCGGCATCCACCATCAACAATATATCCCTTAACACCTTTAAACTTTAATGTTTCTGCTGACAACTCTCCCATATGAGCTATAGTTCCATCATTGGGTTGACATATAACAACTGAGTTTGATGGAGCCTGACTAAGCATGTTTGTCCAACTTAACATTGAAGTATCTTTATCTAATGTTTCATCGATCTCTCCACTGCATGTCCATATTACACCAGCTAATTTTTTTGAAGGATCTATAGATTTTATATTGTGAGGTAATATAGTATTCTTTATACCCCTTTCCCTTAAGACATCATAAATTGCACCTGTGTAGCAATTTTTTAATCTTTCTACTAATTGACTATTTTCCATATATTTTTTTCCTAAGCAATATTTATTTTGTTAATTTTGGAATATAGTTATTATAAACCTATAATATTAACGATGTTAAATTTCCAAAATATCCTAAGCTTTCCCTTTATAAAACTATTTCTATATAAAGAATATAGGTTATTTTGGATTGCTGCATTTTTTTCTAATATTGGAATGTGGGCTTTAATTTATGGAAGACTTTGGCTAATGAGATTAATGAGTGACTCAGAAATATTATTAGGTTTAATTTCTACCGCAAATCTTACACCAGTCTTGCTCCTTAGTTTTTTTGGGGGAGTATTAGCGGATAAATATAACAGGCTTAATGTAATAAGAATTACAAGACTACTATTTTGTTTGATAACCTTACTTACTGGTTTTCTCATATCTATAAATGTAATAAACCCACCAATACTAATTGTTATTTCAATAATCACAGGAATACTCTTAGCTATTGATATTCCTTCAAGATCGTCTATGATCGCAAAATTAGTTTCTAAAAAATATTTAGCTGTAGGCATTTCCATGTACTCAATAGTTTTTGGTGTATCTGCAATTATTGGAGGATCTATTTTTCATCCAATAGTTGAATTAATCGGACTAGAAGGCTTGTTTTTCATTATTGGTTTTTCATATTTCTTAACTTTTCTAACATTAAATAAAATGAATAAATATCTGCATCAGCCAACTAATCAAAATAATGAAAATTTTATTGGAGATTTATTATCTGGATTTAAGTATCTTTCTAGAACTCCTATACTTTTAATTATTACTATTGTGGGATTTTTTGTTGGTTTAACATCAGGTTCATATGATGTATTAATACCCGCTGTAACTACAGAGTTACTTTTTGGAAATTCAGATACCTATGGAAGAATACTTTTGGTCGGCGGTATCTCTGGCTTGTTATCTACCACTTTTCTTATTTTTTTTGGTCAAAAACTCAACCAATTTTTATCATATTTTATCTTTGGATTAGTCTCCTCTGTATGCCTTTATCTTATAGGTTTTAGTTTTGGAATAAATAATATATATATAATATTTGCAATAATATCCTTTTCAAAGGTAATTTTTAATACTATGGGCTCAACAATTGTTCAATCAAATGTGAAAGATGAATATAGGGGAAGAATGATGAGTATAAATCAGTTAACTTGGGGATCTGCTGCTATTGGCTCATTATTACTTGGTTCAATTGCTGAAAAAATTTCTATCCCATTTGCTTTCACTTTTGTAGGATCTACAAGTTTCGTAATTATTTTATTTGGAGCAATGTTAATGTATCAAAAGAAAATAAGGAATTCTAAAACCAGCTAATTGGTTGTTTATTATTTTTTAATAAGTATTTATTGGTTTGTGAAAAAGGCTTACTACCAAAAAAGCCTCTGTATGCAGATAAGGGTGAAGGATGAGCAGACTTAAGTATTAGATGTTTATCTCTGTCAATAAATAATTCTTTTGAATGAGCGTGACTTCCCCATAAAATAAAAACTATATTTTCTCTATANATATTTATTTTTTTTATTACCTCATCTGTAAAATTATTCCAGCCAATTTTACTGTGTGATAAAGGCTTATTTTTTTCTACNGTCAAAGTNGTATTTAGTAGAAAAACGCCTTGTTTTGCCCAGTGTTCTAAATTCCCATTTTTATAATTAACTTTATTTCCAATATCATCTTCTAATTCTTTATATATGTTAACTAATGAAGGTGGCGGTGATACATTATCTAAAACTGAAAAACTTAAACCATGAGCTTGATTAGGTCCATGGTATGGATCTTGGCCAAGTATAACAACTTTAACATCATTGAAATCACAATAATTGAATGCATTAAAAATTTTGGACTTTTCAGGATATATTGTTTTACCTAATGCATATTGATTAGTGAGAAAGTTTTTAATTTCAAACATATATTTTTTTTGAAATTCATGATTTAGATTTTTTAGCCATCCTGGTGGTAGCTGAATTTTTCTTTTTTCTTTCAATGTGTTTCAAAGTCCTTAAGTTATATTATTAATTATATATATTTCTAAGTAACCATAAATTATAAATATATCTGATAGTATTATTTTAATTATGTCTAAAATTTCAGAATTTAAGAATGGCTGCATACAAGAGTTTCCTTTACAAATAGGAGTTTTTCCTTTTGGTATAGCATTTGGAATTTTGGGTATCGAATGCGGCCTAACTAACCTTCAAACCTTCTTACTTTCTTCAATAGTTTTTGCAGGTGTTAGTCAAATTGTTTTTGCTCAACTCATTTCAACATTAACACCTGGATTTATAATTATAGGTACAGTAGGAGTAGTAAATTTAAGACATATTTTATATGGTATTTCTCTATCTGAATACTTAAAAAAATTATCCCTTAAATGGAGAATATTATTAGCTTACTTAATTACTGATGAAGCATATGCAATCTCCTATAAGAGATTTTCGGAAAAGAAGGAAAGTAAAAATATGCATTACCATCTTTTAGGTAGCGGAATTACTTTATGGACTTCTTGGCAAATATCTACTTTTTTAGGAATTTTTATAGGTCATTTTATTCCTGAGTCACTTAATTTAGAATTTGCTATACCGTTATCATTTATAGCTATTGTAGCCGTATCGATTAAAGATAAACCTAAATTATTAGTTTTTGCTATTAGTGCTATATTTTCAATAATATTAAAAGATTTACCATGGAATTTATGGATTATAGTTTCTGCAATAATAGCAATTATGTGTGGAATGTTTATATCTAATTATAAAGAGAGAAAACAATGATTTGGACAGCAATTATTTTTTCTGGAATTATAACCTATGCAACTAGATTTCTGCCCCTTTCAAATTTCGTGCCTAAGAAATTACCTAGATTTATTCAACAAGGTTTACAATATGTATCAATTGCAGTGCTAACTCCAATAATAATTAATTCTGTGCTTGTTGATAATGATAGTTTAATAATAGACAACAACCCAAAAATTTATGCTGCAATTGTGGCCCTTATAGTAGCTTTAGTAACTAAATCTATACCTCTTACACTTATATCAGGGTTAGCTATAATTTGGATTTTCTAATTTATAGTTTAATTAAAATTTTTATTGATTATTATATCTTAGAAAAAGTCTGTATAAGGCTCTGATTCTATAGGTATGTAATCAGAAGGTGGAAATTCCTTTAATGATTCTTCATTTATATCGGTACCCCAGCCTGGTTCTTCAGAAATACTTGCATAACCATCTTGAATATTTATATCATTAGTTAATACTTTTCGATATTTATCTAAAAAGCTTACAAAAATTTCTTGTTTAAAGCAGTTAGTAATACTCATATCTAAATGCAAACTAGCTATTGTAGAAATAGGTCCATTTGAGTTATGGGGTGCAACACTCATATAATATGTTTCAGCAGCTGAAGAAATTTTTTTCAACTCGCTAATTCCACCAGCATGACAAATATCTGGCTGTATTATAGAAACTGATCTGCTATCAAATAATTTTTGAAACTCCCATCTATTATAAAGTTGTTCTCCAGCTGAAAGAGGAATAGATGTAGATTGTGATAGCTTACCTAAGGATTCAGTATTTTCAAATGGCAATGGCTCTTCAACCCATGCTATGTCATATGGAAGAAGTTTATTTAATACTTTCAATGAACTTCCATAGTCAATTCTTGCTCTTATATCTACAGCTATTTCTATATCATTACCAACAGTTTCTCTGACTGAATCAATAAGATTAATACCTTGTATAATATCTTTGTTTTCAATATTAAACTTGCTTTGAAATGGATAAAATTTCAGACATTTATATCCTTGATTAATAATATTTTCTGCAGCCTTAGAATGGTCTTCGGGAGTAATAGAGCCAGAAAACCATCCGTTGGCATACACAGGAACTCTATTTCTAACTTTCCCTCCTAATAATTGATATACCGGTACATCAAGAGATTTAGCCTTAATATCCCATAATGCTAGATCTATTGCGCTTATTGCGCTCATTGTAACTGCACCTCCAGTCCACGTCACTCTTCTATACAGAGAATTCCAAATAAACTCTATTTCAAAAGGGTCTTTATCTATCAAAAATTTACCGAAGTCTAATATTTCAGACTCTAAGGCAGCATCTTTATATTGCAAACTTCCTTCACCTACCCCATAAATTCCTGAATCCGTGTATATCTTAACAAATAGCCAATTATTTGTATCTGATTGATGAGGCTGCGCAGACATCTTAAGAATCTTAATATCAGTAATTTTCATTTTTGCTATTACCTAGTTTTTTGATTTTCTATTATCTATAAAAATTTTTGAATAAGATAGCAATGCTATAAATGATGTTGATAACATTATTATTACCCTGACTAAACTAAGGTCTCCAGCATCGATTGATTTTGGAAGCCTCGTAGTTATTAGTGAAAAAAATATGAGTATTGTTAGCAACAAAACAACATGTACAAAAATCTTTTTTTTCTCTGGAAGTTTATTACTAAGATAATATGCAGTCATGATTCCTAATCCAAAAACAACTGGAATTAAAGCCGTTGGTGAAGTAACCTCAATATAACCCCATAAACCTACGATAATTAATGATAAGGAATTTATTAAACTAGAATTTTTAAATTTCAACATATTTAAATTATAATATACAAGACTACTTAAGGTTACTGAATTTTCTTATCAGGTTTCTCATTATTAATCATATTAATTAGACTCTTTAGATTATTCCACGGTGACTGATTTTGCTAAGTTTCTTGGTTTGTCTATATCTAAGTTTCGTGCCAAGGCTAAATTTATAGCGAAAATCTGTATACTCACTGAGGATAAAAATGGTGATAATAAATCTTCTGTTTTCTCAAAAATTATAATATCATCATACCATGATTTATCTAATTTTTCTGAACAATTTGTTAATACTATAACTTTACCATTTCGAGATTTTACTTCCCTAATATTTGAAATCATTTTATCCATATGACTTCCTTGAGTAATTATACAAAACACTGGCATTTTGGAATCAATTAATGATATTGGGCCGTGCTTCATTTCTCCTGCTGGATAACCTTCTGCGTGAACATAACTTAATTCTTTTAATTTTAAAGCAGCTTCCATAGCAATAGAATAATTATAACCTCTACCCAAAAATAAAAAATTATTATACTTAGAGTAGAGTTTTGCTAAGCCTGCAATATGTTTAGTATTATCTAAAATTCTTTCAATCTGAGATGGTATGCTTTTAAGTTCTT
>PBVQ01000001.1 GCA_002728715.1 Dehalococcoidia bacterium
ATTCGCTTGTATATTGTTCTCATTTGAACCAACTTCTTCTGCTCTAGATATAATTTTTATATCCCCATTATTTTGTGATGAAATTAACAATCTAATAATACCGCTACCATCTCTCGCAAAAATCGATGCGGCTCTGGTAGCTTGTATCATATCAGTTAAGCCAACCTGAGCCTTAGTTGAAAATTCATCTGGAATCAGTTTGTCATAATCAGGAAAAGTTCCCTGGACTAAGGAAGTCACAACCTCAGAGTTATCCAATTTAAACCTAGCAGATCTTCCATTTGTATTTAGTGACAGTTTCACATTGGAACTAGAATCAACAAGAAGCCTCTGAAGCTCGACTAGTGTTTTTGCTGGAATAATAACCTTTACAGGTTCGATTATTTCCGTTTCAAAATTTACTTTTTCCACAGCTAATCTAAATCCATCAGCTGCTGCAATTGTAAATCCAGATTTATCAAGCTCAAAATTAACTCCCGTTAAAACTGGTCTTGAATCATCAGTTGCTGCTGCAAAAACTACTCTTTCAAGTGCAGATTTCAAAACATCACTTGGTATAGATACAGATTTTGAATCATCAACTGTAGGAATAGGTGGAAATTCTTCAGCAGAAATACCGTTTATATTTGCATTAAATTGACCACATTTAATTTTCAAACCAACCGGTTCTGAAAGGAAATCCATCTGAACATTTTCTTCAGGAAGTGAATTAATGAAATCGTTAAGCATTCTTGCAGGAATAGTTACCTTTGCTTCACCCTCGATCTGTGCTCCTATCCAGGTACTTATAGAAATTTCTGTATTAGTTGCGGTCAATTTTAATTGCCCATTATCACTTTCCAGTAGCACATTTTGCGTAACCGGCAAAGTTGCTCTTGTAGCGACTGCTCTACTAATATTGGATAGACCTTTGCTAAGATTATCTTTCAAACATGTTACCTGCATGACATTCCTTTCAAATTAGCAAATTATTTAATTCTTATGGTATATATATAACATATTAATTCTGATTTAACATCTTTTTTAATATATGATACTACAGGTGAATAAAAATATAACATATATAAAGAGTATTAAAATTATCATAAATTTTATAAATGAAAAATAAAAAATTATATAAAATACTAAAGAGTTTATACTCTCAAAGCATATCACCTGAAGAGGTAATTGGAATTTTGGAAAAAGAAAATGATTTCTCAGGTTCTGATTTTGCAAACATTGACCTTTTTAGAGAAATCAGAGTTGGATTCCCGGAAGTTATATTTGGCCTAAGTAAAACACCAAAACAAGTTTTAGAAATATCTAAAAAATTATTTGAAGAAGAAAAGTTCTTTTTAGTTACAAGATCTTCACTAGAAACATATCAATTACTCAAGAATCATTATGCAGAATTGGAATGGTCTGAAATTTCAAAAACAATTTGGCTGGATAAAAGAAAACGAAAAACAGCCTTATTGCAAGGCTTGTGTATAGTATCTGCAGGAACATCAGATTTACCCTATGCAACAGAAGCAAAAATTACTGCAGAGCTTATGGGATGCGAAGTTAATATGGTTACTGACGTTGGAGTAGCTGGAATACATAGACTTTTTACAAGATTGCCTGAGATTTCCAAGGCCAAAGTTATAGTAGTAGTTGCGGGAATGGAAGGAGCTCTACCTAGCGTTTTAGCAGGCTTGGTTAAAGCCCCTATAATAGCGCTACCAACATCGGTTGGTTATGGAGCTAACCTAGATGGATTAAGTGCATTTCTCACGATGTTAAATTCATGCGCACCTGGAATATCAACAGTCAATATAGATAATGGTTTTGGAGCTGGATATCAAGCAGCAAGTATCATAAAAACGATTAAAGTTTAATTATCTTTCAACTCTTCTAATTTCGATTTCCTCACCCTTGGCTAATGCCACCCTACGTATCTCAATATCCAACTTTAACAACCAATAACTTAATGTAGCCTTACTAACACCAACTCGCTTAGCAGCTCCGGTTAAGCCATATTCATTAACCATTTCTGGCAGTGCACGTTCTAAAGGGCGGCGTAACTTCTTTTCTGCACTTAACATCTTTTTAGTTTTTGGGCGAGCCATAAACACCTCAATAAATAATTATTTTTTACATATTAATAATAATTCCGCTAATAATATTTGTCAAGAACTTGTCTTGAATAAATATTGAACAAATATAAAACTTATACAATATTTGTAAAATATTTTATGAAATTTTGTTCTTACCATGAGTATGGACATAAATGTAAGAAATTATTCACTTTTTTATATTTTTTTAGAAAAAAATTTATAATTTTATAAAAATTCATAAATAAATTACAAATTCAAATAAATAGTCTAATCCATACAAAGCCCTTTTAAATTTAAAATGATATATTTTTACTTATATGATATTTTGACAGACCTATAAAACGATTTCTTCTTGGGCGTAAGAGTAAAAAATATGGAAATAATCACAGAAATAATACATAGCCTTGAAACAGTGGTGTTAAGTTTCACTAACGAAATTTATGAATTTATGGGATGGTGGGGAATAATAGTCCTAATGTCTATTGAAAGCACCGCCCTACCCTTACCAAGCGAAATAATCATGCCATTAGCAGGTTGGCTTCTTGTATCAGAAAAAAATTTAGGGATGGTTTATGTTTTTTTTGCTGGATTTTGTGGAGCTATTGGGAGCCTTATTGGATCATTAATTGAATATTATGTATGTAGAATAGGAGGAAGGCCTCTTTTAGAAAAATACGGCAAATATATATTAATTACTAAAAAAGATATAGATAAAGCAGAAAATTTATTCCTTAGAAAAGGTGAAATAATTGTTCTCATTGCAAGATTAATACCTGGTGTAAGAGGATTTATTTCAATCCCTGCTGGATTAGCAAAAATGAATGTAATTAAATTTTCTTTATTCACTTTTTTAGGAGCTTTTCCATGGACTTTGGCATTGTCTTTAGCTGGATATATTCTAGGTGATAACTATAAACAAATAAGAGATATAATGAAACCTTTTGATATACCTATATTTATTTTCATATTATTACTTATGACATGGTTCATTTATAAACGAATAAATGAAATTAGGAGTAACTCAAAATAAATTTTTCGTAATATTTATAATTAAATATTTAGGACAAAAAATATATAAAAAGGTAAAATAATTACATTGCCCCGGTAGCTCAATTGGATAGAGCGAAAGACTTCTAATCTTTAGGTTGTGGGTTCGAGTCCCGCCCGGGGTGCCATTTTCTTGACTAAATCTTAACATTTAATAGTAATAATAAAAATTCATAAGTTATAAATACCATGATAAAAAAAGCTCTGATAATCGAGGATGACAAGTCAGTTTCTCAACTGATAAGGTTATATCTGTCAGATTCAGGATATGAAGTAGTCGAGTTTAATGATGGAATAAAAGGTCTAGATTATGCTTTATCAAACAATATAGATATAATTTTACTGGATCTCAATCTTCCTGGAATAGACGGAATCGAGATATGCAAAAATATTAGAAATGTTTCAACTGTACCAATAATAATGGTGACTGCAAGAGTAGATGAAAATGACAAATTGAAAGGCTTAGATATTGGTGCAGATGATTATGTAACTAAACCTTTTAGTCCGAGAGAACTTATGTCAAGAGTAAATGCGGTGATACGAAGAAGTGAAAAAAACGAGATACAAAAGACCAATTCCTATCCTAAAATTTTACGCACTGAATATTTTGAAATAGATGTTTATGCACATAAAGTAATGGTAAAAAATCAGCCAATTAAATTAACACCCACTGAGTTTAATATTCTAAAATTATTGATGGAAAATGAAGGTAGAATATTCTCAAGAGAACAAATAATTAATGAGGTATTTGGATATGATTTTGAAGGCTATAATCGAAACATCGACACCCACATATCAAATCTTAGAAAAAAAATTGAAAATATTTACCCTCAACAGCATAATTTAGAATCGATATATGGAGTAGGATATAAATTTGAAAAATAATAAATTTTCATCACTCCAAGTTAAATTTTCTATAAGCTTTGCATTGGTAATATTAATAATATTACTTTCAACAAGTATTTTTTCTGCTTTCAGTACAAATAAAGCAATTAGGAATATTGATCAGACTATAAGCCAAAATAAATCATTAAGAGCAGAAATTATCTTGAAAGAATCATTAGAAGAATTATCAGATTATAGAGAATTGCAATATTCAGCACAGCAGATCGCAAAACTTTATGGATGGCATGTTGTTTTAAACAATAATGAAGGATTCATAGTGGTAGATTCTAATCGAATAGCAATGGATTCTAGAGGTGAATATGAAACATTTTCTGAAAGATTTGGTAATGGAGCTATTTTTGATACAGTTTATCCCGTAGAAAATAAAAAAAAGGAACTAATTGGAAATTTATATATTGATACAAATCCAAAAAAAAATCAAAGACCGTTATTATTGAGGGAATACAATCCATTAGAAAAAATTAGCTCTGTAAGTAATAAAATCAATTCTGATATTAAAGCCTCTGACGAATATTATGATCAATTATCAGATTTAGTTGACCCTCCATTAAATGACCTAAAAAATTCATATCAAAGGTCCCTTATTTTTTCAGGTATATTAGCAGGCATAATTGGATTAGTAATAATAATGTATCTAACTAAAAAAATGATTTTTCCAATAAAAAACCTTCGCAATGCCGCACTATTAGTTGGAGAAGGCAATTTGTCTCATAGGGTACAAGAAGATAGTAATGATGAATTAGGAGACTTATCAAAAGTTTTCAATAAAATGATAGAAGATCTTGAACAATCAAAATCTGTTCAAAAAAGACTAACAGCAGATATTGCACATGAGTTAAGAACTCCACTTACAAATATTATTGGTTACATTGAAGCTTACAAGGATGGAATAATAAAAAGCGAGCTAGAAACTATAGCCACTATACATGAGCAAACATTACATTTATCTAAACTTGTAGAAGATCTTAGAATATTATCTATTGCAGATTCCAAAGCATTATTACTGAATAAAAAAATCGATAATTTAGTTGAAATAGTTAAGAATACTCATAGCGATTTTAATAATAAATTTAATGACAAATCAATCAAATCTAAAGTCATCAGCGATAAAGATGAAATAATGATTGAATTTGACAGTACGAGAATCAAGCAAATTTTATCAAATCTTATTGAAAACGCTTTAATTCATACACCAAATAAAGGGATTATCAACATTTCAATAAAATCACGTAAAAATAATATTGAAATAGAAATTTCTGACAATGGAACAGGAATAAAAGAAAAAGATTTAGAAAAAATATTTGATCAATTTTACCGAGCTGATATTAGTAGAAATCGTTCTACAGGAGGCACAGGATTGGGATTATCTATAGTGAAAAAACTAGTAGAAGCTCACGGTGGAAATATAAACGTAAAAAGTATTGAAAACGAAGGAACTTCATTCTTAATTTCTTTACCTTTGTGATTATATAAACTAATATATTTACATGAATAAGCCAAATATAATATTAATTAATTGTGATGACTTGGGATATGGAGACTTAGGTTGCTATGGTTCAAAGCTAAATGATACTCCAAATATAGATAAATTATCTGAAGAGGGAATTAAGTTCACAAACTTTTATATGGCATCTCCTGTCTGCTCACCTTCTAGAGCTGCAATGTTGACTGGTTGTTATCCTCCACGAATTAGTTTCGGGTCTTTTGATGATAACCGAAACGTTCTTTTTCCCGGTTCACCTACAGGGTTGAACCCCAACGAAATAACCATTGCTAATCAAGTTAAAAGTGCAGGATATAATACTAAAATTATTGGAAAATGGCATTGTGGAGACCAGAAAGAATTTCTTCCGACTAACTACGGTTTTGACAGCTACTACGGAATTCCATACTCTAACGATATGGGGCGCAGTGTAATACCTGAAGATGGCTCTGGAGGATCATTTGGACCTATTGATGAAGAAACACGTTCGCGCAGAGAAAAATTTCCTCCTTTACCATTGATCAGTGATAATGAAGTCATTCAAGAGCAACCAGATCAAGCTGGTATAACAGAAAGATATGTTTAAGAAAGTATAAAATTTATCAGAAAAAATAAAAAACAACCATTTTTTTTATACTTAGCTCATATGTATGTTCATCTGCCATTATATGCTCCTGAAAGATTTATAAATAATTCTAGAAACGGTAGGTATGGTGCAGCAGTAAGCGGCATTGACTGGTCTACAGCTATGATATTAGATGAACTTAAGAAACTAGATTTAGATGAAAATACTCTTATAATCTTCACAAGTGATAATGGTTCCAATACTAGAAATAACGGAAGTAACGCACCTCTTCGAGGTAAAAAACAAGAAACTTATGAGGGAGGACAAAGAGTACCTATGATAATGAAGTGGCCAAAAAAAATTCCAGCTAATTCAACCTCTGATGAACTAGTCTCATCTATTGATTTTTTTCGAACAATTTCTTCTATATTAGGTATAAAAATAGATAGTAAAAATAAAATTGACAGTCTTGATTTTTCTAATGTAATGTACTCACCAATTAATGCAAAAAGTCCAAGAGAAACTTTTTTTTACTATAAACAGAATAATCTTGAGGCTGTAAGAAATAAAAAATGGAAACTTCATCAGCAAAAAGATGGTAAAAAAGTAAGTGAATTATATAACTTAGAAAATGATATTTCAGAAAAAAATAATGTTTATGAAAAATACCCTGAAATTGTTCTAGAACTACAAAAATTACTTGATGAATGTGCTAAAGAACTAGGTGATGAATTTTCAGATATTCAAGGGACTGATATTCGACTTCCAGGTAAAGTTGAAAATCCTTCAACACTGACTTCATTCGATCCTAATAGTCCTTATTATGCTCCAATGTACGATATACCTGATTGGGGTTAAGTGCAAGTTTACTGAGCTGTATAGCCACCATCTACAGGCATATTAATTCCAGTTATAAATGAAGCATCATCTGAAGCTAAAAATAAAGCAGCCTTTGCAATTTCTTCAACTTCCCCAAGTCTTCCCATTGGATGAAGAGAAATAAGNNTTTGATGNTCATCTGAGTCATCAGTTAGAGTTTTGGTTAATGGTGTATAAGTAAAACCCGGNCACAAGGAATTAACTCTTATTCCGCTTTTACCGAATGCAACAGCCATATCTCTAGTCATCTGTACTATGCCCCCTTTTGAATGAGGATAAGGGTTAAATCCATCGCTAAGTCCTTGAGCATAACCAACTAATCCTATAATAGAAGCTAGGTTAATTATTGAACCGCCATTATTTAATTTCATTTTCTTTATGGCATAATACGACATCATCATGCTACCTTTTAAGTTTACATCTATCACCCAGTCCCACTTTTTTTCAAAATCCCAATCTTTAGGAGCATATCTAGGCGTAACTCCAGCACTATTAATTAAAATATCTAATCTGCCATACTTTTCATATGTTTTTTCTACTAACGATTTACACTCATCATTAGAAGTAACATCCGCAATAGAAATAAAACTCTCACCCCCCTCAGAATTAATTTTTTTAGAAAGTTCAATCATTGAATCTTTTTTTACATCTGCAAGAGATAACTTAGCACCATGTTTTGCAAAAAGTACAGAGCATGATTTACCAATACCAGAACCTGCCCCTGTTATTAATGCAACCTTATTATTAATACGTCCAGTCATAACTTTCTCCTCTTTAATAAATGTAAATTAAGTTTATTTTTAGATACTATTTATCTTACAATACAAATATGAATAAAAAAAATCAAAATAAAAAAGAAGAAATTAATAAAGACTCAAAACATATATCCAATTTAGAAATAGCCGGCCTAATAAGCCGATTATATGCATTTATGGTTGATTTAGGTTTAATATTTATAATAATTTATACTTTTGGACCAATCTCAGGTAATAAATTATTTCATGAAGATGCAGCAACTCAAGATATCTTAGTACTTTTTGGATATTTTGTTATACCTACTATAATATGGGGAAGAACCCCAGGAAAATGGGTGGCCGGTATAATAGTAGTAATGAAGGACGGAACCCCAGCTGGGCCAGCTTCAATACCAAGAGAAATGGTAGGTAAATTTGTTTCATACATATCATTTGGAGTTGGAATATTATAGATTATATTAGATAAAGAAAATCAAGGTTGGCATGATAAGATAGCTGGTACATATGTTGTAAGATGTGACCAGAAATCAAGGCTACCTTTTTTCCTGAATTTTTTAAAAAATAAAAAGAAGTGAAAATATGGATATTTCAAAAAAGGTTCAAGAACAGATGGAAAATAGCTCTTGGATAAGAAGGATGTTTGAGCAAGGGATTGAGCTAAAAAAAACACATGGAGAAAAAAATGTATTTGATTTATCCTTAGGTAATCCGATTGTAAATCCTCCAAAAAAATTTTTTGAGATATTAAGAGATTTAAGTAATTCCAAAGATAAAAATGTTCATAAATATATGCCAAATGCAGGTTTTTATGAAGTAAGAGAAGAAATAGCTAAATCAATTTCAAAAGAGTCGGGTCTACCTTTCAAAGCTTCTGATATTGTTATGACCGTAGGAGCTGCAGGTGCTATTAATACATTGTTTAGATCTATATTAGACCCTGGAGACGAAGTAATAATTATTTCACCATTTTTTGCAGAGTATATTTTTTATATCGAACATCAAAATGGGAATTATAGAGTTTGTGATTCAGATGAAAACTGGATGCCAAACCTCAAGAGCTTAGAAAATATTATAGGTAAAAAAACGAAAGCTATATTAATAAATTCTCCAAATAACCCAAGTGGCGTCATTTATTCAAAAGAAATTTTAGAAAAAATGTCTTCAATCATAAAAAATGCAGAGAAAAAATATTCCACTAGCATTTATTTGATTTCAGATGAACCATACAGAAAAATTATTTATTCTAATAACGATTATCCTTTCATATACAAGTATCACGAAAGATCCGTTGTGGCTACGTCTCACTCAAAAGATTTAGGTTTAGCAGGAGAACGAATCGGTTATATAGCAGTCAATCCCAGTTATACTAACAAAATAAAACTTATTGATGCTATTATTTTCTCATTAAGAACCTTGGGCTTTGTTAATGCCCCAGCATTAATGCAAAGAGTTGTTGCTAAATTACAGGACGAGGTGGTTGATGTAAATATTTATAGAAAAAAACGAGATTTACTTTATGAAAACCTTATTAAAATTGGTTACGATTGTGTAAAACCTGATGGTGCTTTTTACCTTTTTCCTAAATCACCAATACCTAATGATGAAGAATTTGTAAAAATATTACAAAAAGAACTTGTGCTTGTAGTGCCGGGCATAGGGTTTGGAACCAAAGGTTTTTTTAGAGCTTCATACTGTGTTGAAGACTGGGTAATAGAAGGCTCTTTAGATGGATTTAATCAAGTATTAAAGCAAATTAATAGTTAGAAAGAAAATAATGTCAGAAAAAAAATGCTGTTCTCCAAATGATCCTCATAAAAGTAGCAGTGATATTAACGAAATAAATTTCTCAAGTAAGCAAAAAATTAAATTTGGAGAAATGATATTAATTGATCAAGAAAAATTTTTAATGGGAACAAATTATAAAAAAGCCTTTTCTTCTGATGGAGAAGGACCACTTAGAGAAGTCACTCTATCAAAATTTTATATAGATCAATATCCTGTGACAAATATAGATTTTGAAAAATTTTGCATTAGTACTGGGTATACTACTGAAGCAGAAAAGTTTGGATGGTCTTTTGTTTTTTATCAATTAATATCTGAAAAAACAAAAAAAAATGTTTCTGAATCAGTTTATGATGCTCCGTGGTGGTGGAAAGTAAATGGTGCAAGTTGGAAAAATCCATATGGGCCTGATTCAAGTATTAAGGGTATAGAAACTCATCCAGTTGTTCATGTTTCATGGAATGATGTAAACGCATATTCAAAATGGATAGGAAAGAAAATCCCATCTGAAGCAGAATGGGAAATAGCTTCAAGAGGAGGATTAGTTAATAAAAATTTTTCATGGGGCGATGACGATTCGGAAATATATAAAAAATGTAACATATGGGATGGAAAATTTCCTGATCAAAACTCTCTAGATGATGGATGGTTAGGAACATCTCCTGTTGATTACTTTGAACCTAATAAACTAAATGTATACGATACTGCTGGAAATGTATGGGAATGGTGTAGTGACTGGTTTTCATCATCCTTTCACCAAATTGACAGTAAAGAAACAAGAATAAACCCTAAAGGACCTCCTCAAGGTAATACCAAAACTATGAAAGGTGGATCTTATTTATGTCATAATTCATACTGTAATCGATACAGAAATTCAGCTAGAACTCAAAATTCACCTGATTCTTCAACAGGGAACTTAGGATTTAGACTCGCTTATAGCGATTAATTTATTTCGATTCTTTTAATCCAGTACCGGTTAGAGGAATTAAAACTTTTTCATTAGGCCCTATTTTTTTTTCTTTCAATAATTTACTTAAACCTGCTAAAGCTGCTGAACAAGTAACTTCTATAAATAAACCTTCATTTTCTGACATGTATTTTTTCCAATAAATCATATCTTTTTCTTCCACAGTCATAACAGTACCTTTAGATTTCCTAATACTTTCAGAAATCTCAAAAATTCTTGGGGGATTTGAAATAGCAATACCACTAGCCAGTGTAGGAAGAGCTTGACTAATATCCCAGTCTATACCGTGAAAATAGTTATAAATAGGACTAACTGAACTCGCTTGAATTGCATGAAATTTGGGTATATTAGTAATTTTTCCTTGTTTATGTAATGCTTCGTAAGCAGAGTACATCCCAAGCAATAATGATCCATTCCCAACTGGTAAAATCACATGGTCAAACAAAAAACCTTCTTTTATTATTTCATAAGTAACATTTTTCATTCCTTCACTAAAATAAGGGCTTAGGTTATGCGACAAATATACAATATCATTATCCTCTGAATAATTCATTGCTGAAATTGTAGTGTCATTTCTTGATCCTTCAATTTGAAATAATTTAGCTCCATACACTCTAATTTGTTCTTTCTTTGCATCAGGCGTTTTATGAGGAATAAATATATTAGCATTTATATTCATAAAACTTGCATATGCTGCTAAAGATGCACCTGCATTTCCCGAGGAATCTTCTACAAATTCATTCACTCCAAAATTTTTTGCAATGTTCATTAGAATATTAGACCCTCTATCTTTAAAGGATCCTGTGGGAGATAAAAATTCAAGTTTGGCATATAAAAAATTATGATCAAATTTTTCCCCAAGATTTCTTAAATGAATTATGGGGGTATCACCGTCACCCAGTGAGAAAAAACTTGATTTCATCAAAGAATTCATCATAGAATTTTTATCTTTAGGAGGATGATCATACTCAACTTTTACAACAGAATTACAGTCATCACACCTTAGAAGAAATATACTTGGTTTATATTTCTTCTTGCAATTTATACAAATTAAGCAATGTTTCATAAATAAAACTATACATCTATTTACAAGAAGAATAAATATAGTATAAATAATAATAAATATCTAAAAATTGACTTAATGGAGTATTATATATGGGACAAACAGGAGTATCAGCAGTATGGCACGATTCAAATGAAAGTTGGGAGTTTAGAGAATTACCATTACCAGACCTCGAAAATGATGCAATTCAGGTAAAAGTAGAAGCCACTAGCGTATGTGGCTCTGACTTACATATTTGGAGAGGTGATGGGATTGATACAAAAAAACACCCGAGAGATCCTTTTGTATTTGGTCATGAAATGATGGGTACTGTAGCTTCTATGGGAAACAAAGTTTCAACAGACTCTCTAAGAAAGCCATTAAAGGAAGGTGACAGAATAGCATTTTCATATTTTTTCCCATGTGCAAAATGTTACAACTGCATAAGAGGTGAATTTGGTGCATGTAAGTTTAGATTAGGTAGAAAACCTCTTGAAGAATGGCCTGTTTGTAACGGAGGTTTTGCACAGTATTACTACTTAAGAAGTCCTCANTATATATTTAAACTTCCNGATGAAATTTCTAATGCATCNGCTGCTCCTATTAATTGTGCTCTGGCACAAGTTTATGATGCNCTTCATCTTGGTGGNGTCATGATGGGAGATAACATAGTAATCCAAGGGGCNGGTGGATTAGGTATTAATGCAACTGCAATTGCTAATGAATTAGGTGCATCAAAAATAATAGTTATAGACGGCCAAAAACCTAGGTTAGACCTAGCCGTTCAGTGCGGAGCAACTGACATTATTGATATGAACGAATATGATACACCACAGTCAAGAATAGATAGAGTAATGGAACTTACAAATGGTATTGGTGCTGATAAAGTAGTGGAAGTAGTAGGTTTCCCTCAGGTAGTTGAAGAAGGCGTTGATATGGTAAGAATGAGAGGTAAATACCTAGAAATAGGAAATATTATGCCTGGATCAAAAGCATCTTTAGATATGGCTAAATTTATTACTAACCAGATAAGGTTCTACGGAATACAACACTACGATCCTTGGATAATTCCTAATTCTATTGATTTCTTACTTAGAACAAAAGATAAATATCCTTTGATGGATGTAATATCTCATGAGTTTTCTCTTAAAGATATTGATAAAGCTTTCAAAACAGCTGAATGGCTTGGCACGCAAGATGGTAGCAAAGTAACAAGAGCAATCGTCACACCTAATGCATAAAAATAAAGTCACGAAAAAAATAAGATTAGGTATTGTGGGGGCAGGTAGATTTGCTGATACTCACATGCAACATTTTTCTAGGATTCAGGATGTTGAAATAGTTGCTGCATCTCGAACAAATGAAAAGAGACTATCTGAGTTTCAAAAAAAATGGAAAATAAATAGTATTTACACCGATTATGAAGAAATGATGACAAAATCTAATATAGATGGTGTAGTAATTATTACTCCGACTAATTCTCATAAAGACATAACACTTTCCGCAATTGATAAGGGACTCCATGTTTTGTGTGAAAAACCATTAGCATTAAGTGCTAAAGATTGTAAAATCATGTTAGATTCAGCAGAAAAAAAAGGAGTAATTCATTCAACTAATTTTAATCAAAGAGGAAATACATCACTTGGTAAGATTATGCGATATATAGATAAAGATTTCGTTGGAAGAATATTTCATGCAAATATATGGTGGGGAATGTCTCATCAGTATGATGCAAGACCAGATACATTAGCTTGGAGGTTTAAGTCTGAATATGGAGGAGGTTCAGTCTACGAGCTTATTCATGTTTTTGATATGCTTAGGTTCATAAATGGAGAAATTTCAAGAATAGTATCAACTCTAGATACAACAACTAAAAAAAGACCAACGGCAGACTACCCTGAAGGAATAAACGTAGATGTTCCTGATGCATCAGGTTTTTTATGCGAATGGGTAAATGGTGGCTTTGCAGTGGTTCATACTTCATTCGCATCTCGAGGGACAGATCCGGACGGAAGCACCTCAGCTAGGATTGAGATTTCAGGTGAAAAAGGTAAAATTGCTACCAATGGGAAATATCTAATTGAAGGTATTACAGGTAATAATGGACCAATCCATCAATTGGATCCAGGCCCTGAATATGCTCAACCTTATTCTCTATTTGTCGAAGCTATAAAAAGAAATGACCAAAAAATTATTGATACATCATTTTATGATGGCTTAAAAGCAGCAGAAATTGTTGATGCTGCCTACGAATCATTCAATAAATCGAAATGGATTGAAATTTCTCATACATAAGTTATAACTCGTTGAAAACTATTTTATAAATTACTATAATTGTCAACAAATAATTTATTTTTTTGGGTATCATTATATGAAATTAAAACACTGCCACAACTTTCACGATTTTAGAAAATTAGCAAAAAAAAAGATACCATCTCCAGTTTTTCACTATATTGATGGAGCTGCGGATGATGAAATGACTCATAGAAGAAACACCAAGGCGTTTGATGATGTTGATTTAGTTCCGAATGTCCTAAGAGATGTTTCAAAAATTGACTTATCTACTACTGTTTTTGGTAAAAAATTAGATTTACCTTTTTACTGCTCCCCTACTGCATTACAAAGACTCTTTCATTATGATGGGGAAAAAGCCGTAGGAAGAGCTGCAGCAAAATTTAATACAATGTTTAGTGTTTCAACTCTTTCTACTACAAGCATGGAAGTATTAGCACCAATTGATGCTCCAAAACTCTTTCAATATTATTATCACAAAGACAAAGGTCTCAATGATGCTATGGTAGAAAAAGCAAAAGAGGCTAATTTTGATGTTCTTGCACTAACTGTAGATACAATAACATCAGGTAATCGTGAAAGAGATTTTAGAACAGGTTTTACTTCACCTCCGAGAATAACTCTTTCAAGTGCATTTAGTTATGTTACAAAACCTATGTGGGGAATAAATTATCTAACTAAAGGAAAATTCGAATTGCCATTACTAAAAGATCATGTATCTGAACTTAGTAATGTAGCCACATCTATAGGAGATTATTTCGGTAAGATGTTAGATCAATCTATGAACTGGAAAGATGCAGAGGAACTAAAGTCAAAATGGGGAGGACAGTTCGCATTAAAAGGGGTTATGAGTGTTGAAGATGCAAAAAAAGCTGTAGATATTGGTTGTAATGGAATTATAGTATCAAATCACGGGGGAAGACAATTAGATGGCTCACGTTCACCATTTGATCATATTGCTGAAATTGTAGATGCTGTAGGAGATAAAATAGATGTAATTATGGAGGGAGGGATTCAGAGGGGAACACATATATTAAAAGCTCTTTCCATCGGAGCTAAAGCATGTGCCGGTGGGAGAATGTATCTTTATGCACTTGCTGCAGCTGGTCAATATGGTGTGGAAAAAGCATTGGGAATATATAGAGATGAACTAGAAAGGGACATGAAGTTAATGGGATGTACAAAAATTAGTGACTTATCACGAAAAAATTTACGCTTTAGAAATTAATTTATATTATTCATAGAATTTTTTTATCCCATTTTTGGAGTATTCATCACTAGCAGCATTCACAGCATTTCCCTCAGAAATTTCAATCCCAAATTGAGGTATTATATTTTCCAAGGCTTGTAAAATATATAAGACGTTTGGAGGATAACAAGATTCACCCATCAAGCCAATTCTAATTACTTTCCCTGCAAAATCCCCTAATCCTCTACCAACTTCAATAGAATATTGTTCTAATATTTTTGATCTTAATTTAACGTCATCAATATCTTTTGGTAAATTAATAACGGTAAGTTGGTCTAATCTATCACTCTTACTTATTGGTAAATCTAAATTTAATGCCTTCAGGCCTGCCCTAAGTGCAGAAGCATTTACTTTATGCCTTTCCCATCTTTCAAACAATCCCTCATTTAATGTTAGTGCAGCAGCTTCTCTTAGACCATATATCATACTTACAGGAGCTGTATGATGGGCTATATGATTTTCAGACCAATAATCCCAAATTAGTGAAAGATCAAGATACCATGATGATGGCAATGTCTTTCTATTTCTTATATATTCTAGAGCTTTAGTTGACATTGCAACAGGAGATATACCTGGAGGAGCAGCTAAACATTTTTGTGATCCAGAATAGGCATAATCAATTTCCCATTCGTCAAACTGCAACTCACTTCCAGCCAATGATGTAACAACATCAGTCATAAACAATGATCCAAAATCATGGGAAATTTTCGCCATTTCTTTAATTGGATTTATGGTTCCAGTGGACGTTTCTGCATGAATACCTAAAACCAATTTAGTATCAGTATGACTTTTTAAGGTATCTAATAAAACTTGCGGATCAAATGATTTACCCCATTCTGTTCTAATTGGAATTACATTCAAACCTAATCTTTTAGCCATAATAATTTGACGTTCACAAAAGTAACCGTATGAACAAATTATGACTTTATCTCCTGGTTCGGCTAAACTAACAAGACCAGCCTCCATCCCAGCAGAACCTGAACCAGCAACAGCAAAAGACATTTGATTTGTTAAGAAAATCTCATTGAGCATTCCTGATACTTTCTCTAATAAATCAAAAAATGCTGGATCTAGATAACCTACAATAGGCAATGACATAGCTCTAAGGACTCTCGGGTTCGCAGAACTTGGCCCTGGACCCAAAATGACTCTCCTTGGCATATCTAATGGTTCATATATATTTTTTTTACTCAAAAAGACCTTTTCCTAATTTGACGTATTTATTAAGAATACTTAGAATTGATTCTAATATCATCGATTATTCATATCGTATTTAATAATTTTTTTATTTTTAGGAGAAAACATTGACTATAAAGGGAAATAACGGAAAAGTTGCAGTTATCACTGGTGCTGGTACTGGAATAGGTAAAAGTGCTGTATTGCATCTTATTCAAGATGGATACCAAGTTGTTTTGGCTGGTAGAAGAGATCAACCCCTTATTGACACTGCCAAAGAATCAGGTGCTGGCGATGATAGATTTTTAATCCAAACAACGGATGTAAGCAAAGAGGAAGATGTAAAAAAATTATTCAATGTTACTATGAAAAAATTTCAGAGAGTTGATGTTTTGTTTAATAATGCAGGTATTGGTGTAAAATCTACTACAGAAGATCTTAGCCTTAGCGACTGGCAAAGAGTACTAGATATTAACTTAACTGGTAGTTTTTTGTGCGCTAAAGAAGCAATCCAAATAATGAAAAATCAAAATCCAATGGGCGGAAGAATTATAAACAATGGTTCGATATCAGCGTATGTACCAAGACCTGATTCTGTAGCATATACATCAACAAAACACGCAATTTCTGGACTAACTAAACAAATTTCCTTAGATGGAAGAAAATACAATATTGCTTGTAGCCAAATTGATGTTGGTAATGCAGCAACTCCAATGACAGCTACATCTGATTCTGGACAACCCCAAGCAAATGGTGATGTAGTTCCAGAACCAAGATTCAATGTATCTCACGTTGGTGAAAGTGTTTTACAAATATCGAATCTACCATTAGACACAAATATTCAATTTATGACTATAATGGCTACAAAAATGCCATATGTTGGTAGAGGTTAGCTTTCTAAATTAAATAAGGAGATAAAAATGGACTTAGGATTAAAAAACAAAATAGGCATAATTACTGGAGGAAGTGACGGAATAGGAAAAGCAGCAGCAATTTCTCTTTCTAATGAAGGAGCTAAAGTGGCCATTATTGGCAGGAATAAAAAAAAATTAAACGATGCAGTTAATGAAATTATTTCTATTACATCAGGAGAAGTTATTGGTATATCAGCAGATGTATCAAATGAAAATAATGTTAAAGAAATGGTTAATAGTGTGGTGAATAAATGGGGTGGAATCGATATTTTGATAAATAATGCTGGAACATCTTCTGCCACATCATTAGAAAATATTACTGACGACCAGATTAAAATCGATTTTGGTATCAAAGTATATGGAGCAATATATTGTGCCAGAAACTCACTGGAATACTTAAAAAAATCAGGTTCAGGAGTAATTATAAATACAACTACTCCAGGAGGCAAAGCGTCAGGTCCATCCGGTCAGCCGACATCCCTGTCTCGTGCTGCTGGAATATCCTTAACAAAATCTTGGGCTGGAGAATTAGCAAAATATAATATAAGAGTTAATACAATTTGTGTAGGATTACTAAAATCTGGGCAACATAGAACTAGATGGGAAAAAGCAAACAGAGAAAACCCCGAATATACAATAGAAAATCATTGGGAAAAATTAGGTCAAAACGTACCTTTAGGTAACAGGGTAGGTGAAGCACACGAAGCTGGAGATGTAATTTGTTTTCTTGCGTCAAATAAAGCAAGTTACGTTACAGGGACAGCGATAAATGTAGATGGTGGCACCTCACCTGTTATTTGATCTCACTAAGATAAATAATCAAGCGCACTTCTTACAAATATCTCAGTTCCTATCGGGAGACAATTTTCGTCATAGTCAAATTTAGAGTTATGATGAGATTCGATACCCCTTGATTCGGCATCTTTAAACCCTGCACCTAAAATAAAATATGTACCTGGAACACGATTCAAAAATTCTGCCATATCATCTCCAACACTTATTGGTTCAATACTAGTTGCATTTTCTTCACCAACAATTAAACTAGATACTCTTGCTACAGAGTTAGCAACTCTAGGATTATTTATAACGGGAGGAGCCCCATGTATTCTTTCAAAATTTATAATTGCTCTAGTAGCATCAGCGACATTTTTTGATATCCTTTTTAAGGAATCCATTATGTTTTTTTGCACATCATTCCTATATGACCTAATTGTTCCCTCAACAATAACAGAATCTGCTATTACGTTGGGAGCACTACCACCATGCACTTGACCAAAAGTTAAAACTGACATCTCATTAGGAGCAATTTCTCGACTAACAATAGTTTGAGACATATTAATTATTTGAGACAAAGTAATTATTGGATCTACTGCAATATGAGGCATTGCGCCATGACCACCTTTACCTTGTACGGTTATTCTAAACTGGTCAGCTCCAGCAAAAACAGTTGAATCATTGATTCCAACCTTACCGCATGGAACCTGATTCCATAAATGAGTACCAATGACTCTGTCAGCTGGATATTTTTCAAACAATCCATCTTTAATCATAGCTAAAGCACCCTGAACAATTTCTTCTGCTGGTTGGAAAACAAAAACAATATTTCCATGTAAATTTGATTTTAATTTACTTAGTATTTCAGCTGCACCTAATGCCATTGTTATATGACCATCATGGCCACAAGCATGCATATTCCCATTATTTGAACTGAAATCTAGATCAGTATTTTCATCAATAGGAAGACCGTCAATGTCTGCACGAATCATTAATGTTGGACCATCGTACTTTCCTACTAATTTTCCTACCACGCCTGTCTTACCGATCCCATACTCAACTTCTAAACCGAATTTTTCCAATCTACTCATTATCTCCTTGGATGTCTTAAATTCCTTAAAACCTAGTTCTGGAATATTATGAAAAAACCTTCTTGTTTCTTTTAGTTTAGTTATTTTACTATTTATGATTTCTGATATTTCATCTTTCATTCTAAAGCCCCTGTCTTGCCATACTAGCCTGCTTACATCTTTCGATAAAAATTTTTTGAGCTGGTATAATATTTTCTTTATTTCCTCGCCATTCATGCATTGCAGCTGATTGTAAACCTCTTCCATATGAAAAAGTTATTTCCCATGGAGTTTCTTTTTCTTTAGCGTATTGATTTATATTTCTTAGGATACTAATAGAATCATCATCACTCATACCTCCAGATAAATATGCGATACCAGGAACTTGGAATGGTACATTACTTAATAAAAATTCTACATTTATTTCTGCAATTTTTTCAGCCGACAATATATCGGAATTTTTATCCCCTTGAATTATCATGCTCGGCTTAAGAATAATACTTTCTAAATCAACATTTTGCTCTATCAATTCTGTGAAAACTTTTTTAAAAACTTTTTCATTCACTTCTTTTGACTTATATATTGAATGTTTACCTTCAATATAAACTTCAGGCTCAACGATTGGAACAATACCTTGTTCTTGACATATTGCAGCATAACGAGCTAAGGCATGGGCATTTACTGATATACAATAATCAGAGGGTAATTCGTGTGTGATTACAATCAGAGCCCGCCATTTAGCAAAAGATAATCCCATATCTTTGTAAATAATTAATCTTTCTGATAATCCATCTAGACCTTCGGTTATATTTTCTTGATTAGATCCTGCAAGTTTATGAAGAGACTTGTCAACTTTTATTCCTGATAAAATATTTTTTGAGGATAAAAGATTAATGAAAGATTGATTGTTATCACTGTTTTGATGGGTAGTTTCATCGTAAAAAATTACTCCGCTTATAAATTCTTCTATCCCTTGAGAAGTTAGAAGAAGATTTCTCCAAGAACGCCTATTTTCTTCATTTAAGTTTATTGATAATTCCTTAAATCTTTTAGAAATAGTTGTGTTGCTTTCGTCAGCCGCTAAAATACCTCTTTGCTTACTAACAAGTTTTTTTGCAATTTTTTTCATACTCATTAGTTAACTACTCGATATTTCTTAAATAAATCTGCTAAAAGTTTAATCCCTTCTCTATTTTTCTCGGGAGATTCAAAAGCAAAGCACAATCTAGCATAATTATGCCCTATTCTACCACTCGCATCAGCCTCAAAATTTGTACCAGCTATATATCCGACTCCATCACTAAATACTTTATCTCTAACTGAACTTATATCGCAACCTTCAGGCATCTTTAACCATATATAACATCCACCTTCTGGATTAGACCATTCAGCTCCAAATTTAGAAAAATTATCAACTAGTGACTTATTCATAGATTGATATTTTTCCTTGAGTAGTGGGTTAAAATTATTTTTATGAGATTCTTGATTATTTCTTAAGTAGCCATCTATTGCAAGCGCGGCAAATTGATTAGGTCCACTTCCAACTCTAAAATCTAAAGACCTCCTAATTAACTCATCAGGACCAGTAAAATAACCTAATCTTAATCCTGGGGCAAGAAGTTTAGAAAAAGATGCAACGTAAATCACTATACCAGAGTCATCAAGAGCTCTAAATGCTGGTTCTGGGACTGATTCGTATCGTAAATCAACATAACAATCGTCTTCTAATATGGGTAAATTATATTTATGAGCAATCTTAAGGATTTCTTCCCTTCTTGATTTAGGGAGTGAAGAACCTGTTGGATTTTGATGTTCTGGAATGGTGTATATATATTTTGGTTTTCTGCCCGAAGTGATCATATCTGAGATCTGCTTATCCAATAAATTAGGAATTATACCTTTATCATCAATCTTAATTCCAACTACCTCAGCTCCAAATTTTCTGAATTGATTTAATGTACCCATATAAACAAATTCTTCAGCTAATACTATATCTCCGGGATTGGTTAATGCCTGTATAACCAAGCCAATTGCTTCGCCAGAACCATTTGTCAAAACAATTTGATCTTTGTCTACTATAAAACCTCTTTCATCTCTCAATTTTTGACTGGTAAATTCTCTTAATTCCACTGAACCAAGTATGTGAGGATAATATGCCATCTCGTTACTTACCTTTTCACTATTTGTATCCATAGCTGTAGTAAGTGACTGTATTAGACCATCCATAGGTAAAGTTTCAGGAGCTGGATAAGCAACAGCAAAGTCATACTTAGCGTGAGAAACTATATTTATTGGGTTATCAGATGATTTTTTTGAAAAAATTGCATCATAATTAAATTTATTAGACATATATAACTAATCCTTTTTATATTTAGTATTAGGATAGCAAAAAATAAAATATACTCAATATATATTAGTTATCTTCTTTCAATTATGTAAGAAAAAGGGGTTTTAGAATATTGTTATTTTGGAGTAAAATGTTAATATAAGAAAAAATTTAAGCAAGGAAAAATTACTTGGCAGACAAAAAAGTACGTAAAGACTCTATCGAAGAAAATTTCAACGATATTTCAGCTGCACTGGATGGTGAAGTTGAAAAAGTAGATTCATTCACTAGATTAGAATCAACAAATATAGAAGATGATGAAGTAACTACCGAGAGTGACGCTACAGCTATAACTAGCTCCGAACTAGATATGTGGGAAGCATCAAGGGCAACAGATGACGCATCTCTAGCTGCTCAAAATGTTATGAAGGAACTTCAAGAGTCTGAACTAACTGAAGATACAGTTAGAATGTATCTTAGAGAGATAGGAAGAGTTGCATTACTAACTGCAGATGATGAAGTTGTACTAGCTAGAGCTGTTGAACTTGCAAAAAAACTAGAATCTATTGAAAATTTTCTCACTCACGATAGCAATACCGAACAAATCGAAAATATTGAAATTTTAAAAACTATATTTATTGAAATTAATAATACCTACGAAACCGCAAACGCTATATGTAAGTATTTAGGAATAAAACCACCAATTAATCTAGATATGGTTATTAAAGATGACAGAATAAGAAATGTTATAGATAACCAAAAAGATGAAGAACTGATCAATTATCTTTCAGATGCATTAGGTGTCAGCCCTGATGAAGCTCATCTTTTAGTTGTAAACTTTTCAGTTGCCACTAGATTATTATCTGCAGATACAGTAGAAATGTTAGAACTAAATCCAGAAATAAAAAAACTTAATGATGAGCTAGAAAAACCAGAGTTCATTGAAAATCTAAAACCAATTACTAGTGTTTTAAATGCTCATATAATAAGAGTTAGAGAAGAAGGTGAAAAAGCACGCGAACACCTTGGTGAAGCAAATCTTAGATTGGTCGTAAGTGTTGCTAAGAAACATCTAAGTAGGGGCTTATCAATGCTAGATTTGATTCAAGAGGGTAATATTGGGTTGATGAGGGCCATTGAAAAATTTGACTTTAGAAAAGGATTTAAGTTTAGTACGTATGCAACTTGGTGGATAAGGCAAGGTATAACTAGGGCTATAGCTGACCAAGCAAGAACAATTAGAATTCCCGTTCACGTAGTAGAAACTTTGAATAAAATCATGAGGGCTAGAAGAGAGTTAAGTCAGCAATTAAATAGAGAACCTTCTATTGAAGAACTTTCTGAAAAAGTTGAGCTCCCTATTGATAGAGTATCTGAAATTTTACAAATGTCTCAAGATCCTGTTTCTCTTGAGACACCTATTGGTGAAGATGCAGAAAATGAACTTGGGGACATTATTCAAGACAATAATGCACCAGCTCCTGCAGATATAGCTGCACAATCATCTATGAGACAACAGGTAGATGAAGTATTAGGAAATTTGCAAGACAGAGAAAGAAAAGTACTAGAGCTAAGATTCGGCTTATTTGATGGAAGACCAAGAACTTTGGAAGAAATAGGTGGAGAACTTAATCTAACTCGTGAGAGAATAAGACAGATTGAAAGAAAAGCTCTTGGAAGACTTAGACAGGATACAAATGTTGGCGAACTTAGAGAGTTGCTAGCTTAGATTTTCAAAAACTTTGTAAGTCTCTGACCAGCACCTTTATCACCAATTTCAGCTACATATATATTTTCGTCATCGTCTACCCACATACCGTGAGCACTTTGACAAGCTGAGTCAACTCCACGCCAACGTGTAATTATATCCCCACCAGAGTTTAAGATTGATATACCGTTTTTATTTTCTCCACCGCCTTGCTCTAAAACATAAACTACATCTTCATTTTTTGAGAAGAATATGTCACCCGGGCCAGCAAAACCATGCCATGAATTTATATATTCACCATCTGGGCTAAATATTTGAATTCTATTATTCTCCCTATCGCAGACATACACTAAATCGTTTTTATCAACTCCAACCTTATGAAGAATAGCAAATTGGCCTTCATTTGTACCAGGACTTCCCCAAGAAAGCTCTAGTTTTCCTTCGTTTGAGAACCTATGCATCCTACGATTTGCATATCCATCAGAAACAAATATTTTCTTTTTACTATTTATAGCAATTCCTGTTGGCATATTGAAAGGCGAGCCTTGAGCACCATTAGTAGTAATCGTTATATTGGCATAGCCAAATGTTCCTAAACTAATTAAAATATCACCGCTTTCATTATGCTTTGTAACTAAGTGAGTCTGATGATCGGCAAGCCATATATTATCATCCAAATCTATGTACATCCCATGAGGGACCCTAAACTCATCTTTATCAAGCCCCAAATTACCCCATGAACCTATAAATTTTCCATCTTTTTCCCAACAAGTAATTGGGTGTTTAGATCTAGAGAATAACCAAACTCTATCTTTAGAGTCTAAAGCAACATCAGCTATTTGACCTAGTTCCCAAAATTTTGGTTTGTGTCTTAGCCAATTCTGATCAACCTCATACTTAAATTTTCCTTCTCGAACTTGCGTCATACATTCTCCTTTACAGACTCTTTATCATATTCCATTTCCTAAAACTTATTGGTTCCCGGCCATTACTTAAATCAATATCTTTTCTCTTTGACCAATTTGTGTATGAAACCTCTGCAATATATATTGATCCATTACTATCTACAGTTATACCATGTGGAGAGATAAATTGATCTGCACCCTCGCCCTCTTGCTCATCTCCAAATGATGTTACATAGTTAAATTCATAATCTAGTACCTTAACAGATAAACCTAAATTAGGTACTCCAACTTGTGTATCAGCACCAGTTCCTGCTTCTGCGACCAATAGATAATTATCCTTAAAAGAGGTTATAGCTTGAGGTCTATGCATATGATGTTGAGAAACAAACTCACCCTCTAGTGTAAATACCTGAAGTCTAAAGTTTTCACGATCACACATAACAACTCTGTCATTACCCAACATAGTAATATTATGCGGTAGAGAAAACTGACCTTCGTCAGCACCTGGTTGTCCCCAAGATAAAATATGTTTACCATTTTTATCGAATTTATGAATCCTTGAATTACCGTATCCATCAGTTACAAATAGATCTCCATTACTGGGATTAATTGCTATATCGGTAGGCCTATTAAAGTAACCTCCAGATTGCCATTCACAAGGTTTTTCTTTTTGACCGATTGTGAAAATTATTTCACCATTTTTTGTACGTTTTTGAACAAAATGACCAAGATCATCCACTAAATATAGATTATCTTCAGAATCTATCTCTATTCCATGAGGTCTAACAAATTCTCCCTCACCAATAGTTTTTATAAAGTTTCCATTTTTATCAAAAATTATTAATGGGTGTTCTCCCCTATTAAATACATAAACATTGTCTTTTGAATCAACTGATACAGATGTGGCTTCTTTGAAAAATATGGGATGAGGTAATTTAGCCCAAAATGGTTCTGGTGAAAAAAATGATTCTTTATTTTTCATAATACTCCTTATAATTTATTTAATTGCTTCACAATCAATTACCTATTGATTCTAATTCATTCCAAATTTTCTTAGCATAATTCAAGGACTTAAGATCATTATGCCACTGATCACCTGCCCACGCTCCTTCTATGGTCATATACCCTGAATAATTTGCATTATGTAGAGATGAAATTGCATATCTATAGTCTATCTCACCATCAGGTAATGGAACTCTTAGGAATACTGAACGATTATTCTCAGGATGGTAAACCGTTTGAAGATTTTTGCAATGCCAATATTTTGAAATAGATGCCATGGAATCTATTGCATTTTCAAACGTTTCTTCAGGAACATCATAGTTCCACAATATGTTACCCAAATCAGGATTTATTCCAAAGTTTTCTTTATCGATTTTATTGTGTAGTAAAACTGCTGACCATGAATTATCAACAGGAGAATTCTGGTGTACCTCTGCGGTGATTACAATATTTTTATCTTTGGCTATATCGCATGCATGTTTATAGACCTTTGCTATTTCATCATATGTATATAACATTGAGTCCTTTGAAGAATCTTGTGAAATATTCCAACCTTTTTCACTTCCAGGAAGAGATCCGGGAGGATAACCAGGCAATCTAGCAGGAGCACTTAATGCACCATTTACGATTTCTGCTCCAACAATTTCAGCTATATTTATAGACTTGTGTAAACGTTCAATATTTTTTGGACCATTTTTAGCATCATGTAGTGTGCCACCTGATCTCAAGCAGCCAATCGTCAAACCGAAGTCACTTATCCTTTTTGAAAAATCTAATAATTCATTTCTTTGACCAATGTATTCAAATGTCTCTAAACCAATTTCTAAAGCATCAAAGCCTATTTCTTTTGTTTTTGATAAAAATGCATCAGTATAATTATCTGGTTTCAGATCAGTATACTCATATGAGATTGGAAAAATAGTATGTCTACGGTTTGCATAACAAAATCTCATTTGTAATTCCCCTTATAATATTGGATTTACATAGGATATTACTTTAATTTTTTATGTAAGTAAAATAAAATTCTCATTAATAATCAATTTTATTATGAACAATAACACTAAGAATCTTATATATGTATCAATTGGGACATGCTGTTTTTGGCTTTCTTTATATTTGTATGTTCCAATTCTGCCTATACACTCAACAGAACTAGGCGCGAATTTAGAAGTTACGGGATTTATTATTGCATCTTATGCATTAGGACAATTACTATTTAGAATTCCTATAGGAATTTTATCTGATATTTTTAGCAGAAAAATATTTACAATAATTGCTTTTAGTTTATCAAGTATAGGAGCTTTAACTTTAGGCCTGTCAGAAAACCCAAATCAGTTATTAATTGGCAGATCTATAACGGGAATATCTGCTGCAGGATGGGTATCTCTTACTGTACTTTTTTCAACATTTTTCCCAGAAGATAAAACACAAAAAAGTGTAACAATTTTAATGATTATTAATACTTTTTGCGTAGTCATAGCAACATTTTTTGGAGGTATTATAGCTGAAAATTACAGTAATTCAATAACTTTTTATATTAGTTTTATTATAGGTATTATTGGGATATTATTCTTGGTGATTTCAAAAGAGCCGATATTTGAAAAAAGTTCAAAAAATTACTTATTATCTGTAAAGAATGTAATAAAAAATAAAACAATTATTAGAATTTCAATAATTGCAATAACTCTTCAATTTGTCGTTTTTGGAATAAATTTTGGATTCTTGCCCATATATGCTGAAAGTCTAGGAGCTTCAAAGTCAGAAGTAGGATTCCTTACATCTATGGGTATGTTATCCACTGTTTTTGGCACACTTATTTCTTTTTATCTCCAAAAAAAAATGAACCCTTCAGTTTGTTTATTTATATCATCTTTGATGATTGCTGGATCATTAATTATTTTTTCATTAAGCGAAAATTTATTACTAATTTTTATTGTTCAAATATTTAATGGATTTGGTAGAGGGCTTATGAACACCATTCTGATAAGTTTAACTCTCATACATGCGAATAGAAATCTTAAAGCTACTACTCAAGGAGTATATCAAGCGCTATACTCTATAGGTATGTTGCTAGGTCCTGCTATATCAGGAGTTCTTGCACAAAAATATTCCCTAGACTACGTCTTCATATTCTCTACCATTATAATTGGTTTTGGAGGTGTATTATCAATTATTAAACCATTTAATGAAAAAAAATGATTTATAATCATAAAAAATAATTTAATATTTTTTTGGAGTAAAAAATTGGTTGATAACATGCGATTTGAAAAGGATTCAATGGGAGAATTAGAAGTACCTTCCAAGGCCTACTATGGCGGAAATACTAGAAGGGCTGAATTAAATTTTCCTATCAGTAAGCTTAGATTAGGAAGGTCATTTATAAAAGCAATTGCACAAGTAAAATTGTCAGCAGCAATAACAAATAAAGAACTTGGTACTCTAGAAAATAATATAGCAAATGCAATAATAGATGCTGCAAAAAAAGTTATTGATGGTTATTATGACGATCAGTTTGTTGTTGATGTATTTCAAACAGGCTCGGGTACATCAACTAATATGAATGCTAATGAGGTTATTTCTAATATAGCTATTGAATCTTTAGGAGGTTTACTAGGTTCTAGAGACCCAGTTCATCCTAATGACCATGTTAATAAAGGCCAATCATCTAATGATGTAATCCCTACAACTATTCACGTTGCTGCTGCTGTATCTATAAACGAAAAACTTATCCCTAGTCTAGAAATTTTAGAAAAGTCATTAGAGACCAAATCTAAAGAATTTTGGAACATAGTAAAAACTGGAAGAACTCATCTTCAAGATGCTACACCAATCAGATTAGGTCAAGAATTTTTAGGTTATGCTGGCCAAATTAAATTAGCTATATCAAGAGCAAAAAAAGCTCTAGATGAGTTGAAAATCCTAGCCTTAGGTGGAACTGCAGTTGGTACAGGAATAGGTATGCATCCAAAATTTAGCCAAGGGGTAATAAAAGAACTCAGCAAGATGACAAATATCGATTTCAGTGAGACTGATAATCATTTTCAAGCACAAAGCACCATAGATGCAGTCGTTACAGCATCGGGAGAAATAAAGTCTATAGCAGTAAGTATGATGAAGATTGCCAATGATATAAGATGGCTTGGATCAGGACCTAGAGCTGGTATTGGGGAAATCTCTTTACCAGAAGTTCAACCAGGCTCTTCAATAATGCCAGGAAAAGTCAATCCTGTTATTGCTGAATCAGTAACTATGGTTTGCGCACAAGTTATAGGTAATGATGCAACAGTAACAATTGCAGGTCAATCAGGAAATTTTGAACTGAACGTAATGATGCCTGTTGCTGCACATAATTTACTAGAAAGTATAGATCTCTTATCATCCTCCTCATCTAACTTTGCTCAGCAATGTATAGACGGGCTAGAGGCAACAGACAAAGGCCCAAATATGGTTATGCAAGGATTAGCAATTTGTACTGCATTGGCTCCAATAGTAGGATATGATTCAGCTGCAAAAATCGCACATATAGCATCAGAAACTGGCAAGACCATAAAAGAAGTAACAATTTTAGAAACAGATCTTGATGAAAAGCAAATAGATAGTATATTAGAGCCTCTTTCTATGACAGAGCCTAAGGAATAAAAGTATGCAAAACTTTGAAGAAAAAATTAAAAAGCTTGGTATAGATTTGGGTAAAGGATCACCTCCAGTAGCTAATTTTGTTACTGCCGTAACATCAGGGAATTTAGTCTTTTTGTCCGGACAAGGGCCAATGAAAGAAGATGGATCTTTTATGAAGGGGAAATTAGGAGGTGAAATTAGTGTTGATCAAGGATATGAAGCTGCAAGATTAGTTTGTATTCAGCTATTGACTGCTTTGAAAAATCATATTGGTGACTTAAACAAAGTTGAAAAAATTGTTAAGGTTCTAGGAATGGTAAATGCTGAGAGTAATTTTGATAATCATCCTAAAGTAATAAATGGATGTTCTGATCTGCTTGTAGAAGTATTTGGTAATAAAGGAAAACATGCTCGCTCCGCTGTGGGTATGGGTAGTTTACCTTTTCAAATTCCAGTTGAGATTGAGATGATTGTACAGATCAAGTGATCTTATATAACTGGAAAATTAATTGAATAAAAATCAAACATTAAAATCTACCTTAATTACCTTAGCTTGGTCAGTTTACATCCCATCTTTTTTATTATCTGTAGCACAAGGTATGATAATACCAATACTACCTGGTTTTGCATCAGAAGAGATGGCCGCGACCACATTTATGATTGGACTAATTGTCTCAGCTAAAGCAATTGGTATGCTTATATTTGATATTCCTTCAGGCATTATTTTATCTAGATTCGGTATGAACAAAACTATGATGCTAGGTGTAATTTTATTTGCATTATCTTCTCTTCTAGCCGCTACAGCTCAGAATACAACTTTTCTATTCTTTGCTCGAATAATTTCTGGAATAAGTTTTTCTTTATGGATGATATCAAGACATTCATTTATAGCCATAGCTGTTCCTATAGAAATTAGAGGAAGAGCTATTTCAATATTTGGTGGATTTGGAAGATTTGCTACAATATTGGGCCCTTTTATAGGTGGAATTGTTGCTGAATTCATAGGTATTAGAGTACCTTTTGTCATACAAATATTTTTAGCAACAGTTACGTTTATCATTTTAATGATTAATTACCATAAATCTGAAAAATATAATAATGATATAAATAAACATCTTATATCGCAAAATAAAAATTTCTTATCTGGTTTTTCTACAGTATTTAAAAATAATTATAAAATTTTTGCAACTGCCGGATTTGTTGCATCTGTCCTTTCTTTTTTGAGAGCAGCAAGAGAGTTTATGATTCCTTTTTGGGGAGAGGAATTAAAATTATCAAAAGATATTATTGGATACATAGTTACTGCATCATTTGCTATTGACTCTTTATTATTTCCTTTAGTTGGATATGTAATGGATAGGTGGGGAAGAAAGTTTACTGGTGTTCCGGCACTCATAATTTTATCGATAGCAATATTTCTAATTCCATTTACTTCAGATTTATATAGTCTATTTTTGATAGGTATTTTAGCAGGAGCAGGTAACGGTCTATCAACTGCTTTTATACTAACTTTGGGAGCAGATTTATCCCCTGAAAAGAATAGGGGGGAATTTTTAGGTACATGGAGAATGTTTGCAGACACAGGGGCTTCTTCAGCTCCATTAGCTATTGGATATATGGGTCAAATTATTTCTCTATCTTTTGCATCAACATTTACAGCTATATTTGGTTTTATCGGAACAATTATATTAATTTTTCTAGTCCGAGATACTAAAAATATCAACAAATACTAAATTATACTTAATAATTTTTTCAAGCATTTAGAGTCATCATTGAAAGATCTACCATCAATCCACTTTTTTGATTCTCCACTCATTCCATCCACTGCACCTGCTAAAACTATTTTACTTAACCAATTATTAGTTTGATTTATACTTGGAAGTAATTTTTGATTTTTCATTATTGATAAAGATGTTATCAGGCCATAGGCTCCCCAATTAGATACGCTAGATATAATTAATTCTGTAGTTTTAGTAACTGCAGGTTTGTCGGGTAATCCATCAATATTTTTTATTTTTTCAAAAAAATTTCCCATACCAATTTCATTTCCTCCATCTCCAATGCCTATAGTTTTTTTATGGAAATTAAATAAGTAGTCAATTTTTGAGTTATATTTCGAAAAATCTAAACCTTTCCAGTTTCTATAAGTTCCATCTTCTAAAATACCTGCTCTTTCTATAGATATCAAAAGGGATGGATTGTGCTGACTTAATAATTTTTTTGCAAAATTTGATGACTCTTGATGACCAAGATTAGGAAACACTATAATCTCGTTTTCTGTGAACAATGGAATTAGGATATCATAACTATATTCATCAGTTATTATATATACCTCATTACCTAACTTCTTCAATGCATCACTTAGTGCTTTTGCACCTAATGGACCATCAGTTTCACCTTTTTTTGATTTTAAGATATAAAATCCTGTAGTTATGAAAACCACCCCTTGGTTTTTCAAAACTAAATCTGATGAACTCCTAATCCAGTCTTTCTTCATGTAGCAACTTAATTTCGAAATAGAACGAGTATCTTCTGAAAGTATAATGTCTTGTATGAGATTAAATTTATTCAATTTTTGTTTCTTGTACTCAAGTCAGTTATAAACATATGGCCGGGAGAATGAGTTATCATAAAATCGATATTTGATGTGAGGGCAATATTTTGTGGAGTCACCCCACATGCCCAAAATACAGGAACATAGCTTTTGTCATCATTTATCCATTGGTTACCATAATCTGGATTTTTAATATCTTTGATCCCAATTTTTTCTGGGTCACCTATATGAACTGGGGAACCATGAGAATTAGTATATTTAGATGAAATCTCTACAACCTCATCGATTCGACTTTCATGAATCCATCGCAAAGTAACTACCATATTTCCAGCAAAATCCCCAGATGGAATTGTAGGAATATTTGTGTTGTACATAGGAACAGTTTTTGATGAATTATAATATGGAAGATAAAAATTTGATTCAACTAATTCATGCTCAAAAGAAAAACTACAACCGAGCAAAAAAGTTACCAAGTTTTTATCCCAATAGGAATTAATTTGATTTATTTCTTCTCTTAATTTTCCATTTATATATACTCGATATTTAGGGACATCGAACCTAATATCAGAGTTAGGAGTAGTTATTTTAGCTTCAAAATCTCCTGGATCTAAAACTTCAATTATTGGGCAGGGTTTACTGTTTCTTTGACAAAAGACTAAAAAATCATAGGCGTGTTTTTTATTTAAGATCACTACATTGGTTTGTACAAAATTTTTACACTCACCGGAGGTTTGACCGGTAAAAATGCCATTTCTTATGTTTTTTCTAAATAAAATTGAATCCATAAGGTAACTTTCTATTTTGAATTCTGTAATTATAAATTATACTATCAAAAAAGTAATTTTATTAATAGCGAGAAAAAAATGAAGATAATTAAAGTAGAACAATTTGCTCCCAGGCAAAGAACTAGACTAATAAGAATCACGACTGACACCGGAATAGAAGGTTGGGCAGAAAGTACTTTGGAAGGTAAACCTCACTCAGTCCCGGCTGCTATTGATGAATTTGCTGAATATTTGATTGGTAAGGATCCTTTACGTATTGAGCATCACTGGCAACAAATGTATAGATCTTCTTTCTTTAGAGGAGGGGCTCACAATATGTCAGCAATAGCAGGAATTAATGCCGCATTATGGGACATTGCTGGGAAGCATTATGGAGTTCCAAGTTATATGCTTATGGGAGGAAATGTCAGAGATAAAATAAGAGTGTATGCACATTGGGGGATTAGAGACCTTACAGATGAGGGACTTAATGCTTCAAGAGAAAGATTAAATATGTTGCAAAAATCTGGATACACAGGATATAAGGCAGGACCTGCCGGAACCTGGAGAGCTCATGAACCACCTTCTAGAATTGATGAATTTGTAAAAGCAGCATATATGATGAGAGAATGGGTAGGGGATGATGTAGAATTATGCTTTGATTTTCATGGTAAAATGACCCCAGGTTTAGCAGTTGAAGTTTGTAATGAAATTAAGGGAATGAGACCAATGTTCGTTGAAGAACCCATCCCACAAGAAAACCCTGATGCACTAAAACGTATTCAAGAGCAAGTTAGTTTCCCTCTTGCGACAGGTGAAAGACTCTTAAGTCGGTGGGAATTCAGAGAAGTTATAGAAAAACAGGCAGTATCTCTGCTACAGCCTGATGTTGCCCATTGTGGAGGTCCTTCAGAATTAAAAAAAATCGCAAATTATGCTGAAGTATATTATCAACACATTATGCCTCATTGCGCAATCGGACCACTAGCTCTTGCTGCATGTATGTTAGTAGACGCAGTTGTTCCTAACTTCCTAATACAAGAACAAGTTGATGAAGGGCTTGGAAATGAACTACTTAATTCACCGTGGATCGTAAAAGATGGGCACATTGACCTATGGACCACACCCGGACTAGGTGTTGATATAAATGAAGCAGAAGCAACAAAAACTTATGGCGGTGATGCTTATGGGTACCACAAAGAATTAGGTGGAGAATATTACTATGAAAATGATGGTTCGGTAGCTGATTGGTAGCCATTATTCACTAATTCATTGAAGCTCCGCCGTTAACATTCAAAGCTTGTCCTGTAATTTCTGAGGCATCTGGTGAGACTAGAAAACTAACTGCGTTACCAATATCTTCAGGTGTTTGAGGTCTACCAAGAGGCATTACTTGCTTAATTTGTTCAATAAAAATTTCATAATTTGACATTTCTTTATATTCAGGGTTTACTTCTTTATTATTAACTGCTATTGCTTCCCATATAGGTGTCCATATTCTACCTGGGCAAACTGCATTAACATTTATGTTGTGAGGTCCTAATTCTTGAGCTAAAAGGTGCATATATTGAATCACAGCTGCTTTAGAAACTAAATATGGATGCTGAACATTTCCTCTACCTTTATCTCCTGTACCTCTAGGTTTTCTTCCACCATGTGATGAAATAATTACTATCTTTCCTTCTTTGGAAGAAATAAATTTATCTTTAACGGAGTCGACTGTATTTTTCACTCCTAAAAGATTTACATCAATTGTCATTTCCCAGTCTGAGTCATTGTAATCTTTTCTATAAGAAAAATCTTTTGATCCAACAACTCCTGCATTAGGAATACAAATACTCAGATTTCCAAACTCAGAATTTATATAAGATACAAATTCATCTAAACTTTTTTTATCAACTACATCTACGTAGCCAGATATAGCATTTCCTCCAGCACTATTTATTTTTTCAGCCAAATTTTTAGCTGCATTTTCATCAATGTCACATATTGCAACTGCTGCACCCTTTTCTGATAATACATTTGTAATACCCTCACCTATTCCACTAGCTCCTCCAGTAATCATAGCAACTTTATTTTCGAATAATTTGGTCATAGTTTTCATCCCAACTAAATATATTAAATCGTTTATCATTAATTTATATTAGTAAAATATTATTTTCAATCAAATAGGTATTTCTTTATATAAACTTTAAAAAAATTTTAGGAGAAAAAATTTTGACAGATAGAAACTTAACTGGAACTTCACTAGAAACATTGGTTTCATTATGCAAAAGAAGAGGATTTATTTTCCAAAGTTCAGAAATATACGGCGGACTTTCTAGTGTATGGGACTATGGGCCTGTAGGATCAGAATTGAAAAGAAATGTTAAGAATGCTTGGTGGAAAAATATGGTATCAGACCAAGAAAATATTGTTGGGATAGATGCTTCAATTTTGATGCACCCAAATGTTTGGAAAGCATCGGGACACTTAGAGAATTTCTCAGATCCATTAGTAGAATGCTCTGTAACAGGAAAAAGATATCGAGAGGATCATATTTTCATCTTAGAACTGAAATCAAATAATAAAAATAAAATAGTATCTATTGAAGCCGGAGATATAGATGAAGCAAAAAAAATAACTAAAGAAAAAATCATATCAATCACTCCTCTTTCTCAAAGTAATCTAGAAGAAAATCCTTCTCCAAATGGTGGGATTTTGTCTGAGCCAAGACAATTTAATCTCATGTTCAAGACATTTTTAGGAGCAATGGAAGATTCATCATCTGAAGTATACCTAAGGCCAGAAACTGCTCAAGCTATGTTTGTAAATTTTGAAAATGTTATTAATAGTTCTAGAAAAAAAATACCCTTTGGGATAGCTCAGATAGGAAAATCTTTTCGAAATGAAATTACTCCGGGAAATTTCACTTATCGAACAAGAGAGTTCGAGCAAATGGAAATGGAATTCTTTTGTGAACCAGGTACAGATGAAAAATGGCATGAACATTGGATAAAATTTTCCTTTGATTGGTTCAATAAGTATGGAATCCGAAAAGAAAATCTTAAGGTGAGATATCATGATAAAGATGAACTTCCTCATTACTCTAAGGCATCTGCAGACATAGAATATTTATTTCCTTGGGGATGGGGAGAGTTAGAAACTATATCTAATAGAACTGATTATGACCTAATTGCTCACTCAAAATTAAGTGGGAAAAATTTGAGTTACTTTGATGAAAACTTAAAAAAACGTTATACACCATTCGTTGTTGAGCCTGCAATGGGCGCTGATAGATCTGCACTAGCATTCTTATCTGATGCCTATGATGAAGAAGGCAAAGATAAAGATAAGAGAGTTGTTTTGAGATTTCATCCTGATATTGCACCTAATAAGGTTGCAGTGCTACCTCTTTCAAGAAACGAAAAATTGACTCCAACTGCAAGAAAAATATATGAAAATATAAGTAAAAAGTATAATGCTGAATATGATGATACTCAGAGTATAGGAAAAAGATACCGAAGACAAGACGAGATAGGAACACCAGTATGCATAACCGTAGATTTTGATACTGTTGAAAATGATAATTGTGTAACAATAAGAAATAGAGACACAATGGAGCAAATAAGAGTAAATATAGATAGCATTGATAAAAATGTAAATATTGCTTTAGAGCAAATTTCTAAAAATTCAAGTAATTCTTAAGGACTTTAATTTGGAAATAGACTTTATAGATTTAATTACAATCTTTATAAAATGGCTACATTCAATCGCAGCTATGTCATGGGTTGGAGGGAGTATATTCTTTGCATTGATTATCAGACCTGTACAAAGTAGTATGAATCGAAAATATTCTGTTGTGTTTAAGAATATTTCTATAATTTATCGTGATTTAGTTGATATTTCTGTTATTGGAATAATATTATCTGGTATTTTTCTAATGTTTACTAAACTTTCAGAAAATATTACTAACGAATGGATGATAGTTTTTATTATCAAACTATTTATTTCAGTCATAATGTTTTACCTAGTTTGGAGATTTAGGCAGAAAGATTTTTCTTATACATCAAATTCAAAAGGTTTGTATGGCAGGCTATCTTTTTTATTGGGTTATAACGCAATAATTTTTTTTGGAGTCATAATTTTCTTACTCACTTCTACGATGAGCCAGTTATAACTTTGTTATACCAGATTCACCTAATTTTAATGCAATATCCATAAATGACACTCTCGTAGCTGGATGAAATAATTTTTCATCAATATCTAATAAAGGAAAAATAACAAATGCTCTTTCATGCATTCTTGGGTGAGGTATAACAAGTTTTTTACTCTCAATAATTTCATCTCCATACAATAAGAGATCTAAATCAATAATCCTTGATTCATTTGTTCTTACCCTAACTCTACCTAATTCTTTTTCAAATAACATTAATTTGTCTAAAAATTCATAAGGATTATAGTTACCAGAATCAACTTTTATAACTTGGTTAAGATAATTAGGTTGAAACTCATTCACTTGAAATGGTTTTGTTTCATAAATAAAACTTTTCTTAATTACGCTAAATGTATTTTCAATTTTTGAAATAGCTAATCTTAAGTTTTCTTTCCTATTTCCTAAGTTACTACCCAATCCTATAAATACATAACTCATATTTTCTGAATTTGTTTATAAAAATCAACTATTTTTTTCGTATTCTTAACATCATGAACTCTAACTATATCAGAACCATTTAAGAGGGAAAAGAAGTTTGAAATATAGGTCCCAATATCTCTATTTTCTAATGTCTCTCCAGTAATGTTTTCCAAGAAAGATTTTTTGGATGTTCCTATCATTAAAGGTATATTAAATCGACTTATTATTTTTTTTAAGTTCTTTATTATATAAAATGATTGCTCTGAACTTTTACCAAATCCTATTCCAGGATCTATAATAATATTCTCTAAGGGAAAATTTTTCGATAACAAAAATTGTATCTTTTCATATAGATCGAGATAAATGTCATTAATTATATCCATTGAGTGCTTTGTTTTTCTATAATGAGACAATATATATATAGGTTTATATTTGATTAGTGTTTCGGCCATTCGATCATCGTTCATCATAGAAACATCATTTATTATTTTAGCTCCAGACTGTAATCCATATTCTGCAACGATACCTTTTTGAGTATCTATTGATATTGGAATTGCTAAATTATTTTTGAGTTTTTCTAAAAGAGGTAGAACTCTATCCAGTTCTTCATCAACTGAAATTGACTTCGTTCCCTGATAAATATTTTTTGGACGAGTAGATTCACCGCCGATATCTATAATATCAGCTCCATCTTTTTTCATATTTAATGCTTTTTCAACACCAAGGTTTACAAAGTCCTCATTATTTTTCATTATTCCATCTCCAGAAAATGAGTCAGGGGTAACATTGACTACTCCCATAATATAAGGCTTCGAATTCCATACTAGTTTATTTTTTTGAATAATCATATTTAGCAAATTAACTTTTTTAGACCTAATATATTATTATAAAAGTAATATATTTTTATTGATACATATATAATGTATGAATAAAAATATATATTTTTTAACTCTCAAAATAAAGGTCTAAATTTTATTATGTCAAATGAAGATAAATTACAATCGTTAATTAATCGAAGAAAAAAAGCTGAGTTAGGTGGTGGTGAAAAAAGAATAGAAAGTCAGCATAAAAAAGGTAAACTTACAGCAAGAGAAAGATTATTAGAATTTTTTGATGAAAATAGTTTTAGTGAAATAGATCCATTTATCAATCATCGTTCTAGAGATTTAGGCCTCGAAAAGAATATTATTGATGGAGATTCAGTAATAACTGGTTATGGAAAAGTTAATGGTAGGAAAGTCTTCGCATATTCTCAAGATTTCACAGTCTTAGGCGGTTCTCTCTCATTGGTTGCAGGAAAAAAAATAGCTAAAATAATGGATTTAGCATTGAAAACTGGATGCCCTATAATTGGTATTAATGACTCTGGAGGAGCTCGAATACAAGAGGGAATAGATTCATTAGCTGGTTATGGTGAAATTTTTGAAAAAAACACTCTATCATCAGGAGTAATACCACAAATTTCTATAATTTCTGGCCCAGCAGCCGGAGGAGCAACTTACTCTCCCGCATTAACTGATTTTATATTTATGGTTGACGGAATTGGTCAAATGTACATTACTGGACCAGATGTAGTTAAGTCTGTTACAGGTGAAGAAATTTCTCATGAAGATTTAGGCGGAGCTGTTACCCATGCTTCAAAAAGTGGAGTTTCTCACTTTATTTCTACTAATGAAAAAGATTGCTTTGAACAGGTAAAAACGTTACTTTCATTTCTCCCCTCAAATAATTCCGAAAAACCGCCAAGTTTAGATTACGATTATAAAAATAATGAAATAAATGAGCAACTTAACAATATAATTCCTGATGAAGCAAATAAACCTTATGATGTAATAGAAATAATTGAAAAAATTGTTGATGATAATTTTTTCTTTGAAATTCAAGAATTATTTGCTCAAAATATTGTAGTAGGTCTAGCTAGAATATCTGGTGCGGTAGTAGGTATTGTTGCAAATCAGGCAAATAAATTAGCAGGTATGCTAGATATTGATGCATCTGCCAAAGCATCAAGATTTGTTAGATTCTGTGACTCATTTAATATACCTATAATTACTCTTGTAGATGTTCCTGGATTTATGCCGGGTACTCATCAAGAATACAATGGAATCATTAGACATGGAGCAAAATTACTCTATGCTTATGTAGAGGCAACTGTTCCTAAAATAAGCATCATTCTAAGAAAAGCCTACGGAGGTGCCTATATAGTGATGGGCTCAAAGCACCTAAGAGGTGATATTAATTATGCTTGGCCATCAGCTGAAATAGCCGTTATGGGACCTGAAGGGGCAGTTAATATAATCAATAGAAAAGAAATTGCTGACAGTGAAAATCCTGAAACTCAGAGAGAAGAGTTGGTTGAAAATTATAAAAATCAGTTTGCAAATCCATATATTGCCGCAAACAGAGGATATATTGATGATGTGATAAACCCATCAGAAACTAGAGAAAAAATAATATCATCATTAGAAATGCTAGAAAATAAAATTGATTCCATTCCGCCTAAAAAGCATGGAAATATCCCATTGTAAAATGAATAATAAATATCAACCGAACAATATTTCGAAAAAAGAATTTACAAATGCTATAAAAAAAATGGCTGATGAGGTATGGGAATTTCATAATAGATTTAAGGTTGGTTCTGGCCGTTTTAAAAATGAATCTCCCAATGAAATTATTAAGATGAGAAAAAAAATACTAGACGAAGAGTTTTTGGAACTTAATCAAGCTTTAGATAACAATGAAGATGAAGTATCAATAGCAGATGAAGTATCAGATATTCTATTTGTTGCAATGGGTCATATAGAATCTATGGGTGATTTTGGAATAAGTTCGATAAAGAATGTAACAAAAAAAAATTCTCTAAAAACAATTGAAACTCACAAACTAAGAGAAGATACTGGTAAAATATTGCCAATCAAAGGAAAACCGCATAAATGGAAGTAGAAATCCTTAAGGAGAAAAAATGATCGACTTACTCAACATAGCTAAAATAGAATCAGATGGAGGAAATTTAACCGAAATTTTATCTAAACTATTCACTAATTCTGAAATAAAGCCTAATGGATATCCTAATGCTATAGTATGGAAAGGAGGCTATCACAATAGTGAAATCAACCCAATAGCTCACGCTTTGACCGATGCCTATGCACTTCTTGGAACATTAGCCGCTATAGATATCCTAAACTTGCCATTTTATGCTGTACCAATGTGGAGTCAATTTAGACATGATTCCAACCTAGAAGCTTTATCATGGTTTGGTAATATGCCATGTACGTCTGTAAAGTGGTCTACAGCAGGAGACGCATATGTTTACGATAAAAACGGGGAAAAAGTAGTTGTCATGGGTAAATCCGGAAATGCTTCTCTTAGAACTCAGGCAGGGGTATATTGTAATGTAAGACCTTACGGACCTATAACCGTCGTCAGAAGCATGCCCTGCCTACCCTATTCTCAAGATAAGTCTAAGTTTAAAGTTGATGATTATGGGATTGTTCATTCTGAAATGAACACACCAGGGGTACAAATGGCATACGCTAATCGTCTTTTCCTTAAATTAGTAAATGACAAAAATGCGATTGGAAGAATTGCCACTAAGCCAACTCAAGCTATGGAAGATGGAATAAATGCTGGCCTGCACTCATGGCTTTTGAAAGATACAAAATTTGAAGTGGGAAGAAAATACGCTGTTGATCCTTATATTGAGCATAAAGATAGAATCGACAAGATTATAAAACTACTTCCTAATGATTTTAAAGATGGAATGGAAAATTGGTCAGGGAGAATTGAACAAAATATATCTTATACAAATTATGGTTTATTACTGTGGGATCTAATTAATAATCAAGAGACTATAGTCTATGCCACAGATCTTGATGGAGATAGACTTACAGATTTACTCGCAGATGTTTCAGATCCATTGAGAGAATTTGCAGGAAGAGTAGCTAGTCACATGGGTAAAAAAATAGATATTGATCATTTATGGCAAGAAATGGGATACACAACGGGTAATGGTAGGGATATGACATCAATAATGTATAGAATGGATGGGCCTCCTATTCATGAACAAACTCTTGGTTCAGCGGATGCTATGTTATTGAGATTGCTTAATGGTGATGAATGGGTAAATGGAACAAAGCAACCTTATGATCCTAGAATCCATTTTGTCTTAATTAGAGATGCATATATTGATGCAAATCCCGGGAATAGCAAACTAAAAGATTGGTTAGATGACCAACTTGATATTTTTGATAAAGTATATAGTGGAAATAGACCAGGATTTATTGAAGGATACAAAAAACTAAAACAGGAAATTAAACCCTGGGGAAAATAAAAAAAGGAAAAATTATTATGAAATTTAAAGTATCAGTTGTTGGAGCAGGAAATGTTGGAGCAACAACAGCTCAAAGAATTTATGAAAAAGGACATTCAGACGTTGTTTTAGTAGATATAGTAGAAGATATGCCACAAGGTAAGGCCTTAGATCTACTTGAATCTGGTCCTGTGATCGGTACAGATGCAAAAATAATCGGTTCAAATTCTTATGATGAAACTTCAAATTCCGATGTAGTCGTAATAACTGCTGCAATTGCACGTAAACCCGGTATGAGCAGAGATGACTTACTTCTAACTAACATGAAAATAGTTGGATCTGTTACAGAGGAAATAGCTAAGAGATCACCAAACGCTATTTTAGTTATAGTTTCAAATCCATTAGATGCGATGGTTCAACATGCTTATAAAATTAGTGGGTTCCCAAAAGAAAGAGTTGTAGGTATGGCAGGAATTTTAGATACTGCTAGATTTAGATCATTCTTAGCAGCTGAGTTAAACGTATCAGTTACAAATGTTTCAGCTTATGTATTAGGAGGTCATGGAGACTCAATGGTGCCATTAATAGGATCTACTTCCGTAGGTGGAGTGCCTGTATCATCGTTAATTAAACCTGATCGATTAGAAGAAATAGTTCAAAGAACTAGAGATGGAGGAGCGGAAATAGTAAGTCTTCTTAAGACTGGATCTGCTTATTATGCTCCGTCAGCTGCTTCAGCACAAATGGTTGAATCTATATTATTAGATAAAAAAGAAATTTTACCATGTGCTGCATTTCTACAAGGTGAGTATGGAATTAACAACTTATATGCAGGTGTTCCAATAAAACTAGGATCCTCAGGTGTTGAAGAAATCATTGAAGTTGATTTAACAGAAGAAGAATCTATAGCTCTTAAGAATTCTGCAGATTCTGTACAAGAACTCATTGAAATCATGGAAAAAAATGCATAGATTAGATGGGAAAAAAGCCGTAATCACAGCAGCAGCACAGGGGATCGGAAGAGCTATAGCTGAAGCATTTGCAAATGAAGGAGCAACTGTTTATGCGTCTGATATAAATAAAAACAAAATACATGAAATTAGTTCAAAAAATAAAATTCTAACAACTGTATGCGATGTTACAGATAATAATTCAATAGAAAAATTTCTTAATTTTTCTGGAACTCCAGATATTCTATTTAATTGCGCAGGATTTGTAGCCGAAGGGACAATACTTGATGCCACTGAAGAAGAATGGGATAAATCATTTAATATAAATGTAAAGTCAATGTTTAGAATGATAAAAACATTTCTTCCTTCAATGATTGATAATGGTGGAGGGTCGATAATTAATATGGCATCATTAGCATCAAATTTATCCGGAATTCCTAATCGAGCAATATATACAGCTTCTAAAGCTGCAGTAGTAGGACTTACAAAGTCTGTCGCAAGAGACTACCTTGAAAAAAAAATTAGAGTCAACGCAATTGCACCTGCAACAGTTGAAACGCCCTCTCTACAAGATCGAATAAATAATACTGATAATCCTATTGAAACTCGTAAAAGTTATATCGCTAGACAGCCAATGGGTAGAATAGGTACACCTGAAGAAGTTGCTTCATTGGCTGTATATCTCGCCTCAGATGAATCATCTTATATGACGGGACAAACAATTGTTATTGACGGTGCAATGAGTTTATGAAAAAAATTCTTATTGCGGAAATTGCTCAAGAAGTTTCAACCTTTAACCCTGTTCAGACAAATTATGATGCATTTCAAATACATCATAATGAAAATTTATTCGATTATCATAATCGTAAACCCACTCAAATGGGAGGAGCAATAAAAGTTCTAAAAAAATATTTTCATATTGTGCCAACCATAGGGGCAAGAGCTACTAGTGCTGGTCCAATGAGTGAAGATTGCTGGGAAAAAATTTCAACTGAATATCTTCAGAACATAAAAATTCACAAAGAAAATATTGATGGAATTTATTTATCTCTTCATGGTGCCATGCAAGGAGTATCAGAAAATGACCCTGAAGGATGGATTTTGAAAAAAACCAGAGAAATTTTTGGTAAATCCATACCAATAGTTTTTTCTATGGATTTGCATGGAATTCTAACTAAAAAAATGATTACATACGGTGATGCTTTTACTAGTTTCCATACTTATCCTCATATTGATTTTTTTGATACTGGTAAAAGAGCAGCAGAGTTACTTAGGTATATGATTAGCGGAGCCAAATTAACTATATCCAGGATAAGAATACCTGCTCTTGTTAGAGGAAATGAACTCATAACCGAAACTGGTTGTTTTGGTGATCAAATTAATAAAATAAAAAAATTAGAAGAAACTAAACAAATCATTTCAGGTGGTTTTCATATAGGAAATCCATTCACTGATGTACCTGAATTATGTTCGCAAATATATTTTATATACGATAAATACCATAAAAAAAATAATGAGGAAATAAAAACTATAGCAGAAGAATTTTGGAATAATCGAGCAAGAATGCAATCTAATTTAATTGACATTGGTGAAGCATATAAAAATTCAAAAGTAACTGAAGGAACTATAATTTATACAGATGCTGCTGATGCTCCTTCCTCAGGTGCTGCAGGAGATTCAAACTATATTATTAAATTTTTACACCAAAAAAAATATAATAAAAAAGTCCTTGCACCAATCACCGATCCTGCCTTAGTTCAAAAAGCTATTGATTTTGGTTTTGACAATGAATTTATTGGACAACTGGGTGGATATTTTGACAAAAGATTTAAACCTTATGAAATGAAATTCAAAGTTAGATTTATTTCTGATGGTGATCATATAGAAGAAAGTAGAAACGTAAAAAGAAATTCAGGAAAAACTGCAGTCTTAATTTCTGAAAATTTTACAATAGTTTGTACTTCAAAGCCGATAAGTTTATTTGATAGATCAGTATTTTTAGGTGCAGGTATTGATCCAAAAAAATATGACTTAATAGTTGTTAAGTCACCTCATTGCAGACCTGAGTTTTTTGACGAATGGAGTCAAATAAACTTAAACATTGACGCTCCCGGATCTACGAGCGCGAACTTACATTCGTTGGGGCACAAAATATGTGAAAGACCTATTTATCCATTAGAAGAAAACACTAAATTTGATCTACTCATTGAAGAAAAGACTATATAGAAATTTGTTCTACTTTTTTGACAATATCTTTTGTTGATACTATATGTTTTTGCAAACCTAATTCTTTTTCTTTCATACCCATAGCCAAACCTATCAATTGAGGAACATGTATAATTGGCAAATCAGCTTTGTCATTTCTTACCTGTCTTCTTGCTTTAGCTTGATAACCATCCAAGTTTAAGTGACATAAAGGACACGGAGTAACCATTGCATCAGCTCCTTTATCCTTTGCTGTACCCGTATGATTAGCAACCATTTTCATAGAATTCGCTTGATTAATGAATAATATCGGGAATCCACAACAGGCTGTTTTACCAGAAAAATCAGTAACATTTCCTCCAACAGCTTCTATAAGCTCCTCTACAGAAGTTTCTCTTATGGGATTTTCCTTAAATCCTAATGCATCTGAAGGTCTAACCATATAACATCCGTAGAATGGGGCCATATTCATTCCAGTTAATTCTTTAGTGAAGGTTGATTTTAATTTTTCTAAACCTATATCTTCTATAATTACCCACAAAAGATGCTTTATATCCGTAGTGCCCTTATATTCTAAATTTTCTTCTGCTAAAATTTCATTGATTTCTTTAAGATAATTTGGGTCTTTTTTTACTCTATAATTAGCTTGACTCATTACTCCTTGACAAGTGGAACAAAGTACTAATATAGTAAGCCCCATATTTTCTGCCATAGCAAAAGTTCTTACATTTAGTACATCCCCCATTTTAAGATTTTTTTCTTGAAGTACTCCTGCCCCAGTGCACGCAGCTTTTGTTAATTCTTCTAATTCAATATCTAATTTTTTCATTACCGCCATAGCCGAATCATAAAGTTCTGGAGCTCCTCCTCTAGCAACACATCCTGGATAAAAAGCATATTTCATTTTTCTTCTCCTTCAACTTTGTTATACAGTTTCTTTACATTTTTATGATCTTCGGATTTATGTGGCAAGATTGGAGGTAATTTACCTTTAATCATAGCTTTCATTCCTACAGGAGCTAAATCTAACAATCTTGTAACATTAGTTATGCCTGCAGAATCTACAGCTAATCGTGTTTCATCTAATCTCCCATGTTTCTTCACAGAATTATAAAATGATTCAGTATGGTGGTAACCAGGAGTATTTTTATTACCTGATTCGATAGCAGATTCTCTAAGTTCCATAATTCTATCCATAGGAGAAACTCCTTTTGGACAAACTTCAACACATTTCATACATCTAGTACAATCCCATATTCCCCCATCTTCATTGTTTAATTCTGACAGCCTACTTTCCTTTTTTGAATCTCTTGGATCTTCAACAAATCTCCATGCTTTAGCAAGAGCTGCAGGACCAATAAAATTACTATCTACTTCTAGAACCGTACAATCTGAAACACAGACCCCACACATTATACAATTCATAGATGTGAGTAAGTTTTCCATGGATTCGTTAGAAGCAATATATTCACCACTTTCAGGACTTTCGTCAGGTTGAACGTAGGGTTTTATTCGTTTAATTTGATCAAAAAAAGTATCTAATGAAATTACTAAATCTTTAACAACATGCTGATTTCCCATGGGCTCAACTATTATTTGTTCACCATCAGGAGCAACTTCAACTACTCTTGTCTTACAAACTAGTTTTGCATTTCCATTCACTCTCATTCCACATGAACCGCATATAGAAGCTCTGCAAGCACATCTAAGTGCAAGAGAGGTATCTTCGTACTCTCTTACTTGTATTAAGGCATCTAGTACAGTTGAATCCTTATGTATATCTACGCTGTACTCCTGCCACCATGTTTTACCTCCAGAATCTGAAGGATCAAATCTTTTTATTTTTAAGTCAACTATCATTTAATAAACCCTTTTTACTGGTTCCCATTGGGTAATTTTAACTGGCGAAGTTTCTGTTCTTACACCGGTGTTACTATTATCATCTTTATAAACAAGAGTATGTTTGAGCCAATTTTCATCGTCTCTTTCAGGCATATCTGTTCTGAAATGAGCCCCCCTACTCTCTTTTCTCATTAATGCACCGTGAACTATGGCTTCAGCATTATCTACCATAAACTCTAACTCCAGAGCGGATAGCAAATTCGTATTAAAAACTTTCCCTTTGTCTTCTACTGACACATTTGGAACTCGAGTTTTAACATTATTAAGATTTTCAAGAGCACCTTCCATAGAACTTTGATCTCGCCATACCCCAATTCCCTTAGTCATACCTACTGCCATATCTTCTCGAACTTTAGCAATACTTTCGCCTTTAGGTCTATCTAATATAGATTGAAGTCTGACTTGCTCAGATTTCAGATCAACTTCTGATTTAGAAGCTGATTCAACACTTTTGATATATTCTAGAGCATGAATAGCAGACCTTCTACCAAAAACAACTGTATCAAGTAATGAATTTGCTCCAAGCCTATTTGCCCCATGTACACTAACATTTGCACATTCTCCTGCAGCATACAAACCTGGGACAATAGTAGCACCATTATAATCAGTTTTTATTCCACCCATTATATAATGCATTCCAGGTCTAACTGGAACAGGTTCTTCTGCCATGCTTATTCCCAAAAATTCTTGAGAAACTTCCTCAAGATATCCCAGTCTTTGTTCAATATAATCTCTACCTAAATGCCTGAGATCTAAGTGAACATTACCATCTATTCCTCTACCCTCGTCAATTTCTATTTGCTCAGATCTGGAAACTACATCTCTTGATGCAAGTTCCATATAATCAGGTGCGTATTTTTCCATAAATCTTTCACCTTTTGAATTTAACAAATATGCACCTTCTCCTCTAGCAGCTTCCGAAAGAAGTATGCCTGTACGAGCTAAAGTTGTTGGGTGATACTGAATCATCTCCATATCCATTAATGGTGCACCAGCTCGATACGCCAAAGCTAAACCATCTCCAGTACAAATTAACGCATTAGTTGATGGCTCAAAAACTCTACCTGAACCACCACTAGCCATTATTACAGCTTTAGCCTTTATTGTGTGTAGTTTTCCAGATTTAATATCGTATGCAACAACTCCTCTACATACTCCATCTTCCATAATTAATTTAGTTACAAACCATTCTTCATATACACCAAGCCCTAATTTTATGGATTGTTCGTACAAAACATGCAGTAAAGCTGATCCAGTAATAGCTCCAACAAAAAAAGTTCTTGCTACTTTTTGCCCACCAAAAGCTCTGGTTCCCAATCTTCCATCTTCTCCTCTAGAAAAAATCACTCCCATTCTTTCTAATTCAATAACGGCATCTCCTGCCTCCGATGACATAATTTCTACTGCATCTTGATCAGCTAAAAAATCACTTCCTTTGATGGTGTCATATGCGTGACCCTCCCATTCATCTCCCCTATCTGTCAATGGAGCATTAATTCCACCTTGCGCGGCATTTGAATGGCTTCTAACAGGGTGAACTTTGGATATTACAGCAACGTCAACTCCGTGGCGAGTAACTTCAATACCTGCTCGTAGTCCTGCAAGTCCACCACCAATAATTAAGACATCATGTTCATACATTCAGTTTTTCCTATATCAATTTCAATTCTAATCATTTCTTGAGAAAAAAAATAATAAAGATGCTAAAGTCATTTGATCTTCGATTTCTCCCGAAACAATCATTTTTTTTACATCATTTACATTTTTTCTTATTACTATTATATCCTCTCCCAGATCCGATGGTAATGGATCTGGAACTAAATTTTCAGCCAAATATAAATAACAACATTCCGAGGAGTATCCTGGAGCAACCCACATTTTATGAATCAATTTAATATTTTTGGCTCTATATCCAGTTTCTTCTCTAAGTTCTCTATTAGCTCCTTCGTAGTGATCTTCATTTTTTCCCAATGTTCCAGCTGGCAATTCAATTATTGTTTTATTTATGGCAATTCTATGCTGCTCTATCAAAATGATGTCCTGATTTTTATCTATTGGTAAGATAACAACCGAACCGGGATGTTGAATGATTTCTTTATTATATAATTGATTATTTTGATTTTTAGCATTCACAATTTTAAGAGAAAATTTCTCTCCAATATAAATATTTTTTGAACCAATTACACTATGCGGATATTGTTTCAACTAAATGCCTTTTCTTATACCAAGTTTTCTTGTTATATCACCCCAAAATTCTGAGGATTGTTTTTTTCTCAAAAAGCTTATATATTTCTTACTTTGGTAGATCTCGATTTGATCTGATTTTTTTAATTGTTTATCAATAAAACCATCTGAAGAGAAATTGATTTGTTGATCACTAATTATTTCAATCTTAATCCTTGAACTACTACTTAATACAACTCCACCAAATTGGCTCATGTGACTAGCTATAGGCTTAAGTATAAAATCTTTAGATAAAGGATCTAAAACTGGACCACCTAACGCAAGATTATAACCTGTAGAACCTGTTGCTGTTGAGACAATTATTCCATCACATCTATAAGTAGCTAAATGGACCCCATCAATGTATGTTGCTAGCTCAGCAACTCTTATCAAATTTCCTCTTGCTACAGCAATATCATTTAATGAAATTGCCAAAACATCATTAGTTTTCGGAGAAACGGCCTCAAGCATGTACCTTTTTTCAATTCTAGCGTTTCCTTCAAAGTACCAAGGCAAAACTTCTATAGCATCTGGTTCTTCTATTTCACTCATAAATCCGACGCGACCCATATTAATGCCTAAAATAGGAATATTGTGGTCTGCTACTAAATGAGCCACCCTCAAAATTGTCCCATCTCCACCTACTGCAATTATTAATTCTGATTGATTTATCTCACCCTTCTGATTCAATATATCAATCTCATTTGCAGACCAAAAAGTTTTATCTTTAGAAAAATTATCAATAATTTTCTTAGACAGTTTTGACGCTGGCTCAGATAAACTGTTATAAATTATGCCTATATTATTGTAAGATGTCATATTTTTTTCTATATATATACATATATATCAATTATATAAAATTAATAGCCTTTTTTGACATATCTAATAATATGAAAGGAATTATTCCTAGTAAAAGGACCAGTATAGAGCATATTACTCCTACTAAAATAGCTCTGTTATCTCGAAGTAAATTAGATTGCACTAGTTTATTCTTAGACGGTTCCTCAAAAACAATAAATCTAATTATCCTCAAATAGTAAAATGCTGCGAGAACAGAATTTATAACTCCTATAAGAGCTAGCCAAGGATATCCTGAATTTATTGAAAATCCAAAAATGATTACTTTTGACATAAATCCAACTGTAGGAGGCATCCCTATCAAAGATAATAAACCAACTACCAAAATAATAGAATATACGGGAGAAACTTTTATAAAGCCACTTAAGCCTTCTATAGTTTGATCCTTAGTTCTTAAAATAATAATAGTAATAACTATAAATATTGATATATTTGTAAATAAATAACCTGCCAAATAATACATGCTACCCTGTATTCCGCTAAAGTTGATAGAATTTCCGTCAGGTATAGCAGCTAAACCAATAAGAATATAACCCGCTTGAGCTATCGTTGAGTATCCTAATAATCTTTTTATATTTTTTTGGTTCAGTGCAAATAAATTTCCAATTGTCATCGTTATAGCGGCAAGAACAGCAAATATTAAAGACCAGTCAAGCATTAGGTCCTCATTAGAAAAAGATGTGTAAAACAACCTAATTATTACTGCAAAAGCTGAAGATTTAGAGGCAACTGATAAAAATGCAGCAATTGGAGTAGGAGCACCTTGATATACATCGGGTATCCACATCTGCCAAGGAACTATCGCCATCTTAAAACTAAAGCCTGCAATAATCAAAACAATAGAAATAATTAGTCCATGCGCAATGAAAGTGGACCCTTCAGTTAGACTCATTTTAGATATAGATTCTTGAATTAATAATAAGTTTGTAGATCCAGTTAATCCATATAAATATATGAATCCATACAACAATATAGCACTAGAAAACGCAGACAATATAAAGAATTTTATACCTGACTCAATTCCTAACTTTGATCTATGAATAGAAAGAAGAACTATTATAGGCAATGCAGATAATTCTAGCGACACATAAATTGTTATAAGCTCTGTTGATGAAACTAGTAACATCATTCCTACGATTGATAAAAATATTAATGAAATAAATTCTCCAAAATAATTTCTGGTTTTTTCTGATACAAAATATTGAAAGCTGCCAAAAATAGTTATTAGCGAAGCAAGCAAAATTATGAATTTGAAAAATAATGAAAAGTTGTCAGACGTAAAGGAGCCTAACAAACTATTTTTTGAAGAAGGCTCGAACAACCAGCCAAACCATAGATTGCAAACTAATAAAATGCTAATTATGAGTGAAATTATAGATAAATTTATAATTTTTTTCAGATCTACTTTTGATAAAGATAGTACTAGTAGAATAATGCTGGAGACGGATAAAAATATCTCTGGGGATAATAATTTCAAATCGTTTAAATTCATCTTAATATCCCTTCCACTCCAAGGTTTATAATCTCAGTTAAGAACGATGGCCATATCCCAACTAAAAATACTGGGATAGTTAATAATAAAATTGGTAACAAATCTATCTTCTTTACATCTTCAATTTGATTATAAATTTCGTCTGAAAAAATTTCATCTGGGGGCTTAACTCCAAAAAATATTCTTTGGATCATCCACAAAATATACCCTGCTGCTAATACAACTCCAAATGCGGAAATTATTGTAGCTATTGGCCAAATCGTAAATGTTGAAAGAAAGATCATTATTTCTGATACAAAACCAGATAACATTGGCAATCCAAGGGATGCAAATCCTGAAATAAAAAAGAATACAGCGATTAATGGTATTTTATGCCATAATCCTCCTAAGTGAGGAATATGCCTAGTATGGGTTCTTTCATATGTATATCCGACCATTAAGAAAGCTAATCCTGTGATAGTACCATGGGTAAACATTTGTAATGCAGCACCATTAATTCCTGCAATAGAGGTATTTGAGCTTGAAGTGCCAATTGCTGAAACTCCTAGCATAACAAACCCCATATGACTAATTGAACTAAATGCTATTAATCTTTTCATATCTGTTTGCCTAACAGTAATAATGCCACCATAAACTACAGAAATTGCAGCTATAATTGAAATAAATATAGAAACATCATATACTGTAAATCCTTTGGTATTTTGAAAAAAGCCTATATTTATTCTTATTAGGCCGTAGCCAGCCATTTTTAGTAATACTCCTGCTAACATTACAGAAACTGCTGTTGGTGCATCAGTATGAGCATCTGGTAGCCAACTATGTAGAGGCCATGATGGTAACTTAATTGCAAAAGCAATAAAAAATAGAAGAAATATGAATGATGCAGGAACAAGTAAATCAGAATATTGAATTAAATCAGGAATTCCTACTATGTTTAATTCCGGAATTGATACCATAATTAATGTTCCAACATCTGCAGACATGTATATTGATAAAATAGCAACTAACATCAAAGCACCACCAAATAAAGTAAATAAAACAAACTTCATAGCAGAATAATTAGGTCTACCTGATCCCCAAATAGAAATTAGCATATACATAGGAATTAGTTCAAATTCGAAGAATATAAAAAACAAAAGTAGATCTAAAGAAACAAAAACACCAAAAACAGATGAAATTAAAACAAGCAACCATATATGATATTCTTTTACTCTTTTCTCTACTCTAAATGATGCAAGAGTTGATACAAATCCAAGAATCCCAGTCAAAAGAACAAGTGGAGCACTAAGTCCATCTATTCCCACGATATATGAAGACCTAAGATAATCAAATGGAATCCATGCTTCGAAGAAGTCTATCATTTGGAAACCCGAACTTTCAGTATCATAATTTAGAAACATCAATAAAGATAAAATAAAAACGATTCCAGTTGTAAAGTTAGCAAAATAACGGATTGAATTATTATTTTTCAAGAAAAATAAAATAATTACAGCAGAAATTACTGGGAGAAAAATAGTAATTGAAAGAATTCCATCAAACACTTAAATTAGCCCTCCTCTCAAATAAAATAATAAAAATAGAACTAAAATTCCTATAAACATGCCGTACACGTAAACTTGAGTTTGACCGTTTTGTAAAAATAAAATGCTTCTACTAAATCTAGTAACCATAGTAGATATTTGAACATTAATATTATCAGTATTTTCATCAAACCATCTCAAAACACCTGAAAGTTTTTTATAAAATAATTTTCTAATAATGACATCTTCATATAAATAGTCTAAGTAGTATTTATTATTCAAAATTTTATAAATTATTCCCCTACTTATATTTTTATGAATAGATATTCTATTCGGCTTTATATATATTGCGTATGCTAATAAAATTCCTGATATGGCTATTATTGAAGAAATCAAGGCAATAAGCAAATCAAACTTTGGTGATCCTCCAGCTTTATAGATTTTGGTTTTATCACCATAAAAAACTTCATAATTATCTGTTATAAAATGTGCAAAAGCATGTTTTTCAATAAAGAATAAATCTATCAAAGGATTAACAATAAACCCGATCATAATAGCCAATCCAGCAAGTATTAACATTGGATAAATCATAAATTTTGGAGACTCTTCTAAATGGGGTTTAACTACAGTAGGGTGTACTGATTGTTGATTTTTTATTAAATCTTTTTTTTCAGATTCTCCTCCCCCTTTCCAGTCTCCATGAAAAACTAAAAATATGGCTCTAAACATGTAAAAAGCAGTCATAAAAGCTGCAATTAATCCTAAAATCAAAACAACATAACCAAGTATATTTTCTTGATGCGCAGCATGAGCCAATATTTCATCCTTTGACCAGAAACCTGACAGAGGAAAAAGTCCTGCTAAACTAAGGCTTGATACCATCATAGTTATGTATGTTATTGGCATAACTTTTCTCATACCACCCATATATTTCATATTGAATGTCCCCGACGCATGATGTATAGATCCAGCTCCCAAAAATAGACAAGCTTTAAAAAAAGCGTGAGTAAAAAGATGAAATATCGCAGGTGCATATGCCCCAATACCCAAAGCAAACATCATGTAGCCAAGCTGGCTAACAGTAGAATATGCTAGCACTTTTTTAATATCATCTGCAACTAATCCCATAGAAGCTGCAAAAACGGATGTAACAGCCCCAATTAAAGCTACGTAAATCATTATGTTAGATACATCAAATAATGGGAAAAATCTTGCAATTAGAAATATTCCAGCTGTTACCATAGTTGCAGAATGTATCAAAGCTGAAACTGAGGTAGGCCCTTCCATTGCGTCTGGTAGCCAGGTGTGTAATGGAAATTGAGCCGATTTACCTATAGCTCCAATAAGAAAGCCAGCTGAAATTATAGATGCGGAATAGCTAGATATTTCTCCATTGTTTACAGCATTATATAGGATATTAATATCAAGATAGGCAGGATTGAGTGAGAATAAATATAAAATTCCAAACAAAAAACCAAAATCACCGAAACGAGTCATAATAAAAGCTTTTTTAGCCGCATTAGCTGCTGATGGCCTATTCATCCAAAATCCAATTAACATATAAGAAGACACACCTACCAATTCCCAAAAAACAAATAACTGTACAATATTTTTTGAAAGAACTAAACCAAGCATTGATGCTGTAAATAAAGACATATAGGTGTAATAGCGATTTAAACTTTTATCGCCATGCATATACGACAATCCATATATTTGAACTAGTAAACTTACAGATGTTATTACAACCATCATGACTATTGTTAGATTATCCAAAATTATTCCAAAAGATATATATAGGTGAGAAATACTGATCCAACTTATTGGATCAAATATAAATTGTTCGGAGTTAACTATTATCTGAATTAGCAAAATTAAAGATATTATGAACGAGAAAAATATAGAACAAATTGTGATATATCCTGCGTAAATTGCGGCGGACCCAAAAAATTTCCTTATGAACAAGCCATTAATAATGAAACTAGATAACGGCAATAATATTACTAAATATGATAAAAATTCAAAATTCATTTCATAATTTCCTCAGAATTTCATCGGCAACATGTTCTCTACCTTTAGGAACTAATATTCTAAAACTAACATTTTCAGACCAATCTAAAATGTTTTTATCCGGTATGATTTTCGAAGGTAATCCTTCCCCTTCAAATAAATCTTTCCACATTTCGGCAGATATTAAATTAGATGCTTTTTTATAATCGATCCACAAAATTATTCCCTCATCTCAGATACGTTTTCAATGTTAAGGTTTTTGTTAACTCTTGAAAGAGCAAAAACTAATGCTAATGCTAGCGCAGCTTCAGTTGCTGCAACTGCGATTATAAAAATGCCAAACATATGACCAGAGAGAGCATTTCTTAGTGTCGAAGAATGAATATCTCCATCATCTAAGATACCAAATGGCAATATAAATCTGCTAAATGCCACACCAGCTATCACTAATGAGTTAAATATTAGTTCCAATGACATAATTATGCTAATAAAATTTCGATTAGATAAAACCCCATATGTCCCTATGGAAAATAATGCAGCAGAGAGTATAAGTAAATTCTCTAAAGTCATAAAGTTTTATCCTCGTCTGGTTCCTTCATTATCAATAGGCCTCCAACGACTCCCACAACTAGTATTAGGCCAATTATTTGAAATGCTAATAAGTATTCTTGAACTAAAAATGTTCCTATAACGGATGTAGAATCTATGTATATGCCTTCGTTTTCTACAGATAAAAGACCTGAATCTGAATTTTGATTATTTGAGATATAAACCTGTTCTCCATATCCTAATTCATAATATTTACCCGAAAGGGCTTCAACGATATTTTTATCATTTGAATCATCTAAAATATCTATAGTTTTCCATTCAATATTATAGATTCCTATTACAAAACTTATAAAAACTAAAACTGAAATAATAAAACTAAATGGTCGATAAGATGACGGAGTTGCAGATTTAGATAAAGTTCTCAAGAACATTACAGCAAATGCCATCAAAACTGAAATTGCACCAACATATACTAAAATTTGAACTGCGCCTATAAATTCAGCATTAAGCATAAAGTAAATCACAGCAATTCCTAAAAATGTACCAGCTAGGGCTATAGCTGCCCTAAAAATATCATTTATGAAAATTACTATTATTGCTAAAGAAATTATCATAGCAGACACTATATAAAATATTAAATCAGTAAATAAAGAATTTTCAATCATCTATCGTCTACCCATTTTTTCTTAAGGTCTTTATATTCTGGTTTTTCGTGTCGTCCAGCCTTGTAATGATCTTTTATATTATCCTTAAATGGATCAAATTTCTCTTTTTCAAATTGTGGTCGATAAAAGGAACTTGGAGATTTTTCTGATTTTGCTAATTCTTCCTTAGTAATAATCAAGTTATCACGAACATAAGTCGATTTTTCAAACTTTGTACCCATATGCAGTGCGTCATAAGGACACGCTTCAACACACAAGCCACAAAACATACATCTTCCAATATCAATATCAAAAACATCAAGTTTGTAACTTTCTCCCTCCTGAGCGTCAAAACCACCCGGGACACTCACAATTTCAATTATTCCTAGAGGACAATATTTAGCACAACTTGCACATGCCGTGCATCTTTCCTCAAAGAATGTAAACTCATTACCTCTAAACCTCTGAGATTGTTCAACTGAACTTGGAACTGAAATTAATCCTAAAGAAATTTTTAAAGATAACATTGGCTGGGAAAAGAAAAGTTTAAAAATATTCTTCTTTTTAATTTTTGCATACTCAAAAATACTTACTTTTCTATCTGGATACTGAACTGTAACGGGTGTTCTAAAAAAGTTTTTTAAGGTTATTATAAATCCTCTTGGAATTCCTTTTCCAATCATTTAATTTTTCCCTCCTCAACTTTTTCATGATAAAACTCTGAGGGTAGAGTTTTGAATGAATAAGGATATGCATTTTCATTTTTTAATGACTCTAAGTTTTCATATTGTTTTGTACCTAAAATTTTTGATACACCCCAAATTGAAATTATTGCTACAGGCCAATTAATTGCAGCTAATATTAATAACTCTTTTACCCCAGGTTCAGGCCAAATATACATAAAAATCGCGGTAGTTATAATATTTATCATTGTAAGTTCAAATAAACCTTTCCAGGCAAATTGCAATACCTGATCCACTCTTAATCTTGGGAGTGTCATTCTAAACCAAACAATTAAAAATAATACAAATACTAATTTTACGCCAAACCAAAATTCACTAGGAATAAAATCAGGTCCTTTCCAACCACCTAAAAATAGGGTTGTAACAATCGCAGCAGTAGCTAATTCAGCCATAAATTCACCTAAAAAAAACAAGGCAAATTTCATACTTGAATAATCATTAAGGTGCCCTGCTGCTAATTCAGATTCGGCTTCTGTAAGGTCAAAAGGGGCCCTGGCCATCTCAGCCATTGCTGCAAGAAAAAAAACAAAAAATCCAAGTGGCTGAACCAATATATAGGGAATTTGTTGAGATTCAACAATGGATCCAAGTGATAATGAGCCTGACAGCATTATTACACCAATTACAGCTAATCCCATTGGAATTTCATAACTAATTAGTAAAGCCACAGATCTCAATGCAGATAAAATTGCAATTCGATTACCTGAGGACCAACCAGCTGTCAAAACGGATAATGAAGAAATTGAAGTAATGGCTAAAACGAACAAAATACCAACATTTAAGTCTACAACAAACGATCCTAATCCAAACGGAATCACTGAAAAAACGATCAGAACAGGGACAACAACCATAATCGGCGCAAGATTATAAAGAAGTCTGTCAGCATCTTTTGGTAAAATATCCTCTTTAAACATAGTTTTGATTGCATCGGCTACTGGAGTCAAAATACCATAAGGCCCCCAACGGTTTGGACCAGTCCGATTTTGAAATCTACCAAATAATCTTCTTTCACCCCAGATTAGAACAATTACTCCTCCCAATACCCCATTAATCACCAAACCAATTAAACTAATTGCAGACAAAATAAACGCTAACCACTCAAAGCCGCTAGGAATTATTCCAAAACTATATCCCATATCCATGCAGTCACTGCTGGACTTTGAAACATTGCAATAAATATTTCTCCATAACATATTTTCAGTTAGTAAGCTTGACACTATCTATCTACTTCTCCCATATTCAAATCCACGCTCCCAAATATTACGAAAAGATCACCAAAAAGTTCACCTACGAGCATTTCTCTAAGAAGGGTTAAATTGATTAATGAAGGTGCTCTGACATGCATTCTATAAGGAGAAATACCGCCATCACTAACTAGGTAGAAACCTAACTCACCTTTTGATCCTTCTATAGCAGCATATGAATCTCCTGGTTCTGGCCTAACAAGTCTTGGCACATCATCAAATGATGGTCTAACGGGACCAGGCTCAATATTTTTTATACATTGAGAAATAATTTTTAAGCTTTCTCTCATTTCTTGAACACGAACCCAATATCTTGCGTAGTTGTCTGATGCAGTATGAAGAATCCGCTTGAAAGTTATTTCAGAGTAATAGTCATAGGGATTTCTGTGCCTTAGATCCCAATCAACTCCGCTAGCCCTAAGCATTGGACCTGTTATTGATGCGTTCACAAGAGATTCAGAAGATAAAACCGCAGTACCTTTTGTTCGAGAAAAAATAATTTCATTCCCAGATAAATAATCCTCAATTTCATCAATACTTTTTTCAATGTCACCTAATGAACGACTTAATGCAGGCCAGAATACATCAGGTGCATCCATAAATACTCCGCCAGGCCTAAGATATGAGTTTGTAATCCGAGCTCCGCATAACATTTCAAATAAATCTAGAATATTTTCCCGTTCTCTCATGCAGTATATCAACGGAGTACCTAACGCACCAAGATCCTGTAACAAAAAACCTGTTGCAACAAAATGACTGGCAATTCTTTGTAATTCTGAGGCAATCATTCTTAACCACACACCTCTAGGAGACGGAACAATATTACAAAGTTTTTCAACGGCCAATATATATGCTTGATTGTTGAGCATAGATGAAACATAATCCATTCTGTCTGTAAGAGTTACAATTTGTGAATAAGTTCTCTCTTCGGCTAATTTTTCTGAACCTCTATGTAAATATCCAAATATTGGCTCTACATCGATAATTTCCTCACCATCAAAAGTTACCCTCATCCTAAAGACACCATGGGTTGAAGGATGCTGGGGACCAAGATTTACTGTAACTGGCCTAGTTTCAAGAGACATTATTCACCTCCCCTACTAGTTACAATAGACTGGTCATAAGTAACAAAATCTTTTCTCAATGGATGGCCAGGAAAGCCATCCCAAAGCATTATTCTTTTAAGGTTTGGGTGACCAATAAATTTTATGCCCATCAAGTCCCAAATTTCCCTTTCTTGGTAATCCGCACCTCTCCATAAATCAATAACACTGTCAATTTGAGGATTTTTTCTAGAGTAACCCACCTTACATTTGATGATACATGATGAACTATATGAGATAGATGTAAAATGATATATGACTTCAAAATGATCAATATAATCAACAGATGTCAAACTATTTAATAAATCAAACTCAAATAGTGAATCTTCTTTTAGCATCTTACATACTTCATGTAATTTTTGGGGATTTATCCAAACATTTTTTTCATCAAATTTTTCTACAGAATTTTTTATTTTTAACTCTATTTTTTTTGCTAAAAAATTGCCACGCCATTCTTTAATCATTATTGACCAGCTACTTTTCCAACTAGGCTGTATTTTCTAATTTTGTCGTGAAGTTGCATTATGCCAAATAATAATGCATCAGGCCTTGGGGGGCATCCTGGTACGTATACGTCTACAGGCATTATGTGGTTTACTCCAGGGACTACTGAGTAACTTTGATAGTACGGTCCACCAGAGGTGGCACAAACGCCCATAGATATCACCCATTTAGGAGATGACATCTGATCATACAGTCTGCGTAATGGAACAGCCATTTTCCATGTAAGAGTTCCGGCAACTATTAATAAGTCTGCTTGCCTAGGAGAGGCTCTAAAAGCTTCCATACCAAACCTGGATATGTCAAATCTAGCCATAGCAGTACCTATCATCTCAAAAGAGCAACAAGCAAGGCCGGATTGAAGAGGAAAAACTGAAGACTTTCTTGCCCAATTGAGCAGAGAATCTATAGAACTAACGATAATATTTCTTTTCAAATCATCAGGGACTTCTAAAACAGGATCAGGGAAAGGCTCCAAATGGGTTGATTTCATTGAGTTTACTGCATCTCCCTCATTTAGATCCATATCAGTAGTCATTGATTCTAATATTCCTCTATCTGAAGAGCCTAAGATAGGCAAACCATATGCATTATTTTTCCCAATTTCACTTTTCATTGTATATCCAATCTAAGTTTTTCTTTTTCCAGGCATAAAAGTAGCCAACAGTAGCAACTAACAAAAATATGAGTGTTCCCAGCAGAGCAACTAATCCAAATTGTTTCGTCAAAATGCCATACCTTACTGCCCATGGAAAAAGGAAGACAGCTTCAACATCAAAAACGACAAATAAAATAGCATAGTAATAGTACTTAAAATTGAATTTCTCTGGCCTTTCTTCGAAAGGTTGCATACCACCTTCATAAGCTGTAAGTTTCACTTCAGATGGTCTTGAAGGCCTAACTTTAATAAATTGAGCTATAAAGCTAATAGCCAACATTCCAATAGGTACTGAAGTAGCAACTATAGAAAATATTATAAGAATTGCATATTGTCTAAAATATTCTTCAAACATTTATAGATAAATTTATTTATTTTCCTAATCTGTAAAAAGGTTATCATTACACAAAGGAAGGTTCAACCCAAATTTTGATTAAATTATAGAATTACTGTGTAGCTTTTTTATTCTTGAATGTAATACTCAAAAAAACTAAAAAATTATTACACCTCTGGCATCTAAACCTTTAGATAAATCAGAATAAGCTTCATTAATTTCGTCCAAAGAATATCTTCTTTTAACCAAACTATCAATCTCTATTTTTTTTGTGCTGTAAAGTTCTAATAATTTGCTAAAAGTTTCATGAGGAGCTATAGATCCATAATAACTTCCCACCAAAGTTTTTTGATTTCGAACGATGTCAATCATAGGAATTGATGCTTCCATACCTGCAGGAGCTAAACCGATGACAACTGTCGTTCCACCCTTTCTAGTAGAGTTGTAAGCTTGACCAGTTGTAATACTATGACCAAATGTGTCAAAAGCAAAATCAACACCCCCTGGTATAATTTCGTTTATTTTTTCGAACGGATCTTCTTTTTTCGAGTTTACTACATGTGTTGCACCAAAATTATATGCAAATTCTAATTTGTGATCATGTATATCAACAGCAATAACCTTAGATGCATTCAATAATCTAGCCCCTTGTAATGCGTTAAGACCTACTCCACCAACCCCAAAAACTGCAATAGACATACCTGTTTTGATATTTGGCTGATTTATCACTCCCCCAATACCAGTAGTAACAGAACAACCAATCAAAGCGGCCACATCCATGGGAAAATCATCTGGAACCTTAAAGCAGGATTGTTGTGGGATAACAATTTTCTCAGCAAAAACACCGAGCTTTGCCATCTGGTGCACTTCGACTCCCTCATCTGTATGAAGTCTAAAAGTGTCATCATATTGTTTAGTACCTGTAATACGATTTGTGTCACACATATTTGAAAACCCTTGCCTGCATGCTTGGCAAAACCCACAGCTTGGAGCAAAAGTTAATATACATTTATCTCCTGGTTTTAGACTTGTTACACCAGGACCTATCTCCTCTACTATACCTGAACCTTCATGACCCAGTACGATTGGCATTGGCATTGGTGCCTCTCCAGTCATCACATGATGATCAGATGCACAAACACCTGCTGCGGACATTTTAACTAAAACTTCACCAGTTTTTGGCTTAGATTGTTGAAGTTCCATTATCGGCATTGGTTTATTAGCTTCAAGAAGGACTGCAGCTCTCATAAAAAATCTCCTTTTTATAGGCTATATTACTAGCTCTTCTGTATTACTGCGTCAGAATTAACCATATTAGCAACTTTTGCTTTTATATCTTTAACTTCCATTATGTGAGGAGATCTACCCTGCTCTTTTTTATCCCAAAGTACTTCTCCAGCAACAGTAATTTTTAGAGCTCCACTGTGACCTGGAATTAATGATATAGCTAATGAAGGTCCTGCTGCTTGAAATAATTCACTTACTAAGCTTGCTGCTAAATTAGCATACCCACATGGGACACAATATTCGATTTGAGCATCCATTTTCCAATGATCAGACATAATTATTTTTCCTTTATATAGTAATTTTAATTGTTTATAATGATTATACATTTTAATTTTAAAAAATTTACTATAAAAAATTAAGCAATATACACAAATGAGACAATTAGTAGAATTAAAGCCCGTTACTAAAGAAGATGTAACCAGAATAAAAACATGGCTAGAGGACAGCGATGTATCTGGTGCATGGTTTGGTAGATATACCTATGGTGACCCAGCACACTTAGGTTATGAACCAGAAAAAATGATTAATGCTAGCCAATCTGAGTGGAATGAAGTTTTCAATGACCCTCACCATGAACCACATAGGGATATTTTTTCTATTTACAGAATCGAGGATAATAAACATATAGGAGAGGGACAGCTATCGATAGATGAAGCACTAGGAGATGCTCAAATATCCATACTTATAGGTGACAAAAAAGAATGGTATAAAGGTTATGGGACAGCTGCTTCACTAGCAATGTTAGAGCATATTTTCATAAACTTAGAAATGTATAGAGCATGGGTAGATATTCCTGAGTATAATTCTACTGCAAAAAATATGTTCGAACATCTAGGCTTTATACATGAGGGAACATTAAGAAAAAGTAGACCTCATGGTGGTGCTAGACATAATTCATACGTTTTAGGAATGCTAATAGATGAATTTAAGAAAAAATATCCTGAAGGCATTGATAATCACGTGATTGAATGGAAAAAAAATATTTAATTTAAATATTCAGCGATAGAATCCAAGTATTTATAGCCTGAACCTGTATTTAACAAAACAACTCTTTCATCCAAGTCTATAATTTTTTTTTGTATGAGTTTTTTCATAGCGGAAAGTGTTGCACCGCCCTCTGGTGCAGGAAAAATACCTTCATGTTTTGAAATTATCTTAACTGATTCAATCATTTCTTCATCACTAACTGTTATTGCTTCACCTCCACTTTCTATGATAGATCTTATAACAAGAAAATCTCCTACAGCAAGAGGAACTCGCATACCAGCAGCTAAAGTTTTTGGTTTGATAATTTCCTCAGCATATTTTTTATTTTCTTTATACGCATTTACAATTGGTGAGCAACCTTCAGCTTGAACACATATCATTCTGGGCCTTTTAGATCCAATCAGGTTCAGTTTTTCCATCTCATCTAAAGCCTTCCATATCCCAACTATACCTGTTCCACCTCCAGTTGGATAAATTATTACATCAGGAACAGTAAAACTTAACTGCTCAATAATTTCATAACCCATAGTTTTTTTCCCTTCTACTCTGTATGGTTCTTTTAGTGTAGACAAGTCAAAAAAACCTTCGTCTTCCGATGCTTTGATAGATAACTTTCCTGCATCATTGATATAACCATCTACAAGATGCACGTCAGCGCCAAATGCTATGCATTCAACCTTGTTAGGAAGTGGAGCGTCTTTTGGCATAAATACTTTAAATTTCAAACCAGCTGCGGCTGCATATGCTGACAAAGCTCCAGCTGCATTACCAGCAGAAGGTAGAGTTAGTTTTCTTTGGCCTAATTCAATAGCTTTTGAAACTGCGGAAGAAAGACCTCTCGCCTTAAATGAACCAGTTGGATTATTACTCTCATCTTTTATAAATAGATTTTTCATTCCTAGAGATTTACCTAAATTTTTTGAATGAACTAATGGAGTAAAACCTTCACCAAGCGATATTATATTTTCCCTGTTTATTACTGGCATAACCTCTATGTATCGCCACATAGAATTTACCCTTGATTTCAAGGATTGTTTTGTTAATGTTTTTGAGGCTTTTTCTAGGTCATATTTAGCAAATAAAGGTTTTTTGGATACCGGGCTGAGATTATGTAAAAGATTATGATCGAACTTTTCGGAAGTTAACGAACATTCTAAATGAGTTATTGTGCTATTAGTTAATACCATACTTAAGTCCTTACCTATATATGTGCTTCTCAATCAGATTCAAGATTTTTTCAATAACTTCATTCATATCTATATCTGTTTTTTTTTCCTTGGACAAAGATGTAGATTTCATATTCTCAATCCCACATGGAATGATCAAATCATAATAACTTAAATCGGGACAGATATTTAATGATAATCCATGCATACTAACCCCACTTGAAACTTTTAAGCCTATTGCACCAATTTTTCTCAAGTTATTACTAAGCCTTTGTCCCTCATTACCACCTAACCATACCCCTATTTCTTTTTTCACCCTGTGAGACTTAATTCCATACTCTGCAAGAAGACAAATCATTACATCTTCTATTTTTCTTACAAAGTCTACAGGACCGTAATTTAATTTTTTTATATTTACAATAAAATAAATAACTAACTGCCCAGGACCATGGTAAGTAACTTGTCCACCTCTATCAGTTTGATGTATTTCAACTTCTAAATCTCTTAATTTACTTTGATCTGCAAGAATTCCACTATTATTAGCATTTTTACCTAAGGTAAGTATATTAGGATGCTGTAAAACCAATATTGTATCTTGTATTATTTCATCACATCGTTTTTTATGTAATTTTTTTTGTAAAATCATTACTTCTTCATACCCAACTATATCTAGATCTAAATAATCAAAATATTTTTTTTTATATAAGTTCATGAAATTTACTAATTTTATTTATTTTTATAAATTTATTTTTATTATTCTTTACTTGCGCATTATAATATATTTTTTCATGCTAGAATCATGATAAGAACTAAAATTTATTAAATCATTAAAAATTTGAAAGTAGAAAAATGAAAAAATATACTTACTCAAAAAAGTTTCTACCTAATATTACTATAATTCTAATTTTTATGTTTTTTGTATCTTGTGCGGAAAATTCTAAAAATAATGCAGATTTAGTAGAAAATAAAAATAACCTTATTGCTCCTCAAGGAAATTTGGACATTTCAAAAACTTATTACGCTGAATTCAATACTGATTCAGGAAAATTCACTGTACAACTTTATGATGATTTAGCTCCATATACAGTTGAGAATTTTATAAATCTGAGTGAAAACAATTTTTATAATGGAACAACTTTTCACAGAGTTATTCCAGGATTTATGGCACAAGGAGGAGACCCAACTGGAACCGGTTCTGGAGGGCCTGGATACAAATTTGATGATGAAATTAATGATAATTTATCTCATGATAAAGCTGGAATATTATCAATGGCAAATGCAGGACCAGGTACAAATGGAAGTCAATTTTTTATTACATTCTCTCCTACACCTCATTTAGATGGTATGCATACGATATTTGGTCATGTTGTCTCAGGGCTAGAAAACGTAATGAAAATTACTCCTAGAGATCCATTTAGTGCCTCAGAGCCTGGTGATCGGATTATTAAAATTATCATAAAAAATCAACCCTAAAGAAATAATAATATATAATTATTTATATTTTATAATCGTGAAAATATAATGTATTCTATAGAGGAGATCTTCAATGAACAATTTAACGCCACCTGAGGGAAATCTGGATAAAAAATTACAATATTTTGCAAAATTTAAAACTGAAAAGGGCGATTTTACAGCCATACTATACCCAAATGAAGCCCCTTTAACTGTGGAAAATTTTATTAATTTATCTGAAAAAAACTTTTATAACGGCACAACTTTTCATAGAGTTATTCCAGGATTTATGGCACAAGGAGGAGACCCAACTGGAACCGGTTCTGGAGGGCCTGGATACAAATTTAATGATGAGTTTTCTTCAAGTTTGCGTCATGATGGGGAAGGTATTTTATCTATGGCTAACGCAGGACCCAACACGAATGGTAGCCAATTTTTCATAACATATACTGCTACTCCACATCTTGATGGGATGCATACAGTTTTTGGAAAGATAATAGAAGGAATGGATGTAGTTAATTCTATTAGGGAAAGAGATCCTATGTCTGATGCTGAAGAAGGGGATAAAATACATAAAATAACTATAGAAAAAAAGTAACTTTATTTGTTGGGCAATCTTTTATAAAAACTAAATAATTTACCTCCCACACCTATTTGATTACGGCTACTTAATTTTATATTTGATGGAGCAGGTTTTCCATTAACTCTAACTGATATATCTTCTCTATTTTCCTTAAGTCTTAATTCCACAAAATTATGTAAGAACTTAAATCCTCCAGAATTCAATGCAATTGTTTTTAATTCCGAGGTATAAACAAAATCCTTTGAGATTATTTTATTTAATTGTGATCTATCCAAATTATAAAAATTTACTAATACTTTACCTTGATCATCGATTAAGTAGCCATACGGAGAAATTTTTCTTCGTATTATCACAACCGATAATGTAATTAAACATAGTATTAATATTAGTATAAATAAATATATAATCCTTATTCCAAATAAAGTGATTGGATAGGTAATTATATTTGCACTTATTTCAGTATCGGGTGCAGAAATCTCAAAGTCTCTACCCAAATAATTATCTTCTAGTTTTAAGTTGAGTTTGTAATTCCCAGTTTGAGAAATTTTTGCAAAAACGTCAAATTTCCATGATTTATCTGGTTCTGGTTCAGATAGCATGATGAAACTTGTATCATATTCATTAGAGCCATTTGATAGAGTACCTAAAATATTCTTAGAATTAGTTAGAAATGGATAATCAGAAACAGTTATTGTTATACTTGCGACATTCAGGTTTTCATTCTTAGAACCTTCGACATTTGATGTTCTAGTAATATTAATTTTTGGGAAAATTTCAGTTTGAAAAGATGCATTAGTAATAATCTTAGATGTATATTCAGGCCAGGAAAGCTCTAATTCAATATTATTAGCTCCGGGATCAAAATTATCAATAATTTCAAATGAGTAGATACCATCATCAGGGTTTTTATCGCCTGAAAGCCCAGAATCATTTAGATTATACGACTTTATATCTATACCATTTGAGACTGTAGCTTGAATAATTGCATCAGTTATTATTTGTGGATTATCATCTATATAAATTGAAGCTTCAATTAGAATCGGCTCGCTTTTTGGAAATGGCGGAGCTTCAATTATCCTTAATTCTAGAGGGTTTAGAATTTCAGAGTATAAATTTATTTCTCCACCAGTTTCACTAACTGATCTAACACTCCAAGTACCAGGTGAAGGATTATTTATCGTAATCAAATCTAAGTTCAAAGTTCTTAACAAATCAACATTAGACATTTCAGATAATGCTTTTGTTCCATTAGGAGAAAATAAAGAAATTTCCGTATCAAAGTTTTCTTTGACTAGCAATATAGATAAAGATTGAGTAAATGGAGAAATATCAATGGGGATAAGCTTTGGATTATTCTTCCCTAGTTCGGATCTCATAATTTCAGTATAGTTTTGTTCATTTATATAATTTACAAAGCTACCAAATCCACCCAGAGTACCGAGATCAAAAAAATTACCTGATGAAGAGGAGGATATTTCTCCCATTAATTCTCTTGAAACAATATCTGAAGATGGCAAGGTAACTACATCGATTGTCCACCCTTCTAAGGCAAACAACTCCCCTATATTTTTAAATCTTTCTCTTGTTTTCTCTGATTCTCCTGTTATTCTTCCAGGAGTAATTATCAATACATTTGATCCAGAAACAGCATCCAATTTATTAAATTCAGAGTAGATATCCGTAAGAGCACCAAGTTGATCTGATCTTAAATTAGAGGAGTTTTTTGAAGTATTTTCTAAGGAAATTAGCAAATTATCAATCCATTTTCCATCATTATCTGTTTCAGAATAAAAATCAATCATAGTACTATTAGAATCAAAGGTTCCAACAAAAATATTTTCAATTTTTGTGTTCTTTCCTATAATACCCAGAGCAGTATTTAGTGCTATTTCATCAATATTTGACTTAATTATCTGCTCATCAATAATGATTGAATTGTACTTTTTTTGTTCCTGAATTTCTTGGGCAAAAATCTTTTGGAAATTTAGATTAGTTGATAAAAGTATAATCATTATGAAAATACTTAAATATATAAATCGAGATATGAATTTACTATAGTTCCAAATCATAATTCAATATTACTGAAAAACGTATCATAGCAGTAGTATAAATATCAAACAAGATTTTGTGATTTTAAACAAATGAAGCGTGATGAACTTTTATCACGCTTCATTTGTAAATTTATTTGTAAATTAGATATCTATTTATTTTGATTTCTGTAAATAGTTACCCCTGAAGAAATAATTAATAGTGCCCAAATAAGATACAAGTATCCTACAATAGTAACTCCTTCTTCAGTATTAATATTCCAAATTGATGTAACTACAATGCCTACTAGTCCAACCAGTGCTATAGCTTGAGATAACCTTACATTAATTATTTTAGCCTCAATAGAAGCTAGCCCCAGTACAAGTACAGATAAAGATGCAACATAAACAAATGCCTGATTTACTCCAAATGCAGCAGCATGTAATGTTCCAGCATAACCCATATAAGTTGCAGACCCTGCTGCATTTCCAGCTGCTGCAGCGGCGGCTCCTTTTTCAGCCAAATCAGTTTCTCCAAGAGTTAATCCAATAAAAACAGCTGAGAGTGCTAAGCTTGCAACAGTCAAAATTAACGCCGCGTTCATACGAATTTTAGCTTCTCCATCTGGTGTTATTGATGAAAGTCGTAAAATTCCACCTGTGTAAATAATAAAACCAAATAAAATTAATATAGAATAAATTCTAATAGAATCTCCATTTGCCGCTAATTTACCCAAGTAAGCTTCCGCATTTTGCGGATCAGTGGGTTGAATACCTACGTGCGGTTGTAATAAATTGAATAGAACTATTAAGACTGGACCAAGAATCAACCAGACAATCCCAATATTCTCCATTTTTTTTGCTGCCATAAAATTCTCCTTTCGGCAAACTATATTGTTACAAAATTGTTACAAATTTGTAAATATACAAAAAAGATAGCACAAAATTATAAAAAAGTATAATTTTTGTAGGTAATTAATCTAACTTTAGGATATATTATTATCAAGAATTTCAAAGGAATTTACTAAATATGAAAATAAAAAAAATTGAATCATTTAATGTTAGAGGTGAAAGTGGGAGAATATATTTTATAGTAAAAGTAAGTACAAATACTGAGTATTATGGATTAGGAGAAGTTGGTATAAAAGGTTGGGGATCTGCAATAATGAGTGCAGTTGACCACTTGTCAGAAATACTTATTGATGAAGATCCTTGGGAATCTGAAAAACTATGGCAAAAAATGTTTAGGGGTGGATTTTTCCCAGCAGATACAGTTTACTCTTGTGCGATCTCAGCTATAGACATTGCTCTTTGGGATATAAAAGGAAAATCTATAGATAAGCCTGTATATAAGTTATTAGGAGGCCCAGTTAGAGATAAAGTTATTTCTTATCCTCATGTACAAGGAATAAATATCCCAGATTTGTTAGAAAGTGCAAAAAAACACATTGATGCCGGCTGGAAATTTCTTAGATGGCATCAATTAGAAACTGAACCTTTTGATAAAAATAATAATGCAACGTTTGATCCACTAAAATCAATTCAGATATCTATAAATTCTTTTGAAGAAGTGAGAAAAAACTTTGGAAATGATATTCAATTATGCTTTGATGTTCATACAAGATTAAATCCAACATTGACAATTGAAATGTGTAAAGAATTAGAAAAATATAAACCGTTTTTTATTGAAGATCCAACCAGATCTGAAAATCCCGATGTGTACAAACTCTTAAGAAAAAAAATAAACTTACCGTTAGCCGCAGGAGAACAATGGGGTTCAAAGTGGCCATTTAGACAGGTAATAGAAGAAGATCTAATAGATTATGCAAGAATAGATCTATGTATCGTTGGAGGAATTACTGAAGCCTTAAAAATTACACATTGGGCAGAAACTCATTACATTGATATAGTTCCTCACAATCCTCTAGGGCCAGTTAGTGCAGCAGCCTGCGTTTCTTTGTGCATGGCATCAACCAATGTAGGGGTTCAAGAAATGCCTACAAAACCTGGTTCACTAGACAACAAATTATTTCCTAAGCAAATAGAGTGGGATGAAGGGTATTCATGGTGTCCTGATGTGCCTGGATTGGGAGTAGATTTCAGTATTGAAGAAGCAGAAAGATGTGCAGTAGAACCATCAAGGTCAGGTGGTAATTTATATAGACCAGATGGGTCATTTACAAATTGGTAAAAGAAAGGAAAATGTAATGAAAGTTACACAAATTAGAAGTTTCCCGGTAACAGACAAAGAAGGAAGATCTTATTTTATAGTAAGAGTAGATACAGACGCAGGACATCACGGTCTTGGTGAAGTGGGAATTAGAAATTGGGGTAAGGCTGTAAAAAATGCTATAGATCATCTGAGTGAATTGGTGATTGGATCTGATCCATGGGAAACAGAAAAATTATGGCAAATGATGTTTAGGGGAGGTTTTTTTCCTGCAGACAAAGTTTACTCATGTGCGATATCTGCAATTGACATAGCACTTTGGGATATAAAGGGTAAATCAGTTAATATGCCAGTTTATAAGCTCTTAGGAGGCCCTGTAAGAAATAAAGTTATTTCATACCCACATACTCAAGGAAAAACAATAGATGAGTTGATTGAAAACTGTAAAAAAGCAGTAGATGACGGATGGAAATTTGTACGTTGGGGTCAACCAGAAACTGAGGGTAAATTAGAAGTACCATCAAGTGCAGCTCCATGGAATCAACCTACAAAATTAGAACCTTTAGAATCTATGAAAATTGCGGTAGAAATGATGAGTAAAGTAAGAGATGCTGTAGGACCTGATATACAAATGACATTTGATGTTCACACAAGACTAGACACCGCACATGTCATATCAATGTGTAAGGAACTTGAGCAATTTAAGCCATTTTTTATAGAAGATCCAATAAGATCAGAAAATCAAAATACTTATAGAATAATAAGAGACAAAATTAATCTACCATTAGCTGCTGGCGAGCAATGGGCTTCAAAATGGCCTTTTAGACAAGTCATAGAAGAAGATCTAATAGATTATGCAAGAATAGATCTATGTATAGTAGGAGGACTTACTGAAGCTCTAAAAATTACTCATTGGGCTGAAACCCATTATATTGATATAGTGCCTCATAATCCACTTGGACCAGTTAGTGCAGCAGCATGCGTATCTTTATGTATGGCTTCAACAAATGTAGGAGTTCAAGAAATGCCCAAAAAACCAGGTTCTTTTTCAAATGACCTATTTCCTAAACAAATTGAGTGGGAGGATGGATATTCGTGGTGTCCGGATAAACCAGGTTTAGGTGTAGAATTTGATATTGAAGTTGCAGAAAATTCCTATTCTGAGCCTCATGGCTGGCCTGCATTTTATGAAAGAAATGATGGGGCATTTACTAATTGGTAAACTAAAGTATAATGTTTTTTTTGTATACACCATCAATATATGGATTTGCTAGCGCTTTTATTTTCCTAATTTTGGCAATATCTTCAATTAATGAAGACTCTTTGCTAAAAGCAACAGGATGGATAACTTTAACTACTTCATACATAATTAAGCATTTACCTAAGTTTTTTGTATTAAGATTTGTTAATTTATTCGCATTAATACTATTATTAATCGGCTTTACTATCATTTTTTATGTCTATAGTGATGAGATAAAATTCTTAAAAGACTTAATAAATTAATCTATCATTAAACCACCGTCAATTACTAACTGTGTTCCAGTTACATATGAAGATTCTTTTGATGCTAAAAATAATGCACCATAAGCAATCTCTTTAGGATCTCCCATTCTCTTTAAGAGAGCATCTTGCCCAAACTCTTTATATGCTTCATCTGGATTCAATCCCAGTGATTTAATATGCTTGTCAGTTGCTCTTGTCCTAATTGAACCAGGGCATATTGAGTTTACTCTTATGTTATACTCTGCAAGATCCATGGCTAAACACCTAGTTAATTGAATAACGGCCCCCTTTGATGTGTTATATGGAACAAATTCAGGCTGAGCAATAAATGATGATACTGATGCTATATTAATTATGGAGCTATCATTATTCTTCTTTAATGAATCTAGTGAATGCTTAACACAGTTAGCATAACCTATCACATTAACCCCAAGTACCTTTTCCCAATCTTTTATTTCTATGTTTTCAATTTTTCCAAATACAAAAGCAGCAGCGTTATTCACTAAAATATTTACCTCAGCAATTTTACTTAAGGCATTTTTCATCATATTTTTTACTGATTCTTCATTCGATGTATCCACGGGAATGTAAAAACTATTTCCATTATTAGAATTAATTAAATCAACTGTTTCCTTACCTGCATCCTGTTCAATATCAGCGACTATTACATTTGCACCTTCCTCTGCAAATAGACATGCTATTGCCCTTCCAATACCATTACCTCCACCTGTTACTATTGCGTTTCTATTTCTTAATCTCATAATTTGCTCCAAAAAATATATTAACTGTTGATAATTTTATAGTATAAAATTATATTTATAACATAGAAAATGTTTACTTAAGAGGTGCTTATGATCAATGAAGGTTTTGGTCAAAACAAAAGTAAAAACGAAAAAATCCCCCCCGGACAATATCTAGAAAAATCTTTTCCCATACTGTCTGCTGGCCCAACTGTTCATATTAATAAGGAATCATGGGATTTTACTATACATGAAAATGATACAATAATTTCAAAAATTTCATGGGAAGACTTAAATAATTTTCCCAAAAAAGAAATAAATACTGACATTCATTGTGTTACAAAATGGTCTAAACTAGAAACTAATTGGGAAGGAGTATCTTTCAAAGATATATTCGAAACTGTTCCAATTAAGAAAAAATATAGATATATCATGGCTTATTCAGAGGGTGGATACACTACTAATGTACCCTTAATTGATATCCTTGATGACAAAGGTTTTCTAGCTTACAAGTATGATAAAAAAGATATTACTCCTGAGCATGGAGGTCCAGTGAGATTATTCATACCTCATTTATATTTTTGGAAATCAGCAAAGTGGATTCGAGGAATAAAATTGCTAGAAAATGACCAGCCTGGGTTTTGGGAAAAATATGGCTACCATATGTATGGTGACCCCTGGAAAGAACAAAGATACCAGGGTGACTGAGAGCAGAAAATTACTTTGGGAATTGGGAAAAGTAATCGATATTAAATCAATTTCCCCAAAAGTTAAGTTATTTACTATTGAAACAAAAAAACCACATCGTATAGAACCAGGTCAACATTTTGATATAAAACTCACATCAGATTCAGGTTACGTAGCCCAAAGAAGTTATTCTGTAATATCTGATTCAAATTACACAAATCAATTTGAATTTGGTATATCTAAAATTACTGATGGTGAGGTTTCAAAATATTTACATGAAAAATTATCAATATCTCAAAATTTATTAATTAGAGGCCCAATAGGAAAATATTTTAATCTAAATAAAACTACTGAATCAGTAATTCTTATAGCAGGAGGCATAGGAATTACGCCTTTTATTTTTTATCTTAGACAAAAAAATTACAAGAATAAAATATCACTAATATATAGTGCTAAAAATCAAGAAGAATTTCTTTTTAAAAAAGAGTTAGAAAATAAAAATAAATTATATAAAAACTTTAGTCTTATAGTTACATTAACTAAAGAAAATAAAGAAACATGGAAAGGCTTAGATTCAAGAATAAATAGCAAAATTTTAAAAAAAACAATAAAAAATCATTTAGGCATCAAGACAACTTATTTTGTTTGTGGAGGTAGTAATTTTGTAGAAAATATAAGTAGCAAGTTGATCAGAGTTGGAATTGAGTACCAAGATATAAAAATTGAAAGATTTGGACCTTAATTTAATTTAGAAGGTTTATATGAAATCAATGTATCAGTAATAGCCTTACGATAAGGTATTGTTGTAGATAAATTCCAGATACTATTAGGGCAATACATAGTTACTCGCCATAATCTGTCATTTTTATAGAATAAATGAGTAATATCATTCCATAGAACTCCATCTGTGTAAAACTGATGAATTATTTCCAAACCTTTCAACATATTTGATTGTTCAAAGGTTTCTTCGTCTTCTGCATAATTTCGATAAATTTCTGACTGACCTATGTATTCCATAAATAATTGCCAGGATTCACCTGAGTATTCCCACCTAGTAGACCAATCACTAATGTCAAAAAATCCAGGAGTATCATCATTGGGTTGAATTCGCATCCAACAACTTGTAGCTTGATGTAACAAACTAACTGACGCTGGATTAGTTGTATCTAATATCCAATCTATGGGTGCGTTAACCTTATAACCAAAAGCTTCTGATATATAAATACCATTTTCTGTGTCCGGATGTGGCTCAGGACTCAAAGATTCATTTTGGGAATTAGAGTTTGAATTAGTTATACCTAAAAGTGTTGATACAGAAATAGCAAATCCAATTCCTTCAGTGGGAACTCCTGATTCAGAATTTATAACTTTGTAAGTGTTTATTCCTGCTAATTTTCCAGACATTAGTAAAAGAGGGCCACCACTATTCCCAGGATTTATTGCTGCATCTGTTTGAATTACGTTACGGTCGCTATCTGATTCATACTCAACTCCAGAAACTATTCCCTTAGATACTCGGATTGAAGAAGCACCTAGGGGATAACCTAAAGCAGCCACAGTTTCTCCAAGCTTTATTTCTTGTTCATTTGCAAAATCTATAGAAGAAAATTCGGATGAACAACAAATTTTTACAATAGCAATATCTTTTTGAACATCTATAGTCATCACTTCCCCTGAAAAATTTTGTACATCTGATAAAAGAACATCTACATTTGATGAGTATCCGACAACATGTTGATTCGTAAGAATAAATGCATTCTCTCCTGATAATTCATAAATTACTCCTGAGCCAACTCCGTTTGCTGATGAAATCTTAACGACTGATTTTGAGGCTTTGGATACTAACTCTGCTAAACTCAATTCATCCGATTGAGAAATAGGAGCTGGGATTGGTGTAGGTGTAGAAATTGGGACCATAGTTGGGGTTGGAGTAGCTAAGGGTGTGGGAGTTAATATAACCTCCTTTACTATTACCGGCATTGGAGTTGCAGTTGGCATAAGAGTTGCAGTTGGTAGCGGAGTTGGCTCTGGTAAAGATGTTATAGTTCCTACAACAGAATTAATTAAATCTTTTTCTGATTTTTCAATTGATTCAACCGTTACTTCTACTAAAAATTCTACAGTTGCCTCAATATTAGTTTCATCCTCGAATATTTTTTCAGATGTTTTTTGTACTATTTCAGAATTATCACATGAAAACAATATTGATAATATTATCGACGTGATTATAATTACTGTAAATTTATTTTTAAATTTTCTTAACATAACAACTTTAATAATAATTCTACTTTATAAAGAAATTATCGGGGTGTACAAATTATGAACCAAAAACCAAACATTATCTTAATTTTAGCTGATGATATGGGTTTTTCTGATCTTGGTTGCTTTGGATCAGAAATAAAAACACCAAACTTAGACAAATTAGCAAAAAATGGACTAAAATTTTCCCAAATGTATAATACCGCAAGATGTTGCCCTTCAAGAGCATCACTTTTAACAGGTGTATACCCTCATCAAGCAGGTATTGGTCATATGGTAGGAAATTATGGAATAAGCGAGTATCAAGGTTACCTTAGTAACAATACAGCTACAATAGCAGAAGTATTACGAACAGGTGGATATAGAACACAAATGTCTGGTAAATGGCATGTTGGGGGTACTGCTCCATTAAATGACGATGAAAATTGGAATCCAGGAGACAAGGAACATCCAACTCCAAATCAAAGAGGATTTGATCATTTCTGGGGAACAATGGCTGGTGGAGGAAATTATTTTTCACCAAAAACCTTAATGGATAATGATGAAAAAATTGAAGTAGATACGCATGATTTTTACTATACAGAAAAAATTACCGATCACGCAGTAGAAATGATAAATGAATCTGTAAATGATTCTAAACCTTTTTTTTCATACATAGCGTACACTGCACCTCATTGGCCATTACATGCAAAAAAAGATGATATTGAAAAATACCAAAATGTCTATGACAATGGTTGGGATAAATTACGCCAAGAAAGGTATAAAAACTTAAGGAATCTTGGAATAATTAAAGAATCTTGGAATATAAGTGAAAGAGATAAAGATGCAGAAAAGTGGGAAAATGTAGAGCACAAAGAATGGGAAGCCTCAAGAATGCAAGTTTATGCTGCTCAGATAGACAACCTAGATCAAGGAGTTGGAAGAATCGTAGAATCTTTAGAAAAAAATAATATAAGAAATAATACTATAATTATGTTTCTTTCAGATAATGGAGGTTGCGCTGAATTTTTAGCAGAAGACACAAATACCCCTGATAATTTAATGTTTGATGTGCCACTATGGGATGGCACTAAACTCAAAATGGGTAATAACCCAAATATCAAGCCTGGAGATAGAGATACATTTCAAAGTTACGACATTGGTTGGTCAAACGCATCCAATACTCCATTCAGACTCCATAAAAGATGGGTGCATGAAGGAGGAATATCTACACCATTTATAATTAATTGGCCAGAAAAAATTAGAATGAACAACATAATTGAACGCACATCACATATCATGGATATTTCTGCGACTATATATGATATCGCGGAAATAAGTTATCCGAGTTCTATAAAATCAAACTCTATAATTAAGCTTGAAGGTGAAAGTTTCTATGAAAATTTATTCGAAAATGAAAAACAAAATAGAAGTAAAACTATTTTTTGGGAACACGAAGGTAATAAAGCTGTTAGAAAAGGAAAATGGAAACTAGTATGTGAAGAAAATACTCGATGGGAACTCTACGATATGATTGATGATAGAACAGAACTCAATGATCTATCCGACAAATTTCCTGAAATAGTTAATGAACTAAATAATGAGTATATTGATTGGTCAAAAAGAATTAGGGTACTACCCTGGCCTATAATACCTGATCAAAATAAAAAAGAACTTGTAAGAGAAGGAACAGATCATATTCACGAGATCAAGTAAAAAAAGAATTTTCAAAACTTTGGTGGGCCAGGCAGGAATCGAACCTGCGACCGATCGGTTATGAGCCGATTGCTCTAACCCCTGAGCTACTGGCCCAAAGAAATAATTTTATTGATAAAATTTCAATATTAGATTGATATTTTATCAATAAAAGCGGATAATGATTACAAATTACGATAAGAAATATAGGGAAAATAATGAAAATTACAAATGTATACAACAAATTATATAAATGGCCAAGATCAGTACCAATTACTAACGGTTTGTATACTTACACACATAACTCATTAGACCTTATTATAATTGAAACTGATGACCCAGATATTAGAGGAATTGGGATTGCAGGAAATACTCCTGGAGGTAATGTGCTAAATAATGCCAGCAGTAAGATTGCTGAAGGATTTGTTGAATATTTCAAAGGAATACTTGTAGGACTAGATCCTTTGGATAATGAAGCACTGTGGCATGCAATGTGGAAACCAAAATTAGTAGGAAGAAGAGGAATATCAACAAGAATAATCTCAGGCATAGATATAGCTCTATGGGATATAAAAGGGAAAATTGCTCAAATGCCTTTATATAAATTGTTGGGAGGTTTCACAAATAAAGTAGATACATACATAGCGGGCGGTTATTACGAGGAAGGTAAGGGATTAAATGAGTTGGCAAAAGAGATGGAAGATAATGTAGAACTTGGAGCTAGGGCGGTAAAAATAAAAGTCGGAGCAGTCTCAATTAATGAAGATGTAGAGAGAGTTCGAATCTGTAGAGAATCAATAGGGCCAAATGTAAAACTTATGGTAGATGCTAATAATGCTTACAGGCACTATGAAGCAATTGAATTTGCAAGGAAAGCTGAAAAACATGATATATTTTGGTTTGAAGAGCCTGTAGAACCAGATGATTATATCGGTCAAGCTGAAATAACTAAATCTACCTCTATACCTGTAGCAGCAGGAGAAAATGAATATTCAAGATATGGGTTCAGAGATATGATTAATTCTAGAGCTGTAGATATACTTCAGCCAGATGGAATAATTATGGGAGGAGTTACAGAATTTATGAAAGTAGCTGCTCTGGCACAAGCAAATGACCTTGATATAGCGCCTCATGGTCCACAAGAACTACACATACATCTTGTTGCAGCTATACCGAATGGACTTATTTTAGAATATTACCGAGATTCAGTTAATCCAATGCATGGAAAAATATGGGAAGATGAGTTATATATTGAAGATGGATATGTATATGCCCCTGATAGACCAGGACTTGGTTTAGTTCCTAAATGGGATACACTTGAGCCATATAGGATCAACTAATTATTACCAAATAAATAGGTTATAAGTATAATTAAACATATACAAATAATTTTTAAAGGCAACTATGGAAGAAGTTTTTTTAAAGGCTGAAGAAGAATTCTCAAGTAATAATAATTTTGCTATTGCTACTGTTATAAAAACATCTGGATCAACACCACAAAAACCTGGTGCAAAATTATTAGTTAAGAACGATAAAACTGCAATTGGTACTTTGGGTGGAGGTTGTGTTGAAGGCGACATATGGTTTGCAGCTTCAGAAATGCTGAAGAATAAAACTGCATCTGAAATGAAAGAATATGAACTTAATGAAGAATTAGCAGCAGAAGATGGGCTTGTTTGTGGAGGTACAATGTTTTTTCTTTTAGATAACATTTACAAATCTGAAACTCTAAAAAAATACAACCAAGAAATAATTTCTGCATATAATGGCGGACCATCTGTGTCATTGGCGACATTAACGAAAAAACCAATAACATCACTGGCTAAAATAGGAGATAAAATACTCATAAGAGAAAATAAATCGACTTCTGGTACTCTTGGAGATGAAATTTTAGATAATTTGGCAAAAAAAACTTCAGATGAAATATTACCCCTTGGCAAAAATAAATATGTATATGATAAAAGAGGGTATGAATTTTTTATAGAAGCATATACCAATCACCCTACTCTAGTTATTGCAGGAGGAGGTCATGTATCAAAAGCAATATATAATATTGCAATAACTCTGGGCTATAAAATTATTATCATCGATGATAGAGAAAAATTTTCTAACTCAAAAAGATTTCCTAAAGCTACAGAAACTTTAGTTGGTGATTATTCAAAAGAATTAGAAAAAATCAAACTAGGAACTAACTCATTTATTGTCATAGCAACTAGAGGTCATAAGTATGATGCATATGCTACTGCGGCAGCACTAAGAACAAATGCAAGCTATGTTGGCTTATTAGGCTCGAAAAGAAAAGCTATATTAATTTATCAAGAGTTATTTTCAAATGGCTTTAGTTACGATGAAGTTAGTGAAATTCATTCTCCTATTGGTTTAGATTTATCTGCAAGAACACCTGAAGAAATATCATTATCTATCATGGCAGAAATAACAGCATTCAGGCTAGGTGGAAAGGGTAATTTTTTGAAACTGGATAAAAACTTAATCGATAAAGCATTTAAAAAATCTAAAGCTAGTTAATCAAATAATGACAAAAATAAATTTTACTTCAGGCATAATTTTGAGTGGAGGTAAATCTCAGAGAATGAATTACCCCAAAGCAATGTTAAGTTGGGGTGACAGTATACTTATAAATTATCAAATCATCTCATTGTTTAATGCTGGCTGTAGCGAGGTGGTTGTTGTAACAGGAAAAGACCATGAGGTAATCAGTAAAAATATTATAAAAAATAATAACTTGAAACTTGTCTATAATTCATCATATGAAAAAGGTAAAACGACCTCAATAAAATCAGGATTAGAGAAAGTTTCAGATATCTCAGATACAATTATGATAATAGCTGTTGATCAGCCAAGACCTCCACATATAATAAAAAAATTAATCGAATTTCATAATAATAATAATTTTGATATTACATACCCTATTTATAAAAAAAGAGGAGGACATCCACTGATTTTTGCGAAAAAAATGTTACCTGAATTACTCAAAATTTCTGAGAATAAAAAAGGAATTAGAGAAATTTTTAATAATCAAAATTTTACTCATGGGAAATTAGATTTTGCAAGTATGATCGTAAGAGTTGATATTAACACCATTGAAGATTATGAAAGAGCAAAATTAGATTTTGATAATATCGAGGAAATTTCTATTGAATGATAATAATGTTTTTCCTGACTCAGGAGAAAAAATAATAAATATTATTGATAAATCATACGCTTTTGTGAAGGAAAATATTAGATGGGCTATAACAGAGCACGATCTTTATGAAAATATAAAAAACAACCTTGAACGTAATAGTTTATTAGTAGAAAATATTTTTCTTGGATTCAATGAGAATACTATGGATGAATCTTATATTCCAGTACCAGGTCACTCAAAAATAATCAAAAGAGAAGGTTGGCTTTCAATTATTATAGATTATAGATTCGAAAATGAGAAAATTACCAATAAAATTGCTTGGATAGCTAAATTAGGAAAAGACCCTGAATATGAATTTCAAAACTCTTATAAAAAACTAATGGAATTAAGAAATTTATCATATAAGTTCATTATGAATAAAATTTCTAGTGGGCAATTATTAATAAAGTCTGATATAGATGACTTCATTAATAAAAAGTCAAAAAATATTTTTTCAGAAAAATCAATTTTTCAAAAAAATATTAAAATCAGTAAATATAAAAATGGTATCATATCAATTAATTTCTTAATATATTCAGTATTAAATGACATTAAATTACCAGTGAATATTGATTTAATTATTTCAAAAAATAAACTTAATGTGTTGAGCAGATTTCAAAAAAATATACTTATTTTGGACACACATTAAGTTAGATTTTTATAGATTTACCATAATTATTTTCTATCGCTAAATTATAAATACTTATAGCCATTGCTAAATCTTCCAAAGCTAGTCCTTGAGATTCAAATAAAGTTGAAATATTTTGAAATTTTTCTGATACTTTTTTACGATAAATAATTTCCGATAAACTTAAGGCCGTTTCCCATGAAAACACACCTTGTTCTTGAGCTCTAAGTAATTCTCCAGATTCAATTTTAGCCTGAGAGATTTCATCACAAATTATTTTGTCCATCTTGCCTATGACATCAATTTCAACTTCAGTTTTCGTCCAAGAATTATTTCCTGCTGCATTTATATGTATCCCCGGATTAATCATTTCTTTCGTTATAACAGGTATAGGGGAATTGGTCACAGATGTTAAAATATCGAAGTTGATTTTAATAAAATTTTCGTAGTCTAAAGGTAATACACTAATATTAAATTTTTCTGCCATTTTCAAAGCAAAATTTTCTCTATTATTTTTTTCTCTTGAATATACAAAGACTTCATTAATATCTCTTACACTAATTATAGCTTCAAATTGAGTTTCAGCCTGATATCCTGAGCCAATAATACCAAAAATCTTAGAATTAGTTTTTGAGAGATATTTTGATGCTAAACCAGATACTGCACCCGTTCTTATCTGACCAAGAATATTTGCTTGAATGATAGCAATTAGCCCTCTACCAGTAGTATCATATAACATAACATTAAAATCTATACCGTTTTTATGACTAACATAGGATTTGTTAGCTGCATATCCTTTAGTTATCCATGAGGCACTCATAAAGTTATATTGGCCATCAGAAGTCGGCAATCTATATCTTGGATAATTAAAAATTTCTCCTTTTGCAAATGCATAAAAAGCATCTTCCATACAATCAATAGTTGTCTGCATATTTGTTATTTTGGAAACTTCTGATTCTGAAATGAATAATACTTCTTGTGACATTTTATTTTCTCAACTTATAAAAATGGTCAACAGGTCCATTTCCATTACCTATTAATAAATCGTTCGACATAGCATTCCATACATAATCTTTTGAATTAATAAATGATTGCTTTATATTTTCGCCTAATGCAATATTAGCTGTAAAAGCAGCTGCAAAAGTACAACCCGTACCATGATTATTTTTAGATTTCAATCTTGGTAATGAGTATTCATAAAAAGTATCATCACTATAAAGAATATCTATAGAGTCTTTATTATTATTATCATGGCCACCCTTAACAATAATATTTTTTACCCCAAGTTTTCTTATCTTAACACAACCATTTTTAATATCATTTATAGTGATTATTTTTTCGTTCAATAAAGTAGCTAATTCCGGAATATTTGGAGTAACAGCAAAACTGATAGGAATCAGGCTATTTTTATACTCATCGATTGCTTCTGACTGCAGTAAAGTATCTCCTGATGAAGCAACCATTACAGGATCAACAATTAATTTTTCCCATTTGTACTCTTTTGCCTTATCAGATACAATTTTTACAATATCAGGAGTAAAAAGCATTCCAGTCTTAATAGCTCTTAAGTCAAAATCTTCAACTAAACAATCTATTTGAGATGAAATCATAGATAAATCTAATGCACTTACATCTCTAACACGTTTAGTATTCTGCGAAGTAACTACAGTGATAGCAGTAGTTCCATATACACCCAAAGAAGAAAAGGTTTTTAGATCAGCTTGTATTCCTGCTCCTGAACCAGAATCACTTCCTGCTATTGTTAATACAATTGGAATTTTAGATTTTTTCAAAGAATCACCTCAAAATATAGGAAAAATCTTTATAGGTTTTGTTAACATCAAGGTCACTAGAGATTAGTTTTTCAGATTTCATCCAATCTGAAAAATCTAACCATTTTTCTTGATTTATACTTCCGAATAGATTATTGTTATTTTGCCATAAGGGTACTAATAATTCTACTCCTGCCCTATCAACTTTTTCATCTACAGAATCTTCATTATACTTAATTAAAATATCAATTGAATTTTGTGGTTCAGAAATGGCTTTTCTGTAGCCTTCTGATAAAGAAATTATGAGTTTTTCAACAATTTCAGGATTTTTTTCTAAATTTTCTTCAGATGTTACCAAAATCAGCTCATAGTAAGGAGGAACGCACCATTCATCAGGATATATTATATTTGTTTCGTATCCTTCATTAGACATAACAATTGATTCATGTGTCCAGTATGCACCAATGATTGCATCTACGTTTTTAGATAGCAAGGTTTGTCCTAACGACCACCCCACATCGATTACATCTAACGTTGACGAATCTGCATTATCACATTTCATCATAGTATTTAGCATAGATTGATTCCAAGGTATTCCTGGGAAACCAATTTTTTTATACTCTAGATCTTTAGGACGAATTAAATTTGATGACTTCAGGGTCATAATCGAATTTAATGGCCTTGGAACTATCCCTGCAATGGCTACTACAGGAACACCTTGGTCTCGTGCAAGTAATAAATCTGGTTGATAAAATAATCCATAATCTGATTCACCGCTAGCAATTAGGTTTAGAACAGTTGCAGGATCTGCTGGAGGTTCGACAGATAAATCAATACTATTTTTTTCAAATATTTTATCTTCTATTGCAACATAAATCCCTGCATGATTTGCATTAGGGTACCAATCAAGAGTTAATAATACTTCTTGATTTTTCTCATCTGAACTTGAACAAGCAACCACAGAAATACTGATTAAAATAAACAATAAACTGATTTTCATAGTGGATATTTCCTTAATAATTTTTTTTCTATACTTACTACTAAAAAAAATAGTAGTATTGCTATAACTGAAAGACAAAGAATTGAAGCAAAAACTCTTGAAGTTTGAAATTGAGGACCTGATATTTTCATCACCCATCCTAAACCACTACTTGAACCTATCCATTCTCCAATAACTGCACCAATAACAGAAATGACGCAGGCAACCTTACAGCCCGAAAGAAAATTAGGTAGGATAGAGGGAAAATACAGTTTTTTGTACATTTGTAACTTTGTACTTCCATGAGAATTAAACATTCTGATCATATCAATATCAACGTTTTTGATTGCTGTAACTAAATTAATCACTAAAGGGAAAAAAGTAAACAAAACAATAATAATTACTTTAGAAAACAATCCTGTCCCAAACCAAACTATCAAGATTGGAGCCAATGTAAAAACAGGGATAATTTGAGATGTTATTAACAATGGGTATATAGTTTTTTCAAAACTTTTGAACCAAAAAATCAAACCAGAAATTAATAATGAGATCAATATAGAAATTACCAAACCAACAATTATCTCAAAAAAAGTAATCAATGAATGTTCAAACAAAATTTTATATGAATTAATTAGTTCTGCAATTATATTTACTGGAGATGGTAAGAACCATGATTCTATACTAAGCAACATAACGGAAATTTGCCATAAAAGTAATATTATAAGAACAGCAGTAAAAGGAGGTAAATAATTTTTAATTATGGTTTCTTTTTGCATAAATTTCCTACGCTAGCATTATCTAGTTCAGGTCTATAAGGGTCGGTAATAATTTACCCTCTCAGCTCTAAATAGCTCCCCATGTTTATAAAAATTATACAATATCAAATTTTGAATAACAAATAGTTTATAATGATAGATCTTTTATAATATCTTTTTTTAGTTGAATAAAATAATTTGAAGTAATGTCTCTTTTATCAACTAATTTTCTGTCAACCAAGTATTCTTTTATGATTCTTCCTGGATTAGTAGTCATAACCACTACACGATTCGCTAATAAAATAGCCTCATCAATATCGTGAGTAACCAGTATAATTGTCTTACTAAATTTACTAAACATCTTCATTAGCCACTCGTGTAGAGTAGACTTAGTAATTGCATCAAGTGAACCCAAAGGTTCATCTAAAAGCATTATTGGATTATCTACTATTACTGATCGTAGGAAAGCAACTCTTTGCCTTAAGCCTCCTGAGAGTTCATGAGGCATATATTCTAAATATTTTTCAAGGCCAAAATCTTTAGAATATAAAGATATTTTATCTTGTATATATTGTTCTGAAAAACCTTTGAGCTCCAAACCTAGGGCAGCATTTTCACTTACATTTCTCCATGGCAATAAAAGATCTTTTTGTTGCATATATGAAATTTTATCTCCTATATTAACCAACTTTCCTTCAACTAAAATTTCACCTGTTTTTGGTTTAGTTATACCTGCAATTATATTTAATAATGTACTTTTTCCACACCCAGACGGACCAATTACTGATACAAATTCACCTGAAGAGATTTTAAGATTTATCCCAGAAAGAATTGTTTCATCATAAAAATTGAAATTTATATTCTTTATATTAATCAAATTATTATTTTTTTGTTCTTCTTTTTTCAGCAGCTCTTTCAGCATCAATTCTCTCTAGATCATATATATTATGATCAACGTATTTCATAGAGTTTGCTAAAATTTTATGACCAGCTTTATTGAGAATTAATTCATGCATTTTTTGACAAACTCGCCTGTAATCGACATGGCCTTGTGGGGCAGTTCTAAGTTCTAATAAATGGTATGCTTCTCGAACATTAAATTGCATTGAATATCTAATATTATATGAAAAAGGAACAACATATTGAGAAACATGTAAACCGTATTTTGAACCTAATATGTTAAAATATTCTCCCATATCTATCATTATTTTTTCCCATGTGTTCTTATATTTAATCTCCTCGATTACTTCAGGAACAGAAAAACCATTAAATGTACTTAGCTTTTGCCAATCAATAGTCATCATTCTGTGTCTTTGAAGATCACGAAAACTACCAAAGTCTGATAATATATCAAATCGGTAATAAGCACGTTCCATTGCTCTCCCTGGTTTATGTCTTCTATTATTTCTGTCTCCAATATATTTGAATAAAATTCTTTCTTTTTCTTTTTGGCTTAATTTTTCAACTATTTTTATCAATTCTCTCTCACTTTTATTCGTGTAGGAGTATAGAGCCGAAACAATTATTTTATCTTCTGCATTATGGTCCCATTCAATTAAATCAACTTCTAGATTACCAGAAGAATCAGTGCCATAGTCATTTACAATTTTTTCCATATTCTGATTTATATCACTAAAATATTTTGACCATAATAATCCTCTATCTGGCAAATCTACTCTCTTAAGAAAAGAAGGTATAACTTTTCTTAATTCATCTAACATTAACTTAGAATAGCTTCTGACTTCAGCAAGAGGATGACTATTCATTTTCATAATCATATTTTCATAAGCTTGACCTGAGGCAAAAATGCCTACGTTTGAAAATGTTGATGCAGGTAGTAACCCTCTAGCAACATCACAAGCCTTTGCTCGTATAGAGGAGTTATAAATAAAATTTGAATCATTGGTACTTTTAGGATATTTTGATTTGAAAAAATCTACTAATTTATGAACTAATAAAGAATATTCATTAAAGAGTTTATCCATATTTTTTTTATAGTCTGGTAAGTCATCTGAAGATATTTCCTCGGGAATAACATATCTATATTGTTCATTAACTTTTTTGTCATAAAAAATGTATCGTGTGGATTGTTCTAGGTATGATGCTAGTCTTCCCCACTCAAGAACTTTTGTCAAAATATTCGATGCATTTTCACAAGCAACATGAGCACCCCCGAGTTGAGCCACAGAATCATCTCCATATTCACTAAAAACTCTGTCATATAGTTTTTCTGCTCTAGTTAAATCTACTAAAAAGTCTTTATTATTTTTTAAAGTCCCATTATCAATATTCACAAATTCATCTAAAAATAATCTTCTTAGAGATTTTGCTGAACGGCTATATCTAGCAAATAGTGCACCTTTTACCACTTCTGGCAAGTTCATAACAACAAATACGGGTTGATCTATATTTGTAAAATAATTTTCCAAAATTTTTCGTTCTGGATTTGAAAAAGATTCTGGAGTATACATTTTATACCATCTATTCAATAATTATATCAATTTAAGTGGATTTTCTAGATTACTCTGAACTTCCGACATAAACATAGCTGCTTCTGCTCCATCACCAACTCTATGATCAGCTGACATACTAGCACTCATTATAGAGGCAATAACAATCTCCCCATTATGTACAATAGGTTTTTCCTCAACTTTTCCTACAGCTACAATTCCTGCATTTGGAGGAACAATAATCGCAGAAAAACTTTTTGTCCCAAACATACCAAGATTTGAAGTGCCAAAAGTCCCTTTGGTTAATTCATCTTGAGTTAAGTTACCATCAATACCTCTAGCCCTATTGCTAAGATCTTTTACCGATCGAGATATTTCAGATAACGACATATTTTCTATAGACATAATAGCAGGAACTATCAACCCTTCTTCAAGTGCCATTGCAACACCAAGATTTATTGAAGTACTACCAATAAGTTTATTCCCCTCAAATGAAGAATTCCATTTTGGATATTTAATTAGAGAATTAGTAACAGCCTTTAGAAACATATCATTCACTGAGATTTTCTCATTTGTTTCAGCAAGAATTTCATTCATTTGAGATCTAAAACTCATGGCTGCAGTCATATTTATGTCATGTGTTACATAATAGTGAGGTATAGTTGACTTTGACTTAACTGTTACTCTTGCAATAGCTTGCCTCATCGTACTCAAATCAGTATCCGAGCTATCTATAGAAATTGTCTTTGACGTATTAGATGGTGCAAAAGCTTTTTGAGGTGAATAATTCTCTACATCAATCTTGGTTATTCTACCTCCAGGACCTGAACCAGGAACGTCTTGAATATTTATTGATTTTTCCAGAGCTAATTTTCTAGCTATAGGAGAAGCTTTAACACGAGCATTATCATCATAATTTATTTTTATTGTTTCAGTTTGCTTAACTTCAACTTTTTCTATTTTTTCCTCTTGTTCTAAATTTTCATTTTCACTTTGAATTTCTGTAGAGGATTCATCATTTTCGTAAACTTGAGAAGATTCCGAATTTATTTGAGGAATCTCATCATTTTCATCTCCTATGTAAGCAATTACAGTACCAACGCTAACCATCGTACCTTCTGGGATTAATATTTTTCTCAACTTTCCACTTGAATATGCTTCCATTTCTACAACAGTTTTATCCGTTTCAACCTCAGCTATCTTATCTCCCTTATTTACATCATCTCCTTCATTGAACAACCACTTAACAATAGTACCTTCAGTCATATCTGCACCCATAGACGGCATAGTAACATCTGTAATCAAATTTTTCCTCCTAGAAAATAAAACTTATTCAACTAAATACCATAGCTTATTTTTATGGTCTCTAATATATTATTTGAGTCAGTAAGGACCTCTTGTTCTAAACTTTTATTATAAGGCCATGGCACATCTTTTGATCCAACTCTGACTATGGGGCCATCTAACCATTCACCCGCTTTTTCATTAATATTTGCAGATATTTCAGCCATTATCCCCCCTGTTTTTCTAGCTGTATCTACCAAAACCAACCTGTTAGTTTTTTGAATCGATTGGATAATTGTTTGATAATCTATCGGGTTAAGAGACCTAAGATCGATTAGTTCAGGTTTAACACCTATAGCTTCTAATTTTTTTGCTGAATCTGATAAAACTTTTGAGCCATAACCATATGAAACTATAGTTATATCATCACCTTCTTTCATCACATTAGCATCTCCAAGATTCACTTCAAAATATTCATCAGGAACGTTTGATTTACTACCATAAAGAAGAGCTGGTTCAGCAAATATCACAGGATTATTATCATTAATTGCGCTCCTCATTAATCCAAGAGCATCATAGGAATTTGACGGGCAAACCACTTTTATTCCTGGGACCTCAGCTAACCATGTTTCAAAACTTTGAGAGTGAGTAGCAGCCAGTTGTACTCCTGCACCGGTAGGAGCTCTAATAACCATGGGAACGCTAATTTGTCCACCTGACATATATCTGATATTTCCAGCCATATTGACAATTTGGTCGAAAGCAACTAGTGAAAATGATATAGACATCAATTCTATTACAGGTCTTAAACCTCCAACTGCAGCACCTATACCAGCTCCAACAAATGCTTGTTCAGAAATAGGAGTGTCTTTAATTCTTTTTGGGCCAAATTTTTTTAAAAATCCATCAGTAACTGCATAAGCCCCACCATATTCCCCTATATCTTCTCCCATTATGAATACTTTTTCATCTTTTTCCATTGCTTCATTAAGGGCGATTTTTAGTGCTTCTCTTATTGTTATTTCAGACATATTTTTACTCGGCTATTATATCATCAAAAATTTCATTTAAACTTGGTTCTTCGCTCTCATTAGCAAACTTTACAGCATCACTGATCACATTATCAACTTCTAACTTAATATCATTTATTTCATCATTAGTAGTAATTTTCATATCAATTAACTTTTTAGGATAAATAATAATCGGATCTTTTTGCTCCCACTTAATTACTTCATCTTGATTTCTGTATTTTTGCCCATCTGCATATGAATGCCCTACAAATCTGAAAGTTTTAGATTCAATAAAAAATGGTCTCTTTTCCTTTAGGATTTTTTCTCTAGCTAGTTCTGTGGCTTCTCTAACTGCAAGAACATCCATACCGTCAACTTCCATAGAAGGTATTTCATATGTGTTCATAGCAGGGAAAAAATCTAACCCCCCCGCTCTAACTCTTTCTATTGAAGACCCCATTCCATACATGTTGTTTTCAAGAAAAAATAATATTGGAAGATTCCACACAGCAGCCAAGTTTAATGTTTCATGGTAAATACCTTGGTTAGTGGACCCATCACCAAAAAAACAAATAGTTATACCATCTTTATTATCATATTGCTGAGACAAAGCCAGTCCAGCAGCCAAAGGTAGTTGGCCTCCTACTATTGCATGTCCACCCATAAATTTTTTACTAGCATCGAACAGATGCATTGAGCCTCCTTTACCTTTGGATAAACCTGTTTTTTTTCCAAATAGTTCAGCCATTGATCGATTAACATCTAGTCCTCTTGCCAATGCATGGCCATGATCTCTGTAATGAGTAACTATATAATCAGAATCATTTAATGAAGATAACGCACCAACTCCAGTGGCCTCCTGCCCAGAGTAGAGATGTAAAAATCCTCTTATATTTCCATTAGCGTAATTTTGACCACATGCATTTTCAAATTGTCTTATAAGATACATTTTTCTGAAAAGTTCTAAATGTTCATTTGTACTCAAAGACTTTTTATTGGAAGAATTTAAATTTTTTATAGACTTTTTGGAATATTTATCATCAGATAATTTATTTTTTTCTATTTTTTGTTTGCTAGTCATATAATTTAATTATAAGTAATTGATTAATATTTTATCTCAAAAAAAGAATAAAAAGTAGTTCTAATTCGCTTTCTTCAGACTAAAAGTAGTAGCTAAATATACATTATTAAGCAACATAGCAATTGTCATGGGACAAACCCCGCCTGGAACAGGAGTAATCTTTGAAACTATCTGAGAAACTTCATCAAAATTTACATCTCCAACTAGCCTATAACCTGTTTTTTTCGTTTGATCTGGTATTCTACTCACACCTACATCAATAATAATCGAACCTTTTTTGACCATTCTTCCTAAAAGGGTATTCGGTATTCCGGATGCAACTATCACTATATCAGAATTAAGGGATAGTTCTTCAATATTTTTTGTAGATGTATGAGCCACTGTAACAGTTGCATTTGCTCCTTGTTTTTTTTGAAGTAATAATATTGAAAGTGGTAATCCAACTAGATTACTTCGACCAATAATCAATATTTTAGCACCATCGGTTTTTATATTTTCTTCAACTAACAATCTTTGAACTCCCAAAGGAGTTGCTGGTACAAACCTTGGGTTACCCAATAATAATAGCCCCGCATTCTCACTTGTAAGTCCATCTACGTCTTTTTGAGGATCTATGAGTTCTATTAATTTTTCAGAATCTAAATGTTCAGGTAATGGTAATTGCAATAATATGCCGTGAAATCTATTATCGCTATTGAGAGATAGAATTAGTTCTGAAATACTTTTAAAACTTGATTCAGTAGGCATTGTAAAAGTTTGAGTGAAAATTCCAACATTCTTACAAGCTTTTTCCTTACCTCTAACATATGATAGTGAAGCAGGGTTATCTCCAACAAGTATAACTGCTAAGCCAGGTATCATATTATGGTCACGATTAATGACTCGTATTTTATCCTTAATATCCTCGGATACCTTTAATGCTATTTTTTTCCCATCAATAATATTTTTATTCATTCGAATTCTAAAAAATGTATAATTCTATAATAATTAGTTTACATATTTTTTTTATTTTTTATAATTTTATTTTTGCATAAAAAAGGGATAATGATGATTTATACTGGAATAGATATGATTGAGATCGACAGGATTGAAAAAGTTCTTAATGAATATCACGAAAGATTTCTAAATAAGATATTTACAAAAAATGAACAGATTTATTGCAAAAAAAGACCAAAACAGCTAGCAAGTAGATTTGCTGCAAAAGAAGCCGTCATGAAACTACTGGGCACTGGGGTAAGGGGAATTCCATGGAAATCCATAGAAGTTACGAGAAAAAGAGGTGCTCCTCCTGAAATAGTGATTCATGGAAAGGCAGTTAAGCGAGCGGAAAAAATGGGTATTACCAGAATTGCACTAAGTCTATCACATTCAAAAAATTATGCGATAGCCTCTGCAATAGGTGAAGCAAAAGATAATTACTGGCGACCTAGTGCCTAAGTATAGAAATTGAACATTGAATTTATAAAAAGCATATATCCTAATAGAAACCAAAATTTCTCAAAAAAAGATTTTGGTTCAGTTTTACTAGTAGGTGGTTCACAAAAATACATAGGGGCAATATTAATATCTGCATTGGCCGCTATTAGGTCAGGATGTGGGTTGGTATTTGTAGCAGCACCTTCACCAGTTTGCAAACAGATTTCTGGTTTAGTTCCTGAAGTAATATTTATCGAACTACCAGTTAAGACAAACAATCAAATTGATTGTTTAAAATCTAAACCAATATTATTAGAGGCAATAAATTTAGCAGATTCATTTGCTATAGGACCAGGTATGAATCAATCTGATGAATCTATAAGAATGCTGGAAGAGTTTCTCACAATTATGAATGATAATAAAATTCATTCACCAGTAGTTATAGATGCAGATGGAATAAACAATTTATCCAATTTAAGTAATTGGGAAAAAAAATATCAAAATCCAAAAATTCTTACACCTCACATAGGTGAAATGTCTAAAATAAGTAAAATTCATATAAAAAAAATACAAATCGACAAAAAAAAATATGCTGTTGAATATGCAAAAAAATGGAATATCAATATAGTCTTGAAAGGGGCAAAAACTGTCATTGCTGGACCAAATAAATTAGTACAAGTGTCATCTTTCATAAACTCAGCTATGGCTAAAGGTGGCACTGGAGACATGTTAACAGGATTAATATCTGGATTAATTGCATCAGATAAACTCAATATCCTAAGCAAAAATAATTTTTTTTATAAATCTTGCCTAGGTGTTTATATACAAGGATTTGCAGCAAATATTGCTAAAGAAGAATTAGGAGAAACAGCAGTAAAATCTTCAGACATCATTGAAAGACTAGGATTATTTCATAAAAAATATTTTCAGTAAACCATTTTATAAACTTACTAGTATAATAATAATATGGGAATTTTACTTACAGTTGATATAGGCAATACAAATATAACTATTGGTACGTTTGAAAATGATGATTTAATCAAGACTTTTAGAATAGGTTCAAAAAATAAATATACTACAGATGAATTGAACTTCATTCTAAAAAGTATGATTGAAGATAATGAAATTCCAATAGATAAAATATCAGGAATATCAATGTGCTCAGTTGTACCTACAATAACAGAATCTTACATAAAGTCCCTAAAATATATTACTGGTATTACTAATAAAAACTTTCTAAATATATCTCCAGGTGTCAAGACTGGGATTAAGATTAATTACGATAGAATAAATGATGTAGGAGCAGACAGAATTGTTGATGCTGTAGCAGGAGGTTTATTATATGGACGTCCACTCATCATTGTTGATATAGGAACAGCTACAGTATTTGATGCAATAGACGCTGATGGAAATTATATTGGTGGATCAATATCACCAGGTTTAGAAATTTCATCTGAATCAATGATTTCAAATACTTCGCAATTGAGAAAGTTCGAACTTAAACCTCCACCAAAAGTAATTGGTAAGAACACCGTACATTCTCTTCAATCTGGATTTATGTTTGGATTTTCCGATCTTATAAGTGGGATGATACAAAGATTCAAAAATGAAATAAATCCAAAAGAGGAAAAAATTAAAGTTGTTGCCACTGGAGGATTATGTGATTTAATAGCACCATTAACTGACTGTTTTGATTACGTTGACAAAAACCTAACGCTCATTGGATTAAAAAAATTATATGAATTAAATATAAAAAAAAATTATGACTGATATAGATGACAAATATACAAGCAAACCATTTACCTTGAAAAATAAGAATATTGTACTTTGTGTTTGTGGATCAATTTCTGCTTATAAATCTGCCGATCTTGCCAGCAAATTAATTCAAGAAGGTGCAAATGTTAATGTAATTTTATCTAACTCTGCACAAAAATTTGTAGGGAAAGCTACCTTCGAAGCTATTACTCATAATAAAGCCATATTAGGACTTTGGGATAATAATACTAATATGAATATCGATCACGTTGCATTAGCGCATGAAGCAGATATTATAATAATTTATCCAGCAACAGCAAATACTATAGGTAAATTAGCAATGGGAGTTTGTGATACTCCTATAACAAATACAGTTCTTGCAACAACTGCACCCGTTATAATGGCACCAGCAATGGATGGAGATATGTTTGATTCTTTTCAAACACAAAATAATATAAAAATCCTAAGAGAGAAAAAATTTGAAATCATTGGGCCCGAAAATGGCAGATTGGCATCTGGATTAATTGGTAAAGGCCGACTGTCTGAATCAAAAACAATACTTGGCATTACAAGAAAAATACTCGGTAAAAATGGAGATTTTCAAGGAGAAAAAATTGTGATTACTGCGGGTGGAACGAGGCAGCCAATTGATCCAGTAAGATATATAACAAACAAATCTTCTGGGAAAATGGGGCATTTTATAGCAGAAGCTGCAATTGATCGAGGTGCGGAAGTAGTACTAATAACAACATCAAATCTTATAACTCCTGCAGGAGCAGAAATTATAAAAGTAGATACTGCCGAATCAATGGAAAAAGCAATAATTTCAGCTACAAGAGATGCAAATATATTAATTATGGCTGCAGCTATATCAGATTTTACACCTGAAAAAATTTCCAACAGTAAAATAAAAAAAAATCATGATACTCAAATAAACTTAATACTAAAATCGGTAAATGATTTTTCAAATAAGATAGAAAATAATATTACTAAGATTTTTTTTGCAGCTGAAAGTGAAAATTTGGAAGAAAATGCGAAAATTAAGCTAAAAAGTAAAAATGCAGATTTTATAGTTGCAAATAATATAGTTGAAAAAAATAGCGGATTCTCATATGATACAAATAAAGTTACAATAATTGATAAAAATGGTGATAAAACCAAATTACCTTTAATGCACAAACTTAGATTAGCTAATAAAATTTTGGATAAAATAAAAATCACAAAAAAAGATGGAGAGAAATGAAACTATACTGGAAAGAAAAGAAAAAAGGTTTTGATTTAATAGTAGAAAATGATGAAAGTGAAACTTTTTCTATTGGAGGAGTAAGAGAAACTAAAAGAGGTATTGAAGCATTAGCAAAAACTACAGGTTATGACCCTGGAAGAGCAATTAAAGGACTACAAAGTCTCGAAGAAGGTAGAACTTTTGTTGAACAATTTGAGCCTTGGAAAGAATTTTTCCCAGGAGAATTATTAGAATTAGAGTCTGAAATAGTCCCTAAAAACAATGAATAATTTGAATCAAGTAGATCACTCTATAATAAGCGAGCTTTCAAAATATGATTCTGCTACTGTACAAAATGCATCTATACTGGTCAGGGGATATATAAATCACACTGAAGATTACACTGGACCTGACCTTACTCAGTATATTGAATCTAAAAAAACAATCGTAGGTTATGCCCTTACTTCAAAATGGACTCCATTAAATGAAAAAAAAGGAGTGGATGATAAAAAATTAGATTTTTTTGATAATATTTTCAAAATGAAAATTCCTGTTGTATCAGTTCTTTCAGATGTTGATTCTACCCCAAACAGAGGCGCAATCATGGGAGATGGCATGGCTTACCAAATGAAATCTCTAGGTAGCGTTGGAGTTATTGTCGGAGGTAATGCTAGAGATATTAAGGGTATAAAAGAGGTTAACCTCCCATTATGGGCAACTGGACATGTCCCAGGGCATGGACCATTCAAAATGATTGAACATGGTACAACTGTTCAGGTTGCAGATCTTACAATTAACCAAGGTGACATATTAGTATGTGATTTTGATGGAGTAACTAGAGTTGAAATAAATATATTAAACGATGTTATTAAAATGTGCAAAGAAGTAAGAAAAAAAGAGAAAACCTTACATAAATATTTTTCAATGAAAGTTTCCACTAAGGAGTGGGAAAATTGGAAAAAAAATAACAACTAAATTATTTTTATATCAATATCTTCATTATCTACATTTTGAAAGCTTATGGATTTAGCTCCAGAACAATTCTTCAAGTCATCAAGAAAAATACTTATCTTTTTTTGATTACTAGAATTAGCAAAAATGATTATTTTTTCCAAAGGAGAATTCAAACTTAATCCATTTTCTGATTTAGCCTTTCTAACTAAGCCAATTATATTGCAAGCAATTGGAAAAAGTTCATGTGTTTGAGAATCTGTATATTTTTCTATCTCTTCAGATTTAGGCCATTGATGTAAGTGTACTGATTTGACTCCAGTTTCTTCTGCGAAAACCCAACTCCATACTTCATCAGTGATCGTTGGTAGAAAAGGAGAAAACATCCTAATGACAATATTAAGTGCCTTTCTCAAAGTTAATACAGCTGAAGATTGTTCGGATTTATTATCACTGTTTCTTGCACGTAACTTTACTATTTCTATATAATTATCAGTAAATGAATTCCAAAAAAACTTCTCTATTTCTTGAAGAGCAATTGAAAATTCAAAATCTTCATATGCTTTTGTTGAAATATCACAAGTTCTACTTAGTTCGAATAAGAAAGACTTATCAAGATCATTTGTGATTTTTTGGACTTCTGCTGAATGAGATAAAACAAACTTCGATGCATTAAAAATTTTATTAACTAATTTTGATCCTACCTTAAAAATTGATTCATCATTTGTAGCATCAGCCCCCAGTCTAAAAGATGCAGCCCAATACCTAACTGAATCCGAACCAAATTTATCTATAGACTCTATTGGAGTAACTACATTACCTTTTGATTTTGACATTTTTTTTCTATCAGGATCTAAAACCCAGCCTGATATAACTATATTTTTCCACGGTATATTTGAATTATGTAACAATGATTTAGCAATAGTATAAAAAGCCCATGTGCGAATTATCTCATGACTTTGGGGTCGGATATCCATAGGAAATAGTTCTTTGGTTTCATCATCTTCATCCCCCCATTTTGTAACAATTTGAGGTGACAATGAAGATGTGAACCAAGTATCAAACACGTCTTCTTCAGCTATAAATCCACCTGGTATATTTCTTTGAGATTCAGTGTACCCATTTGGAACACTAATTTGAGGATCAATAGGCAATTCATCTTCATTAGGTAAAATTGGTCTATCGTAATCAGGAATGTTTTTTTCATCTAAAGGGTACCAAACTGGAATGGGAACCCCAAAATATCGTTGTCTTGATATACACCAATCAGAATTAAGATTCTCTGTCCAATTTTCAAATCTTTTATACATAAAACTTGGGTGCCATGAAATACTTTTACCTGAATTAATCAATTGATTTTTCTTATCGAGCAATCGAACAAACCACTGTCTAGTAGTAAGGTACTCTAGAGGATTATCACCTTTTTCGTAGTATCTAACCTGATGATTGATTTGTCTAGGCAAATCAATCAGAGGTTTTTTATCTCCTGTAACTGAATTTTGTTTATCTGACAAAATTTCTACCATTATTTTTTTTACACTCGGAGTTCGTTTTCCAATAATCAACTTATAATTTTTATTTGCTAAACTTGGATTCTCTGATTCCCATCCATCAGTTCCAAATTCTTTATCAATAATCCTGCCATTTTTTCCAATTATTTGCCTTAATTTCAAGGAATGATCTTTCCACCATTGAACGTCCGTTTGATCACCAAAGGTACAGACCATTAATATTCCAGTACCCTTTTCAGGATCAACTTCCGTACTTGAAAAGATTGGCACTTTTGAAAAAAATGCAGGAGTTACTGCACTTTTTCCAAATAAATGTTTATACCTTTCGTCATCAGGATGTGCTGTCACTCCAACACAAGCAGCCAGTAATTCTGGTCTAGTAGTTGATATAATAAATCGTTCATTATTTTCTTCATCTACAACAAATTCAATATCATGATAAGCTCCGGACTTTTCTCTATCTTCTACCTCTGCTTGGGCAACAGCTGTTTGATAATCTACATCCCACATAGTTGGAGATTCTAGTTGATAAATATGCTGTTTTCTAAATAAATCTAAAAAACTTCTTTGAGCAATCCGTCTACTTTTTTCATCAATAGTAGTATATAAATCACCCCAATCAATTGAATAACCCATTCTTTCAAACACTTCCTTGAATGCCTTTTCATCTTCGTGAGTTACTAAAGAGCACATTTCAATAAAGTTTTGTCTACTTATTATAAGTTGGTGCTGCTTCTTTATTCCTAGCTTTTCTTTTTCTTTTTCTACATCGATATTTTTAATATAAGGAACATTTGGTTCAGCTCTTACACCAAAATAATTTTGTACTCTTCTTTCAGTAGGCAACCCATTATCATCCCAACCCATTGGATAGACTACATTATATCCTCTCATTCGTTTATATCTTGCTATCAGATCTTGGTGAGTATATGAAAAAATATGTCCTATATGTAAAGAACCGCTTACAGTAGGAGGAGGGGAATCGATAACAAAATTTTCTTTACGTTTACTATTTTTTATTCTAGAATGAACTTTAAGATTTTTCCATTCTTCACGCCAATATTTTTCTCGATTATTAACGTCGAAATTTTTACTTATTTTACTTAGATCAATTGACTTCATTAAACTCGTTTTATAAATTTATATTTTATATTATATTTATAATCTTTTATTATTAGTGATTTTATTTCTTAATATTTTACTATTTTTAATCTCTTCTAGTTTTATCAAACCTTGTTTAGTGTCACTAGCAATTCTTGCTGGATCTGAATTTTGTAATCTTAGCTTGAAAAGCCAATATACAAATGATTCCTCATCACTTACTGAGAAAGAGGTATTCAAAAAATCTATTTGATACTCCATTCTAAATATTTGCCAAAGATGCTCTTTGGAATCTCCATAAATAATGTTATAAACCGATTTTATTTCTTCTATGTTAGTTAGCATACCAGAGGATATTTTCTTCTTTATTTCGGAATCTTCAACAGATGCAATTAGAGCTTGTTCTACAATTACTCCATAAAAGTAAGACAAATGGGCTCTAAACTTTTCGTATCCTAGAAAATCTTTTAGGTCTTTTTCTGACATGTCTCCATTATGATCTGATTCATTAATCCATTTCCAAAATTCTCCATTAATTGATAAATTTTTTGATTGGCTAGCAAGTCTTATAGCTAATGTTTTCCAATTAAACGCTTCTCCACAAATTAGATAACATATTTGATTTGTAGAAAATTTTTCATTTGAAAGTTCCCATTCTCGAATTACATCAAATAATAATTGTTTCCAATTTTTCTTATCCTTATGAATATTTTGATCAAGTTTAAATATTACTTTTTGTATAAGTTTTTCGTCAGATAAGTATGTTATCTGGTTATTTCCTATTTTTTCTTTGGTCTCTCTCAATTTTTCTTCTTTCAGAACGAGACAATTTTCTTCCGGAGGAAGAATGAGTAGGTATATTGGAAAGACTAGAGACATGAGAAGATTGCTCATTTTTCTTAGCGTTACTCATTACAGATGGTTGGTTAGAAAACTGACTTATTTTGCCTTGATTATCTGAAGCATATGCGACGGAAGAATTAAAAAATAAAATGCTAACGCTGCTTCTTATAGTTTCATTAAGATTAGTGAACATTGCAAATCCTGCTCTTTTATAAGCAACCAAAGGATCTCTTTGGCCTGCAGCTTCTAGTCCAATACCTTGCCTCATATTATCCATTGACGTCAAATGCTCAACCCAATTTTCATCTATAGATTTCAATAAAACTGCTTTAGAATATTCTGAAATCATTTTTTCTCCAATATTTTCTTTTCTGGAAAGATAAAGTTTTTCAGTAAATTGATGTAGTGATTCTTTTAAGTCTATATTATTGTCAAAATAAGAACTAATTTCTTGCTCAGTAATCTCATTTTTAGGTATAATCTTGGTAATATCTCTATAAAAATTTGAATCTATTTCAGTGCTTTCATCAACCATTTGATCTATTTCTTCATTTATGTAATTTAATACTAATTCCTTAAAATCTTCTCCAGATAAAGCATGATCTCTTAATTTGTAAATGACATCTCTCTGCGTATTCATAACATCATCATAATCTACCAAATATTTTCTTATCTCAAAATTTTGTGCTTCAACTTTAGTTTGTGCAGTTTCAACTGATTTTGAAACTATTCTATTCTCAATAGGAATATCATCCTCCCATCTAAGTAAATTCATGGCACTTTTTATCCTATCACCACCAAAACGCTTAACTATTTCATCTTCAGTAGAAAGATAGAACTGAGTCTCTCCTGGATCTCCTTGCCTCCCACATCTTCCTCTGAGCTGATTGTCTATTCTTCTAGATTCATGCCTTTCAGTTCCAATAACAAATAGCCCTCCTTTTTCAACAACAAAATTATGATTTTTCTCCCAATCACTATCAGACTGTCTATCATTCTTAGGTTTTCCTCCAAGAATTATATCTGTTCCCCTTCCTGCCATATTAGTAGCGACAGTTACTGCACCAGGAATACCTGCTTCTTCAATAATTTGTGCCTCTTTTTCATGAAATTTTGCATTTAATACATTATGCATAATATTTCTTTTTGATAACAAATTAGATAAGTGTTCAGATTTTTCTATAGTAGTTGTACCAATCAGCACAGGTCTAGAAACTTTGTTTAATTCGCTAACTTTTTCAATTATTGCATTCCATTTTGCATTTTCATTAATATAAATATAGTCACCATGATCAACTCTTAAACTTTCTTTATTTGTTGGAACTTCTATAACCTCCAAGCCATAAATTTTTTCCATTTCTTCTGCCTCTGTACTTGCTGTTCCCGTCATCCCGGACAATTTTTCGTACATTCTAAAATAGTTTTGTAAAGTTATTGTTGCATAAGTTATAGATTCTCTCTGAATAGATACATTTTCCTTAGCCTCTAATGCTTGATGTAAACCATCTGAAAATCTTCTTCCTGTCATCAATCTTCCAGTAAATTCATCAACAATGATTATTTGACTATTTTGGAGTACATATTCTCTATTTTTTTCATAAACAAATTCCGCCCTAATTGCATTTTCAGCAAAATGCGATAATACATTATTTTCAGGAGAATATAGGTTATTTATACCTAGAATATTCTCAATATTTTTTATCCCCACTTCTGTTAAGGAGATATTTTTTCTTTTTTCCTCTATCTCAAAATCTCTACCTTTCTGTAGTCTTTTTGCAAGCCTAGAAAATCTTTTATATTCTCCTGCTTGCTCTTTAGCAGGACCAGAAATGATTAGTGGTGTTCTTGCTTCATCAATAAGTATGTTATCAACCTCATCAACTATTGCAAAATTTCTAGATTTTTGAACCTTCTGCTCATAATTATCTACCATATTATCTCTAAGGTAATCGAAACCAAACTCATTATTTGTACCGTAAGTGATATCACATTCATATGCTTCTTTTCTTGAACATACATAAAAAGAACCATCAATTTCTAAATCATTTTTTTTATTATCATCAGAAATTAAAATTAGTGATTTATTATTCTGAAGACACCCAACTGACAAACCTAAAAATTGATATATTTTCCCCATCCATTCAGCATCTCTTTTTGCCAAGTAGTCATTAACTGTAATCAAATGAACACCGTCTGCTGAAAGAGCATTTAGATAAGTTGGCAAAGTCGCTACAAGAGTTTTTCCTTCACCTGTTCTCATTTCTGCGATTTTTCCTTGATGAAGAATTATACCCCCTATGATTTGGACGTCGAAATGCCTCATACCCAGTACTCTTTTCGAGGCCTCTCTGACTAATGAAAAAGCTTCTGGCAAAATCTCATCTAGTGAAGATCCATTACTATGATCAACTCTTAATTTTTCTGTATAAACTTTTATTTCATTTTCAGTTAATAAACTAAATTTCTCTTCCAAAGCATTAACTTTTTCCAGTATGGGTTCTAACTTTCCTAATGCTTTTTCATTGGAGTCACCTAATATTTTATTTAAAATATTGAACATACTAATATTGTAAATGAAAAAAATTTTACGTGTTGTATTTATAATTGAAAGAAATTATTAATGAGTGAATAGTTGCCCTACTGATTTTCCTTCATGAATTCTTCTTATTGCCTCGCCCAATAATGGGGCAATTGATATAATCTTAATTTTCTCATGCTGTTTATTAGAATCTATAGGAACACTGTCAGTAACAACAAACTCTTTAATGTATGAATTTTTTACTAATTTATTTGCTGAATCGCCGGGTAATACTCCATGGGTTGCAACAGCATATATATCTTTAGCACCAGCTTTGTGAATAGCTTCTGCTGCAGCTATCATTGTTCCTCCACTACTTATTTCATCATCAAATAATATTATATTTTTTGATGCAACATCACCTATAACATTTAGGCTTTGAACCTTGTCATTATTTCCCATTCTTCTTTTTTCAACAATCGCCAATGGTACATTTATCCAATTTGCAAAATCTCTTGCCTTTTTTGAGATCCCTATATCAGTAGCAACAACTACACAATCTTCTACAGATTTATCTTGAAAATATTCCACTAGTTTAGGCATTGCGGTTAATTCATCTACAGGAACCTTAAAGAAGCCTTGAACTTGGCCAGCATGTAAATCAACCATTACTACTCTATCTGCTCCCGCAGTCTCAAGCAAGTCAGCTACAAGTCTTCCTGTAATAGGAACTCTGGGTTGGTCTTTTTTATCTGTTCTAGCATAACTATAAAATGGAACTACTGCAGTTATTCTACCAGCAGACGCACGCTTTGCTGCATCTATCATAATAAGTAGTTCCATAATATTATCATTTACAGGTTCAACTGTAGATTGGAGTATAAAAACATCCTTTTGGCGAACATTCTCTAATATTTTTACAAAAGTATTATCATTAGCGAATTTAAAAACTTCAATTTTTCCTACATCCTGATCTAAATATTTACAAATATCTTGAACCAAAACACCATGTGAATTACCAGAAAAAATTACAGGCTTACCGTTAAATCCATTCATTATTTTTACCCTTACTAAAATTTAACTTACTGATGATATTACCAACAGTACTTAATCTATCATTTATAGAAATCAATGTAAAACAATATTCTCATCCATATACTAAATTGGAAATAAAGTTTAAAATTTAAAATATAGAATTTATGTTCAAAGGAAAAAAAATGGAAGTATATTTAGCCACCCCAAGAGGTTTTTGTGCAGGAGTAGATTTAGCTGTTGACATAGTCAAAAAAGCTGTAGAAAAATATGGGAAACCTGTGTATGTAAAGCACCAGATAGTACATAATCCAAAAGTAGTTGATGACGTGGAAAAAATGGGTGCAATAACAGTAGAACAAGTAAGTGAAGTCCCAAATGACTCAGTAGTAGTATTCAGTGCTCATGGTTCTCCTCCGAAAGATTATGAAGATGCTAAAAAGAAAAACTTAAAGGTTCTAGATGCTACATGTCCTCTGGTGACAAGGGTACATAACGAAGCAAAAAAATATAAAAAAGAGGGGAAAAAAATTATCTTAGTTGGTCATAAAGGTCACCAAGAAGTAATCGGAACGACCGGGCAATCTGATATGGAATTAATAGATGATCGAGATGATTGGGTTTTACCAAAGTTTGGAAATAATGAACAAATAGCAGTCTTAACTCAAACTACACTTTCGGTTGACGATACATCAAAAACAATAAAAAAAATTTTAGATTCAAAACCTGATGCTATTATAAGAAACGATATATGTTACGCTACAACTAATCGACAACAAGCTGCTATTGAATTAGCTGATCTTACTGAAATTGTACTTGTCATAGGAGCTAGTAATAGCTCTAATTGTAATCGCTTAAGAGATGTAGCTATAAAAAAAGGAGTCCCAGCATACTTAATTAATGGTCCTGAGGAATTAGATATGAATTGGCTAAAAAACGTGAGTAAAATAGGTATTACTTCTGGAGCATCTACACCCGAAAAACAGGTTCAATCTGTAATCAAGGCAATTAATCCAAAAAATATACATAATGTAGGGCCAGGTGAGAGAAAAACAATTTTTTCTCTTCCAAAAAAAGTAAAAGAAGTTTTTTCAGAGGAAAAGTAATGAAAATAGTATCTGTAGAATGCTTAGTTTTGGACGAACAATATCCATACGTTGTAATAAATACTGACGAAGGTACAATTGGTTTTGGAGAGTGTTTTAGAAGATCACCTTACGTTACAAAAACTGTTATTGAAACTGTTTTTGCTCCGTTAATTATAGGAAAATCTCCTTTTAACAATAATGAAATATGGGAAGAAATGACTAATTCTGCAGCTACAATGGGGCCCTTAGGAACACTACTAACAGCTGCATCTGGTATAGATATAGCTTTATGGGATATAAAAGGCAAAGTTCTTAATCAGCCAATTCACAAATTAATAGGTGGGAAACAAAAAGATAAAATATCTTTATATGCCAGTTCACTTAGAAGAGATCTTTCTCCTAAAGAAGAAGCTATTAGAGTTGGTAAGTTTTTTGATAAAGGTTTCATGGCTTACAAAATGCATTCAGCCAATCCTTCAAAAATAGATGACACTTTAAACGATAATACAATTAATACTGTAAAAGAAATTAGAAAAGAACTGGGTAATCAAGTAGAAATCATGGTTGATGTTAATGGTGCTTACTCTGTTTCACACGCTATAGAAATAGGTAAACAACTTGAAGACTTGAATGTTTTTCATTTCGAAGAACCAGTAAAATCCATGAAAGACATGGAAGGTTTATCGAGAGTTTCAGAAAAATTAGATATACCTATTGCTGCTGGAGAAAATGCATTTACGAGATGGGAACATATGAGATTATTTGAGTATGGCAAGCCAGATATAATGCAACCTGATGTAGTCAAAGTTGGAGGTATAACTGAGCACTTAAGAATAGAAAGTGCTCTTACGTCTAAAAACGCTATTCTAACAACTCACAATACACAACCATATGGTTCTACAGCTGCTCATGCCCACATTATTTCAGCAAGCAATAATTATCCATATTATCAAGAATATAATATTGAAAAAGTATCAATTAAAGATAATGATTCTATTCTAGACGAAAAATTTGAACCGATTGAAGGTTCCATTAAAGTACCTGAATCACCAGGCTTAGGATTAGCATACAACCTAAAAAGAATGAGAGAGAGATCTGTTGATAAGCCTACGAAATTAGTTGATCCAAGAAAATAACATATGAAAAACAAAAAAATCATAACAATGATTACAATATTGTTTTTTTTAGTTTTAATTTCTTGTTCCCAGATTAAGAATACTAATGATGGGAAAAAACTAATTCATGTGAATCATCCCATCGACTGCAAAAATTGGGATGGTAAAACTTTTGAAAAAATAAAGGTAGAAGTTTTATTTAAAAACAATTTTCGCAAAGTTCTATCAGTCGAGCATGCGAATCAGTATAAAGAAATATCTACAGGGCTAATGTGTAGGACAGAAATCACTGAATCTTCTGGAATGCTATTTGATTTTCAGGCAGAGCAAAATATTGGTTTTTGGATGCTTAATGTTAATTTTCCCATAGATGTTTTGTATCTTATTAAAAAGAATGATAAATTATACATTGAAGATTATAAACAAATGGAACCATGTATTAATGATGGAAATTTATCATATACTGAATATGAGAATAAGTGTAGGATAGAATCACTGAATTACAGGCCAAAAAAAATGTATAATTATGCTTTAGAAATAAACAAAAATTCACTAAATATTGAGAATATTGCATATATAAAAATCATTAGTTCTGATTAGCTGAAAGACAACCATATTGAATGAGAATAACGATAATAGATTACTCCTAATTATTACTGATGGTCTTGGATTTAATCCAACTACATCAGAAAAAATCATAATAAAAGTTTGGGATAATTTATCATCCATAGAAAAAAATCAACTTCTGGGTTTGTACAAAAAAAATAATTTAGATCAAAGTTTATATCTCGCTCCTTTATATCCTGTTTCCTCCGAAATTTTCAATGAAAACCACAATTTAGGTTATATGATTACTAACATAGAAAAAATTATAAAAATCCGTTCAAAAATTCCTATATTGCTCTTAAAAAAAATCAATGAAAAAATTTATTCTATTTCAGAAGAATATAAGTATGTGCCTTGGGCAGCGAATTGTAACAATTTAGCAGAAATTAGAAATAATAATCACTCCATACCCACTAAAGCATCAGGTATATGGGTCGGCTATGAAGATATCAAACCAACAGTTCAAGGCAATTCGGAAACTGGACATCAACAAATAGGTAATTTAACACTTGCCAATCAAATTCCCTTAGAAATTTCTGAGTCTATCAAAAATAAAAGTTTTTATGAAAATACTAATCTAAATTCATGTATAAATAAAGCAGTACAAAATAATACTAAAATTAATTTCTCTTTTCTTCTTTCAGGAACAAATGGATCGAATGGAAGAGTTCATAGTGCATGGAACCATTTAGAAGCATTTCTTAAATTAGTATTTATTGAACACAAGCTTCCTCCAGAAAAAATTCAGATGCAGGCAATTCTTGATGGTAGAGATTCAGGCAATTTTGCCTCAATTAAAAACTCGGATGAGGAAGAAGGGTTTTTGTACATATTAAAAAGTTTACTAGATAAATATCAAGCAATTAAGAGCCTTTGCTGGATAGTAGGAAGATCCTCAGCTATGGATAGAGACTTCAGAGAAGAAGCAGCTTACTCTGACTTCTTGCACTTAACAGGAAAAAAATATCACGCTGCTAAAAGTTTTTCTGATGTAGTTAGTTTTATTGAATCTCAACACTTAAGCGGAACTAACGATCAAAGTATTCCACCAATATCGATACTTAGAGATGATAAAAAAGCACCAATTATTGATACTAATGACTCATTCATAAACCTTAACTTTAGATCTGATCGTCAAAGAATTAAGACCGCATGGCTATCAGATTCAAAAAAATATTTGTTTAATGAAGCAAAAAGTAGAGGTAAAAATTGGAGAGCAGATTGGTTAGAACATGGACTAAACTTAAATATATGTACATTAGCTGAGTATGACCCTTATTTTGAGAAAGAATCTCGTGTAAAAGTAGCATATAAGACAAATCCACATGAGGATAATTTACTTTATCAATGGAAAAATCTTACACAAAATAAAACATATGCACTGATTGGCGAAAGCGTAAAGTCAGCGCATGTAGGTTTTTTTATACGGGGAAGAAGAGAGGATGTCAAAGATAAAATTGAATTCAGAAAAATTATACCATCTCACAGCGTAAGTGAAGGAGTAAAATCAGATACTGATTTTTATCTATTCCCAGAAATGAGAAACAAAGAGATAACAAAGGAAGTATTAAATTTAATAAACTCTACAGATCATAATTTAATAATATGTAACCTTGCATCAACTGATATGATTGGACACTGTTTACCTGAAAAATATGAAGAAGCCAAACTAGCTTATAGATCAGTTGAAAAATCAATTTGCTCTATGGTGGAAGTAGCTAAAATAAATAATATTCCCATTATTATTACCTCTGATCATGGTAACATCGAAGATCATGACTCATCTCATAGTGCTAATGAAATACTTACAACTATAATTTTGAATAAAAAAACAAAATTAAGTCATTTCCCTGCTAGATTATATGATATTGGACCTACAATTCTTGAGATCTTTGGGATAAAAAACCCTACAAAAAACAAGTTAAATCGAGATAAAAAATTCTTGGGTAAAAGTATAATAGAGTTTACCTAGTTAAGAAAACTAAATATTACCAAGCCGTTTCTCCACCATCTACTACAAGTTCAGTACCAGTTACCCATGATGATTCATCTGAAGCAAGATAAAGTATCCCATATGCAATGTCTTCTGGTAAACCTAACCTACCTAATGGAGTCATATTTAGACGATAATCTCTTATTTCTTCCTTTGAATGAATATCTAAAGTCATTGGTGTATCTGTAAAACCCGGATGAATAGAATTAACTCTAATATTGTCTTTACCATATTGAACTGCAGCTCCCTTACTAAATGTTCTGGCTGCACCTTTTGAGGCATGATAGGCTGCTCCCGCAGGAGAACCTACAATACCAAATATTGAAGAAACGTTTATTATTGATCCTCCTCCAACATCTCTCATATGAGGAATTACCGCTCTTGTTCCTAGCATAATTGCGGTAGAATTAACAGCAAAAACATCATTCCAATTACTTAATGTTGTTTCTTCGACTACAGCTCTCCCTTTAGCCCCAGAAAGACCAGCATTATTAACTAATATATTAATTTTGCCCCATTTCTTTATTACTACATCAACTAATTTGTCCCATTCTTTTTCATCAGCTACATTAATCTTAATAAATATTGCATTTCCATTATTAGAATTAATTTCATCTTGAAGAATTGTACCTTTATCTGTATCCAAATCTGCAATTACAACCTTTGATCCTTCTTCTGAAAATATCCTAGTTGTTGCTTCACCAATACCAGATGCCCCTCCTGTAACAATTGAAACTTTATCTTTTAATCTAGAACTCATATTTAACTCCATAACTTAGGTATATCTAAATTATCATAGTTTGTTATTTTTATATAAACATTTCAGTAAAAAAACAATAAATTTTACATATTATAGTATTATTATGTTTTTTTTCAGGCGTAAAAATAAAAAACCAATATATTATGGCTGGTGGGTTGCAATAGCAGGATCATTCAACATGATGATAAGTTCAGGTCCAACCTTTCAAGCTGCTAGTACTCTATTTAGAGCAATAGAAGATGAATTCGGATGGTCAAGGGCATTAGTCTCCGGAGTAGCATCTTTCGGTAGATTTGGAGGAGCATTATTTGGACCATTAGAAGGATGGCTTACAGATAAATTCGGAGCCGGTAAAATGATATTATTTGGATTTACATTTGCAGGTATAGGCATGGTAATTTTCTCAAAAATATCTGGACCCATAATGTATTATTTCTCCTTTTTTATTGTATCTTTAGGTTTCTCAATGGGAGGATTTGTACCTTCAATGCACTCAGTAAACTCTTGGATGTCACAAAAAAGGGCAACTGGAATGGCAATTGTAATTTCAGGATCAAGCTTAGGTGGAGTGTTTGTTCCTTTGATAGTATGGAGCATAATTAATTACGGATGGAGAGAAACTACATTAATTATAGGAATAGTAACTTTAGTTGCTGGCCCACCATTATCATATATTATTGGTAAAAAATTAGATCCTAAAATAAATATCGTCAATAATAAAAATTTAAAAGTTACAACATATAATGCTCTTCAGTATGATTTCAAGCCAAGTGAGGCAATAAAAACTCGAGGTTTTTGGGGAATTTCTATTACTCATACTTTTACTAATCTTTCAGTTGGGGCTATTTCAGCTCATATTTTCTTTCAATTAACTGATATTAATGGAGCCAACTTATCAGATGGACTTGCATCTACAATTTTACCGATCATGGCTTTTACTTCCTTCTTTTTTCAGATAATAGGTGGATTTATAGGAGATAAGTTTAGTAAAAGAAAAGTTCTACCCTTCCTAATACTTATACAAGGCTTATCATTAATTATTCTTGGGCTTGCAACTACATATCTAGAAAGTATAATCTTTGCAGTCTTATGGGGAATTGGCTTCGGAGGAAGAACACCAATGCTTCATGCTCTTAGAGGAGAGTATTTTGGGAGGAAACACTTTGGTATGATTTTAGGGATGTCTAGCTTCCCAATGATGCTTGGAATGATGATTTCTCCAGTAATTGTAGGTAGAATATATGATATACATAAAAGCTATGTGGGAGTTTTATACATTTTAGGACTTACATGTCTTATTGCTTCAGTAACTATTTTGTTTGCATCTAAGCCTAAACCACCACATACGAGATAATAATAATATGGAAAATAATATTTTTAAATGTAAGATTTGCAATTATAAAATTTTTTCAAAATTTATTCCTGCAACTATGCCTAGTTGCCCAATATGCGGTGGAGATGTTGAACTCAATAAAGATTTTATTGAAAAAAAACTTATTTCTTTGTGTCAAACTTGTCATGCAGAGAATCAACTATATGAAACTGACATGTGTGAAAGGAATAACTGCAGTAAAGTATCAAGCTATTGGAGTGGGAAAAAAGATATCGGTCAAGATAATAAAAAACCATTTGAAAACGGTAGAGTTTTATATAAATCATCTCGTGGCCCAGAAGGTGGAACAATTCCTAGATGGTAAAAAAATTATTATTCTATTAATCAAACATGAAATTTTTTATGATGTAAAGACAACAAGTTTTCTCCCCAGTCGTTCTTAATATCACGTATCACCGTATGAATATGATTTGCTCCATTTTGTGTATTGTCATACTCAATAATAAACTCAGGATGATATAGTGAGTAATAATGTGGCATTTTTGGATTAAGAGAACCAGCCCATACAAATCTCATTTTCTCTAGGCTATTAATATTTTTTATATATTCAGAGTAAAATTCATCATTAAATCTTTTGAAATAATGTTTTGTTAATTTTTCAGCCACTGATTTTTGGGATTCATACAAATCTGTGAATTTAATACCATCTTCAATATGAAATTTCTTAACATGTATAACATTTTCAGTAATAATATCTGAAGGAGCATTCTCGCACAATATTGCCTTTTTTGATTGATGAAAATTCATAGACTTTATCAATTTCCTAGCAATATCTTCTTCTTTTGGTAGAGTTCTTTCTCCTTTTCTATACCCATGTTGTATTTCCGAAGGATTTGCACCAAAAAAACTGGGTAATAAAGAAATAAATTTTGATGAAAAATTAATTGTTACTAGAACATGATGACCATTTAGTCTTATACCCCAAGGATTACCGTCATTATTTGGTTTCCCAAAAATAGAAAAGTAATAAAGACCGCTATCTCTACTCCAATTATTTTTCTCATCCTGTATTTTTTCCCATTCATCAAGGATTTTCTCAAGTTCTATTATTTTATCAACCGTTACATGACCCATTTCGCTAAGCAAAAACTTAGTAATATTAAAAGCCAAAACTTGTTGATTTTTACTCATCTCCAATAAGGCTAATCCATATTTCTTAATCGGTGTGTAATGCCAATTAAATCTTTCTTGATCTGAGAATGAAAAAAATAATTTTTCTTTTTGTTTTGAATCTAATGTATCTACAAATTTTATTACCTTTGAGATCAGTTTATTAGAAAAATTTTTTGAAATATCTATTATCATAATGTAAATATTTATTGATTTATTGTTTCCAACTTATAACATTAAGTATTATTATCAAATAAATTTAAGGGCTAAACATGGGTAAATACTACGACAATTCAATAATTCCTGATTTCTTAAGAAGAAATTTTAATGTTTATGACAGGATCAATAAACTTAGTATAGATTTAGGTTCTTTTGAAGATAATGTAAAAACATTAAAAGATTCAGAAATATGTACAGAAATTTTTCATGAATCAGGACTAGTTTATCTTTCAGGTCATGGATATGGACCAGGTCAGATGTATGACGATAAATCAAGGATAATTGAAGGTCAAAAAGCTGCAGAATGGATAGCCAATTCTATGATAAGGCGATTACATTGGGCAATTACATGTGGAGGTGAAGGTGGAGACCTAAATGATGTGTTATACACAGTAAAAGCAATTGGTATGGTGGTTTCTACTGATGTTGCTTTTGATGGAGCCCCGTCTGTGATGAATGGTTTTTCGAGAAGATGGCAGTCCGTTTTTGGTGGAGGTAAGGGTGAATTTTCTAAAAATGGACTTGATACAAGTTTCTCTGGAGTTCATGCTCGAAGTGCGATTGGAGGTTTCACTGGAAGATTTTCAATAGAACCAGAAATTATTGTTGCAATACCTCCTGATTTATCGAAAGAAATTATAAAAAATAGAGGATGGATACTTCCTTTGACACCAGAAGCATATAAGAAGATAACTAATAAATGAAAATTCTTATATCAGGAAGTAGCGGCCTAATAGGTAAATCCCTAATTAATTTTCTAGAGTCAAAAAAGCATGAAATATTTATTCTCACGAGAAACGTTAAAGAAAATAGTAAAAATTCAATTTTTTGGGATCCTTACAAAAATATAATTGATTTAAATAAAATCGAAAATTTTGATGTTTTTATAAATTTAAATGGAAGTTCTATAGCAAAAATCATGATGTTGGGAAGAATAAAATTTGGATCAAAAAAATCTATCTATAATAGTAGAATAATCTCAACAAAATTTCTTAGAAACTGTGTAGAAAAATTATCTAACCCTCCAAAATTATATATGACAGCATCAGCATGTGGTTATTATGGTGATAGAGGAAATTCAGCTGTCGAGGAAAGTTCGAAACCTGGCTTAGGCTTTCTTTCTGATACTGCTAAAATCTGGGAAAATATTGCAATCCCTAATAAAAAAAATGTAAGAGTTGTAAACTTACGATTAGGTTTAGTTATTACTAAAAATGGAGGAATAATAAAATCATCTAAATTTATATATAAATCTTATCTAGGCGGCAAGTATGGAAATGGTAATCAATGGTGGCCATGGATATCTATGAAAGATACAATTAGAGCGGTAGAACATATAATCGAAAATAAAAGTATAAATGGACCAGTAAATTTAGTATCTCCCAAGTTGATAAGAAATAAAGATTTTGTAAAAGAATTATCAATCTACTTTAAGAAACCAGCTATATTAAATTTACCAAGTTACATAATAAAGATTTTTTTTGGTGAAATAGCCAATGAAGCTTTACTAAGTAGTCAAAAAGTTATACCTAAAAAGCTTTCTGAAACTAACTTTTCATGGGAGCATCTATATATCAAACAAGCTCTAGATGATGACTAAGAATTTTCTTTAATCATTTTTCTCAAAACAAAAGGAAGAAGGCCACCATTTTTGTAATATTCATTTTCGATTAATGTATCAATTCTCACAAGTACTTTAAATCTTTTACTTTGACCAGAAACAGTTTTTGCTGTAACTTCTATAGTAGATCTTGGTTCAACTTCATTAGCAACATCTGGAATATCGTAAAATTCACTTCCGTCTAATCCTAATGATTCCATTGATTGATTATCAATAAATTGCAAAGGTAAGACTCCCATACCTACTAAATTAGACCTATGAATACGCTCAAAACTTTCAGCAATAACAGCTCTAACTCCTAATAACATAGGGCCTTTTGCAGCCCAGTCCCTTGAACTTCCAGTACCATATTCTTTTCCTGCAAAAACGATTAACGGCGTATTATCTAAACGATATTTTTCTGATGCTTCATAAATTCTCATTTTTTCATCAGATGGAAAATGTATAGTCCAGTCACCTTCCATATCTGGAGATAATTTATTTCTAAGTCGAATATTTCCAAATGTACCTCTAACCATTACATCATGATTACCTCGTCTTGAGCCATATGAATTATAATCTTTTCTTGCTACATCGTTACCAAGCAAAAATTGTCCGGCTGGTGCAGATGGGGGTATAGAGCCTGCTGGAGAAATGTGATCAGTAGTAACAGAATCTGCAACGCTAACAAGAACTCTAGCATTTAGGATCTCATCTTTTGTTTCAGGTATATGGGAAAAATTATCAAAATATGGAGGTTTTTGAATATACGTTGAGCTAGAATCCCAATTAAAATTCAAGCCTAGAGATGTTTCTAGATTTTTCCATGCTTCCGGTCCCTCTATAACAGATGAGTACTGTTCATTAAATATTTCAGGTTTAATTGACTTAGATATTACATCTGAAATTTCACTTTGAGATGGCCAAATATCCTTGAGAAAAATTAAATCCCCATTATCATTAGAGCCGATTGGTTCATTTACTAAATCTATATCTACAGTACCAGCTATAGCAAAAGCCACAACTAATATCGGTGAGGCTAAATAATTTGCCTTAACCTGAGGATGAACCCTACCTTCAAAATTTCTATTACCACTTAACACAGCAGCAACTGTAAGATCATTCTCCGAAACTGTATCAGCAACAGCCTGAGGTAATGGTCCAGAGTTACCAATACATGTTGTGCATCCATATCCTACAGTATTAAAACCCATAAAATCTAAATCTTCATGTAAATTAGCTCTAGTTAAGTATTCAGTAACAACTGTTGAACCCGGAGCTAAACTGGACTTAACCCAAGGCTTTCTATTTAACCCTTTTTCTCTAGCCTTTCTAGCTAAAAGACCAGCACCAACCATAACGTACGGATTCGAAGTATTTGTACAACTAGTAATAGCAGCTATTACAACAGAAGAATTAGAAATTTCTTCTATATTTTTTTCGATATCTATTTCATATTTTTTTTCTGTTGAAACATCAAAAGATTTAGAAAAGTTTTCTCCAATATCTTTGAGGGAAATTTTGTCTTGGGGCCTTTTTGGCCCAGCCAAAGATGGGGTTACATCAGACATATCAAAATCTATCGATTGAGAGTAAGATGGTTCTGAATTTTTATCATAGAACATACCATTAGTTTTTGAAAAATTTTCTACCCTATTTATTAAATTGTTATCTCTACCAGTATCTTTCAAATACTTTATTGTTTGATCATCAATTGGGAAAAAACCACATGTAGCACCATACTCTGGAGCCATATTAGCTATAGTTGCACGATCAGCTAAAGGTAATTTATGTAAACTAGGTCCATAGAATTCAACAAACTTTTCTACTACACCTACGGATCTTAGTTTTTCCACTATAGACAAAACTAAATCAGTAGCCGTTGAACCCTCTGGGAGTTCTCCTACAAGTCTAACTCCAACAACTTCAGGTAAAACCATATAGTAAGGTTGACCTAACATAACAGCTTCAGCTTCAATACCTCCAACTCCCCATCCAAGTACACCAAGACCATTTATCATAGTTGTATGAGAATCAGTACCAACACATGAGTCAAGCATCAGGGAATTTTTACCCAATTCATTATCAAGAAGTATAACCTCTGCTAAATATTCTAAATTTACCTGATGAACAATTCCTGTACTAGGAGGAATAATTCTTAAGTTATTAAAAGCACTTTGAGCCCATTTTAATAATTTATATCTTTCTGTGTTTCTTTCAAACTCTCTATCAACATTTAATTTTAGTGAGTCTACATTAGAAAAATTATCTACTTGAACAGAATGATCAATAACCATATCTGATCTTACAATTGGATTAATGATTGAAGGATCTCCCCCAATTTCTTTAACTGCATCACGCATTGCAGCAATATCTACTACTACAGGTACACCAGTAAAATCTTGTAATAGTACTCTACCTGGCATAAAAGGAAATTCACTAGTTGGCTTAGAATTTGGACGCCAAGAGCTTACTAGTTCAACATGCTCTTTAGTAGCTATGCCTCTATTATGACTTCTCAATACATTTTCTAATAAAACTCTAATTGAGTATGGAGTTTTATTTATTTCAACTAAATTTAGCCTTTCTAATGAGTGTATTGACTCATAAGAATACTCTTTTTTATTTGATATTATTTTATTTGTGGAATTAAACATAAGTATTTTTTCTTGCAAAAAGTTTCTAATCAGATAATATATTCTATATCATTTTTCAAAATAAAAATGAAAAATAAATCAAAAATCTTATGCTTAATTATAATCCAGCATCCGTTATAGCTAATAAAACACCGTTTTTTTATGGTTGGATGATCGTGTTTACATCAAGTCTTTCAATGTTTGTAAGAAATGCTGCAGCAACATTAACAATTGCGGTTTTTGTATATCCTATGAGTGAAGATTTAGGCTGGAGCAGGACTCTAATTGTAGGTGCAGCTGCTGCATCTGGAGTAGCATCTATGTTTATCTCTCCATTAGCTGGTTGGATTTTACAAAAATTTGGTAGTAAATTTCTAATTTCTATCTCACTCTTTTTACTTGGTTTAGTTATCTTATCAATCAGGTGGACAAATAACCCTATAACTTTTTATCTATTATTCGGAACAGGAAGGTTGATTTTTCAAGCACCACTTCAAATAGGTCCGACTACAGTTGTAGCACAATGGTTTATTAAATTGAGAGGTAGAGCATCTTCTATTCTTGGAGTTTCTCATTCATTAGGAATGGGTTTATTCCCATTATTTGCACAACTATTTATAAATGCTAATAATGGTGATTGGCGAATGGCATGGTTTTGGATAGGTATATCAGTTTGGATCATAGCACTTCCTCTAACTTTGCTATTACTTATAAATAAACCTGAGGACATAAAAGAATTGCCGGATGGTATCACTAAAACATCAAAAATAAATAGTAAAACAAATACTGAAGAACAATGGACTTTACAAGATGCTGTGAAAAAACCCACACTTTGGCTTCTAGCTTTAGCTGGAGGTTTGGTATTCTTTATCCATACTGGAGTTAATATTCATCAAGCAGCCTTTCTTCGAGACTCAGGCATAAGTGCATCTGCTGCAGCTTCGGCATTAGCTATCATGGCTGGCGGTAGTGCAATAGGAAGTATAATTTGGGGCAATTTACTAGATAAATTTTCTGTGAAATTAGTATATTCTATAGCTGCAGGATGGCTTGGAATTACAGCTTTGCTATTCCTTCAAGTAAACTCTACTACCTCAGCATTTATAGTTGCAATAATTTTTGGGATTGGATTAGGAGGTTTGCTTGTGATACCACCGGTAGCAATGGCTCATTATTTTGGTAGACAATCTTTGGGTGCAATCAGAGGTATAACAGAACCTTTTGTAAGTGGCGGACAAGCTATTGGTGCAATTGCAGCAGGGGTTATTTTTGATATATCAGGATCATATGATGGGACTTTTCCTGTTTTTACAGTTGCAGCAATAATTGCAATTGCACTTATCATTTCAGCTAGAAAACCTAAAAAAAGTACTAGATAGCAGCACCACCATCAACCGTGATCATAGATCCAGTTATCATTGATGCATCGTCTGATGCTACAAAAAGAAAAGTCTTTGCTATATCCTCAGCTGTTTGAAGTCTTCCTAATGGAGTATCATTCAATCTTTTATTATAATTTTCTGGATTTTCAATACTAGTTTCCCAACCATTAGGACTATAATTATTGTCATTTCTAATAAAAGGGGTATCTACATGGCCAGGCGAAATTAGTACACAGCGAATATCATACTTTGCGAAAGAACTTGCCGCAGATCTTGTCAATCCAATCATACCCATTTTTTGTGAGGCATAACCTGGACTTCCCCCTTGCGGGCGAATGGATGCTAAAGAACCTAAGTTCAGAATTACACCATTACTATTTTTTTTCATAAATGGAATAGTGTGTTTAATACCCAAAAAAGAACCAATAAGTCCCACATCTATTATTTCTCTAAATTGACTTTCAGACTGCTCTTCAAATTCAACTCTGAAATTTGCACCAGCATTATTACATAGAATATTTATAGTTCCATACTGATTTAAAGTTTCCTTAACTGCATCTTGCCATGAATTAGAATCTTTAACATCAATCTTAATTGGAAACGATTCTCCACCATTATTAAGTATTTGATTGGAAATTACTTTTGCTTTTGATAAATCTATATCTGCAACGGCTACTTTCGCACCCTCCTGAGCAAAGAGTTTAGCTTGCGAACCTCCTATTGCTCCTCCCGCTGCAGTAATTAGTGCTACTTTATCCTTTAGTTTCATTATTTACCTTCTTTTGTTACAGCTTCAATCATTGCTTGAATATAACCATTAGCAAAGGCTCTACCTCTATGACCCCAATCTGTATCTTGGAAGGTTGAAGGAACATGATCATCTATAAAAAAACTATCATAATCATTTTGATAATAAGTTTTCATAGCTCGATACATGTCTACATGACCAGTGTTGATGAATTCTTCATGGAAACTTTCTGGATTTGGAGCAGAAACATTTCTAAAATGAACATAAAAAATTTTCTTTCTTATAAGCATTTCCTCAATAAATTTATAAATATTTTCACCCTTTGAATCAAACATTTCTGCAATAGTTCCCTGACAAAATTCAATACCACAATAATCAGACGGGTAAATATCTAGATATCTTCTATAATTATCGTAACTTCTAAAAATATTAGGTATACCACCTAGTTTTTCGACAGGAGGATCACATGGATGAATCCCTAATTTTATTTTTTCTTCTTCAGCAACAGGCATAATAATTTTTAGCCAATATTCTAAATTTTCCCAAATTTCTTCCTCTTCATACTCTCTATCGTGGGTATTTAGAAAATTTTTTGCTTGTTCATAGTTAAATGCAGTTACAGTAGCACCTCCTCTAATTATCTTAGGTTGTGTTCGCCATACATGAGATGGCATCCAGTTATATCCAAAAATTTTTATCCCAGCTCTTGCAATATTTTTGATTGTAAGAATCATATTTTCAATTTGCTGATCTCTTTTTGGACCATTAAGCATAATGTGGTCATAGAAGCTTGTTGGGACGTTTTCAAGTGCAGATAAAGATAATCCGTGGCTTTCAATTTTAAGTCTAAGCTTAACTAAATCTCTTAATTCCCAAATACCATTATTTGTAGGTAAACTAGGGGTATTTAATAAAATATCAGTTGCACCAAATTGTTTTGCAAAAATTAAAAATTCATCATTAGGTTGATTAAACTGGCCAAATCCTGTTCTCATATAATTCTCCATCAATTTAAAAAAACAAAATAATTTATAATATTATAAACTAATATTTTTTTAAGAATAAATAATGATTATAGATACCCATGCACATATTCATCAACATGATGAATATGAAATACCAGAAATTATTTCACGAGCATTAGAGAGCAATGTTTCAAAAATAATTACCGCTGGGGTAAATATAACTGATTCAGAATTATCATTAAGAATCGCTAATAAATATGAAAACGTATATTCAGGTGTAGGTATTCATCCAGAGGAAATCAAATCACCTATAAGCAAAAAAGATATAAAGGCCCTTAAATCCTTGTCGAAAGAAAATAAGGTAAAAGTTATAAGCGAAATTGGCCTTGATAATCAAAAAACTTCTCCTGAAATTAAAATTCAAGAAGAAGGTTTTTATGAACAGATCAAACTTGCAAAAGAAGAAAAGTTACCGATAATTTTTCATATTAGAGAAGAGAATAATGATTTTGAAGAATCTTTTGCAAAAGATATAGCAATCAATATTTTTTCAGAGCTCTCGATTGGTGATATTGGTGGAGCCGCCCATTATTTTGCAGGTAAATGGGATTATGCAAAAAAGTTATTGGATTTGGGTCTTTTAATATCTTTTGCAAAACCAATAATCTATAACAAATCTCTCCATGAAACTGTTAGTAAAATTCCAAGCGACAAAATTATCGTTGAAACTGATTCATACCCACAACATTACAAACCAGATAGATCAAAATGGACTGAGCCTAAAGATATTTCCAATATAGTTAATAAAATTGCCGAGATAAAACAAATTAATAGAAAATTTATTGAAGAAAAAATATATAATAATTCAATCAAACTACTTAATTTTTAATTATTTCATTTTTATGTATGTAAGGGTTAAATTATAGTTAATAGGAAATTAAATCTTAAATCTAGACCTAATTCCTTTATTTAGTTCTTTATTATTTTTTCTCAAAATATCTCTTGAAATCCCTTTGGTAATAGCTTTAGGCTTGTTATTTTTTTTCTTTTTAATATTTTTATTTTTTTTAAGTAATCTTTCTAATTCAATTTCTATAAAATTAAAATCATTTTGAGGAATAATATGCAACATACCAAAAAAAGCTAACTCCCACCTATTAGCAGGCCATTTTCTTAAATACTCTAATGAGGGGGCCACATAAGTTCCGTCTACAGATTCATCATATTCAAGATACAAATCTTTTTTTGTATGAACTCTATAAGGAAATGTTTCTTTTTCATCATGACTACTCCATATGATACTGTTATCCTCAAACATAGAAGAGGTCACTGTTGCTGTTGCACTAAAGACTCTTTTGTCATTAATATAATAAAGTAATCTATCATCAGGGGCCATTACATCAACTTTTTTTCTAGATTTTTTGTCGAAGCCTTGCATATTAAAGCCTGAAGAAAAGGTTTTGTCACTATTATCGGAGGATATTGATACCAACCAAAAAGTTTTACCCATAAAATATAATCCTTATAAAATGTCAGTGAACTATTGTTCAGATCTTTGTTGATACTTATTTCTTATCTTTACAGCTATGGAATTCATAATTAAAAGTATGACCAGCAATACAATTATACCAGCAGCGGCTATGCTTCTAAAATCTTCTTGAGGTTGGCTCACCCAGGTGTATATCTGTAAAGGAAGGACTGTAAATTTTGAGTTAGGAGTTGTTGGAACAAATGTGACCCACACAAGAGAAGATATCATTAAGATTGGTGCTGCTTCTCCAATTGCCCTAGAAAGAGCAAGAATAATTCCACTCATCATACCAGGAATAGCCTGAGGTAAAACAACTTTCTTTACAACTTGCCATCTTGTAGCTCCCATCGCATAACCAGCATCTTTAAAACTTGACGGAACAGCTTTTATTGCCTCTTGGGATGCAATGATTACTATAGGTAAGATAAGTAAGGTTAAGGTTAATGCTCCAGAAATCAAATTTCTCGAGCCATCAAAAAGGAATTGAACAAATACAGCTAAACCTAAAAGACCATATATTACACTAGGAACCCCAGCTAAATTGGAAATATTTAATTCAATTAGCCTAATAAATCTTCCTTTTTTTGCAAATTCCTCTAAATAAATTGCTGTAGCAATACCCACGGGGACAGTGAATATGGCTGTTAATAATACAACCCAAACTGTACCCGCCAATGGAGCCAAGATTCCTGAATTTAGTGGTTTTCTGGATGCATACTTAGTAAGAAAGTCCCAATTCAAATATGGTAACCCATCAATTAAAACATCTATTAACAAAACTGCTAAAGCTAAAATTCCTATTACAACTGATGATAGAAAAAGATATAAGAAAAAAGTTTCTTTTATTTGTCTGGTCTTTTTGGAATTAGTTTTTTTTGTAGTTAACATTTATTCATATACCTGCCTAAATTTAGATATAATAACTCTACCTATGATGTTCATAATAAAAGTAAGAACAAAGAGTAATAATCCAACAGCAAAAATTGTTCCATATTCCACAGAACCATGAGGAGTTTCACCCTGACTGACTGCAACAATATAACCTGTCATAGCCTGAATGCTTTCTAGAGGATTAAGCGTAAGATTAGGCGTTGAACCTGCTGCAATTTTTACAATCATTGTTTCACCTATTGCCCTTGATAAAGCTAACACAAATGAGGCAACAATTCCTGAAAGAGCCGCTGGGAAAACAATCTTTGTAGAAACTTCAAATTTAGTAGCTCCCAAAGCATAAGCTCCATCTCTTAATGATTTAGGTACAGCAACCATTGCATCTTCACTCAAGGTAGAAACCATTGGCATAATCATTAATCCCATAACAAGACCTGCTGATAGTGCATTAAATATAATCACATTATCTTGACCAAAAACAACCTTAAGTATTGGAGTAATAAAAGTTAGTGCAAAATAACCATAAACAACAGTTGGAATACCTGCCAAAACTTCAAGAATAGGTTTAAGTATTTTTCTTAGTCTTTCTGGAGCATATTCTGAAAGAAATATAGCTGCTCCTATACCCAATGTTAAGGCTACCACTGCAGCTATAAACGCGACGAGAAATGTTCCACCAATTAGAGGGAGAACACCAAAATGTGCAGGCCTGAACAAAGGAGTCCACTTAGTTCCAGTTAAAAATTCCCAAGGAGAAATATTTTCAAAAAATATTAAACTTTGGCTGAATAATACAATTATTATGCCTAACGTAGTGGTAACTGAAATAATAGCAGTTAATTTGAGAATGTTAGCAACAATTTTTTCTTCTAGATGTTGCCTTTTTTTATTTTGAGCTGCTATTTTTTGAATTTCTTTATTCATATTATTACTTTATATAATACTTCAGCCTCAAGTAATTTTTAATATACTTGAGGCTCAATTTTTCAATAAATTATTTTTTAATTTATTAAATTATTTATTTTGAAGGATGCACATAGTTCACAGGGTTACTAATCATAGCCTTTTGTGCTGAATATTCTGCGTCTGATAATGCAACATATCCGACTTCATTTGCTAACTCTCCGCCATGATCCATGTAGAATTCAAGGAAAGCTTTTACCTCTGGTTTCTGTAAAGAAGAAATCTTCACATATATTAGCAACTTTCTAGATAATGGTGAGTATGTACCATCTTCAATTGTAGTTTCTGATGGTTCAACACATCCGCTACCTGAATCAACTGAAACTATCTTCAATGATTCTTTATTCTCTATGTAGTATGCATAACCAAAGTAACCAAGAGCGCCAGGATCACCAGAAACACCCTGTACTAGTGTATTATCGTCTTCGGATGCTGTGTAATCTGCTCTACTTCTTTTCTCTTCACCGTTTATCTCATCTGTAAAATAGTCAAAAGTTCCTGAATCGGTTCCTGGTCCATATAATCTCAATGGTTTGTCAGGGAATCCTTCTCTTACTTGACTCCAATTATCTAATGTTGAACCTTCGTCCCAAATAGACTTTAGCTCTTCTGTTGTCAAACAATCAACAAAGTCGTTAGATTTACTAACTACCACAGAAAGTCCGTCCCATGCAACATTAAGTTCCATCAGCTCAATTCCATTAGAATTAGCTTTTTCTACTTCTGCTAACTTAATGAATCGAGATGCATTTGATATGTCAGTTTCACCAACAACAAATCTTTTGAATCCACCACCAGAACCAGACATTCCAATTGGAATCTGCACTTCTGGATTAGAGACTCTAAATTCTTCTGCCACAGCAACTGTTACTGGAAAAACTGTTGAAGAACCGTCTATTTCAATAGTTCCTGATAGTTTTTCATCAGAAGGAGCTGCTACAGAATCATCATCGTCACTTCCACAAGCAGCAAATAGTCCAATACTTAGAATAGCAAAACTAAGAATCAGCCATTTAATTTGATTATTTATACAATCATTAATTTTAAGAAACATATTGTTCTTGACTCCTTATTTAGGTTAAAAAACCTAAAATTTTTCTAGTACCACAAATTTAAGTACTATGTTACAAAATAGTAACTATAATAAGATTCAGATTAAAGAATTAAGAGAATGTTAAATCAAGAATTTACAATGTTAAATCATCGTTAAATTCAACACATACTTAAAATGTCATTTTGGAATACTAAAGGTAAATTTACTTCCCTTAGTAATCTCACTCTCGACAAAAATATCACCTTTGTGGGCTTCAATTATATGCTTTGAAATTGCTAAACCTAGGCCAGATCCAACTTTTGATCTTGAAGAATCTGACTTAAAAAATCTCTCGAATATGAAAGGTAAATGTTCTTCTATAATACCTTCTCCATCATCAGAGACTGAAAATAAAATACTGGTTTTTGACAAAGATGCAGAAATATTGATATTTCCATCCTTTGAAGTCCACTTAATTGCATTACTAAGTAAGTTACCAAAAACTTGTTCTATCTTACTTATATCAACTTTGATAGTTATATCTTGTTCTAATTTTTTTATTTTGAGATTTATCCCTAAATCTTCACATTGAAAAATGAATCTATTATAAGTGTCTTCTATCATTTTATTGACAGAGGTATCCTTTTTTACAAAATTTTCTTCACCTAAATCCATTTGAGTCAAGCTCATCATTTCATCTATTAATTTATTCATTCTATCTACATCTTCTAATATCAATAAAGTAAATTTTTCTGTAGTGGATTGGTCCTTAGAAATTTCTAAAGTTTCTGCGGATGCTTTAATACCCGCAAGAGGAGTTCTAAGCTCATGAGAAACATTTGAAAAAAACTCTTTTCTTGAATTATCAGCTTTTCTAATCTCAGTAAGATTAGTAAATATAACAAGTATCTGATTGAATGGTTCTTGGTCAGACAAAAAAAATGGTGCAGCATATACCAGGATACTTTTCTCATCTGAAAAAAGATTTAATTCTATAGATTTATTTTCTTTAGTAGAAAAAACGTCATCAATCATTGATAAAAATTCATCATTTCTTACAAAATCATTGATGTTCATACCAACATAAGGATCAATATTCGTACCTAATAGCTTTACTAATGCTGGATTGAAATTTTCAAGTTCTTTATTAGAATTAATTATTAATATTCCTTCATTTATGGAGTTAATTATTGCATCAGACGTAATTTTATTTTCTAAAGTTTGAACAATTTCCTGACTTAATGAATCTAAAACTCTATTAATTATTTTCGAATAATTTTCTAAACGAGTATTTTTAAAATTACTTAATCTGCCTATACCATTTTCTGAAGGGAGAGAAATCAATTCTCTATGAAAGTTTCTAAAATGTATTGAGTTTATTAGGCTAAAAGATAAATTAATTATTACCGAAGCAATTATAAATAAAAATCCAGCTATCAAAGAAAAAAAAGAAATTATTATTCCAATAAAAAGTGAAATAATTACAAAGTAAGAATTATTAAAAATTATAGATAATATGTATATTAATTTGTTTCTAAGCAAATCACACCTAATAATTTAAAAACTAAAACTATACAATAACCCTATACCCTACAGCCCGTACAGTGCCAATAATGGCTTTTTGCGATGAGTTTTCAATTTTTGAGCGCAACCAACGTATATGAACATCAACCGTTCTTGTATCACCTATATAATCAAATCCCCACACATCTTTTAATAATTGCTCACGAGTAAATACTCTACCAGGAGAGGATGATAAATAAGCAAATAAATCAAACTCTCTTGCTCGTAAATCTATATTATTTCCATCAACTATGACTTCTCTTTTTAATTTATCAATAATTACTCTGTCTGCTAGCTTAATTATTTCTTCAGACTTTGAATTTTTCACATCTACATTCATCTTCATTCTTCTGAGTTGTGATGAAATTCTTGCCATAAGTTCTCTCATACTGAAAGGCTTAGTAATATAATCATCTGCACCAGATTCAATACCGTAAACTTTGTCAAATTCTGAATCTTTTGCCGTAAGCATTATTATAGGTAAAATAGAACCATCTCTTCTAAGAGTTTTACATATTTCAAGACCACTTAATTTTGGAAGCATTAAATCTAATAAAATAAGATCTACGGGCTTTGATTTTGCTATATTCAAACCTTCAGCGCCATCTTCTGTACTATATACGTTATATCCTTGGCTTATTAAGTTATAACGAATAGCTTCACGTAATGTTCTATCATCCTCAACTAAAAGTAAATTAAATTGGTTTTCATTAAAATTTTTTTTGTTATCATTCATATTCTTAAATATACTATTTTATAGTTAAGAAAAAATTAAATTACATTTAGTTTGATCCGAATTTACTATCTACATAATCATCAACTAGGCCAATAAAATCTTTTGCAATTGATGAGCCTGATAAAAATTTCGCCCTTTGACCATCTATGAATACAGGTGCCTTAGGATCTTCTCCTGACCCAGGAAGTGAAATTCCAATATTTGCTGCTTTAGACTCCCCAGGTCCATTAACAACACAACCCATAACCGCAACTTCTAAAGTGTTTGAGTTAGGGTACCTAGACTTCCACTCTGGTAAACGAATATCAATATGAGATTGGATTTCCTGAGCTAACTCTCTAAAAAATGTTGATGTAGTTCTACCGCAACCAGGGCATGCAGTCACTGCAGGCCTAAAACGACGAATACCTAGAGACTGAAGAATGTCTTGACATAAACGAACTTCCTTTGCCCTGTCACCACCAATCTCTGGTGTTAATGAAGCTCTTATGGTATCACCTATGCCTGATTCCAATAAAATACTTAGAGCTGCTGTTGTGGAAACTACTCCCTTTTGTCCCATACCTGCCTCCGTTAGACCTAGATGCAAAGGAAATGGGGACTTTTCTGAAAGCTCTCTGTATACAGCAACCATCTGATTCAGTCTAGAAACTTTACATGAAATAATAATATTATTTTCACTAAGACCCATATTAATTGCAGCCTCAGAACTAGAAAGAGCGCTTTCTACTAATGCTTGATTTTCTACTAGTTCAGCACTTAAAGGATTTTTTAATCTAGAGTTTTCATCCATTTTCAAGGCTAAAACTTCTGGATCTAAGCTTCCTGCATTAACCCCGATTCTTACAGGTTTATTGTACTCTTTTGCTATGTTTATAAATTGTGAAAAGTTTTCGTCTCTTCTATTTCCTCTTCCGACGTTTCCAGGATTTATTCTGAATTTAGATAAACTTTTCGCTAAATCCTTATACTGACTTAATAATCTATGCCCAATAAAATGAAAATCTCCTACTATTGGGACATCTACTCCTATATCATTTAGCCGTGAAATTATTTCTTTTATAGATTTAGCTGAACTATCATTATTTACTGTTACACGTACTATTTCGCTTCCTGCTATAGTAAGTAGCTTAATTTGATCTACTGTTGATTGAATGTTAGCTGTATCAGTATCAGTCATAGACTGAACTACCACTGGGTTTAAGTTACCAATCTTTACATTGCCAACAAGTACTTCATTTGTTTTTTTTCTTTTATTTGTCAAATGTACTTCCTAGTAAAAATTAAATCATCAAATATAAAAAACTGAATAATACGTATATACCAATTAATACTATCAAAAAATTCTTAATTCTTAGGTTTATTTTTTTATAATTATAAAAAATTATAGGAATCCAAACTAATATTAGAATTGATTGATAAAAGAGAAATTTATCAACAATGTTAGTGTTTGTAAAAAAAAACTTAACTAAAAATGTAATAATTACCAACAAAGAAAAAAGCAATGCAGTGATAATCTGATTCCGATAATCTTTGGAAACCTTCAAACTAAAAAATCCTATCTCCACTGACTATTCTGGTAATATCTTGAATGGAAATAACGGCAATTAGAGATAACAATAGTATAAAACCTAATAAATGAACTAAACCTTCCCTCTCAGGTGATATTTTTTTCCCTCCCCTAATTATCTCTATAATTACAAATAAAATTCTACCTCCATCAAGAGCAGGTATAGGTAATAAGTTTATTATTCCTAGAGATAAACTCAAAGTTGCTGCTAGTGAACAGTACCAAATTACTTTATCGTAAAAAGAATTTTCCGATACAGCTATTTCTCCTGTTAACTGACCTATTCCTATTGGGCCTACAGTTTGCGGCCCCTCAAACTGAGGGATGCTGCTATCTTGAAAGTTTGAAAAAACTGCATTCTTAGTCAATATCAATGTATCAAAAATTTGATTTTTTGCATTTAAAAATGCCTTAATAATATTCTCTCCAGAATTTTTCTTAATAGTATTTGTATTTCGAATTTGAACTCCAGTGGCTCCTTCTTGTATGAGAGTACTAGAACCTAAATTATTGTTAATAGCTCTAGCAGTACTAACAAGAATTTGATTTGATGGATTAGTTATAGAATTAACAATATTAATTTGATCATTTAAACTTATTGAATCTATATATTTCTGTGCATCTAAAAGCCCTATTTCACTATCGTAATCCCTAACTTCAGAAACAACTCTTAATATATTATTTATTCCTGCATTAGAATCATAAATTCTTGCATCATTAACTGAAATTTCTTTATTTTCATCGTAAACCTTCTCAACAACTATTTTTTTTGGGGGATCCCATCTTGGTATCAATCTAATTTTTTTTACATCCCCAGAGTATTGATACGCATTCTCCGAGGGACGTGAAAATATATTTGGAATACCTTTTTCAATCTCCCAAGTTGATTCAGAACCAAGTTTAACCATCACAGATTGTTGGAGATTTTGTATAGAATTTATATCTCTATTGTCTACTTTTATAATTTTATCTCCGGATTTCAAACCCGCTAAATATGCTGGTGAATCAGGGAAAACTGAAACAATGGTTACATCTGATACTTCTTTTTCAGAAGGAATCATAAATATTGTTGTCAAAAGAATAAAAGGGATTATAAGATTTATAATCGCACCTGCTGACATAACAATAATTCTTTGAAGTTTTGTCTTACTTGCAAGAGAACCACTTGCTGAAGAATTTTCTTCTCCAACCATTCTTACAAAACCACCAAGTGGCAAGAGATTAAAAGACCACATCATATCTGCAACAACGAAACTATTGGATGAAATTGATTTTATTTTACCAATTATTACTTTTTCGCCTGAAGAAGCTGAAGAATCATCTTTTTTTTCATAATTTTTTATTTTTTCCAGAAATATTTTATCGTCAGTATCACTATATGCTACAGAAACAATAGATCCTATACTAAAATCAAAATCTGAATTTTCTTCTTTATAAATTACAGTGTTACCCGTCCAATATGAAAAGACTCTAGGAGGAAACCCAAAACCGAACTCCAAAGTCTTAACACCAAATTTTCTAGCCGTTAAGAGATGTCCTAACTCATGTAATATTACGAGTGGACCTAATACTAGAATAAAGGTTATAATTCCAAAAATAAAAGTTTCTGACATAGTAATATTTTACATGACTAATTATTATATTTATTAATTATTTTGCTGTATGTTTGTCTAGCTAAAGCAATCAAATCGTAAAAATCGGGATTAAACATCTTTTTGTGTTCTTTTAATGCTTCATTGATAATTATATGTATATCTGTATACCTGATTTTCTTTTCTAAAAATAGCTCAACAGCAGCTTCATCTGCTCCACATAAAATAGATAAATATGAACCTCCCTTTTTGGCATAATGTAATGCCGTTTCAAAGCATGGATATTTACTTGAATCTAATTTTTCAAAAGTCAAATTACCAAGATTAGCACCATCTATATCTTCTAAATTAGAATTTTTTATCCTTTCTGGATAAAATAATGCATACTGTATTGGATTACCCATATTAGTATCGCCCAATTGAGCCTTAATAACCCCATCATCAAACTGAACCATCGAGTGAACTATACTCTGCTTATGAATTGAAACGTCAATACTATCATAATCCATATCAAATAATATTTTTGATTCAATAACTTCAAAAACTTTATTCATTAAAGTAGCTGAGTCTATAGTAATTTTATTTCCCATTTTCCATGTTGGATGATTTAATGCTTGCTCAGATGTTACGCTGGACAATTCTGACCATTCGGAATCTCTAAATGCACCTCCAGATGCAGTAATTATAAGTTTTTTTGGAGATGAAATTTCACCATTTATACATTGCCATATTGCGGAAGGTTCACTATCTATTGGTAATATTTTACTCCCAGATATTTTAGCTTCATTTATAATAATTTCTCCAGCAATTACTATTGCTTCTTTGCTAGCTAAAAGAATATCCTTACCATGCTGAACAGAGGTGAAAATTGATGAAGCAGATTCTATTCCAGATATGCCAGCAATTATTAGATCAATATCCTTGTTAGAACAAATTTCGTCTATGGATACCCTTTTTACTGAAAGAGTGTCCATATTTATACCAGAATTAGTAGCAACATACTTTGGATTAAAGTGTTTTATTTGTTCTAAAATCTCAGGATTAGTATTGTTCGCAAGAGCCAAAATATTAAATTTCTCTGGGAAATACTTAATTATTTCCAAAGCCTGGGTTCCTATAGAACCAGTTGAACCAAGAATAGCTATATTAATTAAATCTTTAGCCAAATTACTATCCAATAGAAAACTATAATATTTGACAGTATACTATCAGTTCTATCAAGTATTCCACCATGACCAGGAATAATAGAGCCACTATCTTTAATTTTTGCGAGTCGCTTTATATAAGATTCATATAGATCTCCCAATAAAGATGAAAAACTAATTATAATTATTACTATAAAAAAAGTGAGAAATGATGAGGAAATATCAAATATTATTTGAAGTAAAAAAAGCATAGGAAATAATGACAGAAAACCTCCTATGTATCCTTCTAAGGATTTATTTGGACTTATACTAGGAAATATCTTAGTTTTACCAAATCTTTTTCCAACAAATAATGCAAAAATATCAAAGGTAAAAGTTAATGCAATAATCATAATTGTTAAGTTGGGGCCTCTAGATTCATGATTATATAATAGTGGAAAATGAGCTATACCAAAGCCTATAAAAGTTACATATATCCAAAATTTCCAAAAGCCAATGTTTCTAAATCTCTGATTTTTGTAGGTAAAAGCCCTGACAAAAATCAGTATAGCTAAAGATACAAAAGTAAGATAAATAGAAAATAATATATCAGAGGAAGCATTTATTTCATTAATAATAAATATCGAAAGTATTAAGGGTAAAAAAGTTACAAGTAATATATTTATAAATATAATCTTTTCACTACTTGTAGTTATTTTATTTTTAGGAAGCATTTTATTGATTTCATAACTAGCAATAAGACCAATTATTGAACACAAAATCAACAATCCAACAATATTCCAAATAATTGAAATAAATATTATTGGGATTCCAATTATTGATGTTATTATCCTATTTTTCAAAAATGCTCCCTAAATTCAAAAATTTTATCTTTTGCCAAATCTTCTATGCCTTTTTGAATACTCTACAAAAGCTAATTTAATTTCTTCTTCAGAAAAATCTGGCCATAAAATTGGCGTAAAATATAATTCAGAATAAGCAATTTTCCATAATAAAAAATTACTTATTCTATAATCTCCACCCGTTCTTATGAGAAAATCAACATCAGGTAAATTTGATGAATACAATCCCTTATTAAATAAATTTTCATCTATATTTTCATTAGTAATTTTATTAATTATTTTGTTAGCAGCATTAACTATTTCATCCCTACCACCATAATCAAACGCTATAGACAAATTTATAGCCGTATTATTCTTAGTTATGTCAATTGCTTTGTTTATTTTTTCAATTAATGAAGGTTTAAGCCTGTCTGTTCGACCAAGATGATGAATCTTAACATTATTATTATTTAGTTCCCTGGTTTCATCATTAATTACTGATACAGCTAATTCAATCAAAGAATCTACCTCATGTTTAGGCCTACTCCAATTTTCTGTTGAAAAAGCATAGAGAGTAACATACTTAACTCCCATTCTTTTCATTGTAATTATTACCTGTCTAATATTTTTATAACCAGCAATATGACCATCTGATAGATCCAAATTCTTTGATTCAGCCCACCTGGCATTACCATCCATTATTATTGCAACGTGATTAGGGATGATCAATGAATCAGATATTTTATCATCCTTTGAATCTTTCATTTTATACTTGCATTACTTCTGATTCTTTATTCTTTACTTCTTCGTCAATTTTTTTTACGTAAGAATCTGTAATTTCTTGGAGTTTTTTTTGTGATCTCTGACAATCATCTTGTGACGCTGAACCATCTTTTTCAACTTTTCTAATAAAATCTTGTGAATCTCTTCTTGATGATCTAATAGAAAGTTTACATTCTTCTCCTCTGTTTTTGATTATCTTGACAAGATCTCTTCGTCTTTCCTCTGTCAAAGGCGGAAGATTCAGTCGTATTAGATCTCCATCTACATTAGGAGATAAATTTAAGTCAGAATTTTGTATAGCTTTACTTATAGAATCCACAGCGTTTTTATCCCATGCTTGTATAACAATTAATCGTGCGTCCCCAACATTTATTTGAGCTAATTGATTTAAGGGCATTTCTGAACCAAAATAATCAACTTGAAGATTTTCTACTAATCCTGTTGAAGCTCTACCTGTTCTCATACCTTTTAGATCCTTAAGAAAAACATCAAAAGAGAGTTTCATTTTCGAGTCTATTTCAACTAAATTTTCATCAAGCATATTTTCTCCTTTTTACTTTACAATTATTCTTGTTCCGATTTTGTTACCAGAAATTACTGATTTCAAATTTCCTGCACTAAATATATTAAATACTTCTATCGGCAAAGAATTATCCATACACAATGAAAGAGCTGTACTATCTAATGCTTTTAGCCTCTTTGAGATAGCTTCATGGTGAGTTAATTGTGTAAATTTTTTTGCATTCGGATTTGTCAAAGGATCAGAATCATAGACTCCATCAATACCATTTTTTGCCATAATTAATGCCTCTGAACCTATCTCTAATGCTCTCAATGCTGCTGCTGTATCAGTTGTCATATATGGATTACCCGTTCCTCCAGCAAATATCACTACTCTGCCTTTTTCCATATGCCTTATAGCCCTTCTTCTAATATATGGTTCAGCTACTGAAGGGATAGATAGAGCTGATTGAGTCCTGACAATCATTCCTTCAGATTCAAGAGCATCTTGAAGTGCAAGAGCATTCATTATTGTGGCAAGCATACCAGCAAAATCAGCTGTTGATCTGTCCATTCCTGTTTGTTCATAATCCGCCCCTCTCCATATGTTACCTCCTCCAACAACAATACCAACCTGTACACCTAGTGAAGTTATTGATTGAACCTCTGAGGCTATGAATTTCAATGTATTTGCATCCATCCCAAAATCCTTGGGTCCCTTGAAGGACTCACCAGACATCTTCAAAATTATCTTTGAATATTCAGGCCTTGCCATTTGTGCACCTACTTATTCAGTTCCCAATTCAAACCTTGAAAAACGACTGATTTTTATATTTTCCCCGAGTTTTCCAATACTTTCTTTTATAAGATCAGAAATTTTCATACCGGAATCTCTAATATATTCCTGCTCTAAAAGTATAATATTTGAATCGACTTTTTCTTTTGATGCTTCAGCGCTTTCAAGATCTAAATATTTTGGATCCATGGCAGCTACTTGCATAGCAATATTTTTTCCTAAACTTTCAAAATCCTCAGTTCGTGCGACAAAATCAGTCTCACAATTTAACTCAACCATTGCACCAACTCTTCCACCGGTATGTATGTATGAAACTATTAAACCTTCTGAAGTTGATCGATTGGCCTTTTTGGCAGCTGATGCTAGACCTTTTTCGTTAAGAATGTTTATTGCTGACTCCTGATTTCCATCCGCCTCTTCTAATGCTTTCTTACAATCCATAAAACCTGCACCAGTAATATCTCTTAATTCCTTAACCTCTGTTGCTGTAATTTTTGACAACTTTATGCCTCTCAATCCTTTTTTGTACTATTTTCATCTTTTTTAGAAGACTTTGTTACGGTTTTTTTATTTTTCAAAGTTTTTGTTTCTTTTTCCTTGGTGTTATTTTCCTTAGTGTTATTTTCCTTGGTGTTTTTTTCCTTAGTGTTTTTTTCTTTGGTGTTTTTTTCTTTGGTGTCTTTTGATTTTGCTTTTTTGTCTTCTTTTATCTTATTATCTAAACCTGAATCTGATTCAGTTTTAGATTTTACTTGGGTAGATTTTTTCACTTTATTAGTTTGAGGTTTTTCTTGATTATTTTTTGAATTTGCAGCTGGACTTTTTTCTGCTGCTTTAGCTTGGGCTTTTGACCTTGCCTCTGCTTCTTGAGCTTCTAGGATTGCTTCAGAAGCCAACTTATCCTCATGTGCTTTTTTTGCAATTTCTTTTCCTGATTTAATAGCTTCTGATATGTGCTTTGCTATTAATTCAATTGATCTTATTGAATCATCATTCGATGGAATTGGATATTGGATTGGTTCAGGGTCACAATTAGTATCTACCATTGCTACTACAGGAATGCCCAATTTTACAGATTCTGCTACTGCTATAACTTCCTCAGTTATATCAACAACGAATAAAACGTCAGGTAATTTTCGCATTTCCATTATTCCGCCAAAAAATTTCTTAAGCCTCTCAAGTTCATTAGAAAGTTTAAGAGTTTCTCTTTTTGTCTGCGCTATAATATTACCTTTAGAAAATGCTTCTTCAAGATGAACTAGCCTTTCAATTCTATTTTGAATAGTTCCAAAGTTTGTCATCATACCACCTAACCATCTCTGGTTTATGTACATTGCATTTGATTTTTCTGCATATTCTTTAATGATCTCTTGAGCTTGTGGTTTTGTCCCGACCATTAAACATTCTCCACCTTCACCAACAATTTTTTCTATAAAACTTTTTGCTTCCTTAATTGAATCAATTGTTTGGATAAGATCGATGATATGTGCACTTGATCTCTTTCCATAAATGAACTTATTCATTTTTGGGTTCCATCGCTTTGTAGGATGACCAAAATGTACCCCAGCGACAAAAAGAGATCTAAGATCGAGAGGCGCCACAGTATCTTCTTGAGTATCAGAAGTATTCTGCGTATTTTCTATCATTTATTTGCCTCTATTCCAGTTAGCAACTATTAACTGGTCTATTAAGATTTTTTATTTATTTACTCGTAAAATAGTAAACAACCTATAAATTGTACATGAATTGAGTATAAAAATCTAAATTTTATTGATAGCAATTAATTTTTTATTACTATATCCATTTATTTTTTGTAGCCATTGATGCTGCTTGAGCTCTATTTGAGGTAAAAGTCTTATCAAGTATCACGCTTATTGTATTTTTTATAGTTTGTTCTGCTAAACCTACTTGATTTGCAATTTCTTTGTTGGATTTTCCCATAGAAATATGGTTTAGTATTTCTTTGTCTCTTTCAGATAAAGGGTTATCAAAAATAAAATCTCCAACATAATCTTTTCTTGTTATTTCACTAACTTTTTGAATAAGAATTTTTGAGCAACTTTCACTTTTACTAATTTTTTCCAGTATAGGACAGTTACTAGAAATCCTTGAAACTATGATATTGTCAATAATTGTAGCAAGGTCTTTGATATTTTTTGGAAATAAAATACAATCCCATACCCCATGAAAAACAGAATCTAACAAAGTTTTATTAGAAAAATTATCGACGATTGAATAAATTTTTGCAGACTCAATTTGAGTGTTTTGTTTTCGTAATTTTTGTAAATCATCTGTAATAAATACGTCTACTTCAGGATCTCCATCATCCACTTCGCTCAATAAATACAAACCTTCAGCATTATATATGTATCCAGATAAATCTTTTTTCAAATCATAATCGGAAATACTAAGAAAAAATCTAATATTTTTAGACTCATTATTTAATTTCGAAGACTCTGAATAATCTAATGACATAAAAGTTTTCCTATTAACATATGATAACTAATAATTTATGTATCAACTAAGGATTCAAAGATTTTAGTCAAACTAAAAATTAGTTGGATATGAGGTCAGTATTATTCAATTATTAATAATGAATAAATACTTATTATTTCCCAAGTGTTGGGAAAAATTTGTAAAATAAAAGAAGATGAAATCAAAATATCATATATCAAATTTTTCAATAGTTATTTTATTTTCCATTTTAATAACATGTATCTCAATTTACTTTGGAATAGTTATTGGAGCCAATTCAGAAACTAATTTTATAGTTAATAGCGCTCTTAATATTTCAGGTAGCGCATCTACTTTTTTTTCAAACTCAGAGATTCTAATACCATTTGGATTTGCTTTTATAGCTGGTTTAATTGCATCACTTAATCCCTGTGGTTTCGTGATGCTACCTGCATACGTAGGAATATTTATAACAGATAAAAACTCTAACAAAAATCGAAGGAAATTTCATCAACTACAAACGATTTTTAGTGTTAGTATCTCTATGGGATTAGGTTTTTTATTTGTATTTGGAACTATAGGTATTATTATTTCATTTGGAAGAGATGTTTTTTCTGAGTATGTTAATTTATTTCATTGGATAGGATTTATTTTAGGTTTTATACTTATTATTACAGGGGTATATATATCTTCTGGTAAAAAAATTTATTTTCAAAAGCCTCAGTCTATTTCTTCAAAAATTCAAATCAAAAGTAATTCTGAATTATCTAATTATTTTCTTTTTGGAATTTCGTATGCTTTAGTTTCAATAAGTTGTACCATGCCCATTTTTTTAGCATTAATTGGTTCAAGCATATCAAGAGATGGTTTTTTATACGGGTTTTACCAATTTTTGATCTACTCACTTGGTATGACGACGATGATAATTTTAATCACAATAATTCTGTCAATCTTTAAGTCAACAGTTCTGGAAAAAATAAAAAACATATCAAAATATATAGATGCAGTATCGTCGTATACATTGATACTTGTTGGAGGATATCTAATTTTTTACTGGCTGACTGAAGGTAATATTTCAGAAAAAATAGTTAATATTTATTTAAATTATAACTAAGCATCAATCACTGGATTCGTCAGTTTTCCTATACCTTCAACTTCAACAGTTACATCACCTCCAGCATTTATAGGTGGGGTAGTTCCAGAAGTCCCAGTCCAAATTAAATCTCCAGGATCTAATGTTACGTACTTACTAATAAAAGATACTGCCTGTGCAGCAGTAAATATCATTTCAGACGAATGACAATTTTGACCTTCAACTCCATTTACCCAAGCCTTGATTGATAAATTTTGTGGATCTAAATCTGTAACAATAAAAGGTCCAGTTGGTCCAAAAGTATCAGAAGATTTAGCTCTCCACCATTGCTTATCTGCCTTCGGACCTGCCTGCCATTCTCGGGCACTTACATCGTTTCCTGCAGTATATCCAAAAACATAATTAAGGGCATTTTCCTCTGAAACAGATTGTGCTTTTTTTCCAATAATTACAATCAATTCAGACTCACAAACAACAAGGCCTGAATCCTCTGGCAACTTAATAGGGTCCCCTGGTCCAATTATGGCATTATTATTTTTATAAAATGGTTCTGGCCTTGTGGGTTTGTCAGCACCCAGTAAATGAGAACCATAATTTAAGGCTAAACAAAGCATTTTTCCAGGTTTAGGAACTGGCGCTAAAATTTTAACATCAGATAAATTATACTTTTCACCAGTCTCATTATAGTCTTGACCAATAGGTGAATTAGATATTACACTAACTACTTCATCTTCCACAATCCCATAACTTGCATTGTTACTATGCTCAAATCTAACAAATTTCATGATTTTTTCACTCCCAGAACGTATAAATAATTTATTTGTCAATAATATTTAAAAATAACTACCATTACCACTAAAAAAACACTAATTCTTTATGAATATTGCCCTAATTATTTAGGAAATAAGTTTCTTATTTCATTTTTGCTTATATATCTCCATTTGCCATACCCTAATTCTCCTAAATATAGCGTCCCTATTTCTAAACGCTTTAATTCTTCTATTTTGTAACCATAATTATTAAAAACTCTTCGAATTAAACGGTTTTTACCCTCATGAATTTTTATTTTTATTTTTTTTCTATCATCTGAAATCCAATCAAAAATAAAAGGATATACTTTTTCGTTACCTATAAGTGGAGATTGAGAAATAACATCTTGATGAAATCTTTCCAGGGATTTTGATAAAACAGCATAATATTTTTTTTCTACATTATTACTAGGATGTGAAATAAAATTGGAAAATTCTCCATCATTAGTCAAGATAATCAATCCTGAAGTGTTGTAATCCAAACGACCTACAGGAAAAATTCGTTTTTCAATATGAACTAAATCCAATACAGTAGGCCTTTCTTGAGGATCAAAGTTACTAGTTATGTATCCAATAGGCTTGTGTAACATTATATAAATTTTTTTGGTAGGTTCTAATTTATTTCCGTCAACAGTAATTATGTCCTTTGTGATATCTGCATTTTGACCAAGATTAGCTAACTCATTATTTACCCTGACTCTTCCAGATGTGATTAAGTGCTCGGCTTTTCTTCTTGAAGTAACACCAGATTTAGAAATTATTTTTTGTATACGCTCTTCCATGATAATTTAAATATATATGAAATTGTTTTTTTGGAGTATTATTTACTTAAGTAATAATTATTTAAAATATACATTAATATCAAAGAGTTTTTTATGGAAAAAATAGGCATACTTGTAGGCGGGGGACCAGCTCCCGGAATAAATAGTGTAATAGCTGCCGCTGCAATAGAGGCTATTAATTCTGGATTTCAACCAATAGGAATAAAAAATGGTTACGAATTCCTTGTAAAAAAAGATATAAATCATACAGTAAATCTTGAAATTGAATCAGTTGCTAAAATTTATAAACTAGGTGGATCAATATTAAATACTTCTAGAACTAATCCAGCTAAGAGTTCTTCAGACTTAATTAATACAATCAGTACTCTGCACAAATTAAATATTAACAAGTTAATTACTATTGGTGGAGATGATACTGCATTCGGTGCTTCGGAAATTGCTAAATATTCAAAAAATAGCATCAAGATCGCACATATTCCCAAAACAATTGATAATGATCTTCCACTACCCGGTAACATGCCTACATTTGGATATGAAACAGCAAGACATGTTGGCTGTGAAATTGTTTCGAATATAAAAGAAGATTCAAGATCAACAAATAGATGGTATTTTATTGTAGCAATGGGCAGACATACTGGCCACTTGGCATTAGGGATAGGAAAATCCTCAGCAGCAACCATAACCATAATACCTGAAGAGTTTGAGGATAACCAAATTACAATTTCACATGTTTGTGACATCATAGAAGGCTCTATAATCAAACGTCAGATGTTAGGTAGACCTGACGGAACTGCAATTATTGCAGAAGGTATTGCAGAAAAATTAAATATGGAGCAATTAGAGAAAGATCAACAAATAAAAGTCCCACGCGATGAATATGGGAATGTGAAACTTGCAGATTTGCCTTTATCAAGAATAATAAGAAATGAAGTAGAAAAAAGATTTCAGAAAATTGATAAGCCTATGGATATAGTAGATCTAACATTAGGATACGAATTAAGATCTGCACCTCCTATACCTTTCGATATAGACTACACAAGAACATTGGGACATGGAGCCGTAAAATTTTTAATATCATCATCCAAAAACAATCAAAGCGGTTTGATTTGTCTAGAAAATGGGCAGGTTAAATGTTTATCATTTGAGGAAATTAGGGACAAAAATACAAATAAAACATCAGTAAGAAAAGTTGATATAAATTCTCTATACTATGATGTGGCTAGAAGATATATGACTAGAATTGAAAATGATGATTTGAAAAATAAGAAAAAACTTAAAGAAATATCTAAAATATCAAAATTATCATTGAACGAAATAAAACAAAAGTTTACCAAAAACAATGAAAAATAATCATCTATTATGTAAATCTATTACAAAAAGTTANGGAAATAATAAGATTATTAATGGTGTTNATTTGTCTATTAAATCTGGGGATGTNATTTTGCTTCTTGGAAAAAATGGGGCCGGAAAATCAACNTTAATTCGACTATTATCATACTTATCCTTNCCTGATNCAGGAGAAATAACGATAAATAAAATTAATTACCATAAAAANAATGCAGAAAACTATAGGCTTGAAATAGGCTCTGCNCTCCATAGCAATATGCTTTATAATGACCTAACNGTTGAGGAGAATTTAATATTTTTTTCAAAACTATATTTTGTTAAAAATCCAAAAGAGAATATTATAAACATAACAAGAAAGCTAGATCTATCTGAATATTTAGGTAAAAAAATTCGAATTTTATCTCATGGAATTAGAAAAAAAATCTCAATTGCGAAAGCACTAATCCATAATCCTAATTTTCTATTTTTTGATGAAATAGAATCGGGATTAGATAAAAAATCTACTAATCAGTTAGAAAATATAATTACTGAAAATAAAAATTCAGGAGCAGGCATCTTGATAACCTCACACATGGTTCAGCAATCGATAAATATATGCAATAAAGTAATAATCATGAATAAAGGTAAGATTTCAAAAACTTTTTCTGATGTATCAAAAAAAAACCACCAGCAAATAATAAGCTTTTATGAAAAAACTTCAAAACAAATATGAAAAACTCACTACTTTCTATATATAATATTGCAAAAAAAGACTTACTAATTGAGTTAAGAAATAAAGATGTTATTTTGTCAATTAGTGGATTTGGAACAATAATAATTTTTATTTTTTCATTTGCCTTCGATGTTGGGTCATCATTATCTAGCAGTACTGCAGCTGGCATACTATGGTCATCAATATCTTTTGCAAGTATTACTGGAATTAACAGATCTTTTATGCTTGAGAGTGAAAATGATACGCTTGAAGCCTTAATTATGGCGCCAATAAGTAGAGATATAATATATTTAGGTAAAGTGGTAGGTAACTTTATATTTATAACTATTTCCGAGATGGTAATTTTACCAATTTTTGCAATATTATTTAATTTTTCAATATTATCCTTAGAATTTATAACCTGCTGCTTACTTGCTAATATTGGATTTAGCGTAGTTGGAACACTTTTTGCTTCATTGTCCATAAAAGTGAGAGCTAGAGAAGTATTGTTACCTATGTTATTTTTACCTTGTATTATACCTATACTGTTTTCATCAATTGAGGCTACCTCTATGATATTTCAAGGAAAAGGTTGGAATGATTTATCTATTTGGTTTCAATTGACTGTAGCTTTTAATCTAATTTTCCTAATCTTTTCATTATTCATATCTAATGTAATTTATGAAGATTAGGTATGTTAATTTTTTATAAAAATTATTGTAAAATGTTAATAATATATGTCTAATATTATAAAAAATAAGCTTTTGACTTGTTCCGCTATCTTTATGTTTATTAATTTATATTTAATTTTTATATGGGTTCCTACTGAAGCTAACCAAGGAGCAATTCAAAGGATTCTATACATCCATGTTCCTGTGTCACAAATATCTATGCTTGCAATAATTTTAGTTGCAGTGAGTTCCGTATTATTTTTATGGAAAAGAAATCAATTTTGGGACAAAATAGCCATTTCTGCAGCAGAAATAGGCCTTCTATATGGAACTATAATGTTGTTATCAGGTATTTTATGGGCTAAACCCGTCTGGGGAGTATGGTGGACAGGTGAAGCAAAACTTACTACAGCATTAATTTTATACTTGATATATGTAAGCTACATAATGTTCAGAAATTATTTTCCTACAGGTTCACAAGGTCAAAGAATAGCTGCAATCATTGCAATTATAGGAGCTTTAGATACACCTCTGATATATTTTGCTGCTAATTTATGGTCAGAGGCTCATCCTCCAATTGTTCTAGGACCTGCTTCCGAAAATGATTCATCCTTTAGTAGCAATGACATGAGAATAGTTTGGCTTTTTTCTACTATAACATTTATGATATTTTTCGTATATTTACTTAGAATAAGATACAAATTACAAGATACTATTTCAAAATATTTGACTAACACCTAGAAAGGTAAAAAAATTATGAACAAGAAAAAAATAACTTTTCTATTTATTGGAATTTTTTCAGTCTTGTCCTTATTCATTAGTAGCATTCAAACAAATGCCCAAGAAAATAATGGTAAAAGAATTAGTGGAATTATAACTATTGTTTTAGTGGATGAAATGAATGAGCTTGTAGAATTTCAAATAACGGATTCCAACGGAAATAATTACAAATATAAAGTTAATATTTCTACAGAATTTGGTTTAGATGAATCTTCAGGAGATAGATGGGTGTCAACACAAAAAAATTCTCCTAAAGAATCTGCAATAAAATTGATTGAACACCAAAAAAGATATGCACCCGTTACAATAATATATGATGGAGAATATGCTAAGTCCGTAGTTGAACGAGAAGAAGGAAGATTAGAAAATAATTTATCATATCTTTTTTCATTTTTCCTAATTACTTGGATTATTTTTTTCTTATATATTTTTTACCTAGGTAAAAAGCAAAAAATCATTGAATCTACCAAAAATTTTGTAAATACAAAATGAAAAAAAATCAACCAAATCAAAATAACACAGCTAGACTTCTTAACTCAAAAATTAAGCTTTCCATGCTCATTATTTTAGTTTCAAGTTCAATTATTTATTTTGCATCTTCTGTTTTTAGTATTTCTACTATTGAATACCTAAGTGTTGAAGATGTAATCAATACTGACTCTATATCTGAAAATCAAATTGGAGTTTCAGGAAAACTTGTCAAAAACTCTTATTATAGAGAAGCAAATGGAATCAGGGCTCACTTTAACCTTAGGGACGAAAATGGTATTTCAGAATTACCTGTAATTTACGATGGAGAAATTGGAAAAATATTTTTTAATGAGTATGCTGAAATCATCTTGCAAGGTGAAAAGGCTCAAGATGGAAGTTTCGTAGCACAGACACTTACAATAAGATGCCCTTCTAAATATATCACTGAAGCTGAAAAAGCTGAATTGGATCTTGAAAAAAATCAGATGCCAAAAATTCCTCCATACGGCTCTTATGAAGATACATAATAATAAATAATTATTTACAATAATTAATACATATTTTAAATAATTTATTACTGATATAATTTATTTTCATGCTCAATGAAATTTCTTTAGACACATATATTTTTTGTATTATATTTTCGTACCTAATAGGTTCTATACCAGTAGCCTTTATAACAGGTAAATTTTATGGAGTTAACATTTTTGAAATTGGTTCAAAGCAAGCTGGTGCAACAAATGTATTCAGAGAGTTATCTCGTAAGGCCGGCGTAGCGGTAATGTTGATAGATTCTTCTAAGGGACTAATTGCAATAATTATATGCAGACTTTATGGTTTTTCAGATTTTGAACTAATTTTGCCTGCATCATTCACTATCCTAGGGCATTGGAATTCTCCATTTACTAAACTTAAGGGTGGAGATGGCGTATCGACACTTACAGGTTTAGGTCTAGGAATCGCCCCTCAGCAACTTATTATCCCATATATCATTATTGCAATAATATTATTTACTATGATATATAAAAAATTTAGCCATCCTACAATTTGGGGTGGTTCTATTGGCTACATAATTTTTATATTAATGTCAATATGGAGTGAGACCCATTTAGATTTATCTGTAGTAGTAGGATTTTCAATCTTAGGGTTGAGCATAATGTTACACAGCATTTATTTTCATAAGAAACATAAAGAAAATTTCAAGAGAAAATAATTTTTAAATTGAGTATGAATTAAGAATTTCTTCGTTAGTCTGAATTTTCGCTTTTTCTTTCATGAATGAAAATCTTTCTTCAATTGTATCTAATTCATTCTTGTACACTAAACCTAATGGTATACCAGGACTGTTCACCAATTTTTGAGCTTGATCAATATTGGTAGGATCATAATCTTCAGGAATTTCATATGCTAATCCTTTGATTCCTTCTTTAGGATTTCCTTTAAGTACCTGATATGTATCGTTATAAGTAGTACATGGTGACATAACGTGAACTATACTAAAACCTTTATGATTCATAGCTTCTTGCATGTACTGAGCAAGTATCTTTGGTTTGCTCGAGTAGTATGAAGCAATATACGATACCCCAATTGTTAGATAATTCTTAAGAGGTATTACAGAATTTTCAATTTTTCCAAAAGGAGTAGAAGTTGTAATTTGCCCTAAATCTGTTGTGGGTGATGATTGACCCTTTGTAAGACCATATACACCATTATCCATCACTATGGCAGTCATATTAATATTTCTATTTGCAGCTGGTCCTATATGCTCAGCTCCAATTGACAGAAAATCACCATCTCCTGCTACAACAACAGTATTTAAATTTGGATTTCCCATTTTTACTCCAAAAGCAATTGGTAATGTTCTACCATGAATTCCATGTATTCCAAAAGGTTGGTCTCCTTCCAATAAGTGAACCATGTTACCTGAGCATCCTATTCCCGCTACTACAACATTTTCTGATTGAGGTTTTTCATGTTCTACGGAATAATTTGTAAGTGCCATTTCTAATGCTCTTCTTACTCCAAAGTCACCACATCCTGGGCACCATACAAAGTCATATTCTGGATTTCTTTTTGTCATATAAACTCCTAGTAATTATTATACAATTTTTTTTATCTCTTCAACCAAATGATTAGGCTTGAAAGGCAGACCAGTATATTGAGTTATTGACTGAGCTTTATATCCATCCATTCTGAGAATAGATGACCATTGACCAAGATAATTTAACTCAGGGACAATAATATTTTTTGCTTTAGATAATATTTTTTTAATCTCTTCAGGAAGAGGATTTAGTGCAACGGTATACAACCAACCAATGTCTACTTGATCTTGTATTAGACGTTCATAAGCTTCTCTAGCAGCGCCTTTTGAACTGCCCCATGGCATTATATATATACCAGAATCAGAATTCTCAATCTCAAAATGAGCACCATTTAGTAAATCAAGTTTCCTAAATCTTCTCTCAGTCAGCCTGATATGATGCTTTGGTAAATGTGTTGTATCACCAATTTCATCATGCTCTGAACCATTAGCCACGTACGCACCTGCTCCACCAGGGATTGGCATGGGATTTAGTGGCGTTGATCCATCCCATGAATCATATCTTTTGCCACTATCATTTTCTGAATATACTTTCCTTGATTCAGAACTAATTTCCGTGAGATTTGGCTTAGTGATATTTTCTCCTCTTTCAGCCAACCCAAACTCTGTCATCAAAATAACTGGACCTTGATATTTTTCAGCCCAGTTTACCGATAAAGCACCTGCATAAAAACATTCTTCAACTGTACCCGGTGCCAATACAGGCATTTTTATGTCCCCATGAGCAGGGAACATACATGTGTATAAATCAGATTGTTCAGATTTAGTAGGTAAACCAGTAGCAGGACCTCCTCTTTGAACATCCACAACAACTAATGGTATTTCTGTCATCCAAGATAATCCTAAACCCTCTCCCATAAGAGCAAAGCCAGGACCAGCTGTTGCTGTCATTGCTTTTCTGCCTGAAAAACCAGCACCTAATATCACGTTAATTGCTTCAATTTCAGATGAAACTTGGTGAACAAACTTATTCCCTCCAAAAAGATTATTCTCCATCCATATTAAAATAGTGGTGGCAGGAGAAATTGGGTATCCAGCATAAAAATCTAATCCCGCTGAAACAGCTCCAAGTGCCAAAGCAGCGTTACCGGTGATAATTATCTGATCTAAATTATTAGGGGTTGATTTTTCTATTTTACCAACACTTAAACCACTAGATTTAGCAACATCAACTCCTAATCTTATAGCCTTTATATTCGCTTGAATAATTTCATCATCGTTATCTCTGCCCCTTGAGAATCTTTCAGTAATAAATGAATCTATCTCTGACAAAGAAAAATCAATCAGTTGAGCTACTGCCCCAATTGTTACCATATTAGCTGCTCTAGCATTACCTGTAGACTTAGCTAATTCATCAGCTCTAATCCCAAAATATTTACCACCTTCGGGTAAGTCATATTCTTGGGCATTGTAGATTGTTACACCACCAGGATTTAAGTCATCCTTGTGGTTATTGTATGCATACTCATTAAGTGCAACTAGAACATCAACTCCATCTCCTGAACTAAGTACGGGAGTTGTTGATATTCTTACTTGAGAAGATGCCGGCCCCCCCATAATCTGTGAAGGAAATGTTGAAAATGTCTGAACAAAATAACCTGCTCCAGCTGCAGCCCTCGCAAAAGCATCGGCTGAAGTAACTAATCCCTGTCCGCCTTCTCCAGCAAACCTTATTACAAAATCTTTCTTTTCCAATTATTTCCCCTAAAAAAATATAACTATGTTAATTATTTATTTTGGGCACAAAAAAGTCAATTAATTTTTACATTAATTTTCATTCATTTGTCTATAATTTATGATATTAGTAGAAAATAATCACTCTATGGTAAAAAAATTTACAAACATATGGTCAGCTGGAGGAGTTATAGTTTTTAATAAAAATGAAAAAATTTTTGTTGCCATATGCAAAAGAACATCGGAAAATCTTTTTTGTCTTCCAAAAGGAAGGCCAGAAAAAAATGAGAATTACAAACAAACTGCGATCAGGGAAGTAAAAGAAGAAACTGGAATAGATACAAAAATTTTAAAAAAAATTACAACAACTTCTCATTATTTTGGAATAAGAAAAACAGATCAAAAATTAATAAAAATTTCTAAAATCAATCTTGGAAATAATAGAAACATAACTATATATAAAAAAACTGTTCATTGGTACCTAATGGAGTATTTGTCAGGTGAATTTTACATGCATGATGATGAATTTGATAGTGTAGAATGGATAGAAATAAGTATTGCAAAAAATAAAATAACACATAAGAACGAAAAAGATGTCTTGGGAAAAGTTTTGGCCATTTTCAAAAAATGAAGAAAAAGTTATAAACAAACATGAAGTTTTTGCCACAGGAAAAATTACTCAATTAAGATCAAAAAAAATTGAGGATGCTACTAATGATTATAATTGGCGAATTGATAATGAATTATCTGACTTAGACGCAACTAAACCCATCAACATGACCTATGATGAATTTCTAAGATACCATAGGGAAGATGTTAAATTTCCAAGTCATAACTCAATGAGGATGGCTATTGAAACTCTTTACGGAAAGCATATAGGTAATTGTATGTTTTATGACATAAACTCAAAAACACTTCAAGCCGAATTTGGAATTATGATTGGCAACAAAGATTATTGGAATAATGGTTATGGCTCAGATGCTATGAATAATGCTATTAGCTTTTTTTTCAAAAACAATAAAATTAATCACATTTATCTGCACACATTAATTTATAATATAAGGGCTCAAAAAGCATTTGAAAAGTGTGGATTTAAGAAAGTTAAAACTGTAACTAAAGAAGACAAAAAATTTATTTTTATGGAATTATGGCGAAAAGAATGGGACACTACAAACAAAAATTGCTAAAATTACATCTTTAGTAATTTCTGTCTTTGGAGGTTGAATTGACAACATCAAAACCTAACATAATACTAATAATGTCTGATGATCTTGGATTCGAAGTAATCGAATCCAACGGAGGTACATCTTATAAAACTCCAAATATAGACTCATTAGCAAATAATGGTGTTAGATTTGAAAATGCTCACGTCCAACCTTTATGTACTCCAACAAGATTACAACTAATGACAGGTAAGTATAATTTTAGAAATTATATAGGCTTTGGAACAATGGCTCCAGAAGAGAAAACTTTTGGTCATATATTTTCTGAGAATGGATATAAAACATGTATAGCAGGTAAATGGCAACTTTATTCATATTTTCCCATAGATGAGGATGGCTTAAAATTAAGATCAAAAGGTCAAAAAATTGAAAACTCAGGATTTCATGAATATTGTGTATGGCATGCACACCATACAGAAAATAAAGGATCTAGGTATAAAGACCCGGTAATCTACGAAAATGGAAGATATCTTGACGACACCAAAGATAAATATGGAGAAGACATATTTGCCGAATACATAAATAAATTTATTGATGAAAATAAAGAAGAGCCATTTTTTGTTTATTTTCCAATGGCCCTTACCCATAGGCCACTAGAGCCTACCCCTGACAGTGAAGATTATGATGAATTTGAGCCCCCATCTAACAAAACTATTGGTGGTAGAACATTTGATGAGTTAGAAGGCTGGGATGACGACCCAAAATATTACAAAGACATGGTAGAGTATCATGACAAAATAGTTGGAAGAATTATAGAAAAAGTTAAAGATGCAGGGATATCGGAAAATACAATTATTATTTATCTAGGAGATAACGGTACACCTATAGAAGTTTGCTCAATGATGCATAAACATACTCAAGTTTGTGGTGGAAAAGGACTTACCAATGATAGAGGCACACATGTTCCTATGATGTGCCAGTGGGATGGCAAAATATCTCAAGGAATGGTATCAAAAGATTTAATAGATTCAGTAGATATATTACCTACGATACTTGAAATAGCCGGGATAAAAACTGAAGAAACATATAAAATTGACGGTAGAAGTTTTTTACCCCAGTTGTTAGGTGAAAAAGGTAACCCAAGAGAATGGGTATTTTTCCATTTTGAACCTATGACTCCAAGAAACACAACATACTCAAGATTTCTTAGAACTAACAAATGGAAAATTTATGAAACAGGCGAAATGTTTGATTTGATTAAGGACCCTGAAGAAAAAAATCCGATAACAAACACTAATGACGATGAAGAAAGTCTAGCTGAGAGAAAAAAACTACAACCAATTTTTTCACAAATGAAATAAATTATTCAGATATTGGAGCCGGATTAATTAGATCCATTCCAATTGTTTCTGGGAAAATAGCAGCTATCTCTTCGGGAAACCATTTAGTTTTCTTACTAATACTTCTATATTCTGTGGGGTTTCTCATCATACTTATTGTATTTCCTACACAATGGAAAATCTTACCAGTAACATTACTAGATGCATCAGAAGCCAACCAAGCTATCATGGGTGGAACTTGGCTTGGATGATTACTTAATATATCTTCAGGTATCTTAAAATCACCTTTTCTCATACTTAATGTTGTATCAGGAACTGATTCTGTCATTCTAGTTTTAGCTCCAGGTGAAATTATATTTGCCGTTATTCCATATTGGTATAACTCTTTAGACAAAGACTTTGTGAAGCCAGATATCCCCTCTTTAGCTGCACCATAATTTGACTGTCCTCCATAACCGTACAAACCAGACACTGATGAAAAGGTAATAATTCTCCCAAATCTTTGCTTTATAAAATGATTAACAGATGCCTTAACAACAGAAAATGTCCCCTTGAGATGAACTGATAAAACATCATCCCATTCTTGTTCAGACATATTAAAAATCATTCTGTCTCTTAGAATGCCAGCCGCCGCAACTAAAATATCTAACTTACCAAAATTAGATATAGCATCATCAATAATATTTTTTGCGCCTGTCATGTTGGTGACCGAATTCAAAGATGCTATAGCATTTCCACCTAACTCATTAATTTCTTCAACAATTTTTAATGCCGGTTCTGAATTTTGAGATGAACCATCTAAGGAACTTCCTATATCAGCAACGACAATTGATGCTCCTTCATGTGCAAGAAGTTTTGCAATTTCTTTTCCTATACCTCCGCTAGCACCAGTTACAACAGCAACCTTTCCAGATAAATTTTTATATGTAGGTAATTTTTTGTTATTATTCAGTAGAATAGACTCTATATTTGAGTCAATTTCATCAATCTCAAAAGTTTGTGAAACCGATGATGACAAAAATGTTTTATTACGTCTAGGCAAAGAAAAATGTGAAATTTTGCCACCCTCAATTTGAAAAATTTGCCCATTTATCGGAGCAGAATAATCTGATGCTAAATATGTGGAAAAACTGGCTATATTTTCATTAGTTTTTAAGTTATTATTACTTGAAATTGCTAAACTTTCGTTTTTATCATCATAACAAATAGTATTAGAAGTCACCCCATATTTACCTAAATCCTTGGCAATAACTTTTGAAAAACCAATTATTCCCGATTTTGTTGCTGAGTAGCTTGACATTTGAGATGCTCCAATTAGGCCTGAATTAGATGATAGAGTTATAATTCTCCCAAATTTTTGTTTTCTTAGTAAAGGTGCTACATGTCTAACAATATTAAAAGTAGACTTAAGATTTTCAGAATAAATCTTATCCCAATCACTTTCTTTCATATCTTCAATTGTCTTAGTTTGTTTGAAATCTTTACTACAAAATACTACATCTATACTCCCATATTTATCAATGGCAAAATCTATTACATTTTTTGAATAACTAAAGTCTGAAATAGTCTCGTTTGTTATATAAACTTCACCGCCTAAACTTTTTATTTTATTAGCAAATTCATTCTGGAAAGAGAAATCCTTGGAATAATTTGAATCAAAATTAACTACTAATTTAGCACCATGCATAGACATCAATTCAGGAATTATTGGATTAATAAAATCAGATATTATTACTACTTTATTATTTAATATTTTTGTCATAATTTCTATATCAATTTATTTTATTTTCTCAGTATACTATTTACGCTTGCTGCAGTAAGTAATATTATCAATGGGACGAATAAAACCCCTATAGTAGATATAGAAAATATAAATAAGAAATATATCGTAATAGTAGATAATATAATACTGAATTTTTTATTTTTATCAATTCTTAAATTTTTAGGAATAGTAAATATTAAATTTAGGCAGAGTAAAAAGTTCATTAGTGCAAATAGAATTGTTAGCCAATCTTTATTTTCAATTAATGTTGATTTATTTGTTGAATTAGTAGAGTTATCTATCGTTTCTACCAGAGGAAAAATCAATATTATAATCATAATTGTAAAGCTAATTATGAAAGACAAAAATAACAAATAGTATAAAAAAGTCCATTTTGGAAACATCAAATTAAACCTTCTAGGAATTTATATATTATCCTAAATTTCTTCCTCATAATATTCGTCCTTAATAAAATCATCATCAATATTTTCTTCAATAATAGATATTTTTTCTAATTTTGCATATGAAAGCATTAGGCGCTTAACTCCTTGATCATTAAATGCAACAGTAACTTCATAATCTGTTGATTTTTCATCAATTGATATTATTACACCTTCTCCAAATTTTTTGTGAAAAACTTTATCTGCAACTAGAAAATTATGTGAATACTTATTAGAAATATCATTTTTTTCAACAAGATGTTTTTTTCTAACATACATACTATAAGGATTATTTGATTCCTTAAAATTCTGACTGCTAATTTTTACAAGTTCATTAGGTATTTCGGATAAAAATCTTGATGATAACTGAGGTCCATATTGTCCTCTAAATTTTCTATTTCTTGACCTTGATAGAAAAAGTCTCTCTTTAGCTCTAGTAATACCCACATAAAGAAGTCTTCTTTCCTCTTGAATATCATTTGGGTCATCTAAGCTTCTTGAATGAGGTAACAAACCTTCCTCAAGACCAACAAGAAAAACAGCATCAAATTCTAATCCTTTAGCTTGATGCAATGTAATTAATGTTATTCCTTCTACTTCTTCAGTTGATAAATTATTTTCAAAATCTGTTACTAATGATATATTTTCCAGAAAATCAACTAAGTCATTATCAAAGTTTTCAGTAGAAAATTCCAAAGCAGAGGATTTTAATTCTAAAATATTTTCAATCCTTTCCTCACCTTTTTCTAAATCTTCTTCAATAAACTCGCCATAGCCTGTTAAATCTAAAATAGTATCTATAAAATCTGAAATCTTTTCTTTTTTTGATGATATAACTAAACTTTTTATTATTTCGGAAAAATTATTTATTGAATTAATGGCTCTTTGACTTATATTATTTTTTGTTAGTAAATCAAATTTTTGTTCTTCACAAATTTCAAAAATCAACTCCAATATAGAAGTGTTTTTATTTTCTGCTAAATTACTTAAGGTAGAGAATGTTTTACTAGATATGCCTCTTGCCGGAAGATTAATTATTCTTTCGAGTGAAATATTATCTGCAGGGTTACTTATTACCCTAAGAAAAGATAGTATGTCTTTAATTTCTTTTCTTTCATAAAACTTAACTGAACCTATTAGCTTATAGTTAATATTTTCTCTATTACAAGCAACTTCAAAAGACCTTGACTGAGAATTAACTCTGTACATTATTGCTACTTTATTTAGGCTTAAATTTAATTTCTTAATATTACTAATTACAGAATCCGCTTCCTGCTCATCATTATATGATTCAAGCAATTCAATAGGCTCTCCATCAGGGTTATCAGTCCATAAGTTTCTTTCTAGTCTCTCATCGTTGTAGCCAATTACGCTATCTGCAGCTTTTATTATTTTCTTTGTTGATCTATAACTTTGATCTAGGGTAATGATTTTTGTTTTTTTAAAATATCTCTCAAAATCAAGAAGATTTTTAGGATTAGCATGCCTCCAAGAATATATTGATTGATCTGGATCTCCGACTACACAAATATTTTTAGAACGATTGGCAAGAATTTTTGCTATTTCAAATTGTAATGGATTAGTATCTTGAAATTCATCAATCAAAAAATATTTATAAAAATTTTGATATTTATCTAATATATAATTGTTACTCTGAAATAAATTTAGACACCTTAATAATAAATCATCAAAATCTAAAGAGTTATATCTAACTAAAAACTCTTCATATTTTTCATAGCACCTTGATGCTATTTCTTCTATATATGAATCAACGTTCTCTGAAAAATTTTTAGCAGATAGCATTCGATTTTTCGCATCAGAAATTATACCCAAAATTAGAGATGATGAAACCTGTTTAGAATCAATATCTAATTCTTTTAGTATTTTTTTCATTATTCTAGATTGATCATCATAATCATAAATTACGTAATTATTTTTAACATTTACCAACTCACCGTCAAATCTTAGGACACGACTGCAAAAACTGTGAAATGTCTTTACATCAAGATAAAAATCTTCTGATAAATTAAGTAAGTTTTGACATCTTTCACGTAATTCTTTAGCTGCTTTATTTGTAAAAGTTACGGCCAAAATACCATTTAGTGGGATTTTTTTTATCTTATTTAAGTATGCAATTTTATGAGCAATTACTCTAGTTTTACCTGAGCCAGGGCCGGCAACAATTAATAAAGGCCCATCACTATATTCAACAGCCTCTTTTTGCCTAGACGATAATTCTAATAATAATTTTTCTTTATTCACGATTTACCTAATAAAAAATCTTAACAAGATACCGAAATACCTCTCCTCGCATAATCAAAAGTATAGTCTTTTCTTACATCTAATGTGCCATCATCTACTCTCCAAAAATACCTAATTATGTCATGAAATGAATTTACCCTCCAAGAACCATATAATAAATATTCTGCCGTAAAAAATCCTTCATTAAATAATTCTCCACAACTTTCATTTTGAAAAGAATCGGATATATATTTTTTATTATCAAGATAATTTCTTACTTCGTATATTACCTCTTCACCTGTTCTTGTTGGTATAACGACCATTAACTCTGTATCATCTTGCCATAAAAGTGTAGAAACAAAAACGAAAAAACAAAAAATAATAATTGATATTACGAATATTGACTTGGCAAAAAAAGATGGAGTAAATCTTTTTTTCCCATGTTTTTTAGGAGAAATTATATCTATAAAGTTCATAAATCATTTATCTAGTTAATGGTAGTCGTAATTTATCAATGAGTAAGTCTAAATCAAAATTATTATTTATTAAATCACTGACCCTTTCTATTTTTTCTAGATGATCGAATTTGGATTTCAATTGGATTTTCTCAATTTTTTCTGTAAACTCATGAGTACTTTCATTAAATAAAACTATAGGTTTATTAACTTTTTCTGCCTCATAACTAACATATTCAACGGGTGGCACTCCCTTAGTTAAGAAAAGAGCTTGAGTTTCATGAGTCTGTAAAGCAGATAACTGTACGTCTGGCCTATCACCTCTAACAATTACTGCATTATCATTTTTTGAGGAAAAATAGAATGGTCCCCAGTCAAGAACTAAACCTCCAATGAGATAATTTTGAATAAGTCTGTCTGAATGCTCTTTTCCGTAAATAAATTCCCCATTTAGAACTTGAGCTATTTGATTTATAGACATAGATAATAATTTTCTGTCATCAGGAATGAAACCATAAAATTCTATCTTAGAATCTTTTAGGTTTTTTTCTAAATAATCACTTAATTCATTTCGTCTATACTTTGGCATAAAGTTTACGACAATACCATTTATTCTAGAACCATATTGGCTTAATATTTTCTGAAAACTTTCACCATATCTAACAACCAGTAACACTGAAGCATCTAAATCTTGAGCAATTTTCAAATTTTTGTCATGGTCATCTGTACCTTCCATTATACTAATCGTTTGACTATTTAATAACTCAGATTTTTTTAATTTAGAATTCAGATTAGTTTGCTGAATTTCTGGAAAAAATTTTGTATAAAATTCTATATCTTTATCGGATGATTTTTCAGTGGATAATATTTTATCAATACTAATATTTTTGTGGATAAAATTCCTTATCAATCCTGCAGTAATAGCTGTTTTACCAGTATTTTTTGTCTTTGAAATTACCATTAATGTTGTCATAAAACCTCACAAAAAATTCTAATCTAAGTTTTTTGAAATTTATATTATTAGGAATTATATCAACGTATAAGGAATTAATTACGCGGTTAATTGGCTAATTTTTCAATAAAAGTAACAACAACCTGTTTCAATGGGGAAATTTACCTTGATTGAACAAATGAGTCGGTCTACGATTATATATAGAGTGTAAGCCGAGGTAGCTCAGGTGGTAGAGCAATGGACTGAAAATCCATGTGTCGGCAGTTCAAGTCTGCCCCTCGGCACCACCAAGCAAATATAAAAAATTATCTATTTCCCCTTAAAATTAGGTGTTCTTTTCTCCATAAAAGCATTTCTGCCTTCTACATAATCTTCGCTTCTAAAACATTTATCTACCATTTGAGCAATAATATCTAAGTTTTGTTCTTCAAAATTTTTCAAACCCTCATTAATTGCTGCCTTAGAAGCCAAAACTGTAAGAGGAGCATTCATTGCAATTCTAGATGCAAAATCAAAAACATATTGTTTAAGTTGTTTTTTTTCAACACACTTATTTATTAATCCCATTCTTTCAGCATCCACTGAGGAGAATCTATTTCCTGTAAAAAATATCTCCTTAGCATATGCTGGACCCACTAAATTCATGAGCTCTTTTATACCTTCGTAACCATATCCAAGTCCCAGTCTGGCTGCAGGTATACCAAACTTACTATCATCAGAAGCAATTCTAATGTCAGCTGTTAATGCTATACCCATTCCACCTCCAATACAGAAACCCTCAATCATTGCAATAAGTGGTTTTTTTAGATTACAAAGAGAATCTTTAGCAAGTGAACTTGCTTTTTCATAATATTCTACTTGATCTGGAGTATTTCTTACTTGGTCAAACTCAGAAATGTCTGCACCTGAAACAAACGCTTTACCACCCTCCCCTTTCATGATTACTAATCTAACCTCATCATTATTAGAAAATTCTTCAATAATCGAAGGAATTGTTTCCCACATATTTAGGGATATGGCATTTCTCTTTTCAGGCTGATTAAATTTAATCCATCCAATATTATCTTTTATCTCTGCTATTATTTTTTCTGTTGGTAAGTCTAGTCTATGCATTTAAAATTCCTCATACTATTCCATCTAAGTGGAATTTTTCAATTATTTCTTTTTTATAACCTAATTTTTCCAATATAGTATCAGTATGTTCTCCCTGTTCAGGGGTAGCTGATCTAATTTTAGAATTAGTTCTACTCATTTTTATAGCTTGATTAACAACATTAAATTTACCTAACCTTGGATGATCTACCTCTACAGCCATATTCAAGTGCTTAACTTGAGGGTCAGAAAAAACTTGATCCATAGAGTATATAGGCCCAGCTGGACAACCTGATTGATTTAGTAAATCTATCCAATAATCACTAGTATTATTCTTTGTTATATTGTTAATCTCAGAGTTCATTTCCAACCTGTTGTCAGACCTTAATTCTGAATTAACAAACCTTTCATCAGTAATTAATTTTTCATTACCTATAACTTTACAAAATTTTTCATACATCGCTTGACCAGAAATAGCTATATTGATGTGTCCATCTTTTGTTTTAAATACACCTGTAGGAATAGTTTTTGGATGATCGTTACCCATAGCTTTAGGAATTTCTCCATCCTTAAGATATCTTGCAGCTTGAAAATCTAACATTTGTATCTGAGACTCTAACAAAGATGTTTTTACCCATTGTCCTTTGCCAGATTTAGCTCTTTCTAATAATGCCAGCATTACACCTTGAGCTGCAAACATTCCAGTACATAAATCTGCAACTGGAATACCTACTCTCATTGGTCCTTCCCCTGGCATACCAGTAATGGACATAAGTCCACCCATTCCTTGAGCGATTTGGTCGAATCCAGCTCTGGATCCATAAGGGCCATCCTGCCCAAAACCAGAAATACTTACAAGGATAATTTTTGAATTAATAGATGATAAAGTTTCATAATCTGCTTTTAGCCTATATTTTACGTCAGGACGATAATTTTCTACAATTACATCTGAATCTGATACTAATTTATGAAATATCTCTACTCCATAATCAGATTTTAAGTTTAGGGTCATTGATCGTTTATTTCTATGTAAATTTTGAAAATCATAATCATCTCTAGCTCCACCCAATGGGTCCTTGATATCTGTTGGCGCTTCTATCTTAATTACATCTGCTCCCCAATCAGCTAATTGCTTGACACAGGTAGGACCAGCTCTTACCCTAGATAGATCAAGAACTTTTACGTCTGACAATGGTAATTTAACCATAAATTTCTCCAATTTATACTTACTAAATTAACTTTTATAAGAATTATATATATAATATCGTTTGATTGTAAAAAATACTCTAAATTATGTAAGAAAGAAAAAAAATGTCAGAAAATAAAAATTTTAATATGAATCCGGTCTTTGTATCTGATGAAATACTTGAAGGTTTCAAACTTCTTCCAACAGCCACTGTTTATAACGCCGTAAAATATTTTTCAAGCTCAAATAATTACACAAAAAATAGTCCCTGCGTATGCGAAGGATTAAAAAACTACACTCCTGGTCAAAAAATTGCTGCTAGAGCAAAGACTCTTAGATTCTTACCCCTAAGACAAGATATAGCTAGCGAAGTTATCTCTAGGGAAGAATCATCTGAATATAAGGCTATGGGCAGATGTGGTCCAGGAGATGTATTAGTAGCTGATATTCAAGGGAGAGAACAAGATGTTGTTGCTGGTGATGTAAAATTATTACAACTTGCTATGAACAATGCTGATGGTGTAATAATTGATGGTGCAATTAGAGATCTTGACGTCCTTAGAGATGAAAGTTACAACCTTATTGTATACGCGAAGGCAAGAAGTTTGCATGGAAATCCTAACACTATACCTGCAGAAGAAAATGTTCAAATCCAGTGTGGAGGAGCATTAGTTAGACCTGGAGATGTAATGGTTGGAGATGACGATGGAGTTTTAGTTGTTCCATCTTGGATGGCTGAAGCTGTTTTAGAGCATGCTACAGAGCATGAAGAGGTCGAAAATTATATAAAGACAAAAATCAAAAAAGAAAATGTTGTACCTGGCAAATATTACCCACCTCAACCAGAATCTTTTGATGAGTGGAGAAAAATAAAAAAATCTAAGTGAGAATTCAATGACAACAGATAATCAATATTGGGCAATGTCATCTCATCCAGAAGGCATGCCAAACAAGGAAAATTTTAAATTAGTTAGTGAAAAATTAGATGAACCTCAATTTGGTCAAATTTTGATAAAAACACTATATCTAACCTTAGACCCCTACATGAGAGGCAGAATGAGACCAGGACCTTCATATGCTCCTGGGTTAAAAATAGACGAAATTATGACCGGAGAAATTGTAGGAATTGTAGAAATAAGTAACTCAAAAAAAATACCTATTGGATCATTTGTAAGATCAAGATCTGGATGGACAAAATATTCCATTAAGTCAGATTCAGAGGTAACAGTTTTAGAAAATTCATCTCATAGTATTTCTACATCCTTAGGTGTTCTAGGGATGCCAGGTTTGACTGCTTACCACGGTTTACTTGAAATAGGTAAACCAAAAGCAGGCGAAACTTTAGTTGTGTCTGCTGCATCTGGAGCAGTTGGAGCTTTAGTTGGACAGATAGCTAAAATCAATGGATGTAGAGTGGTTGGAACAGTTGGGAATGATATAAAAGCAAGATACATTAAGGAAGAGTTAGGATTTGACTTTGCGATAAATTATAAAACTGAAAATATCGAAAAAAAAATAAAAGAATTTTGTCCAAATGGTATTGATATTTATTTTGATAATGTAGGAGGAGAAATTACTGACATCATACTTAATAATTTAGCCTACAAAGCCAGAGTAATAGTATGCGGTCAAATATCTCTATACAATGCTACAAAACAACCAATTGGGCCAAGAAATCTATGGTCGCTTATAAGAACTCAATCAAAAATTGAAGGAATGTTGGTTTCAGAGTATGGAGATAAAAAAAATAAAGTTGCAATTGATAGAATTTCAAAATGGATTTCTGATGGCAAAGTAAAGTACAAAGAAGATATAGTTGAAGGATTTGAAAATGCTCCCTCAGCGTTTGAAAGACTTTTCACAGGAGAAAATTTTGGGAAACTACTTATAAAAGTAAGCAGTGTATAAAAAGATAAATTAATTTTCTTCTTGTATAATAACTAAATATCAAATGTTTAAGCGGAAGTGGCTCAGTGGTAGAGCATCTCCTTGCCAAGGAGAGGGTCGCGAGTTCGAATCTCGTCTTCCGCTCCATTAAACTAATTATTTGATAATATATATACTACAGGATGCACATATGGAAATATTAATATTTATAGTTATTGCTATAATAGCCTTGATACTTAGCATAGTAATAGTACCTCAACAAACTATGGTGGTCATTGAAAGATTAGGTAAATATAATAGAATTTTAGGTCCTGGACTAAATTTTAAAATACCTATCATTGAGCGGGTTGCTGGAAGAGAATCAATCCGAATAAGACAACTAGATGTTCCTGTAGAAACAAAAACACAGGATAATGTCTTTGTAAATCTAGGCGTTTCAATCCAATTTTTAGCCATAAGTGAAAAAATATTTGATGCATTTTATAAACTTACTGATGTAAATCAACAAATCACATCTTACGTATATGATGTTGTTAGAGCTGAAGTACCGAAGAAAAAACTTGACGAAGTATTTGAATCAAAGGATGAGATTGCGCAAACAATAAAAGCTGATTTATCAGGATCAATGAATGACTTTGGATACTCAATAGTTAATTCACTTATTACTGATATTGATCCTGCTCCAAATGTTAAAGATGCAATGAATCAAATTAACGCAACTGCCAGATTAAGAGTTGCAGCTCAAAATGAGGCTGAAGCTGACAAAATAAGACAAGTAAAAAATGCCGAAGCTGATGCTGAAGCAAAAAAATTACAAGGTGAAGGAGTAGCTCAGCAAAGAGCAGCAATTATTGAAGGTTTCAAGTCATCAATTGATGACTTGAAAAAAGTAACAGGTAGTGATGTAAAAACTCAGGATGTTATGAATATGGTTATGATGGTTCAATACTTTGACGCTTTAAGGGATATTGGTACTACCGGACAAAATAATGCCGTATTAATTCCTTATGGAGCTGGGGGATCGAATGAAATACTTCAACAAATGACTCAAGCAATGGTTGCTAGCGACAAAATAAAAGGCAATTCATAGGGTTTTTATTTTTTATACTCTTATGAAAAAGACATATTTAAAAATATATTACGAAAATAATCTCAAGGTATTGAAGTCTATACGTAGNAATTCTATAGATTTNATATATGTTGACCCTCCNTTCAATACNGGNAAAACTCGCTCNCATTCNATAATGAAAANCANTCAATCAGATACCGGAAANAGAGTTGGATTTCAAGGAAAAAAATATTCAACTTCTTTNACAGAAAAACTTAGTTATGAAGACAATATTGAAAGTTATCTAGATTTTCTCAGATCCAGNATAGAAGAATCAAAGAGAATTCTGAAAAAGAAAGGAAGCTTCTTTATACATTTAGACTACAGAGAGATTCACTATGCAAAAGTATTATGTGATGAAATTTTTGGTAGAGATTCATTTATTAATGAAATTATTTGGTCTTATGATTATGGAGCTAGAAGTAGAAAAAAATGGTCAACAAAACACGAAAATATTTTATGGTATGCAATTGATCCATCTAACTATACTTTTAGATATGAAGATATAGATAGAATACCTTATATGGCTCCAAATCTAGTAGGACCAGATAAAGCAAAAAAAGGTAAAACACCCACTGATTCTTGGTGGCATACTATTGTTAGTACTAACGGTAAAGAAAAAACAGGATACCCAACTCAAAAGCCATTAGGAATTATAAATAGAATAATAAAAGTTCATTCTAATCCAGGCGACCTAGTATTAGATTTTTTTGCCGGTAGCGGTACTACAGGCATGTCAGCAATCACAAACGATAGAAACGCAATTTTGATAGATAATAACCCAGAATCAATAAAAGTTATGAAAAATAGATTTAAAAACTATGATTTCACAGTTGAAGATTCTGTAATTTCAAATTAAAAAACTAACAAATACTAACTAATTACCTTATAAAGCTACTAAATTTAATAAAAGTTCTACAAATTACTAAAATATATGGAACTTTAATTTGTTTTTAATGGATTAATTAGTTATTTTCCTTTACACTTTTATAATCAAATTAGGATTGGAAGTATTCGTTGAGTTACTTACTTTGTGGATACCCGATCATTAACGAGGAGAAAATATGAGATTTCTTAAGAATCGATTATTCTTAGCATTTTCTTTATTGGTAGCTATACCAGTAGCGATTGCTGCATGTAGTAGCGACCCTGAAATTGTTGAGAAAATCGTAGAAGTTGAAAAGGTTGTTGAAGTTGAAAAAGAAGTTCAAGTAGAAGTAACTAAAGTTGTAGAAAAAGAAGTAGAAAAAGTTGTTGAAAAGAAAGTTGATGTTGTAGTAACAGCAACTCCTATCCCAACTGCTACTCCTATCCCTATAGCTCCACTTGAACCAGCACCACAGCCTAAAAATGCCGCCGGCACACTAACTGCAGCAGTATTTAACGTTGCTCCGGGAGTAGGACTTCCTGCTAACCAAGCACCAGTTGAAGCTATGCAATATTGGGGTGTAGGTGAAGGTCTTTTTGCAATGGATGCCGGAGGTACAATCACAAATCGATTGGCTAGCGGATATACAATAGCTGAAGATCAAACTTATGTTGACATTGATATTAGAACAGGTGTTAAATTCCACGGTGATTTTGGTGAATTATCAGCAGAAGATATCGTATGGACACTTGATCAGTCCAATGCTACAACTAACCCAACAAGTATTCACGGTCAGGCTGGTGACTACGCTGCTTTATTCTCAAAGCATGAAGTCATTGACTCTGACACAGTTCGTTTAACATTTAGTGCATTCGATCCAAGATGGAATGGTCATTTCTTGAACGAACAGGCTCAAGGTACAGCTTTTGTGCCAAAAGCTGCTTGTGATGGTGATGCAACTATAGCTAACCTAAGTTGTCCTTTCCTACAGGAAAACATCGTTTCCACAGGTCCTTACTCAGTATCAGAGTGGAAACAGGATGACAAAGCTATTATTACAAAAAATAGTGAACACTGGAGAAAAGTTGGTAATGCAGATACAATTACTTTCCTAGAAGTTCCTGAACCTGCAACTCGTGTTGCAATGTTGAGGACAGGTGAAGTAGACATTGCTGACTCTATACCTCTAAAAGACATTAAGCCTCTTGCTGAAAGTGGATTCAAAGCTGAATCAATAACAAGAGCTGGTCGAGTTCACCAAATCATATTCTCTGGTAACTACTGGGAAGCAACTCATCACCGAACAGGTGAAGACCTAAAAAGAACTGGATCAGGTTACTGTATCCACGATCTTCCTTGGGTTGGTTGTAACATAGAAGGTAAGCAACCAGGAGATATGGAAGAAGCTCGTGATGTTAGATGGGCTCTAGCAAAAGCTATAGACCGAGAACTTCTAATCGATACTGTATTAGATGGTTTTGGTAACGTAGCTTCATTAGAGTACGTTGACACTACAGCAGAGTGGTTCAAAGACAAGTGGTTAATTCCATATGACCCAGCAGCTGCAGCAGAACAGATGGCAAAAACAGCTTGGCCTGAAGGTAAGTTTGTTATGAACATTTGGACTGGTGGAGAGCTTGGTGGTTCAGGTGGAACAAACGCTGAAATTAATGACGCTGTTGCAGGTATGTGGTTGGCTATTTGGCCAGACATGGACCTTCAGGTTATGAAGTCAGCTTACTCCGTCATAAGACCAGGTCTTGTTGGTCGAACTAACACAATTCCTTACGCAGGTGACTGTGATGAAGGATCAACAACTATTCCATTCGATTGGCCACATGGTTCTACTGAAACCAGTATTACTCGTGGTGGATTCGGTTGTGGTATTGAAATTCCAAAGATAGCTGAAACTTTTGATAAAGTATCAGCAGAATCTGATGCTGCAAAACGATTCGAATACAACGAAGAAATGGTTGATTACTTGTACGATCAGATGATTTTTGCTGGTACTGTACAGGTTCCAACATTGGTGGTTTACAACCCTAATTCAATCTCAGGTTGGTTAGGAACACCTTCAATGTTCGCAACAATGAATGAGTTTGAACACATCGAACTTGCTCGATAGAGAATAATTATATTTGGGGAGAAATTAACTTCTCCCCAAATATTAAAAATATAAATAAATTAGAATCAGAATAAAAATTTTACAGGCAACAAAAAATTGAGAAAATATCTTATACAAAGATTTTCATTTGGAATTTTATCACTAATAGCTGCGACACTAATTGTTTTTGTTTTATCAAGAGCAACTGGTGATCCATTACTACTTTATGCAAAACCTGGAGGCTACGGAATGTCACCAGAACAAATAGCAGCATTAACTGAAAAACTTGCATTAGACAAACCACTAATAGTTCAGTACCTTATATGGTTAGGTAGAACCGTTACTGGTGATTTAGGTAATACATTGCTTGCTGAACAGCCTGTACTAGATGTGATAAAAATGAAGATAGGAGCGACCTTTCAATTAGGATTAGTTGCATGGGTTGTTGCCACAGCCGTAGGAATTCCCCTTGGAGTATTGTCTGCTGTAAAGAGAGGTAGTGCTTGGGATTATATTGGAAGAATATTTGCATTATTTGGTCAGGCCACTCCAGTATTTTTCATAGGAATACTTGGGATTTTATTTTTTGCCGTAAATCTTGGATGGCTTGATGCAGCAGGAAGGCCAACTCAAGAGCCATTTTTCCCAGCTCAGTTTAAATCATTAATAATGCCAACTGTGGCTTTAGCTTGGTTGCCAGCAGCGTCATATTTGAGAATAACTAGATCAGCAATGTTAGAAGTTTTAGATTCCGAATATATAAAATTAGCGAGAGCTAAAGGAGTTTCGCAAAGAGCTGTAATCTGGAGGCATGCGCTTAGAAATGCCTTGATCCCACCTATAACAGTTTCAGCGTTAATACTTGTTGGATTCTTAGAAGGTTCAGTGGTCGTAGAAGCTGTTTATGCATGGCCCGGAATAGGAAGAATGGCTGTAGAATCTATTCATAATAATGACTTCCCTTTACTAACTGGCATCATTCTTATGTTTGCAGTTCTTTATGTAGTAGGTAGCTTCCTTGCAGATATAGCATACACGATTGTTGATCCAAGGATAAGGTACTAATATGAATTCGAATATTAATGTAACTAATAGCCCTGCTCTAGTTGAAGTGAGCCTAAGAAGTAAAATTTTTTATGTCCTAAGAAGGTGGCCAGTTATACCGATATTGATAATAACAATAATGGTATTCATTGCTGTTTTTGCACCAATAATTTCTCCTATGGGACCTAAGGAAATAAATCTTAGAGGACGTGCTGCCCCCCCTATATGGGAGAAAGAATGGTATGATGCAAATCCAAAAAATGAAAAAACATATTTATTAGGTGCAGATCATGTTGGTAGAGATGTACTTACTCGCATGTTCTATGGTGCAAGAATATCACTAGCTGTAGCCGTTATATCTCTTACAGCAGGGGTTGTAATTGGGTCAGCAATTGGACTAGTTTCAGGTTATTATGGTGGTTTTATTGATGAATTTTCTATGCGTGCAGTAGATGTATGGAATGCATTGCCATTCTTGTTAATTGCTATACTGGCAGCTGTAACTTTCGGACAAGAAGTTTGGATAGTAATGGTACTACTGGCTCTAGTTGCGTGGGCTGGAAATGTAAGAAATGTTAGAGCTGAGGTTCTTACTCTAAAAACTAGAGATTATGTAGCTCTTGCAAAAATTGCAGGTGCTTCTGATTTCAGGATACTTATGAGGCATATTTTCCCGGGGGTAGTCAATACAATAGTTGTCTTAGCTACACTAAGAGTTGGAGGTCTAATTCTTGCTGAAGCATCGCTCAGTTTTTTAGGCGCAGGAATTCCAGCTCAAACTCCTACATGGGGTAATATGATTTCTGAGGGAAGAGAATGGCTAAGTACTGCTTGGTGGATAGCCATGTTCCCTGGGATTGCTATACTGCTCGTAGTTATGAGTGTTAACTTTTTTGGCGACTGGTTGAGAGATAGATGGGATCCAAGATTAAGGCAATTGAGTTAAATTTTTAATTTATCTACTTTTTCTGCCATAACAAAATCAGAATCCACTACACCACCTTCACTGTGACTCCACCAAGTAATATTCACACTACCCCATTCTAAAACTATTCTAGGATGATGATCATGCTTTTCAGATAAATTTCCAACTTTATTAGTAAATTTCAAGGCTTGTTCAAAGTCCTCAAAATTAAACACTTTTTGTAATTTATACATAGAATCTTCAAAAATTAATTGCCAACTTGGTAAAGCTGATAACTTAGAAACTATTTGTTTTTTTTCAAGTTTGCTCATAGTACTCCTTTTTCATCATATAAGTTTATAATAAATTTGTTAATATTGTTAATAGTATGCCGAAGTGGCGGAATGGCAGACGCGAAGGTCTCAAACACCTTTGGGATTAAACCCGTGTGGGTTCGACTCCCACCTTCGGCACCATTTAAGGGATTATCCTTTTATAAAGATATAATAAAAATCAAACTAAGAAAAAATCATGAGAGTAAACCTTAAGTCAAAAAATAGTAAAAGTTGGCATCATTTCCTAAGACAAAGAGATTTTTTACAGATAATAAGTAATCTAGACTATGGTAAAAATACCAAAGTTTTAGAAGTTGGAGCTGGGGATGGCTCTCAAACTATACTATTAAAAAAATATTTTTCTCATGTTGTTTCAATAGATATAGCTCCTGCGACTGATACTAAAGAAATAATTATCGCTAATGTTTGTGACTTACCTTTCGATGATAAAGAGTTTGATATCGTTTTCAGTTCAAATGTCTTAGAACATGTAGATGATATTAATAAAGCATTTTCAGAGATGAAAAGAGTGTTAAGAGATGATGGGAAAATGATTCATTCAATGCCAAGTCACATATGGAAAATATTACAACTATCATTTGGGTGGATATATTCACTAAAAAAAATTACATATAAATTATTAAATATAAAATTATCAAGTAGAGCAAATCCTGATGATTTCGTTCATTTACATGGGAAAAAATCAAAAAATAGATATTTTGTAAATAAGTTGCTAGGTTTAATAATTCCATCTATACATGGCACATCAGGTAATCATATAAGCGAATTTTTAAGATTTAGACCGGCCTACTGGGAAAAAAAATTTAAGGAAAACAACCTTATTTACATAAAAAAACACAACCTTTTTTTACACACTCCTTATGAGTTTCTACCATTTAAATTTTTAAGTTTGCGAGATTTTTTAGGTAGGTATGGATTCGCATCAGTATATGCGTATGAATTAAGAAAATCTAGATAAACTTTCTACAACAAAATCAACTTCTGAATCTAATAACTCAGGATAGATAGGCAAAGATAACAATTCATTAGTTAGTTTCTCGGTTACTGGAAATTGACTTTTATCTACATTATATGATTCAAATATAGGCTCTGAATATAAAGGTTTTCTGTAATGAATCATGGTTTGAATACCTAAATCTGAGAGTTTATTTTGTATTTCATCTCTATTAATATTAGTGCATCTAATAGCATATTTATGGTAAACATGAGTAATATTATTATTTTCTTTTGGAGCAATTATGTCACTCGAAATATGAGATTTATACTTTCGAGCTATACCAATCCTTTTATTAGTCCATTCTGTCATTTTTTTTATCTTAAATTCAATTATTGCTGCCTGTAAAGATGACATCTGTGAATTATATCCTAGATTTACATAAATTCTATTTTCATCTCTACCGTGATATCTTAACCTAATTATTTCTTGTTTGACAAGATCAGAATTTGTAATTACTGCTCCCCCACTGCCATATGCACCAGCAATTTTCATGGGATCAAAACTTAACGTGGCAGCATCAGAATTATCACCTAAAATATAATCACCATTCACAGCTCCTAGAGCTTGCGCCCCATCTTCAATCAATATGACATCATTTTTCTTACACTCTTCATAAAGATATGATAAATCAACTAACTCTCCATACAAATGGACAAATACAACACACTTAATATCTTCTGTCCTAATTATTTTTATAATTTGGTCAATATCTGAATGATATTGAAATGTAGAATCAACAAAAACTGGTATTGCTCCAATTCTCTCTATTGGTGAAGCTGATGCAATAAAAGATAATGACGGAACTATTACTTTATCTTTAGGCAATATACCGAGTGATAGAAGTGCAAAATAAAGGGCGTCTGTACCTGAGTTTACTGCAACAGAATGTTTTGATCTATGAATTTCTGATAACTTATTTTCTAAGCTATCAACTTCTTTTCCCTGCAAAACTCTACCATGAGAAAAAACATTGTCACAAATAGATAAAATTTCATCTTTATGTAATGCATATTGGCGATCTAATCGCATAAATGGAATTTTCATTTTAAATAGGATTGTTTTTCAGATGATCTATATATAACTTCATACCCTTATGAAGATCGTAATTTGGCATAAATCCAACTAATTTTTTTGCCTTAGATATATCAAGAGTACCTCTCTTGGGCATATAACTTGGAACCTCTCTATACTCGACTTTTACTCCATCTATATTATTACTTATTATGTCTATGGCTGAGGATAATGTTTCAGAATTACCCCTAGCTATATTAAATATTTCGCCAGAAATACCTTCTTCTGTAGAAACTCTATATATCCCTTGGGCTGTATCATCAACAAATGTAAAATCTAAAGACATACTTCCATCACCATCAACCAGTAATTTTTCACCTTTCAATGCCCGAGTAATAAATTTGTAAAGAACTCTCTGATTCCCATCATATGGGCCATAGACAGCCGTTGGCCTAACTACTCTTACATCTATACCATATCTTTTCATATATCCCATACTAATTATTTCACCAGCTAATTTGATGGAACCGTAAATTTCTTTAGGATCTTTATTGGAATTTTCCGAAACAGTATTTGAATGAAAATCACCATATACCATACTGGAGGAAGTGTACAAAAATTTACAATTGTGATCAAAATCCCTAATTATCTCTAAAATATTTATAATGCTAGAAAGAATTGAATCGTAAGCCTCTTCAGTTTGTTCTATTGCAATACTTGCCAGTGGGAGTGCTGCCATATGTACTATTACATCTGGCTTTACATTCAGAATTGACCTTCTTAAAAAATCTTTATTTAGAGTATCGCCTGTAATGATTGATACATTATTGATAACTTCTCTTAATCTGTTGAGTAAGTTTACAGGACGTGCTTCAGGGTCTGGTAATAGATATTGTTTGAAAGAATCAAATACCGTAACTTCATAACCTGCATCTAGAAATTCTCTCACCACTCTTGAACCAATAAAACCTGCACCGCCGGTAATAAAAACTTTTTTCATAGGAATTTAAATATAATTTTTATAGTTTTGTTTGTTTGTTACTATTATACTTTGAAATAATCTTACCAGAGTATTAATATTCTTAAAAAAAGATAAAAGAATTGTTTAATTATGAAAAATAAATACAAAGTTGCCGTTGTAGGTTGCGGTTCAATAGCTAATGCACACCTAGAGGGGTATAAAAAATTACCAAAAGTTGAAGTAAAAGCTGTAGTTGATACAAATATTGCAGCAAGAGAAATGTATATGAAAGAATATCAAATTCCAAATGGATATGAAAATCTTGAAGCTATGTTAATTGAAATTAATCCTGATATTGTAAGCATATGTGTATGGCATAAATTACATGATGTTATGACTGAAAAAATAGCAAAATATCCCTCTGTAAAAGGCATAATATGTGAAAAACCAATGGCAATAGGTCTTGGAAAAGCAGAAGAAATGATAGAGGTATGTAATAAAAATAATGTGAAATTAATTATCTCTCACCAAAGAAGGTTTACTCCCGGGTGGATGAAAGCAAAAGATATAATTCAATCAGGCTCAATAGGAGTTCCTACAAGAGGAGAAATAAGAGTGAAAGATGGGTTACTAAATTGGGGAACTCATTCAATCGATGGGGTGAGATATGTTTTAGGAGAGCCAGAGGCTAAATGGGTATTTGGCGCATTAGAAAGATCTACAAATAAATTTGAAAGAAATACAGCAATTGAAGATTGTTGCATGGGTCTAGTTCAATTTGAAGATAACCTTCAATTTTTTATTCAATCGGATCTATTAGATAATAACTGTGACGCAGGTAGATTTAATATTATTGGAACTAATGGAATGATATATGTAGAAGAAACAAAGGTAAAATTATTTAATGATCACTCTAATGGCTGGCAAAATATAAAGTTAAATCTAGACAAAGATGATAAAGCCATTGGAGGAAATACCAATGCTATGCAAGTAGATGAAATTATTGAATGGATAGAAAAAGACAAAGAAAGCAGATCATCTGCAAGAATTGCAATAAAAACACAAGAAATAATGATGGCAATATATGAATCGGCTAGAAAAAATATGGTTATCAAACTTCCATTGAAAGAAAAAAAATACCCATTAGACTTAATGATCGATGAAAAAAAACTTCATCTTTTTGATGAAAAAAAATATGATATAAGAGAATTCCTAAACAGAGATAATATAGATGAAAATAACTACTCAAAACTAAAACTACAAGGTCTTAGTCATAATGAAATAATGCAAAAATTAAATCTTCAAAAATAAGAATCTTTTATTTTGATCTTTTTTATCTATGAAAATTTCAAAATACTATAGATAGAAGAAATATATATTAAAAATTGAATTATTATCAAAATGGTAAACATCAAGAAAATTATTTTGAAATAAATTCATCTAATATAGAAATCCTCAGGGCTAAATTATCCCAGGAAAATTCATTTTTTTTATCCCAGATATAATTTATTTCTTCGTCTTTTATTCCTGGTATATTTGCAGGTTTCTTTTTACCTCCTAAGTAACTATTTATAGGATAATTAAACCCTTGCTTAGGTGTAGAAAAATCATAATCTGGGAAAAAACGCGATAATATAATTTTCTGTATAGATTTAGGGCCTTTATTTATAAATAAATAAGGATGAATGTTAGTAGTTTTTTCAAAAAGTTTTCTACTCAAAAATGGAGTTCTAACTTCAAGACTAGCTTTCATACTAGATCTTTCAATTGCGGGAATAAATGAACAAGGCATAGTATGATTCAAGTCTAATAACCTCGCATTAGAAATTATATTTTTTGAGTCATATTCTATAAACTGATCAATAGTTTCATCAAAATTTCTTAATTTTTTCATCCAAGACCAAGCACGATAATTTCTAATACTATAAAAAAGTAATCTTGAGTCTTCATTAATTAATGTTGATATAGCAGAATTACTCTTAATCAACTTAATTGGAACATTCAAGAAATTAAAAAATTTCTTATTTACACTCAATAATGTTCTCCATTTATATAAATTTGCATATCTGTTATAACCAAAAAATATTTCATCGCCTCCTATACCTGATATAGCAACTTTTGCATATTGTCTAGCAATTGTTGACATCTGAAATGATGGTATAGCTGTTAGATTTGCAATTGGTTCTCCATAAATATCAATTAAGGAAATATTTTTATCATCTATAATATTTTGATTTGAATTTATTGTTATGTGCTGTAGATTCAATTTTTTTGCTATAGATTTAGATTTTTTAGATTCATCATTAACAAAATTATTATTAAAACCTACTGTGAGCGATAAAATATCATCCTTGATCTCTTTAGAAATTATGGATGCAACTAATGAAGAATCAACACCCGAAGATAAAAATAAAACTTTCGGTACATCTGAACGTAATCTAAATTTAATAGAGTCAATTAGAATGTTTGTAATATCATCCAAATCATTATTTGATAAAGATTTTTTTAAGTCTGATTCCTTAACAATTTTTTCAGTTTTCCAATATTTATTACGAATTATTTTAAAGTTTTTATCCGATGAAATATGAGTAGCTGGAGGTATTTTTATCAATCCTTCATATCCAGTATCTTCTTGATCTAAATGACCTAATATCATAAATTTTAAAACCTGATCATTAGTCATAATTTTTCTTAGATTTAGCATTTCAACTAGCGGCTTAGGTTCTGATGAAAAATACAATCCATCATTAGTTTTTATGTAATATAAAGGCTTTTCTCCAAATGGATCTGTAATTAAGTTAATTCGATTATTTGAAAATAATGCAAAAGAGTACATTCCATCTAATTTATCGAGAGATTTTATTCCCCATTTTTTCCAAGACCTTAATAAAATTTCTGTATCTCCGTCAGATGAAAATTTTTCACCAGATTTCATTAACTCTTTTTTTATTTCAATATAATTATAAATTTCACCATTATAGGCTATAGTTTCATCCCCAATCTGCATAGGTTGATTAGATTTATCTGTCACATAAATTATTGATAACCTTTTGTGTCCAATAAACAACCCAATATCTTTTTGTACAAAAAAACCTGTGTTATCTGGACCTCTATGACTCAGTAAATCTAAATATTTTTTACCATTTTTAACATCAACATCACTTAATCTTCTATTTAGATAAAAACCAAAAATTCCACACATAACTTAATTAACTTCTTTCATTACTAAAAAATTTGTCTAAACTGATCAGAAAAGTTATAAAAGAACCAGCACTGTTTTTAGGATTATCTATGAATAATTTTATATCTTTAGATAAAAGATCCATATCGAATAAGTCTAACGATGGTAAAAAATTTGAATTTATTAGATTCAAAGCAGCTTTTCTTAAGCCTTTATGATGTAAATACATTCTATTTCTATCAGGCCATGTCCTCTCTTCAGCATGAGGCTCAATACCAGAAAGAAAACTGGAATTCACCTTTCTTCCTAAATATCTTTTTAATCTTGTAATATCTTTAAGTAAAGGACTCATGTATGGCATAAAGTTATTATTTGCAACAGGTACTTTTGACAGCATAGGGTTGATTTTTGAAAGCAATTTTTTTGAAATCCTACCATCTAAGCGATATTTATTATTCATAGAAAGATAGAAATCAAATACATCATTATCAAAGGTGATAGTTCTTTGCTCTGCAATAGTTCCAATACTTAATAGATTTGTATATGGATAATGCCTACATAATGAATGAATAAGCATGTATTCCCAATAATCATCACTACTCTCGCAAAATTTTTCTGCTTTTGAACAAACCTCCTCAACAGAATATACTAGAGAATCGTACATGTTTGACCTTAAAGGTTTAGCTATATAATCAAATAATTTTACACCTCTTAATCTGTGAGAAATTTTATCCAAATATTCAGCACTGAATTTACCTTCTATGCCTAATAATCTCTTAAATGAAGTTTTCTTAGATAAAAATTTTATATTCTCATTTAATAAATACATGCCTTGAAACATATAATCCATGCCATGCCCATGAAAAAATACATCCGGAGGACTGGAGATTCTATCACTTAATCCATAAAAAATTGAATGATCAAAAGCGTGCATACCTCCACTTAACTGTGATACCTCATCTAAGGAATCGGAGTAAGGGTCGTCTTTCAAATTAATAAATGAATGTTTTGAATTATTAATTTTTGCTATTTTTTCTGCAACCTGAACTTCATTATTATGACTAACACCAATCGTATAACTATCTATTTTGGAGGGAAAAAGAGATAATATTATTCTTGAATCGATACCCCCACTCAAAAATATACCAAGATTTTTTTTTGAGTCAGTTGTTTTTTTTAATATCGATTGGAATAATAAGTCCTTGAGTATATCTGCAGAATCATTAATAGATAAATTAGATTTCTTAAATGAAGGATTCCAATATGAATATGTGTTTATCTTATCGGCACAAAAAATTAAATGTGTTGCAGACATTAGACATTTTGAATAATTATCGTAAGTTTTTTCTCCAATCAATCGTTGTAACCATAAAAACTCAAAAACTGTTTCTTTACTAATCTTTAGATCATTATTTTTTTCTAAGAAATTCTTAATATCCTTATAAAAAACAGAACCTATAAATTTATTACGATATTTTAAATAAAAAAGTGGTGTTGAAGTAAATCTATCATTATAAATATTTATTGATTTATTTTTTTTATCATGGTGAATAATTAAGAATTCTCCATCAATATTTTTTATAGTTTCATAGCTAATTTTCTTATTTATTTTTTCCCATATAAATTTATGATTTATCGTTTTATTAATTATCGGATTACCAACTACATACAATAAATGTTGACGATTTTCAAATTTATTTAAAGTAACATTAAAGTCAGAAAATTCAAAAATCAAAATGTTTTGATTAGAGTCAAATGTAAAGAATAGTCTAGGTAATTTATTCATTAATCTCCCTAAATAAAATTCAAAATTTAAAATAAATAAAGTCACTAGTAGAATTAGATCTGAGTATTAGTATACCTAAATATAAAAACATTACTATAACCGACTTTATATACATATTTTCTAAAAAATCAAGTCTAAATAAAATATTTTTTTTATTTCTAATAACCTGATATGCTCCATATACATATAATGGCAAAGAAAAAATAAAAACCTGCATAAACAAATATATAAAATTTTCAAAATGAATATTCATATCTGAAGAACTAGAGAAAATCGAATAAAAGTTTTCAGATCGAAATATAAACCAACCAATATGAATAAAGCAAAATGTCAGTATGAAACCCAAAGTATTAATTCTAAAATTTGTGTTTCTCAAATATATTCTAGTTATGATTACTATTATTCCATTATATAAACCCCAAAACACAAAATTCCAAGCTGCACCATGCCAAAGTCCTGTTAATATAAACGTGAGCATAATATTCAAATAAGTTCTTACATTAGATCTTTTAGATCCTCCTAATGGTATGTATACATAATCTCTAAACCAAATTGAAAGAGTGATATGCCATCTTCTCCAGAATTCAATCATAGATCTTGAAAAATATGGATTATTAAAATTACTTGAAAGATTTATGCCAAAAAGTTTAGCGCAACCTCGAGCAATATCAGTATAACCAGAAAAATCAGCAAAAATTTGCACTCCAAAGGCTAAAGAACCTAAAATTAAGAGAGAAAAATGAGGATCTTCAAGAAGAAAAATCTTATCGGAAATAATCGCCACATTATCGGCTATTACTAACTTTTTAAAAAATCCCCAAATGATTAAAAATATTCCATCATTAAAATCTTGGATCTTAAACCTTTTTTTAGTCTCTATTTGAGATAAAAGTGAATTTGCTCTTTCTATTGGACCCGCAATTAATTGTGGGAAGAAACCTATGAATAATGATACATCAATTAAATTATTTCTAGCTTTTGTCTTACCTTTATAAACATCAAACACATAACTTATTGTCTGAAAAGTATAAAAAGAAATTCCAACAGGTAAAAATATTTGCAGAGTAATCTTTGAGTTTAAGAAACCAAAATTTGCTAATAAATTAGTAATATTTTCAATAAAGAAACCAAAATATTTAAATACTCCTAAAACAAATAAACCTGAAAAAATTGCTAACATCAAAAAAGACTTCTTATTTTTTTGATTTGTAGCTTTTTGTATTTTTAATGCTGCAAAATAATTAACTAATGTATAACCTGATAAGAGAAAAATAAGCCATGGATTTAAGTAGCCATAAAAAAGATAACTAGCAGTCAAAAGAATAATATTTTGTAATTTTCTTGATAAAAACCAAAAGATCATTACCGTAAAAATTAGGAGTGAAATATATTCATAGCTTTGAAAAATCAATTTTCACCACCAAAATAAATTATATTTTGTCTATAAAAATATTCAGTAAATTCTTCAATATTTTCTGGATTAATATGATCTCCATCAAGATAATACTCAAGACCAAATCCTTTTCCTTCTAGGTCTATAAAATTTATCTCATGAGAAATTAAAAATTTCTTTAATTTATCAATATATTCGTCAAGATAAAGATCAGAATTTTTCGAATTAGTACTATTTGGTCTTTTTTGAACTCTAACAAAAGTTAATTCAATTTCATAATTATTGCTAACATTTACCATCAAATTTAAAAAAGAGTTCGATTTCATAAATTCAGATGGATTTTCATCAGAGTCAAAAATTTCTGTTGATCTAAAATTTTTCCTACTAAATAAATCATTAGTGGAGTTTTGTATTTTTTTATATTCTCTAAGCACAGGGATATAATCAGAATCATCTAGACCTAGTGTGACCCTTAGGAATGTAAAAGGAATAATTTTAGGAATATAAAGACTTACTGCCGCACGATTAATTAGATCCCTTGCTTTATTATTTTTTGCTTGCACAGGATATATTTCATCAAATATCCTTGATAACTTATCTCCAATTTTACTATTAGAATTTATTACCATATCAAAGTCCACTTCTTCTGATCGAGATAATAAATCTAGTTTCTTGGAATACTCTCCTTGTGTTCGATATAAAGGTTTTGTAAGTTCATAATCTCTGAAAAAAACAAAAACATTTTTAGGATTGATATCTGCCTCAGCTACAAAATTTTTCAAATATAAATACCAAGAAGATGACATACCACCAGGCATTGTAAGTAAAACCACATCCTGATTATCGCCTAAAATTTCTTCAAGATAAACTTCATCAATTCTTGTTTCTAACATAGAGTTACCAATAAAAACATAGTCTGGAGATGAAGAATTTATTTCATCGTATAATCTTTGATCAAAATTATTTTCTTCACTACGGAAAAATAATAACGCTGGTATAAAAAAAATAATAACTAAAGGTATAATAAATCTTAGAAAATTTTTCAGTAGTCACCTCTAATAGATATCATTTTTACATTGACCAGTAATTAATTTCCTGGTTTTGGAACTTCGAATTATCAAGTACTCCAGTTATATCAAAAACATAACCATTTTTTTCAATTTTTCCTATTAAATTACTAAATTGACTTATATAATTTTTGTGAGGAACAGCTAATACTATTGCCAAAAAGTTTATTTTATTATCTTCAATATTATCTATATATTTAGCATCATCTAGAAAAGGATAATTATTCTTAATATCATTAATAAAAATGTTGTAGTTTGAACTAACGAGAAGTTTACAAAGTTCAATAGATTTACTATTTCTAAGATCAGCTACATCTGGCTTAAAGGTTTGCCCTAAAACTAAAATATTATTTGAGTTATGTTTCTCTACATTACTTAAAGTTTTTATGATTTTTTCAAATAAAAACTTTGGTACAGATTCATTTACTGCTCTACCAGAAAGTATAGTCTTAGGAGTAAATCCAAATTCTTGAGCTTTATAGGTTAGATAATATGGATCAACTGGAACACAATGTCCTCCAACTAGGCCTGGGCTATAATTATTAAAGTTCCATTTTGTTGATGCTGCCTTAAATACTTCAGAAGAAGGAATATTCATTCTATCAAAAATCATGCAAAGTTCGTTGAAAAGTGCAATATTTAAATCTCTTTGAATATTTTCTATAACTTTGGAAGATTCAGCAATTCTAATACTTTTTGCCTTATGCACTCCCTCCTTAGCAACATGGCTGTATAAACTACTAATTATTTCAAGAATTTCATCATTTTGACCAGAAACGACCTTAACAATGTTACTTATACTGTGTTCTTTATCACCAAAATTTGTTCTTTCTGGTGAATAACCTAAGTAAAAATCCTTACCTGAGATTAATCCTGATTCTTTTTCAATTAGCGGAGCGCAATAATCTTCAGTACATCCAGGGTATGTTGTTGATTCAAATATAATTATAGGCTTATTATTTTTGTTTTTTCTTAAGGCAATTTTTTCTCCTATTAACTTACTAGCATTCATTAATAATGATAGATCTGGTAGATAATCATCGGTAATAGGTGTGGGGACTGTAACGATAATTATATTAGAATCTGTAATACATTCTGGATTAGATGTGATTTTTAACTTAGAAGATAATATATCCATCTTATCGATCTCTTCGTTTTTATCGATACCTTCTGACAATTGATTGATTCTTATCAAATCTGAATCATAACCATAGGTAGATATGTTATTTTTAGCAAATTCTAAGGCTAAGGGTAAGCCAACATATCCTAAGCCTAAAATTACTATATCTTTATTAATGTATTCTTTAGATAACATAGCTTACTTTGTTCCCAAAATATCATACTCAATAGAATATTTTTTTAATTCATCAATATTCACAATTCCTCTAGTGTCAATTATGTAAGTTTTTGGTGAAATAATAGACCAATCAATTTGAGAGTAAATTTTTTCTGAATTTAGGATTATTATAATTTCCGCCTGATTTAAAACATCATTCAAATTATCAGAAACGATTAATTTATCTTCCATTTCAGCAGCTTCTTTTGCTGCTAAAATATCATGACCCGTAACTATTGCTCCTTGTTCAATTAAAAATTTTGCTAGTCTAATTGATAGGGAGTGCCTAACATCATTTGTGCCTTCTTTGAACGCTAATCCTAATATAGATATTTTATGTTTATATAGGCTACTTCCTAAAACAAAATTTATTTTATTTATGACTTCCTGAAGTTGTAGATCATTTCTTCGCAGAACTCCATTTAACATTACAGAGTCAAAATAATTTTCTTCGGATAGAGTTATTAACGCTCTCAAATCCTTATCTAAACAAGGACCACCAAATCCTATGCCAGGTTTCAAATAATCAGAGCCTATCCTTGGATCTAAACCAATACCATAAATTATGTCTGATATGTTCCCTCCAACTTTTTCAGATATACCCGCTATTTCATTTATATAAGAAATCCGAGTAGCCAAAAATGCATTTGACGCATACTTTATCATTTGAGCTGATACCGGATCAGTTAACAAAATTTCTATAATTTGATTCTTTATACTAAAAGGATTACTGACTTTATAATCTCTCTGAATAAGAGGTTGATATATTTCCTTCAAAGATTTTCTCGCAAAATCTGTATTAGAGCCTATTATAATTCTACTAGGATTATAAAAATCAACTAAACCACTACCTTCTCTAAGAAACTCAGGATTAGAAACTACGTCAAAATCTTCTCCAATTGTTAATCTCTCAGATAATATATCTTGAATTATCTCAATAGCTCCGACTGGAACAGTACTTTTTACCACAACAATAGTATGATGATCAATTAGATCTCTTAATTTTTCAGCAACTGAAATTATCTGAGACATATCTGCCCTTCCATCTGCTAATGAAGGAGTTCCCACTGCTACAAAAATCACATCCGAGTGACTTATAGTTTGTTCTATGTTATGAGTAAAATTAATAAGCTTTTGAGTAATTAAATCTGAAAGAATATTTTCTAACCCTTCCTCATATACTTCAGATTTACCATTTTTTAATAAATTAATTCTATTTAAGTTTAAATCTTGAGATAAAACATTATGTCCAATTGAGGCTAATCCAACGGAAGTTACTAAACCTACATATCCAGCACCCCCAATCACTCCAATTTTATAAGATTTATGTTTTGTCATGGATAATTTCCTTTAGAAATATAAATTTATTTTACTCGCAATTTTTTCATTATCTAAATACCAATTTATTACAGATTCTATACCCTCATTGGTACTAATTTCTGGATTCCAGCCAAGTAATTCTTTAGCTTTTTCAATATTTGCCCATGTTTTTTTTATATCTGTTGGGTGGAAAGGATGATTTTTTATCCTTGCTTTTTTATTTAGTATATTTTCTATAATTGATATTATAGAGTTTATTTTTAAAGGTCGATCAGAACCTAAATTAATTGTTTGGAAACCATTACTTAGACTCAGAGATTTTATTATGGCCCTAGAAATATCACTTACATGTGTAAAGTCTCTACTTTGATTTCCATCACCATTAAGTTGTATTTCTTCATTTTCTATAATCCATTTTACAAAACGAAACATACTCATATCTGGCCTTCCTGCAGGACCATAAACGGTAAAAAATCTAAGAACTACAATGTCGATACCAAAGAGATGATTATAAACCCGACACATCTCTTCAGCAGATTTTTTTGAGGAAGCATAAGGAGACAATGGAAAACCATCATAATTATCTTCATCAAAAGGTAACTTGCTATTTCCATATATACTAGATGTGGACGCTAGAATATATTTATTTATATCCAATTCTTTAGAGATTTCTAATAAGTTTAGGTTTCCTATAAGATTGGTATCATAGTAAGCTATAGGATTATCAATCGATTGCCTCACACCTGCTCTAGCAGCAAGATTAATTATTGCTTGTGGTTTAAATTCCTTAATAATATTTTTGGTATAATCAAAATCACATATATCTCCTTTTACCCAAGAAATATCATTTTTATTCAGTATATTTTCTATCCTCCATTTTTTTATATTAGGATCATAACTATCACTTATATTATCTAATCCTAAAATTTCATAGTTATGTTTTTTGAGCATATAAGATAGACTTGATCCGATAAAACCAGCACATCCAGTAATTAAGATTTTCAATTTTTCACCAATTATATTATTTATTATTAAATTCTAAATAAAAATCATTAATAACGTATAACTAAAAAAATTCCAAGTTTATGATAATTAGTATATTTACGTAACAGTGTAAAATGTATATTACATAAATGTAATAAGAAAACTAAGTTATGAATATTAAACATAAGTTACGAATAAAATCATCCGATATTTCTGATAAAAAAAGACTCTTAATTGCTAGCCTAATTCAATTATTTATCCCTTATGTATCATTATTTTCAGCATTTTTATTAAGATTAGATTTAAATATTGAATTACTACCTGCAGAAAATATTTTTTTATGGGGAAGCATTCTTGCGTTGTTGAGACTTTTTTTTCTAGTATTTTTTTCAGCACATAGAGGGTTATGGAGATATGTATCAATTACTGATTTAATTGGAGTAATAAAATCATCAAGTGCTTCGACGATAATATTTGTGTTTGTTATTTATTTTATAAATAATTTTGATGGGTTTCCAAGAAGTGTTTTTATTCTAGAGTGGGGAATATACATATTTTATTCTGGAGGAATTAGAATCATTATTAGAATGATGAGAGAAAATCTCAGAAAAAGAGGTTATAAAAAAGATTTTAAAAACGTAGCAATTATTGGAGCCGGTGATGCTGGGGCTGCATTTTGTTCTCAAGTAAAGTCGATATCAAATTACGGAATCAAGCCTGTAATTTTCTTCGATGATGATTCAGAAAAAATAGGTATGACTATTATGGGTATCAAAGTAGTAGGGTCTATAGACGAGATAAATGATTTTGCAAATTTATACAATATTGAATTAATAGTTATTGCAATACCTTCTGCTACAAATAAAGAAAAATCTCGCATTATTGAAATATGCAGAAAAAGTAATATTGAATTTAGAATTTTACCTGGAACAAATGAATTATTAGAAGGTAATATTTCGATATCTAAATTAAGAAAATTAGAAGTTGAAGATTTATTGGGTAGAGACGAAACAAATCTTGATGAAATATCACTAAATAAATTTTTTAATAATAAATCTATACTTATCACTGGAGCTGCAGGAACAATTGGTTCCGAATTGGTAAGGAGAGTGATAAAGTTTTCTCCCTCAAAAATTATACTTGTAGATCGAGCCGAGAATAATTTAGTCATGTTAGAGCATGAAATAAATAGCATGTTTTTAGATCAAAAAGAAAGCATAAATATTATCACTTTAATCGTTGATATATCAAACAATAAGTCCGTATCCCGATTGATAGAAAATTATAAACCTCAAATAATACTTCATGCTGCAGCTCATAAACATGTTAATCTTATGGAGAAAACTCCTATTGAAGCAGTAAGAAATAATATAGGAGGAATTTTAAATCTTACAAAAAATTCAATAAAACAAAATGTAGAAAAATTTGTACTCGTTTCATCGGATAAGGCGGTAGAGCCTACGAATATTATGGGTGCAACAAAAAGAATTTCAGAAATGATAATTTCACAGATAAAAGATACTAAAAATACAAAATTTACTTCTGTAAGATTTGGTAATGTACTTGGCAGTGATGGAAGTGTAGTGCCAATATTCCAAAAGCAAATAGAACAAGGTGGACCTGTAACTGTAACAGATCCTAAAGTAGATAGATTTTTTATGACAGCTCATGAAGCAGCAGGTTTAATTTTAAGTGCTGCTGAATTTGGTAATAATAAAGAAATTTTCTTACTTGATATGGGAAAACCGATAAATATAAGTTTCTTAGCAAAAACAATGATTGAATTATCTGGATTTATTCCTAATAAAGACATTCAAATTATTTACACAGGATTAAAACCAGGAGAAAAAATATCAGAAGATCTATCATATAAAAACGAAAGAATCACAAAAACAAAGAATGAGAAAATTTTTTCAGTAGAAAATAATAATCAAAAAATCAACATAGAAGAAATTGAAGAATTTTTAGAAAATTTGGATAATCTTAGTGAAGAAGAAGTAAAGACAAAATTAAAAGATTTCATCTAAATTGGTATATGTAAAATTTAGTTCTTTTGAGGAAGATGACCCATCAAATGAAGAATCTATTTTTACATTTTCATAAGAAACACTAGAAATCAGTGAACCAAAAAGATTCATTTTATTTAGTAATCTTACAAACAATACAATTAACTTTCTACTTATAGGAATCATCAATTTTTTACTACCTAAACGAGTCTTTATTACATTAACAAATTCACCTGTTGTCATAGGTTCATTAGCTATAACATATATCTTGCCCTTATATCCAAGATTGATAGAGTTAATTATCGCTTCAACGAGATCTTGAGCCCAAATAGGACTTATAATTCTTTCTGGAGCAGGTAATATAGGTAATTTACTCTTAATAACTTTTTCAATTAATGTACCAGAATAATTTTTTTCAGTACCAAAAACAGTACCTGGTCTAATAACTAAAGCATCTAATCCAGTTTTTGCTGCCTCTAAAACTTCTCTTTCAGATAAGGCTTTAGTTTTTGCATATGAAGAAAATAATTTCCCATCATAAAAATGTTGAACATTTACTGTAGAAATGTGTATTAATCTAATTTTTCTATTTTGAGAAAATTTTATAATATTTTTTGTTCCGTTAATATTTACATTTTGAATTTTCTCAAGTTTATCTTTTGGTTTATGTACATGACTCGCTAAATGAATAACGGTATCAATATCATTAGGCAGTAAAGTTAATTTTTTATAGTCTAAAATATCGGTATGTATATAATTTATATTTTTTATTGCTATATAATTAGTAATATTTCTTGAAATAACAGTAACTTTTAAATCTAAGTTTGATAGGTAATTGCATAAATAGAAACCAATCATGCCTGTTCCACCAGTAACAAGTATGTGTCTTCTCAATATATTTATATTTTTTTTCATGTCTTTTAAATTATAAAATGAATATTATGACTAAAGGTATCATATGATAAAAAGAATTTTTGACATATTTTCAAGTATTTTAGCTATTTTAGCTTTCCTACCTTTATATTTTATAGTAGGAATACTTGTTTATTATTCTCTTGGATGGCCGATAATTTATAGAGCAAAAAGAGCAGGTAAAAGTAATAAAGAATTCACATTGATAAAGTTTAGAAGTATGAAAAATACTACAAATCATGTATCACATCACTCTGGTGACGATGATCCAAGAATTACAAAATTAGGTAAATTTATCAGACAAACTAAATTAGATGAATTACCACAGTTAGTTAATGTTTTATTTGGAAAAATGAGTATTGTTGGCCCCAGACCTGAAACACCCGAGTATATAAAGTTGTACAGTAAAGAGCAAATGAAAATACTTAATATAAGACCCGGCATAACAGACTACGCATCAATAGAATTTTCTAATCTTGGAGATATACTTAAAGGTGATAACCCAGATAAATTATACTTTGAAAAAGTCTGGGATAAAAAAATGAAACTTCGCATGAAGTATACACAAGAAAATAATTTTTTTATTGACTTAAAAATTATTTTCTTAACAATAATGGCAATTTTTAAGAAATGACGAAAAGAATTAATAAAATTGTACTAATAATAACTAGCTTTACTCTGCTTATTATACCCTTGATATTTAGCTATTATGATTTTGTAGCAGTCTTTGAGGACCCTAGGCTATTTACATTGCATCTATCAGCAATACTAATAATCATATTATCTCTATGGAAGTTATATTATATATCTTTGAAGGATAGAACTTTATATACAAGGATAAAAACTTGGGATTTGTTTACTTGGGGTAGAAAAGAACTTCATAACTGGATGATTGTAATAATAGTTTTATACTCAATAATTTATTTATTTTCTGCAATATTATCACCCTTAACACACATAAGTATGTTTGGGGGTGATGATGCAAGATCAGGTAATAATCTTTATGATTTTTTGTCATTTTTAACAATATTATTTGCAGTAACTTTTTATTTTAATAAGTTTGATAAATTATTAGTCCTATTATATGTATTGGCGATAAGCGGTATCATTGCAGCAACATATGGCGTTGCTCAGTATTTTGGTTGGGATCCAATTGGAAAAAATGCAGATCAAATAAGAATTTTAGCTAGTTTCGGAAATACATTGAATTTTAGTGGTTATATGGTAATGGCAATTCAAGCAACGATAGTTTTAGCTAATATGCTATTTGAAAAGAATAAATATTTGTCGATTTTATTCATTATAGGATTAGGTTTTGAAATATCTGGATTATGGCTTTCAGCAGGTAGAGGACCTTGGATAGGCGCATTATTTGGAATGATAATATTTTTTACTTTCTGTTTTTTTACAGTATCTAAAAAAAATATATTAATGTACTTTATTTTTATGATTATAGGTATATTAATTACAGCCATAATTTCTACAATTCCAACAGATAGAAGTGATATTTCAGGTAGAAGAATTCTAGGAATAACAGAACAAATACAGTTATCATCTGGGGGAGAAAATTCAACTGTTTCTACTGATATTGAAGGAGGTATTTCAGGAAGACTATCTATATGGAATTCTTCAATAAAAATAATAACTCAAGCGAAAACTCCAGCTGAAGAACCCAGTTATATGTCATTTATCAGAGTTTTATTTGGAGTAGGACCCGATATGTATGTTTACTCTTATCCGTTAACCGCGGCACCATCATCAAAATTATCTATGGTCGATCATGCTCATAATTATTTATTACAAACATTTGTTGAAGTAGGATTGCTTGGATTAGCAGCAATTTTAACATTAGGCTTACTGATTTTTATAACTACCATTCAACTAATAGCAAAAATTAAAAATCATTTTTATAATTCAAAAATTGCTTTTATATCTTTAGGTATCATATCTGCCCTAGCAGGCAAACTAGTAGATATACAAGCTGGAGTACCTAGGATATCAGATACTACAATGATGTTTGCTTTAATTGGAGCAATTATATGTGTAAATAAGTTAATAGTAATAAGAACTAATAATGAAACTGAAATTCCAGATAAAATAATTCCAAATAAATCACAATCGGAGTACTTTAGTTTTGGAATCTTATTATCAACAATAACAATTACAATATTATTAATAAATCTTTTCTTTTCTTGGGATATAAGAAGAATTTCTGCTAGTTATTATCTAGCCTCAGTAGTTACTGATCCTAGTTCAAATCAATTAGATAATGCTATTGCTTGGGAAACAGCTCAAGAAATGGCTCCTGAAAGAGATTCTATTATAGAGCCAGTTTTTGATGCACATGTTAATGTTTCACTAGAACAATACTCATTGGGAAATATTGATATAGCGATTAACCAAATGGTTTACGGTAGAAGTTTGTTATTGGAATATGAAAAAAGAGACCCTTATGCGATTGATATACAAATAGGTTTAGCAAAAAGCGCAACTCGTTTAGTTGAATGGGGGCTAACAGAATATATTGATGAAATGGTATATAGATATGATAAATTAGCAAGAAACTTTCCTGGCTATCCTTCTTTGTTAGGATCAGCTGCTACAGCTCTAGCAAGTGCTGGATTATTTGAGCAAGCGATTATTTATGCTGATATGGCCATTGAAACTGAAAATTATACAAAACCTTGGTCAAAAGCATGGTATGCCAAAGGTGCTTCCTTAGCTTCAATGGGAAAAATCAATGAAGGTATTGAAGCTCTCACCACTGCTACAATTAAGGAACCAGATGATGACGGAGCTATTTTAGCTCACCAAACTTTATCGGAAATATATTCATATTTGGGTGAGTATGATGAAGCAGAAAAACATGCAAAACTAGGAGATAGATCCTTATTTGGAGGATGGTAACTACTCTTAATTGAAATAATTTTGTAAAATATTGTTATATAGAGCGGGGGTAGCTCAGTTGGTAGAGCATCTGCCTTCCAAGCAGAATGTCGCGAGTTCGAACCTCGTCTCCCGCTCCAAATTGGATTACTCTAATGAGAAAACATGCAATCATAAATAATCGAAAAATTGGTAAAAATAACCCTTGTTTTTTAATCGGTGAAATAGGTATTAATCACAATGGAGACATAGAAAATGTTTTCAGGTTGATTGATGCAGCAGTAGATGCAAAATTTGATGCAGTAAAATTTCAAAAGAGAACTCCAAAAGAGTGTGTACCTGTTGACCAGTGGGAAATTATGAGAGAAACACCATGGGGTTTAATATCATATATAGACTATAAAGAAAAAATTGAACTTAATTTTGATGACTATAAAAAAATAATTGATTATGCAAATAAAAAAAATATAACATGGTTTGCTTCTTGCTGGGATGAATCATCTGTTGATTTTATGGAAGAACTTAATATTCCTTGTTACAAAATAGCTTCAGCTTCAATCACAAATCTAGATCTTCTTAGAAAAATTTCCAGAACAAAAAGACCAGTGATGATGTCAACTGGAATGTCAACAATGAAAGAAATACAAACTGCTGTAGAAATTTTAGACTGTGATAATTTTCTTCTAGCTCACTCTACTAGTAGTTATCCAGCTAACTACCAAGAGCTAAACCTAAATATGATAAAAACCCTAGGTAGAATTTATGACTGCCCTATAGGTTATTCTGGACATGAAGTTGGTCTTTCAACTACTATATCTACGGTTGCTTTAGGTGCTACTTTCATCGAGAGACACATAACTCTTAGCAGAGCTATGTGGGGGACTGACCATTCTGCATCAGTAGAACCTCAAGGAATGATTAAACTTGCAAGGGATATTAGATTAGTCGAATCAGCAATGGGTGATGGGGTAAAAAAAGTATATGATAGTGAAAAGCCTATCATCGCGAAGCTCAGGGGTAATTCTTGAAAAAAATTAATATTAAGAGATATTTAGGTATTTTTATCTCGTAATTCAAATAATAAAAATAAAGCATATCATATAAAAGTAATTATTAGTACTTAATTGACAAACTCAACTTCAAAATATGCCTAAAAATAAAATTACAAATAACAAGCTTAACATAGCTATTGCCATATCTTCATTTTTTCCAAGTATAGGTGGAGCTCAAGTTACTGCTCATAATCTAGCATCATATTTACATGAAAAAAATCATAAAGTAACTATGATTATCTCTTGGAAAAACTGGAAAAAGATTAAAAACGAAAATTTTTCATATCGAATAGTTCCTATGCTTCCTGGACACCAAAGTCTGATTGGTAAAAAAATTATTGGTAGAATTTATAGTTACATTTTGAATAAATATTTATATTTCTTAACAAAAAAATATAAATTTAATGTATGGCAATCGTTTGGAACATATCCAATGGGAATTTCAATTTGTAAATTTCTTGAAAATAAAAATACTACTCATATTATTAGAACTGTTGGATATGATATACAAAAAAATAAAGATGTTAGTTATGGCTACAGATTTGATCAAACAAAAGAAAAATTAATTATAAAATGGGCTAAAAAATGTACTAAGGCAATTGCATTGAGCGAATCTGTAATTAATGATCTCTTAGAGATCGATGTAAAAAAAAACCAAATAGAAATAATACCTTGTGGAGTAGACTTAAGTAGATTCAATTCAATAAATCCAAATGTGAAACAAATCAGAGAGAAATATGGTTTACCCAATAATAAATTTTTGTACATATGTGTTGGTAGAAATCATGAAAAAAAAGGCTTTAATTACCTTGTAGATGCATTTAATATACTAAGTCAAAAAAAATTATTAGATAATAAACATTTAGTAATTATCGGTGATAAAGTAAACAAACTAAAAAAACAAATAAATGAACTTAATCTTTCCTCTCACATTACACTAATTGAAGAGCTAGGAATTGATGATAACGATGATTATTATGTACCTAGTAAATCTTTGATTGAATTATATAAAAGTTCAGATGCATGCGTATTTCCGTCACTCATTGAAACTTTTGCAATGATTAATATTGAAGCTATGGCATCTTCTATACCTGTTATTTCTACAAATGCGCCTGGTTGCAAGGAAAGTATTATTGATAATTATGACGGTTTGTTATCTGAGCCTGGAAATGCTAAAGATCTTGCAGAAAAAATAGATCAAATTTATTCTTCTAATGAGCTAAGAAAAAAATTAATTGCAAATGGTAAAAATACTATTTCATCTAAATATGATTGGAAAATTATAGGTAAAAAGTTTGAAAATTTATACTACACAGAAATATCTAATAAGGGAGAATAATTTTTGAACAACATTGAAGACACATTAAAACATGAAAGATTATCAGCTATAAATGAAAATAGGTTTAGTAGCTTATTTATGCAAATTAAATCTGTTACCAACCTAAGCAATGTAAAAAATATACTCGAGATTGGCCCTGGTAATCAATTTTTTTCAACCATTATTAAGATGTTAGGATATGAAATTAAGACTAATGATATTAAAAAGAGAACAAATCCTAATTATTTGGGAGATATAAGAGAAATCAAAATTGAAGAGAAATTTGATTTAGTTGTAGCATTTGAAGTTTTACAACATATACCCTTCAATGAACTTAAGTCTACATTAATAAAACTTGGAAATATCTCTGACAAATACATCTTGATATCATTGCCTTATCAAGTTCATTCATTTAATTTTAGTATTAAATTCCCGAGTATTTTATTCCCTAGAAAGTTAAAGTTAGGTTTTTTTAGAAAAAAACTCAATCTAAATTTTTTTTGGGAAACACCCAAAAAAAAAGATACGCCATATGATCAATTAATAAAAAGAAAAGATTTTTGGAATCCACATTACTGGGAAATAGGTAGAAAAAGTTTTCCCAGATCAAAAGTCATAAATGAAATAAAATTATCAGGATTAAGTGTTGTATGGGAAAAACATAATAAAGACTTCCCAATGCATTACTTTATTCTACTTAGTAAATAATAGAATGAGAGTAGTTTATTGAAAGTACTAATCGTATCAAGTAAATATTTACCTGAATATTCTGGTTCTGGGTTAAGAGCACATAATACCTATAAAAGATTATCTAAAAAATTTGATATAAAATTTGAGGTAATTACAAGTAGTACCGGTAATTATGAATCAAAAAAATATCAAATTGATGGAATAAATGTACAAAGAATAACCTCTAAAAAATTTAGAATACTAAACAAAATATTTGGAAAGATTATATTAAAAAGAATAATGAACGCTTTTCTTACAATTGTTGAATATAGGATTGTAAAAAAAGAAATAAAAAAAAAGAAGTTTGATTTGATTCATACTTTTGGTATATCACCTGCGACTATTTCTGCAGTAAACTTTAGTAGAAAAAACAAAATACCATTAATTATGGAAATAGTTAATCCTATTAAAACACCATATCAATTTCTTCCACTACAAAGATTTTTTGGTCGATATGATCTAAAAACAAACTGTGTAATCACTGCAATAAGTAAAAGTATTGGAAAAATGTGTATTAATTACAATCTAAAAAATAATGTTTGGATCAGACCAAATCCAGTCGATGAAAATAAATTTAAAGTTCCTTCAAAAAATATTAAGAATAAACTAAGAAAAGAATTATCTAGTTTTAGTTCTGATGATATAGTATTAGTTTATGTGGCAAAATATTTAAAACGCAAAAACCATACTTTTCTACTAGATGTATTAAGTCAATTACCAGAAAAATATAAGCTCATACTTGGAGGTCCTTTACTAGAAAAAAATGATTTACTTGAAGGTTACAAAATTGACAATTTTTATAAATTTGAACAAAAAGCAAAAAAGTTAGGAATTGAAAATAGAGTGAAAATTTCTCATGGATTTTTGAATATGGAAGATTATATTTCATGTGCAGATATTTCATGTTTCCCTTCTTACAATGAAGCTATGGGAACTCCTTTACTAGAAAGTATTGCATGCGGTGTTCCGGTTATAGCTAATAAAGACGAAGACAGTTTTAATGAATGGATAATAAATAACGAAAATGGTTACCTAGAAATTCTAGACCCTGAAAAATGGGCATTAAGAATAAAAAATTTATCTGAAATAATCACAAAAGAAAAACAAATAATTATGTCAAAAAAAATAATAGAATTATCATCATCTAAAAAAACAGATCAAAATTACCATAAATTATTAAATGAATTATCCTATGCAAAAAACAAAAATATCAATATAGTAGAAATATTAAACAATGATTAGATATATAAAAAAATATTATGAGGTTTTAGGTAATAAAATCATTATTTTATTAATAATAATGCAAACTGCTGCGTTAATTGAAGGCTTTGGAATAAGTCTAATTTTACCTATTATTCAAAATGAAGAGTTAGAGAATAATAGATTACTTCAGTTTTTTAATTGGATGTTTAATTTAATTAATTTAGATCAATCTTTAATAAATATGCTCATAGTTTTAATTGTTTTTTTTATTTTTAGAGCAATAATTCTGGTATTTCAGTCTTGGTTTCAGGCAGAAATAATTTCAAATAACCTAATTAATATGAGAAAAAACTTAGTCTTATCGTTGATACATTCAGATTATAAATTTATAAATACACAAAATAGAGGAACTATTAGTAATGTTCTCAACAATGAGATAGAAAGAGTAAACTTTGCATTAGATCAACTTTTAGCTTTTATTGTTTCTTTTATAACAGCAATGGTATATTTACTAGTAGCATTAATCATATCTCCAGTTGTAACAATTTTCCTTGCTATCCTTTCAATTCCCATCGGATTAATAATGTTAAGACTAAATAGAATGACATCGAAATCTTCTAAAGCATTAACAGACGGATCAAATAAACAGCAAAACTTCGTATTAGAAATAATAGAAAATATTAAATACCTAAAATCAACTGGTCAATATCCAGGTATATCAAAAAAAATGAGTACTGAAATAGTTAATGTAGGAAAAGCATATAGAAAATTAAAATTTATTCAAAGTAGCTCAACATTCTTATTCGAGCCTTTAATTGTGGTCATTATGGCGATATTAATTTATTTTTTTACTGAGGTTAGAAAATCAAATATTATTGAAATTTTGTTTCTTTTATTCATATTTCGTCAAGCTGCTATTAATTTGGTAGCAACCCAAGCACCATATAGAAAATTCATATCATCTGTTGGAAGCATGGAAATATACTTTAAACTACAGAGAAAATTAGATGACAATCTAGAAAACTTAAGCCCAAATGGAGACGATCCAAATTTTAATACCGTATTAAATCTAAAAAATATAAGTTATAGTTATAAAAATGAAAAAGCACTAAATAATATTTCTTTAGAAATTAAACCAAAAACTACTATAGCATTTGTAGGATCATCTGGCTCAGGAAAATCGACTACTGCTAATATAATTTCATCATTACTAAAACCAGAAACTGGAAATTTTATGATGGGAGAAAAAGATATTAGTGATATAAATCTAAGTAAATATAGAGAAAAAATTGGATACGTAACTCAAGAGTCTGTAGTTTTCAATACAAGTATCCAAGAAAACATTTCATTATGGAGAAAAAAATTAAATTTTAAAAAGTTAGAGAATATTATAGATCAAACAGGCTTAAGCAACTTATTTGAAAATAATAAAAATGTTAATGATTCTGGTAACAATTTATCAGGTGGAGAAAGACAAAGACTTTCTTTAGCTAGAGAATTATATAGGGATTCAGAACTTCTAATACTGGATGAAGCAACTAGTTCTGTAGACAGTCTTTTAGAATCTCAAATAGAGACTATTATTTCTAAGCAAAAAAATGATAAAACAATCATTATCATTGCTCATAGACTTTCTACTATAAAATCAGCAGACATGATATATGTTTTTGATAATGGACAAATTGTTGAATCAGGTAAATTTGATGAACTAATACAACATAATGGAATTTTTACAAATTTGGCTAAAAAGCAAAATTTTAACTAATAATATGAAAATCCTTTTTGCAGTTAGATCACTAAATATTGGCGGAACAGAGCGACAAATAATCAGTATGTCAAACATGTTGATAAATTATGGGCACGAGGTTGATATTGCCAGAATTTATCCAAATGGAGACCTAGAAAAATATACGAAAGCTAATCTACACACTTTATCAAAAAATATTTTTTTTCGGGCCATAGATTTTCATAGGCTATATAGACATAAAAATTACGATGTTGCTTATAGCTTTTTACCAAATATGAACATTTTTTCATTACTTATTTCTAAACTATTTAAAAAATCTAAAAGACCAAAAATTGTATGGGGAATCAGATCATCATACTTGGATCCTAAAGATTATTCAATAAAAGTTAATCTAGTATATAAATTAGAAAAGATGTTATCTGGGTTACCTGATCTAATAATTACGAATTCGGATGCTGCACTTAATGAATATAAAAAATACGGCTTTCCAAGAAAAAAAATATTTTCTATACCAAATATTATTGATCACGATCACTTCAAGAATCTTTCATCAAAAAAAACAGTATACAAAGAGTTTGGTATTTCAAATAATATGAAGTTAATAGGTATTTTTGCACGTATTCACCCAATGAAAGATCATATGAATATACTTCAAGCAATAAAAATAATAAATGAGACTAGTAAAAAATATCAAAACAAAATATATCTAATTTGTGTGGGTGGGATTGCACAAAAAGAAGAAAAAAATAATTACTACAAAAATTTGCTCAAATTAAGTAATCAGAATATTAAATGGCTAGGATCAAGAGAAGATATTCCTAAGCTTATGTCAGCTTGTGATCTAAATGTTTTGTGCTCGGATAGTGGAGAAGGTTTTCCAAACTCAGTAGCTGAATCTATGAGTTGTGAAACACCTATAATAGCAACTAATATTGGTGATTCAAAAAAAATTATAAATAATTATGGGAAAATTGTACCAGTTAAAGATTCATTATCTCTTGCAAATTCAATTATAGAAATTTTAGAAATGGATAAAATTATGTTAAAAAATATTTCTATTGAAGCAAGAAAATCAATAATTAATAGATTTTCTGAGAAAATTATTTATAAGAAATTTATGAATATAATAACTAAAAATACTAATTAACTTACTTATTTATAAAATTAACTTATAAAACTATGTGTGGAATCTGCGGAAAAGTAAATTTTAACGAATCTCCTCCATTACCCATGGATGAGCTTAATTATATGTGTGAAAAAATAGTTCACAGAGGTCCAGATGGTACAAAAAAAATGATTCGTGAAAAAATAGCCTTCGGTCATACAAGATTATCTATAATTGATCTTGAATCAGGTTGGCAACCCATATCAAACAACAACGAAGATATTTTTACAATTTTTAATGGAGAAATATATAACTATCAAAAACTAAGAGATAAGTTAATTAAATTAGGATATAAATTTAAAACTCAATCTGATACAGAAACCATAGTTCATTTGTACGAAGAATATGGAGAAGATTTTATCCAATATATCGATGGAATGTTTGCTATCGCATTATGGGATGAAAAGAAAGAAAAACTTTTACTATATAGAGATAGATTTGGGAAAAAACCATTATTTTACTACTTTGATAACAACGAGTTATATTTCTCCTCTGAAGTAAAAAGCTTTCCAAAAAAAATTATACATTCAACAAAAATTAATATAAAAGCAGTTTTTCAATACTTGAATTTAGGTTATATACCAGATTCCATGAGCATATACGAAAAAATACACAAATTAGAACCTGCTCATTATTTGGTGTTTGAAAAAAATAATATTAAAGTTACTAGATATTGGAATTTTGATCCTAAAATTAATAATAGCTTGAAATCTGAAGAAATTCAGGAAACGGTAACTAATTTACTTGATAAATCTATAAAATCCAGGCTAATCAGTGATGTACCCTTAGGATTTTTTCTTAGTGGAGGCCTAGATTCATCAATAGTTGTAGCAACTGCTAGTAAATTTACAAATAAAATAAATACATATTCTATTGGATTCGAAGATAAATCATATAACGAGCTGAGTTATGCTCAGATGGTATCGAAAAGATTTGATACGAATCATGAAGAATTTGTAGTAACACCGAATATTATTAATGATATTGAAAAAATTATTTGGTACGCAGATGAGCCTTTTGCAGACGCTTCAATGTTACCTTTTTATTATCTTTCTAAGATGACTAGAAAACATGTTACTGTAAGTCTAAGTGGTGATGGAGCAGATGAAATTTTTGGTGGATATGAAAGATATATTGGAAAAAAAATTGCTGAAAATTTTTATAAATTACCATACATTTTTAGAAAAAATATTGCAAAATTTACTAAAAATATAAATGAGAATTTTGAAAAAAACAATAAATTCAGAAAAATTAAAAGACTATCTTATCCTGCATATAAAAACCATGAAGAGTGGTACATATCATTCCTCAAGCAATTCAATATCAATGGTAAAAATATCCATAACAATAAATTACTTACAAAAGATTTCACCAATTTAATTAATAATGAAAATATGGATGAAAATGATTACTTAATAGAAACTCTTAATAAAATAAGGAATAGTAATAATGAGATACAACTCTTAGATATATTGACTTATCTACCAGGTGATATTTTATTCAAATCTGATAGGATGTCTATGGCGAATGGATTAGAAGTAAGATCTCCATTTTTAGATAAAGATTTAGTTGAGTATGCAATGTCAATTCCACAACACTTTTTATTTGAGAAAAATAAAGGAAAGCAACCATTAAGAAAAATTTTCAAAAATAAACTTCCACCAGAAATCTTATCAAGAAATAAAGAAGGATTTTCAGTCCCGATTGCAAAATGGATAAAGGCTGACTTAAGAGAAATGTTCTCTGATAAATTACTATCAAATGAGGCTAGAATACATAGTATTGTTAATAAGAAAGAAATTAAATCAATGCTAGATCTACATTATAATAATAATGCAGATTTTTCAGTTAAATTATGGAATTTATTTTGCTTGGAATTATGGGCAGAAGGAAATAATGCAAATATCTTATAAAAAAACAAAAATTTTACACCTGATTACAAGTTTAGAAGTTGGTGGTGTACAACATGGTTTATTACTTGGTTTGCCACACATTGATAAAAAGAGATACGAGCATGCTATCTGCTCCATAACGAATAAAATGCCAATGGCAAATGAATTTAAGAAAAAAAATATTAATGTATTTACTTTAAACATAAATTCAAAAACAGATTTTTTATACTCATTTCGATTAAGAAATATAATTAAAACTTATAAACCAGATATTATTCACACATACCTGATTCATGCTAATATTTTAGGACGCATCATAGGTAAGACATCTAATATCAAAGTTATCATTTGTTCGGAAAGAACTATAGGGCAAGCTAATTGGTACGAACGTTTTCTAACAAAAATAACTAATCCATTAGCAAACATAGTAGAAGTTAATTCTAAAAAGGGAAAATATTCAATTAATAAAAATTTGAAAGTTCCAAATGAAAAAATAAAAGTTATTTACTCTGGAATTGATATGAAAAAATATCAAATCAGTAAATCAAAAACTGAGATAAAAAAATCACTTAATATAAATGGTTCAAAAAAAATTATACTTTGCGTAGGTCGTCTCAGAAAAGTTAAAGGTATAAACTTCGGAATAGAAACATTTTGCGAAATACAAAAGACTATGAAAAATACTATCTTTCTAATAGCTGGAGAAGGTGAAGAAAAAAAACAACTGGAAGAACAAACAAAGATGTTGAGTTTAGGCAAGCAAATAAAATTTCTAGGAGCAAGAAAAGATTTACCAGAAATATTTTCTATTTCTGATGTAATAATTATGCCTTCAATAACTGAAGGTTTCCCACGAATAGCAATTGAAAGTATGGCTGCAGGGAAACCTATAGTTGCTAACAATGTAGGAGGGACCTCAGAGGCTATCAAACATAAATATAATGGTGTATTAGTCCCTAGCAAAAAACCTAAAATTATGGCTAAGTGGGTAATAAAAATATTAGAAGATAAAAAGTTAGCTAATAAACTCGGAGAAAATGGGAAAAAATTAGTTTCAGAAAAATTTACACTAGAAAAATATATTAAAAAAGTTGAGATGATGTACAGTAAATATACTAATAAAGAAAGATTTTCATGATATTGAATTCATTAAGAGTTTTATTTTCTCTTCCATTAAAAAAAACTATCAAAAAAATTAAATTCTTACGTAATCCAAAGCTTGCTTACGCATGGTTTATCGAGTTTATAGATGATAAAGTAATTACCAAAAAGCATCGCAAGTACACTAATTTCAATGATATTTCTCTGCTCGATTACAAAAAAGCAATAAATATTACAACAAAAACTAACTTAGTTAAACTTAACAAAATTGAAAATAAATTTCCAAATTTTTTATCCTCAAAAAATAAAAATCTTCCAAATTATTCATGGGCTGCAACAAATGAATTAGCAAAACTTACCTACATAATCACCAAGTTAATAAAACCCAAAATTGTTGTAGAAACTGGGGTTGGGCCAGGTATGACATCATGGAGTATATTGAAAGCAATGAGTGAGAATAAAAAAGGACACTTATATAGTATAGATTTACCTACTCCAAATACAAAAAACATGCCTGAAGTTGGTTACTTAATTCCTAAATCACTAAAAGATAGATGGAATTTATTGATCGGATCATCAAAAAAATTATTACCAAATCTACTTAGTGAACTTTCTGAGATTGATATTTTTATCCATGACTCACGACACTCCTTTTCGAACCAGATGTACGAGTATGAGACTTCATGGTCAAGTATAAAAAATCAAGGTTTTCTAATATCTGATGATATAAGCAATGATGCGTTTATCAACTTTTCAAAAAAAAATGATAAAGAACCTATATTGATCAAACAAAATAAAAATTTCCCTATAGGGATTATTAAGAAATAAAAAATGAGCAAATCTAAAAAAAAAATTGTACTTATAGCAAATCAAAATGAAATTTTTTTCCGTCTACGAATGCCATGGGTTAAATTTTTGATAAAAAATAATTTTGAAGTTTTTGCTGTAACCCCTAAAGGAGAATGGACTAAAAGTATTGAGTCGTACGGAGCTAAACATATTGCTTGGGAAATTAATCGAAGTAGTCTTAACCCATTTGGAGCTATTCTATCTATATTGAGTCTTTATAAAATTCTTAAGACAATCAAGCCAGATATTACACAAAATTTTCATACTAAACCAAATATTTTTGCTCCAATCGCTGGTAAATTAGCCAGAGTAAAAATAAATGTCTCAACAATCACTGGTTTAGGTTATGCCTTTGTTGAAAGAAATAACATCAAAGGGAAAGTTATACAGTATATTGCAACAAAATCATACAAGTTTTCCAATATGATTTCAGATAAAGTATTTTTTCAAAATCTAGATGATTTCAATGTACTTAATATCAGAAAGGCAATCGATCCTAAAAAAGCAATTTTTATTGAAGGGGGTTCTGGTGTAGATCTTAGTGATTATTTTCCTAATAAGAGACTAAATAGATTAAATTATGAATCTTTTAGAAAAGCATTAGGTATACCTAAAAAAAATTTTGTTTCAATTTTTGTAGGAAGATTACAATACGATAAAGGTATAGAAGAATTTATTGAAGCGGCGAAAACTTTAAAAAATAAAAATAACTTATCCTTTTTAGTGGTTGGATCACTTGATCACGGCAACAAAAGATCTGTCGATGAGCAAAAACTTAAAGTATGGAAAAAAGAAAAAAATATTATCTTCACGGGAAAAAGAGAAGATGTACCTAAATTACTTGCAATAGCCGATGTGTTTGTTTCTCCCTCTTACTATAGAGAAGGAGTTCCTAGAACCCTTCTAGAGGCATCAGCAACTGGTTTACCTCTAATTGGTACAAATATGCCCGGAATAAAAGATGTAGTAATAAATAATAAAAATGGTATAACTATAAATATAAAAAATAAAAATGATATCTCGAATGCTATATTGAAATTATCTGAAAATAAAAAAATGTGCGAAGATTTTGGATTAAAATCATTAGAGTTTGCAAAAAAAAGTATGATTATAAAATAGTGGTAAATGAGTATATTAAATTTTATAATTCCTTAATAAGAAATAAAAATAATGACTGAAATTTTAGCAATTATACCCGCAAGAGGCGGAAGTAAAGGTATTCCTAAGAAAAATATAAGAATGGTTGACGGCCATCCATTAATTTCTTACAGTATTCAAGCAGCACTAGAATCAAAAATCATAAATAGGATAATTTGTTCAACTGATTCAAAAAATATTGGAAATATAGCACAAAAATATGGAGCTGAAGTCCCTTTTTTGCGCCCATTAGAACTTGCTCAAGATAACACATCAGATTTAGAGACTTTTTATTGGCTTTTGACTGAATTGAAAGATAGGGAAAACTATAATCCTGAAATAATTGTACAACTAAGGCCTACTAGCCCCATAAGGCTACCAGGTCAAATAGATGAAGCTATAGATCTTATCATCAATAATCAAGTCGTAGATAGTGTAAGATCTGTAACACCCGCTAAAGCAACTCCATACAAAATGTGGAACATCAAGGATAAGACTTTATATCCATTATTAAAAAGTAATAAAATGAAAGAACCGTATAATATGCCTAGACAACAATTACCTGAAGTTTGGTGGCAAACAGGAACGATTGACATAACTAGAGCTAAAAATATCTTTTCTGGAACAATGACAGGAAAAATTATCAAACCATATATTATAGATGCTGAGCATGCAGTTGATATTGATCAAATTGAATCACTAGATGAAGCAGAGAGAATAATTAAGTCAATTAATTGTATAAAACCATAAATACAAATTTATTTTTTTTTTCTGATAAATTTTAAAAATGAAGAATTTATTTTCACTCAAAAATCAAACTATTCTTGTAACTGGGTCACTAGGCTTGATTGGTAAGGAGATAACAAAATCACTTTATGATTTTGGAGCTAACTTAATACTTACTGATATTCATGATGAAGACTTTTATATTAAAAATTATCAACAAAAATTAAAAAATATAAGGGGAAATAATAATCAAAAAATTTTGTATAAACAAGCTGATATTACAAATACAAAATCAATAGTTGAACTTATAGATTTTTCCGAAAAAAAATTTAACCGAATAGATACTCTTATTAACCTTGCAGGTACAGATGCAAAAATAGATGACGAACTCAATAATAATTTAGATTCATTTGAAAATTTTCCAATTGAATTATGGGAGAAATCTATAAATGTAAATGTAAATGGTGTTTTTAAGATCACTCAGTCAGTTAGTAAGCATATGAAAAAAAATAGATCTGGAAATATTATACTTACAGCTTCAACATATTCTTTAGTTTCACCAAATCCTAACCTTTATAAAGATACAAATTCTAAAACCAAAATTAGTAAACCAATTGATTATGTAGCCTCAAAATCTATAATCCCTAACTACACAAGATATCTTGCAACACACCTAAGTAAGAATGGAATAAGAGCTAATTATGTTGTGCCACACGGAATTGAAAACAAAAACCCTCAATGGTTTAAGGATAACTTTGCAAAGTTATCTCCATTAAATAGAATGTGTAATGTTAATGAATTATGTGGTCCCTATGTTTTTCTTGCTTCAAAAGCATCATCTTATATTAATGGTGCATCATTAGTAGTTGATGGTGGATGGACTGCATGGTAGAAAAAAATTATCTCGATGTCGTGTATGAAAATTTAGGTTTGAAATCTGGAGATTACACTCATTTACTAGCAAAATATATAGTTAAAAACATCATTAAATTAAATAATAATCCTACAAAAATCGCCAGTCTACTTGATGTAGGTGCTGGTAAAGGTATTCAGGCAGCAGTATTCTCTAAGTATTTCAAAATATCTACATTAGACCAACATAATGATGCAAAAAAAACATTCGAAGAATTAGGCATAGATTGTGAGGTTAAGTCTGGTAACTTAGAAAATACCTCGTTCCCTTTTGATGATAATACTTTTGATTATGTATTTACAAAATCTGTAATAGAACATGTTAAGAACTGGGAACACTTTTTATCAGAAATAAGAAGAATATTAAAACCAAATGGGATAGTAATCGTTATGACGCCTGATTGGCATTCTCAACAAAAAAATTTTTATGATGACCCAACTCACATAGTTCCATATACATATAGAACTTTAGATAGAGTACTAAGAATGACTAATTTTTCAGAAATTAATGTTGAAAAAATTTATCAGTTACCTTTTACATGGGAAAATAAAATCCTTAAAATTATTCCTTGGTTTATAAGAAAATTACCAGATCGATTTAAATGGAAAGATAAAAAACAAAGAAACCACAGGGTTTTGGTAAGATTTTCTAAAGAAATGATGCTCCTAGCTTCTGCAAAAAAATTAGACTAGGAGGAGTTTTGAATAAGTATTTAGTTGTAGATTATAGAATTGCTGCAAAGTACAAATCTAAAATTTTTGAGAAAAATTTTAAATGGCCAGTAAGCCACTCATTTTATGATGATACATTTAGAATTTTTTACGATTGGATTTATGATTTTCCTTCAATTATTGGAAAAAATGAAAAATTACTATTAATTTTCGAACTAGTAGAACTTAATTTATTGGAATACTTAGGAAATATTTTTGGTGCTTTAGTTGATGTAGATATAAGTAAAAAAGAAAAATTAAAGTTAGCATATGATAAAAATCATGCTATATATGGTATGATTTTGAATGATAATTTCGATGAAAATAATGAAAATAAAAATTATAAAGAATACATAAGAAATTTTACTGATAATTTTTTATCTACAAGTAACATGATCAAAAATAAAATACGTGATTTTAGAGTTAATGGGGAAGAAAATGTGTTTTTTATCAGAAAAAATGATTTGCTATCGGAATTAATGAAAAACCAAGGTACTTATTTTAGAATACAAAAAAAGACTCTAGAAAATTATAGAAGTAATAACAAAGTCGATAAAGATATAAAAAATCTTGGATATCTCATAACTGAAAAATTTATTAATATATGTAAAAGTAGAGAAATTCATATCTCGAAAAATCTAAATTTATTCTTATCAAAAAAAATAAATAATATGCTAATAACTGCATATTCAGATTTTAATTATCAACAAACTCTTACTCCTAATGCAAATAGTATATTACTTACTGGTTCGGGTGGTGATTATATTACGAGACTTGCTTCATTACATTTCTTTATGAATGGAAATAAAGTAATAAGAATGACTCATGGTGGTGACTCAGTTTTTTTCAATGACCCAAGTTGGGCTACGATAGAATTACCATTTATTACGGAGTATATTAGCTATGGTATTGAGTCATCAAAAATTAATACTAAAAAAATTAATAATCATCTAAAAAAAAGAAAAAATCATAATAAAATTCAATCTTTTGCGGGAGGCTCTAAATTTCATGAAAAAATCCTAGATCAAATAGATTATGAACCAAATAAAGAAATAAAAAACGTAACTATAATTAATGCCTCATTTGGCGATAAAAACAGAGCAATACCAAATATAAAAATACATGATGTAATATATTATGAATGGCAGTTAAGATTATCGAAAATTTTAACTAAACATGGATATAATACAATTGCAAAAAGGCATCCAAAAGGTCAATCAACCAATGATTATTTGTTTAATGATATAGTATCAACTGAAAAACTTAGTGAAAGCATGATTGCTACATTTGATTATACTGATATATATATATTTGATATTTTTGGAGGAGCATTTATTGAAGCTTTATGTACATTAAAACCAATAATATTCATTGAAATGCCAAATAGATTATTAAATAAAAAAACTAAAGATATCCTCAAAAAAAGCGTTAACATAATCTCTGCAAAATATAACGATAATAATCTAATAGAAATTGACTTCAATGAATTATTCGATTCAATTAATAATTCTGTAAATATAAATGAAAGACTAAGGTTAATTTCAGATTTTATTACTTCAAGAAACTATACAAAAAAATATTAGGCTTTATCTACAATAAATACCCCAGATTCATCATTTGATCCTTCTCCAACAATATTAATTAATGGTTTGTAAAATTGATCAGATATTACTTTTATTATATCCCCTGTTTCATATTTCCATTTCCTAGTACTAAAACTTAATTTACTTGTGCCAAAAAAATGTATATGAGCGTCATCTGGAACTCTGTGCAACGGATACTTAAAATGGTGATCTTCGCAATTCGCTAGAGAATGTGACATATAATCTTCACCTGAAAAAATCTCGCCACTATCATAGATTATATCCTTTTTTCTTTCAACAATACATCTGATTTTTATTGTATTAAATTCCATATCAGTAATCAGCTCTGGACCAATAGAGCAAGATCTCAATTTTGAAGGAGCGAGATAAAGATAATTTATTTTTTCAGTTTCATGATCTGACCACTCATTTCCAATACAAAATCCAACTCTTTTGGGGTTTCCAGCTCTATCAATAAAATAACATGCAGCCACTTCTGGTTCTTCCCCTCCATCAAGTGCAAATTTAGGAATTTCTAATTCCTCTCCCGGAGATTTTAATATATTGCCATTACCTTTATAGAACCATTCGGGAGAAACTCCCCTTTTACCCTCCTCGGGCTTACCCCCTCTTAAACCCATATTGAACATTTTAGCTGAGTCACTTTCATTGTCATTAGTATGCATTTGATCTCTTGATTGCATACTACCAGTGTGAGTAAGACCAGTTCCAGAAATTAATAATTTATGTTTATCAGGATGGTCAAAGGGACTAATTAGGTATGGCTTTAGTCCTCCAATTTTTGATTCTAAAAGTTCATTATAATCTAGCAAAATTGCTTGTTTATTTGATTTATTATTTATTAGTGAGTCTATTGTTGTATTAAAATCTCTATTCCATTTTTGTGATAGTTGAAAAATTTCATATACTGAATCAATTTCAGGATAAATTGAAGTTATGTCACAAACTTTATCATTATCAATTATTCCTACTCTTCTTCCAACTGATGGCATTATATATTGAATTACTCGCATTATTTTACCTCAAATTAAGTTTTATTAGATTATCTGATAGAATTATTATTACATTTATGAGTTATGACTACAAGTAAATTTTTTTTTATACAGATGGCTGATCCCCAGTTTGGTTTATTTTCTCACTTAAGCGGGAAAAATGAATTAGATATTAAAAATTTGCAAAAGAGAGATATTTTTATAAAAAAAACTCCTAAGATTTATGATCTTAATAACGAAATACAACTACTTAGAAGCTCAATCAAAATCACAAACAGCCTCAATCCAAAATTTGTAGTAATATGTGGTGATATGATCAATAACTTAGATAATGAGGATCAAATAAGTACATTTAGTAAAGAAATATCAAAAATAAATAATCATATCAAAGTTTACTATGTTCCTGGCAATCACGATATTGCATATGATTACAAACAGCCAACATTAGAATCAATAAAGGAATATAAAAATATTTTTGGAAAAGATTATTATAGTTTTGTCAAAGGCAGAATAAGATTTATTATAATAAATTCAACCATATTTAAGTCTGTAAATACTCTAAGAAGTTATGCATTAGAACAGTTGAGTTTTATCGAAAAAGAATCAAATCTCGCAAAAAAATATAATCAAAAAATTATAATTTTTAGCCACCACCCTTTATTCATCAATAATATTAATGAAGAAGATAACGAATGGTCTATAAATAAAGACTTTAGAAAAAAAATTTTAGAATCAACTATGTCAAATGGCTTACTAGCAAATTTTGCTGGCCACATGCATAGAAACAACATCGCTTTTTTTAAGGATTTAGAAATTATTACTACAGGCCCTGTAGGACTTTATCACGGACCTTATGGGAAAGGCGTTTCAGGTATAAGAAAAGTTGATATAAATGACACTACTATTTCGCATTCTTATATAGAGATTTAAATTAATTTCTTATAAAATATGTACTAATTAAGTACACAATAAGAAAATGATAATTGAAGTTATTGAAAAAAGACGAAACATAAAAGAATTTACTCAAGAAAAAATCTCTAAAGATTCTATAGAATATTTATTGAATGCTGCCATTTGGGCACCAAATCATCGAAAAACTGAACCATGGAGATTTATTGTAATCCCAAAGGATAGCAAAATGAGAATTAAGCTTGCTAACCATATACATGATTGGAATTATAAAAATGCTTCATCAAAAGATGAAAATGCGAAAAAAGAAATTGCGAATAAAGAAAAAGTAAAGATACTCAATGTTCCTGCTTTGATATATGTATATTATGTTGAAGATTCTGATCCAGAAGTTGATAAAGAAAATTACTCTGCAGTTTCATGCGCAATACAAAATCTAATGCTTGCTGCACAGGAGATAGGCATTGGAGTAGGATGGTCAACAGGAAAGGTTTGTAAAGCTAAAGTAGAAACATTAATTGGCGCAGAACCTGACTGGGAAATTGCAGGAGCTTTATTTTTAGGAAAACCTAAAAATCAAACCCAAGGTAAAAGAAGACCAATAAACGAGTGTACTATCTGGCATTAATCCATTTTCATAGCAACTTTTATTATTCCATCTTCCCTATTTGCGTATAAATCGTAAGCCTTTTGAACATCAGAAAAATCCATTGAATGAGTCTTAAGTATTCCTGGATCAAACCATCCTCTCTCTTTCAAAGCAACAGTTTCTCGTATTTCTAAAGTTGGTTGAGAAGTTGCTGCAACTTGGGTTGGAATAATTTTTGCTGCCTTGAACATAAACTCCTGATGAGGAAAAGATGACATTTTACCATCTTGGCCAGTCAAACTAAAACTAATAAAAGTTCCCCATCTATTTACAATGCTTAGGCATGTAGCAAATCCTTCAGGGTCACCTGTCGCATCAACAACAACATCCACTCCTTTTCCATCGGTAACCTCTTGTATAGCTTCTACTAAATCATCTTTTTGGGGATTAATTGTATTTGTAGCTCCAAGAGATAAAGCCTTATCAAGCCTATAATCTAAATTATCTATCCCAACTACCTGTTGGGCGCCTTGTTTTTCAGCAATCATTGTAAATGAAAGCCCTATTCCACCTTGTCCTAAAACCGCTATTCTTTTACCTGCTGCATTACCCCAATGCTTTGCAGAAAATAATACGGTTCCTGTATGCTGGCACATTACCCATTCATCTAAGGAACCCCACTGAGGAACAGGAATAACTCTATCTGGTGTAAGAACTAAATATTCAGTTAAGCCACCAATATAATTACCAACGCTATCTCGTTGAGGAACTACAATTTCTCTTTGTCCTTCTTTAATAACATCTGTCTTGCTTTCAATGATCGTCCCAGCTACCTCATGACATGGAGCCCCAGGATGCATCGGATATTCTTCCTCAGGTCTATTTGCATGGAATGCTCCGTGTATATCGCTACCACAAACAGAAGTTGATTGTACCTTTACTTTCACTTTTCCTTCTGTTGTATCTGGCTCTGGAATGTCTACAAATTCAAATTTACCGGGTGATGCAATGCGTGCAGCTTTCAATTTACTAACCTCTTATTATTAATTATTTATAATTTATACTAAATAAAAACTTTACACCTACACACAAAAACGTACAATACTAAAAATTGATAAAACATTAATTGATTTTATATTTTAAATTATTTTGGAGCAAAAAATGAAAAGAATAGTAATAGGTGGATGTAGTCAAGAAATATCAACATTTAATCCTGTCAGTTGCCAATATGAATACTTTAGTTTTAAATATGGTAATGAAATAGATGTGGATTCAAGGGGAAAAAATTCAGCGTATGCTGGAGCAATTAATGAACTCAAAAAAGAATTTAAGGATGACCTAGAACTAATATTTACATATGACGCAGAAGGGGGAGCAGCAGGGCCTTTAGATCACGATGCTTTTATTAGAATTTCAGAAGAGTTTCTTGCTCCAATAAAAAATATCACTGGGAAAATTGATGCTATATATTTCTCATTGCATGGAGCAATGGGAACAACTAAAGAGAATGATCCTGAAGGTTTTTTACTTGAAGAAACAAGAAAAATTATTGGAGATGAAGTACCAATAATAATTTCTCTAGATTTACATGGAATCCTTACTGAAAAAATGTTAAAGAATGTTAATGGTGTGGCTACGTACCACACCTATCCGCACGTTGATTTTGAAGAAACAGGAAAAAGAGCTGCAAAAATCATAACAAATATTATTAAGAATGGATCTAAGCCAGTTGCATCAAGAATTAAAATACCAGCCCTCGTTAGAGGGAATGAACTAATAACTGAATCTGGTATATTTGGAGAACAAGTTAGAACAGCTATAGAATTAGAAAAGCACCCAAAAGTTTTATCTGCTGGGTTTCATATTTGTAATCCTTTTACTGATGTACCAGAACTATGCTCTCAAGGTTACGTATTTACAGATAATGATATCCCATTAGCAGAAGAAAGTGTAAAAAAACTTGTAGGAAATTTTTGGGATAATAGGCACAAAATGCAAGCAGATCTAATTTCTGTAGAAGACGCTGTAGAAGAAGCATCAAAACTTAATGGTCCTGTTGCATTTACAGATGCAGCTGATGCTCCAAGCTCTGGAGCTTCTGGAGATAGTAATGAAATTATTCGATTCATGATTGAAAATAATTACCCTCATAGTGTCTTAACTTCCATAGTCGATCCAAATGCAGTCAGTAAAGCACACGAACTAGGTGTGGGTGAAACGATTAATATTGGTATAGGCGGGAACCTAGATAAAAGATTTAAGCCAATAATGAAGGATTGGAAAATAAAATCCATATCTATCCAAGAAAATTTAGATATGGAAAATTGGAAATTTATACTTAATCCAGGAAAATGTGCTGTATTTGAGTATAATAATATTACTGTTGTAGCAATGACAAATTCTATAATGATGGTCGATAGAACAATATTTTTTGCAAACGGACAAGATCCTAAAAATTTTCATTCAACAATTGTAAAATCACCTCATTGTGAGCCAGAGTTCTATGATGAATGGGTCGAAAAAAACTTCAATGTTGATGCAATTGGTTCAACCTCTGCAAACTTAGTTACACTCGGACATACAATATGTGAACGACCCATGTATCCCATGGAAAAAGATACAGAATTTAAGCCAAATATTGAAATATATAAATAAAAATTTTGAAAACATTAAGAAAAAGAGATATTGTAATAATTGGTTCAGGAGCTTCAGGTGGAGCAGTAATGTGGAGCTTGGCAAAAAATAATTATGATGTTTTATGCTTAGAACAAGGTGATTGGGTTGATCCAGCTACTTATGCAACAAACTCAAAAGACTGGCAATTTTTACAAAAAACTAAATGGTCTGTAAGTCCTAATATAAGAAAATTGCCTGTAGATTATCAAATAAATGAAGAAAATTCCGAAATTAGTGTACTTATGTATAATGCAGTTGGAGGATCAACAATACACTGGACAGCTCATGCACCTAGATTTCATCCTTCAGATTTTAGAGTCAAAACACTTGATGGAGTAGCTGATGATTGGCCTATAACATATTTTGATTTAGAAAAATATTACGACTTAAACGATATTATGATGGGGTGTTCAGGAATAAATGGTGACCCAGCCAATCCTCCAAGAACCCCCCGGCCAATGAAACCTTTACCTTTAGGTAAGGATGGTGAACTTCTAGCAAAAGCCTTTGACAAACTAGGATGGCACTGGTGGCCATCAGATTCATATATAAATTCTGAAAATTATAATAATAGATCTGCTTGCAATAACTGTGGGCCAACGGCTCTAAATTGTAGCAGAGGCGCTAGGGCTTCTACAGATATTACATATATACCTCAAGCTCAAAAACTAGGAGCAGAATTAAGAACTAATTGCACCGTAAATTCTGTGATTATTGATGATACAGGACGTGCAAAGGGGGTAAATTATTTTGATCTAAATGGTAACAAATACTTTCAACCAGCAAATGCGGTAATTCTTGCATGCAATGGTATAGGTACTCCAAGAATTCTACTTAACTCTAAACCTGGTGGGTTAGCAAATTCTTCTGGCTTAGTGGGAAAAAATTTAATGTTTCATCCTTATGCAGGAGTTCAAGGAGTCTTTCCTAACCTAAATAATAAAGCTTACATGGGGCCATTAGCAAATATAATTATGTCTCAAGAGTTTTATGAAACTAATAGCAAAAATGAATTTAAAAGAGGATATTCTTTTCAGATAAATAGGAGTAATGGGCCTGCATTAACTGCAATTAACTATACTAGGTGGGGTGAAAATCATCATAAAGATTTTGATAACAGATTTGGAAATATTTTAGGTCTAGGGATCATAGGAGATGATCTACCAGAAAAAATAAATTGTGTAGAAATAGATAATAAAATTACTGATAAATTTGGTATTCCATCGGTTAAGGTTAATTATAGATTATCTGAAAATTCAAAAAAATTACTTGCCCATGGTGTTAAATCTGCTAAAAAGCTACTAAAATCTGCAGGAGCAACCGAAATATTTGAAACTTCACATCTGAAAGAAGCAGGTTGGCATTTGATGGGGACTACTAAAATGGGAAATAACTCAAAAAGTTCAGTTGTTAATAAATATGGCCAGACTCATGATATTGATAATTTATTTATAGTTGATGGTTCAGTATTTGTAACTGCAGGAGCCGTGAACCCTACACCCACCATACAAGCATTTGCATTATGGTCTTCTCAGTACATCATAAATAATCGACAGGATCTAAAATCATGAATCATCACATTGAAGAAATATTAAACATAATCTTACCACCTATTGAAAATCTTCCAGGTGCAGGAGATTTAGGTATAGCAAAAGAAATGTTTAGAATGTCAAATGAGCATGATCGTTATAGCGGAGTAATTAAAAATTCAATCGAATTAATAAACAAAATTTACCAACCTGAAATAACTGAAAAAATAAAAATATTAGAATCTAATGAGCCTAAGTTATTTTCTTTATTACTAGAAATTATTTATATTGCATACTATTCAAATGTTGACGTACAGAAGAGAATTAAATGGCGACCTGGTCCTTTACAACCACAAGGTTTTTCAATTCAAAAATGGGACGAAAAAGTATTAAATCAAATAAAAAAAAGAAAGGAATTTTGGAAAAAAATTTAATGCTCTCATCCTTTGTTTGGCCACCAACTTCTTTTACCTAAAATTGCTGCCATACTTGGAACTAGTAGAGCCCTTACAATAAAAGTGTCAATTAATACTCCTAGCATCACAGCAAAACCTAATTGAAACAATTCTCTCAACTCTAATGTCGTAAAAATTCCAAAAGTCCCAGCAAGAATTATACCTGCAGAAGTAACTACTCCACCTGTTCTTGATATTGCCTTTGATATTCCTTTCTTGATTCCTTCAAGATCTGTTGATTCCTTAATTCTAGACATCACAAAAATATTATAATCAGCACCTAATGCTACAAGGAAAATAAACATCCAAACTCCAGTCGCGTAAGCAACTCCTGAATGTTGAAAAATAAATTGAAAAGCAAAAATTGATAAACCAAAAGTTGCAGCAAAACTTACAACTACACTAAACAATAAATATAAAGGTGCAACTATAGATTTTAGCAGGATAATAAGTACTAACAAAATAGCTAATAATGAAACAGGAGCTAACCATAATATATCTGCATCTATGGAAGTTTTAGTATCAGATGCAACAGCAGTATCTCCCCCAACGTAAATCTCATAATCTTTGATATATATGAATTCATTCGTTGCTGTTTCATCAATAATTTTCCTTAAATCCTTAATTAGATTTAATGAATCAACTGACAAGTAATCGCCAGATATCACAGCATCTAATTTAGTAGTGGAATTATCGCTCGAAATATATCTACTACCTCCTTGATCAAGAATACCTTCTAATGTATATGATGGATCACCATATGGCCTTGTTGCGCTGTATACTTTACTTATCCCCTCAGTATTACTGATTGCTGCTGAGAGGTACTCTATATCCATTAATCCTTCATTTATATTATTACCATCAGTTTTAAGAAATATTTGAGTTGGAGAGAGTTGTCCTCCTGGAAAGCCCTCATTTATCATTTTATAGCCTATTTTTGATTCCGAATCGTCAGGAAATCCGTCTACAAAACTAAAGCTTGGTTTCATACTAAATGAAGGAACTGTAGCAAATATAATACCAAGCATTGTCACTATAAATACTTGCTTTGGATTATCTACTACATACTCTCCAATCTTCTCCCATACTGAAACTTTTTTTATAGAGGATTTACTATTGTTAGAATTTTTTAAAATTTTTGTTTGAAAAAAGTTTTTTATGGGAGGATATGGAGTCCAAAAAGCAGATTTACCAAAAAGGACAATTACAGATGGAATAATAAATATACCACATAGTAAAACAATAAACATCCCCATTGCTAACATTGGACCTAATGCTCTGAATGAACCATATGATGCAAAGGTCAATGCAGACATTGCTACTATTGTTGTTCCTGCTGAACCTGTTATAGATGGGGCAACTTTTGACATAGCATTAGTCATTGCTTGCCATTTATCTGGCTCCCCTGAATATCGAGAAAGTTCTTCTTTGTATCGTGAGACAATAAATAGAACATAATTTGTTCCTGCACCAATTACTAAAATTGATAGTATTCCCGTTACTTGCCCATTAAGAGGGAGTTCAAATGTTTTAGCTAAAAGTGCTGCTAAAAAATTCGCAATACCTAATGCTGTAAATATTAATAATAAAGGTATAATTGCTAAAACCGGGGATTTATATATCAAAAATAAAATAAATACTACAAAAGTTATACTGAGTAATAAGAGTTGTTGATCAATAGACTGAAAAACCTTAACTGCATCATTAAATATTCCTGCTGGCCCTGTAATAGCAACCTCAGAAAAGTATGATATACCCTGAAAATTTTCAAGATTTTTTGTCTCATTAGTTATCCAATCAACCGTTGAACCAAAATTTTCATCTTGTGGAGAACCAGAAATATTAACAATTATCATAGAAATATTATCTGATGACAATGATGGATCTTCCATGGGAGAAATAACCGATGAAATAGAATTTGGAGCCTTATCTGATCGTAATAAGTTAACAAAATTCAATATACCCAAATTAGTTCTTTCTGTATCAGGTTGATTTGTAGAAGAATCTATGTAAGATCTTAATGCTATTATTGCCGGTATGCCATCTGTAGATGGGAACTTTTCAAATCTAACTTTCATAGCTGATACTGATTCAGAATCGGAGGGTAAAAAATCATCTTGATTATTAGTGGTTACTTCACTTAATTGAGGAGAAACCATAAATAATAAATTCATCAATACAAACCATAAAACTATAAAAAATGTAGCATTTTTCCAATTTTTTACACTCAATGTAAATATATTTTTCATTTCTTTACCTACTTATAAATTTTACTTATGCATATATTCTAGGACTTCCAGGATATGTACCACCCGCATTTAATGCTAAATTTCCCCCATCCATTGGTAAAATAGCCCCTGTCACAAAACTAGAAGCATCAGATGCTAAAAAAATTGCGGGACCCTTTATTTCATGGGGTTCACCAAGTCTTCCCATAGGAATACCTCCAATAAATGTTTCCTCCAATTCTGGCACTTTTTCAATTCTCTCCCTGAGACCAGAATTCCAAACTTGAGCAGGTAATATTGCATTGACTCTTACGCCTTTAGAAGCCCATTCAGTTGATAGTTCTCTAGTCATCTGAATTGTTGCCCCCATGGACATACCGTAAGCTGTGTGACCTCTACCTAATGAGCTCCAACCACCAATCGATCCAAAATTAATAATTGAACCTTTTCCATTTTTTATCATACGTTTACCGGCTTCTTGACATGAAACAAACCTACCAATAACCAACGCATTAACCACTTTTTCTAATTGAGAAATATCTAAGTCTACAGGGGGTGCGGTTGGACCTCCTGGCCCAGCAACGTTAGCCACAATATCTATTTTATTAAATTTTTTATCTACTGTTTTGTATAGGTCTACAACCTGGTTACTATCAGATACATCACACTTTACTACTAAACAATTTACCCCCAGTTTTGAAATATCATTAGCAGTGTCTTCTGCACCAATATTGTTTATATCTACTAAAATTACATCAGCACCAACCTCTGCAAAACCTATGGACATTTCTTTTCCCATACCTTGAGCTGCACCAGAGACTATAGCTACATTACCTGATAGATCAAAAAGTTTGTGACTCATATCTGTAGCCCCAGATTATCTACAATCATCAGGTAAATCATAACCTATTCTAGATTTTTTGTAACATTCAGATGTAATAGCCCAAGTTTTATAATGTTTTTCTTGAGCAGTATCTAACCACCATACTTTTCCACAGGATGTATTAATGCCTACCAATAAACATTCTTCAGGTGTTGAAGGGACTTTACCTGTAACTTCTAAATCCCATCTCTGATTAGTTAAACTGCATGAGACAGTAAGTAAACAAAATAAAACAAAGATTATCGCAAATTTTTTTTTCATTTTTATAATTCCATACTTAAATAAATAATCGCTATGTAAATTATAATATCATAGCGATTATTTGTAATTTCAATTTATCCTGCTTGTGCAGCTTCAGCTTCTTCAGCTGCTTTCTTTTCTTTAGCTGCTTCTGCTGCGGCTTTAGCTGCTTCTGCTGCTTCCGCTTCAGCTTTAGCTTTAGCTTCTGCTGCTTCGGCTGCAGCTGCTTCTGCTTGAGCAATTGCAGCTTTTGCTGCATCAACGTCTCTTACTTCTGCTGCTTTTTCAGCATCAGCTTTAGCTTGTTCAGCATCTTGAGAAGCTGTTTCAGCCTCAATTAGAGCAGCGGCGGCATCATCAGAATCAGCTATAGCTTTGTCACTTGCTGCCTGAGCTAGTTCTAATTTCTCAAGTATAACTTGCTTTTCTTTTTCTTCAGCTGCATCAAACTCAGCTTGAAGTGCTACTTCTTTAGCAGCTAATTCATCAGCTTCAGCCTTCGCTTTAGCTACAAGAGCTTCTGCGTCAACCTTGGCTGCTGCTGCTTTATCAGCTTCTTCTTTGGTCTTTTTTACTGCTTTTTTAAGTTCCTTTTTTACAACTTTCGCATCGTTAGCTTTTTCAACTGATTCAGAAGTATCAAAAAGATTCTCCATCGCAGCTAAAGCATTATTCGCAGCAAAAGTTTCAAGATACTCAATCTCATCTGCAGAAAGTGCAATATCAACATCATTTTCTGCCCCCTCTGCTTCAAGAACAGGGAAACCAAGATCAGCTAATTCTGCATCTGTAAGTGGAGGACCACTCACAGCTGTTGCTAAGGCATCAAAATCACCAACTCCTCCAAGTAGCATAGCTTCTTCTGGAACAATAGCTAACTTGACTTCAAGCGGGAATTCATCAAACTCAGGTACAACATCACCTATTCCTAATTTAGCTTCTGGAGCTAACGCAGTCATTTGCTCAGGATCAAATCCTGCTATAGCATCAATAGGCAACTCAATAACCTGTTCAGGTTTGAATCCAGCAATCGCTTCTGGATCAAAGTTTGCTATATGTTCTGGTGTTAATGCAGTCATAGCTAATGGATCAAAGTTTGCAATCTTTTCAGCATCAAGTGCTGTCATTAGAGATGGATCAAAGTTTGCCATATGATCAGGACCAAATCCTGCCATGGCCATTGGATCAAACGCAGCCATTTTTTCAATATCAAAACTTTCAATTACTGCTGGATCAAAGTTTGCTATATGCTCCGGACCAAATCCAGCCATAGCCATTGGATCAAATGCAGCCATTTGATCAGGACCAAATCCTGCCATAGCAAATGGATCAAAGTTTGCAACTTTATCAGCATCAAATGCTGACATTAATGCTGGAGCCATATTCATGAAATGCTCGGGTTCAAACCCTGCCATCGCCATTGGATCAAATGATGCCATGTGATCTGGTGTAAATCCTGCCATAGCCATCGGATCAAAGTTTGATACTTGGTCAGGCGCAAATCCTGCCATCGCCATCGGATCAAATGCAGCCATGTGATCAGGACCAAATCCTGCCATCGCAAATGGATCAAAGAATTCAACCTCTGTAGCATCAAATGCTGTCATAAGCGTTGGATCAAATGCAGCCATATGTTCTGGCATAAACCCTGACAATGCCATTGGATCAAATGCATCTAGATGTTCAGGAGTAAATCCTGCCATCGCCATTGGATCAAAGTTCATAACATGATCAGGTGCAAATCCTGCCATCGCCATTGGATCAAATGATGCCATGTGATCAGGACCAAATCCTGTCATCGCAAATGGATCAAAGAATTCAACCTCTGTAGCATCAAATGCTGTCATAAATGTTGGATCAAAGGCAGCCATATGATCGGGTCGGAACCCAGTCAAATCTGTAGGTTCGAAAGCCATCATATGATCCATACTCATACCTGATATTGCCATTGGATCCATGTGTAATAGATGGTCAGGCTCAAATCCTGCCATCGCCATTGGATCAAAGTTCTCGAAGTGATCTGGACCGAAGCCTCCAACTGCCATTGGATCAAAGAATTCAAGTTCTGTTGCATCAAATGCTGTCATAGCCATTGGATCAAAGTTCATAACATGATCTGGCATAAACCCTGATAAAGCCATAGGATCAAACGCATCTAATTTAGTTGCATCAAATGCTGTCATAGCCATTGGATCAAAGTTCATAACATGATCAGGTTTGAATCCTCCCATAGCCATTGGATCAAAGTTCTGGAAGTGATCTGCTCCAAAACCAGCCATAGCCATTGGGTCGAAGAATTCAACCTCTGTTGCATCAAATGCTGTCATAGCCATTGGATCAAAGTTCTGGAAGTGATCTGCTCCAAAACCACCAAGAGCCATTGGATCGAATGCATCTAATTTAGTTGCATCGAACGCACTCATAGCCATTGGATCAAAATTGGATACGTGTTCTGGTTTGAATCCTCCCATAGCCATTGGATCAAAGTTCTGGAAGTGATCTGCTCCAAAACCAGCCATA
>PBVQ01000008.1 GCA_002728715.1 Dehalococcoidia bacterium
GGAGAGTTTGAAACAACATATTGATCCTTAGGAACGATTAATGAAATATCAAAAGTTGCTTTGAACAAAGGCTCATCAAAGCATGGAAAAGCTCTTCTTGCGTGGGTGCTTTCAAATTGAGTGGTAGCAATTATATGTTTTTTGCCATCTTCATCTACGAACTCTGAACGATAGAATCCTCTCAATTTATCATTTAGAATACCCGAAAAAACTATATTTAATTGATATCTACCATTTTGTATTTCTTCTTTTAAAAATATCGTTAATCTTTCAAGTGTTTCATCGTTACTAAAATTTTTTATACCTACTTTATTATTATTCTCTGAAAATAGTTCAACTGACTTAATTAATAATTCGGCAGAATTTATGATTATTTGATCTATATTATTAATAACGTCAATAATAATATTTACTTCGCCATTAAATGTATGTTCATTTAGATTTGGCTCCAAAATTATTTTATAATTTTCAGGAACAACTAACTCTGAAAGCCTATGTGGATTACTATTATCTATCATTTATTTCTCCATATTTAATTATTGCGAATTTTTATCTTCTTGTTCTAATAAAATTAGCCAATCTAACATATGTTTTTTCCAATTTCTCTTATTTTTGTCATTCCACTCATAAAAACCTTTACCTGATTTTACTCCTAGGTCTCCATCTAATATTTTACTTGAAATTAATTTAGAAATTTCTTGAGAATTTCCTAAAGTTGGTATTATTTCTTTTGTAATACTCAATCCCAAATCTAAACCAATTATTTCTCTTAGCTCAAATGGCCCAGCCGCTGACAATCTTCGCCCAAAACTTCCCTTAACTATTTGGTCTAAATCTTGATGACTTACGTAGCCTTCTTCAACTAGCTTTAATGACTCTCTTAACAATGCAGCCTGTAGCCTATTGCCCACAAAACCCTTAATCTCTTTTTTCACTAGTGAAGGTTTTTTATTTATAGACTTATAAAATTTTATCAGAAAATCAATTATAGATTTAGAAGTTTTTTCTCCAGATACAATTTCTATCCCAGGTAATAAGTAAGGAGGATTATAATAATGCGAAATAGCAAATCGTTCAGGATGTAAGAAATTTTCTGTTATTTCTGAGGGCATAAAAGTTGATGTATTAGATAGTAATATACAATCGCTAGAAACATTTTTTTCAACATATTTAAATATATCCTTTTTTAAATCTAAATCCTCATATACAGCCTCTATCACAATGTTTGAATCGTGCAATGCTAATTGTAAGTTTTCCTTTGGCAGAATCTTTCTTAAGATATTTTTTTTATCTAAGTTACGAGATCTTGATAAATAATCTATAGTTTCAGATATTTGGATAATTCCTAAATCAATTTTTTCTTTTGATACATCATTTAGATAGACCTTAAATCCGCTTAATGCAAAATCTAAAGCTATACCATGACCCATTAGTCCAGAGCCTATGATAGATATAACAACTTTATTTTTTATATGATTCATTAGTATCCAAATCTCTTAATAAAATTAAATTTTTTGAAATAGAATTAATTAATTTTTCTTTTTTCTTTACATTCCATTTATAAAAACCTTCATTTGTTGGAAAGCCTAATTTTTTTTGAATAACTTTCTCCTCTATTAAAGTTGATGGAGAATTTTGATTTGATAAATCTGGAAATATTTCTAATAATATTTTTTCTACTAAATCCCATCCAATCTGCTCCCAAATTTCGAAAGGCCCTGCCACAGAAAGCCTTCTACCAAATGTATTTTTTACTATATTATCTATATCCTCAGGTGTTGCAATTTCCTGTTCTACTAAATTAATTGATTCTCTCTGAATAGCAGCCTGTAATCTGTTTGCGATAAATCCATTAATTTCTTTTTTTATCAATATAGGTTGTTTATTCATCTTGTAAAATAGATTTTTAACTTTGTCTATATTAATTGAATTTGTTTGCAAAGCTGGCACTATTTCTACCAGAGGAATATTATAGGGTGGATTAAAATAATGCGTTACAAAAAACCGATCAGGATTATCAAGATTTTTTGACAATTTAGAAGGAAGTAATGATGAGGTGTTACTAAAAATTAGTGAGTTCTTATCTAAAAAAATTTCTAACCTAGAATATAAATCTACTTTTGCCTGATAATTTTCATTGATTGCTTCAACAACAATTTCTGCATTTACAACACTATCTTTTAAATTTTTTATAAATGTTATTTTTCTATAAGAATCACAATTATCTGAACTGGAAATCAGTTTATCAATCTTATTTTTTGCAATCTTAAGATTTTTTAAAGATATATCATACAGAGTAACATCATGACCAAATTTCGCAAATTCAAAAGCTATTCCATGCCCCATTAATCCTGCACCAATAACTGTTATATTAAATTTTTTAGACAGAATAACCTACCGATCCATCATCTCTTATAGGAATTTTTATATCTAGCCTAGTTTCAAAATTTTGTTTCTTTAATTTATCTAATTCTATATCTATCCCTAATCCTATTTTTTCCGAAACTTCAATATATCCTCCATTTCTTTTCCAGGAAGTTTTTATCATACTGTTTACTGGTGATTCATCTATTGTTGAAAATTCTTGAGTTATAAAATTAGGTATAGTTGAATCTATTGTACAAGCTGCAGCAGTAAGGACTGGACCTAGAAAATTATGTGTAACAAGAGCAGAGTGATATGATTCAGCAATTGATGCTATTTTTTTTACATGTGTTATTCCTCCGGCAAGACCTAAATCAGGCCTTGCATACTGGCTTCCACCAGCTTCAAACATTTCTCTAAACTCCCATATATTATGCATTCTCTCACCGTTTGCCAGAGGTAAGGCAGTTTTATTTGCTATTTCTCCTTGTGACTTAATTGAATCTATCTGTATAGGATCTTCATAAAAAAGAGGATTAAACTCTTTTAGTTCTTCAGCAAGTGCAATTGCATTCATTGGTGTAAGTTTTCTATGAATTTCTAGAATTATATCAACATCCAATCCTGCCCCTTCTCGAAGAGCCGCAACATTATCTTTTGTCTCTCTAATTAGCCTGGATATAGTCATTGACTGATATCCATCTGGAAGTGGATCAATTTTTACAGCTGTATAACCTTCGTTTCTAGCATCTATGGCATTAAGTCTTAAGTTTTCTGCAGTTGTACCTAAATCAGAAGCATCAGGCCTAGAACCACCCATCAACAAATGTAGCCTGATTTTATCTCTAACTTTACCTCCAATTAGCATCCAAATTGGAGCACTAAGATATTTTCCTTTTATATCCCATAAAGCAATATCTACAGCACTTATTGCAGCATTTAATATAGAGCCCCGGAAAGGACCCATTCTATACAAATGCTGCCAATGATGTTCAATATTTAATGGATTTTTACCAATTAAATATCTCTCAAAAGTATTTATTACTGTGTGTACTGCCTCCATATAACCCCAGCAGGCTGATTGACCTATACCCTCTATTCCATCATCGGTAATTATTCTTACAAAATGACTATTGCCTGAAAGAATTGATTCAATTTTATCTATTTTCATTATTTACTCCCAACGAGATTTTTTATTATTTCTTAAAGTTGAAATAAATCATTAATTTTTATAACCTCTGAATAATTTTCATAATTATTATACCTATCTAAAAGTATTGGTAATATGTTAGCATTTTTTGCACCCAAAATATCTGATTCTACTTGATCTCCAATAAACACTACCTCGCTAGGGGTTAATTTAGCAATATCTAAGGACTTTTCAAAAATCATTTTATTTGGTTTTTCGTAACCAAGATCCTCAGAGGTAAATACGTAATTGAAATAAGATGATACCCCTAGCTTTTCAGCAATTTTTTTGCCAGACATATTAATATTTGAAATTAAACCTAAAATTAAACCCATATCTCTTAAGTCATTAATACATTGAATTAAATCTGGAAAAATCTTTAAATCATACTTTTGTTTTGTTATTTCAACCCAAATATTTTTAGCTAGACCAACATCTACATTTGAACCAGAATTATCTATAATTATTTTCTCGTATTCTGAAAAAAAATTTAGCTTTTGTTCATCATTCATTTTTCTTATTGGAAATATTGAATTTTGCTTTACCAAAAAATTATTAGCTAATTTATAAGCATCTAAAATTTTATCTTTATCTAAAGTAATATTAAATTTTTCAGCAACATTTATCTGTATTTCCTCTTTTGGTGGAAAGAAATCTGCGATTGTTCCATAAATATCAAAAAATACAGCCTTTATTGCCAATTGTTTACTAATCAATATATTTATAAATCCTTACAGGTGTTTCATAATTAATCATTTCATCAGGATAAATTTTTACTAATCCTATAGATTCCATTTCTTCAAATTTTTCAAGTCCAGCATTAGTATATTGAGATTCTTCTAATTGACCTACAAAAACGTACTTAATGTCATATTTATTTATAATTTCTATAGCTGTTCTAGGTAAAGTTGAGTGATAGAATCTTTGAACATCAGATCTTCTTGATGTTACAGAGTATGCGTATTCTACTCTTTGCTGTCTCTGATGCCAGTCCCAACCCACAACAGAAGGCAGTCCTGTGTAGACAGAAATTCTATTACCCCACTGGTATTGATCTGTTATCCCTTCAATTATTGTAGGAGAGCCCTCTATATTATTTTTTATCCAATCTATTGCTAAATAATCATATATAAGGTCTATCTTTTTGTCCTGAAAATAATATTCCGTTGATTTCATATAATCCATACCATCTAAGGAAATAAAGTTTGTATTAAACCTAGTATCATTTCTGTCTTTAGTACCAAAAAAAGTATAAATCGATATAGAGAATACCATCATCAAGAATAAAATTGTCCAAAACTTAAACTGTAAATTATAATTTCTAAAATTAAGTCCTATACCTGAGAATATTTTCCACAATAAGTATGATGATCCTAGGGAAAATAGTATCCATGCCTGTATATAAAACTTAAAAACAGTATTCATTCTACCTATATCATCTTTTACGGTAAAAATTTCTACTCCGGCATACAATGAATAAACTAATATTATCAAAATTACTATAGGAAAAAAGTATGTATCTTCATAAGGTTTATTCAAATACGACAAAAGGAAATAAATACCAATAATACTTACAAATAACACGGATAAACCTACAATTACAAAATCTGTAAATAACAAAGAAAATGTGACTGAAAGTAATAGAATAAAAAATATAATTAAGAAAATTTTTATCTTATTTCTTTTAATTACAAATTTTTTATAGCTTTTATTAAATAATCTGAGGTAATTTTTATAATTAATTATTAAAAAAGAAAATAATACAAATAAGAAAAACATATTTATGTTTATAAAATCTGTTATTTGGGTATAAAATCTGTTTCTAGTAATACCATCATTAAATAATTCGTAATTTTGATGAAATGGAATAAAGGGGACATAAGAACAAACTATTACAAAAAAGACTAACAAAGTAGATAAAATCAATCTTTCTAATCGTGTGTTTTTAGAATATAACAAGTATCCAAAAAATATAATCAAAGTGGATAATAATAGTTGTGTTGGAAAATCCCACGTGTTTATTATTCTAATAGAACCAAGTATAAAGCCTAGCAATAATGCTAATAAAAATTGTCCAAAATAAGCATCATTTTTTAATATTTTTGTATAAAGAGCAAAGGTTAATGAAACTGATAATAATGCAAATGGGATGACTATTAAATGAGCATGTAAATCAGCAAATAAAAATGTAAAAAATGGAAATTCTGTTATTTCAAATCCTCCAGATTGATCATTCATTAATCGAGAACTACTCCAAAAATCAAAACTATTTACATCATTACGTAATATAGAAATAAGCTGATATAAGCCATCTATATTGCCTGCAAAGGTAACTAGAAAACCCGCTAAAAGTCCAGCATATAATGAGTAATTTTTTACTGACTTTACACTTGATAAATAACTAATACCTCTAATTAATGAAAAAGATACAGTGAATGTTAATGCAGCTAACAGAGGAACAGCTAGGTTATAGGCTGTAGATGATGGTATCCCAGTAGATTTAATAAGATTAGAAACTATGAATTGACCATAGTAATAGTAGTTTAAGTATCCACCTGAATACCAAGGATCATATGGAGGAAAAATTGTTGATTTGATAACAGCATTAAGATAGGCAAAATCCATGGGTTTTTCTCCACCTTTATATGGGTGCCATAGATCTGGATTTACCAATCTTAAAAGAAGAAAAATCCCAAAAATAAACAAAAACAAAAACTCAAGTTTTATAATACTTTTTAAATTTGTACGTATAAATTTTTTAAAATTAGAAATGTCATTTTTTATAAATAGAAGTGAAACAAATCCTAGAAGTACATAGCCTAATATTATCGATGAAATATTATATTGTATTATTCCATAAGATACAGTCATCCATGTGAAAATTGAAGAAAGCGCAATCCCAAGTGGTTTAGAAAATAAATATCCTGCCTCTGGCCACCGCTTAAATATCGCCCAAGTTATTGGAAAAGCTATTAGTGAAATAAATAAAATTAGGGAATACCAAATAAAAGGATATAATATACTTGGAACAGAGCTCAGGAAAAATACTGAAGACCAAGTACCGCCATTTTGTTGAATATCTGCTTTTTCATTTTCATAAATCAACCCAAGCCGATCACTACCAGAAGTGTAAAAATATCCATTTTGCAAGCCTATGACATCTAAAATCTCTTGTGAAGAAAATTGTTTTTTATTTTCAAATATAAATATTCTTGGATGATCATATACCGAAAAACTTTCATCAGACCAACCAAAGTTAATACTTAATAAATCTTTATTACTTCTTAATACTTTTTCATCATAAGTAAAGTCTACTCTTGAAAAAAGATCTTCATGATACTCTATTCCTAAACCTCTTATTGGTCTATTAGTTGTAAAAACAACCTCGTAACCAAGTTCCTGTGAAAATAACTTTTCATAAAAGAGACTACTTATCGGATATCTATCTTTTAGTCTAGGTATTGTTGCGTATAAGCGATTAGAAACTAAAACAAAATAATCTGCATTTTCTAATTGCTCTGAAATCTTTTCAAATTTATTCAGATTATCATAATTATAAAGTTCTAATCTTTCTCCAAAAATTATTTTTGAATTATGGGGAATTCCTTCATCCCAATGTTCATGGACAACTACAGACCTATTACTTGCGTTATTTTCTAGCCACTCAGAGGCATTTACCGAAGGGTGATTACCAGAATAAATATTTAAAAAAGATAATGAATAATGAAGAGTGAAAAATAACATAATTAGTACTGGAATATAAATTAGCCATTTACTTTCTGGTTTCAAAGACTTTAATATCTGCACAAACCAAAAAGTCAGTCGAGATGAATAAATTATTAAAAATGGAGTAACGGGAAGCATATATCGTAAAAACTTAACATCGAACCATCCTGTTAGAGCAAAGTATAAACACACCCATGAAATGATAATAACATCTGATTTTCTTCTAAAAATTATTAGAGAAATAATAGATAAAAAAAACCCAATCCAAGCCATTATCCCTAATACTGGACCTAAACCCCAAATACCAGTTTGAATAATCTGATATATATATCTTGGTGTATCAATATATTGCCTTGTAAAGGGAAAATCTATATTTCGCCTAACCATTTCACCTTGTGTTGAGATTGTATTAATATATGTATGTAAATCTATAAACATATATGGCTGAAAAATTATTAAAGTTAGTAAACAAGTAGATGCAAATAAAAAAAGACTTTTTGCCAAATTCCAAATTTTTACTCGGTTATAAATAATTATCAATCGATCGGAATTACTTTCAGAAAATTCAAAAATAATATGTGATATTATTACAGGAAAAATAATAGGCATTACTGAAAATTTTGTAGTCAATGCAAAACCGAACATTACCCCAGTTAGCAATGAATTCTTTCGGCCACCCTCATAAGTTATTTTTAGTGAATAATATATCGTAGCTAAAACAAATGTAGTTGAAAAAGTATCTACTGCAAAAAAATGACTTAATTGAATATGAATAACAGAACAAGATGTTAAAAACGCTGCCAAGAGGGCAATTTTGTTATTAAAAATATACCTTGAAATTAAAAATACAAATAATACTGAAATTGAATCAAAAACCGAAGAAAGTATTCTGCCTGGATACCTTAGCTCGTAAATATCTAACCAATCAATTGGTGCATAAGTATACTGTACTAACTTCAGTAGGTAATGAGGCATACTACCCCAATTAAAAGAGCCAGGGTTAAGTGTAGCTTTTTCCGGAGTAAAAAAATCCTTCCACTCTTCGCCTTCAGGGAAACTTATATCGTATACTTGAGATAACATAGCTCTTTCATCAGGATGAAAAAGTGTTCCATTATCCCAATTAATACCGTACAATCTAACTAATAAAGTGAAAAAAATTATTAGAAAAAGAATGCTAGCAGTTGTTTTTTTTTGCAAGTAACTTCTTATGTACATATTTGATATTTTATTTGTATTCTTACTCAAAAACAATTCTATAAACAAAAATTATTTTGAACAAAATTACTTTCAATAAATCAACTCTGGACAATGGTTTACGAATATTATCAAGTCGAATGCCTTATACAAATTCCGTCGGAATAGTTTTCCTAGTTGGATGTGGCTCAAGGAATGAAACTGATAAATTAGCTGGAGTATCTCACTTAATTGAGCATGTATTATTTAAAGGGACTAAAAATAAAAAAACACCAAAGCTAATATCTTCTGTAGTTGAGGATGTTGGAGGTTCAATTAATGCATTCACGGATAAAGAAGTAACAGGTTATTGGTGTAAGATTCCTGTTGAAAATTTTTGTGAAGGCATATCTTTGTTTGCAGACATGTTCTTAAATTCATTATTTAGAATAGGTGATATTAATAAAGAAAAAAAAGTAATATACGAAGAAATTAGATCTTCTTATGATTCACCAGCCAACCATGCAAACTTACTGTTTGAAAATATATTATGGCCTAATCATCCTATGGGTAGAGATATAGCCGGAAGTATAAATTCTGTTGAAAATATTTCTAGAGATTCTTTATTATCTTTTTACAAAAAAAAATATACTTCATCCAATACGGTTATTTCTGTAGCTGGAAATATTAATCATAACAAAATCGTTGATTTGATTTCTAAAATTCTTCATAAATATAAAAAAGTAAACAAAGATAATATGAAAATTTCTGCTCCAAAAACAAACGCAAATTTTAAACTAAAGTTTATCAACAAAAAAACCGAACAAGTCCATATTAATATTGGATTTGCCGGAATCAATTACCTTGATGATAAAAAATACTCTCTATCACTCCTATCGGTTATACTTGGTGAAACTATGGGAAGTAGATTATTTGAAGAAATTAGAGAATCAAGAGGTTTAGCCTATAATATTGGAAGCAATGTCCAATATTTCAAGGACACAGGTTCTTTTGTTATTGATTCTGCAGTCGAACCAAAAAATGTTCAAGAAACTATTAAAGTTGTTCAAAATGAACTTGAAAATGTGAAGGAAAGTATCACAGAAGAAGAATTACTTAAAGCAAAAAAATACACTACAGGAAAAATGCATATGAGATTAGAAGATACAATGTCTATTACAAATTTTTTAGGTTTTCAAGAAATAACATCAGGAAAAATTCAAACTATTGAAGACATCACAAAAAAAATTAATGACGTTACAACCTCATGTGTAAAGGAAATGGCAAATAACATATTTGAAAAAACAAAAATGGTAATCTCAGGAGTTGGATCTATTGATAAAAATCTAAAAAATTCAATGGATAATTATTTTTATTAAAATTCCCTAATTCTGTTTTAAATTCTCTTTGTTCACTTTAAAATATATATGTAGTCTAGACATATGATTACTAAACAAGCACCTCCAATAAATTTTAAGTGGCAAGCAACCAACATAAAAAATCTAAGAAAACATTTGAAACTTTCTCAGACAGCCTTATCTCAAGAACTTGGGATAAGACAACAAACTATTAGCGAATGGGAAAATGGGATGTACCAACCAAGAGGAGCATCTGTTACTATTCTTACTTTGTTAGCGGTTAGTTCTAATTTCCCTTTTGAAATGGAAAAAAATCAAGACAAAGAAAGACCTTTGTTGAACAAAAGATACAGGCCAATTCGATCGTCAGATAACTCACCTGTAAAAAGAAATTTTACTCCTCACACTACCAATAGACTGACAGAAGAGGCAAGCAGGGCTGCAAACAATTTAAACACAGCACCTGCAAATAGAGTTGAATATTCTGATATTGACAACAATATTTTTCCAGAAAATAATACTGAAGTACCTATGTGAACAGGGTAAAACATTGTGCTTTTTAAAGATTGTTTATTCTGTAAAATAATTAAAGGTCAAATACCCTGCTGTAAAGTTTTCGAGAATGAAAAAATTTTAGCTTTTAAGGATATAAATCCCGTAGCTAAAGTGCATGTTTTAATAATCCCAAAAATACATATTGAAAACACAGGACAAAGAAAACATATAGATATATTAGGAGAACTACTGATATCTGCAGAAGATATCGCACACAAACTTAATATTTTTGAATCAGGATACAGAATTATAATTAATAGAGGAAAAGATGCTGGTCAAATAATAGATCATATCCACCTTCACCTTATAGGGGGAGAGCCTCTAAATCCTATAAATTAAGATTAAATACGCCTTAAAGTCATTTGCAAGACTGAAATATGATTGGCATAATATCAGTATAAAGTTAAACAAAAACCTAGTATAATTAGATATAAAAGATTAGATATTTAAATTAGACATTAGAAACTAATGAAGAAAGGAGTGGGCTATTGCACCCTTTTGCATACCTTGCCCCAACTACTGTAAAAGAAGCTGTAGATGTTCTTACAGAATATGGAGATAAAGCCAGACCCTTAGCAGGAGGAACCGATCTGCTTGTAAAAGCCAGAGCAAATGTTTGGGATTTAGACGCTGTTGTTGATGTAAAAAACATCCCAGAGTTAAATACGATTAATTTCAATAGTGATGGCTTAACAATTGGAGCATCTGTTGCTTGTTGCCACATATATGAAAATGAAAAAATATGTAACGAATACGAAGGAATTGTTGACGGTGCTTCAATAATAGGTGGAATTCAAATACAATCCAGAGCCGGTTTAGGTGGTAATCTATGTAATGCAGCTCCATCTGCAGACGGTATATGCCCTCTTATAGTAAACCATGCAGTAGCAACAATTGAGGGTCCAAATGGAACAAGAGAAGTGTCAGTTGATGACTTTTGTACAGGCCCTAGTAGAACAATCCTAGAAAATGGAGAACTTCTTGTAAATATATTCTTACCAAAACCTAAAGAAAATTTTGGTTCAGCCTATACAAGATTTATTCCTAGAAATGAAATGGATATAGCAGTTGCTGCTGTTGCAGCCTCTGTAAGACTGAGCTCAGATAAAAACACCATAGAAGAAGCAAAAATTGCTTTAGCTTCTGTGGGACCTACCCCTATTGTTGCTAAAGAAGCCGCTGATAGCCTTATAGGTAAAACCGTAAGTGATGAAGCAATTGATAAAGCATCTTCATTGGCAAAAGATGCTGCTACACCAATTACTGATATGAGAGGAACTGTTGAGCAAAGAAAACATCTTGTAGAAGTATTAACTAGAAGAATGATAACTAAAGCGATTGAAAGAGCAAGGGGTTAAAAAATGTCAAGTTCAAAAATAAATAAAGTACAAATTAGTACAAAAATTAATGGCCAAGAATATGATTTGCTAATTCCACCTTATATGAGCCTTCTTGATACACTTAGAGAAATTGTAGGGTTGACTGGAACTAAAGAAGGGTGTCTTGATGGTAATTGTGGTGCCTGTACTGTAAATGTAGACGGCAGGATAGTAGATTCATGTCTTGTATTAGGACCAGAAGTAAATGGAAAAGATGTCAATACAGTCGAAGGGATGGCAACTCCAGAAGGACTACATCCTTTACAAAAAGCATTTTTAGAAGAGGCTGCTCTTCAATGTGGAATATGCACTCCTGGGTTTCTAGTCTCAGCTAAAGGATTACTTGACAACGAACCTTCACCTAGTGAAGATAGAATAAGACATTGGCTGGCTGGTAATCTATGTAGGTGTACCGGTTACGACAAAATCATTAAAGCTGTTCAAAAAGCCAGTAAATAAACCTATTTAAAACAGGAGGAACTTTATGGTTGCAACTTTCGAACCAAAAAAAGACTACAAAGTTGTTGGTACAAGGCCAATAAGACATGATGGATATGACAAAGTCACAGGTAAAGCAATTTATGGTGCAGACATTAAATTACCTGGGTTGATTTGGGGTTCTGTAGCTCGAAGTCCTCATGCTCATGCTAAAATCATCTCTATTGACACAACTGAAGCAAAAAAAATGGATGGAGTTCTTGCTGTAATCACGCATGAAGATATGCCAAAAGCTGAAAATAAGATGGTTGACCTTGGTGAAGGAAGTGTAAATTTCAAATGGGCTTCAGAAAAGCTTATGGCAAACAATAAGGTTATATACAAGGGACAACCAGTAGCTGCAATTGCTGCTATAGACAGGCATGTAGCCGAAGAAGCAGCAAGAAAAATTTTTGTTGAATATGAAGTATTAGACTCTGTTACTAACGTTGTTGATGCTATGAAAGAAAATGCTCCCATCATACTTGAGGACTTAATAGGCGATGATCTTGGAGAAAAAATCCACAATACAAATATGTCTGAGCACATAAGACATGACTTTGGGGATGTTGAAAAATCAATGGAAGATTCTGATCATATTTTTGAGGGTGAATTTAACATGGAAATGGTTCATCAAGGCTATATTGAACCCCATAATGCAACTGCAGCTTGGAATGAAGACGATCAAATAAAAATTTGGACCAGTACTCAAGGGGCTTTTCCGGCAAGAACACAGATAGCTGGAATATTGCAGGTCAATGTTTCTCAGGTAAAAGTAACTCCATTAGAGATCGGCGGAGGATTTGGTGGTAAAATTCCAGTTTATTTTGAACCAATAGCTGCTATATTATCAAAAAAATCTGGACGTCCAGTAAAAATGGTTATGGAAAGAACAGCAATTTTTGAAACAACAGGACCAACACCTGGAGGAAAAATCAAGATTAAATTAGGTGTTAATAATGATATGAAAATCAACTCAGCGATTAGCGAAATATGGTTTGAAGCTGGTGCGAATCCTGGAGGAATGATTGGGCCTGCAGCAATGTGTATTTATGCACCTTACAATATTCCTAATATGAGAATTGACGCATGGGATATTTTAGTAAATAAGCCAAAAATAGCCGCATACAGAGCTCCAGGTTCCCCGCAAGTTGCTTTTGCCATGGAATCTTTAGTTGATGAATTATGTCAAGAACTTAGTTGGGATTCTCTTGAATTTCGAATAAAAAATGCATCTAAATCAGGAACAAGACGAGGCGACGGTGTAAGATTTTCAAAAATTGGTTTAGAGGAAGTATTATCTGCTGCTAAAGCTTCAGATCACTGGAATTCTCCACTTGGTACTCCATCTCCTGGAATAAAAAGAGGAAGGGGTATAGCTAGTGGATATTGGTTCAACATTGGATTGAAATCAGCTGCAAACTTAGCTGTTAATAGTGATGGTAGCGTTATATTGACAGAAGGATCTACAGATATTGGAGGTTCAAGAGCCTCAATGGCAATGCATGTTGCTGAGGTACTAGGAATTGATGCCCATGATGTAAAACCAAACATTGTTGATACAGATTCAATTGGATTTACAGATGTTACAGGAGGATCAAGAACAACATATGCAACAGGATATGCATGTTGGGAAGCCGCAAATAATCTAGTTATTGAACTTAAAAAAAGAGTTTCAATTTTATGGGATGTAACCCCTGAAGAAATTTCATTTATTGACGGTGTTTTTAGTTATAATAATGAGGAAAAAATAATTTCTTTCAAAGATTTATCAAGTAAATTAGGTGACTTAGGTGGCCCTGCTACATCTACTGGTAGTGTTGATCTTTCCTCAGCCGGTGACGGTTTTGGAATGCATATAGTTGACTTAGATATTGATGTAGAAACAGGAAAAACAGATGTTGTAAGATATACAGCTATTCAGGATGTTGGTACCGCTATTCACCCTTCTTATGTTGAAGGTCAACTTCAAGGTGGAGCTGTACAAGGTATTGGGTGGGCATTAAATGAAGAATACTACATGCTGGATAATGGTTCTATGGCTAATTCAAGTTTTCTAGATTACAGAATGCCAACTTCTTTAGATTTACCCAAAATTGATACTATACTTGTAGAGGTCCCAAATCCTTTACACCCATATGGAGTTAGAGGAGTAGGGGAGGTTCCAATTTGCCCTCCTATACCAGCTATAGCCAATGCTATAAAAAATGCAATAGGTGTAAGGCTTTATGATACACCTATGAATGCTGGTAGAATAATTAAAAACATAAGTATAAAATAGGCTAAATATTTTAAACTTTTTAGACAACTTTATTGTAGAATAATTGTATGCATAATAGTATTTAAGGAAAATTTATGGTTGCAACCCACGAAAACAAAAATAAATATAAAGTAATTGGTAAATCTCCAATAAGACATGATGGTGTAGACAAGGTAACTGGTAGGGCAACTTATGGTGCAGATATTAAAGTTCCAGGTTTAATATGGGGTGATGTTCTTAGAAGCCCTCATCCTCATGCAAGAATACTCAGCATAGATACTTCAAAAGCTGAATCTATGGATGGGGTATTTGCGGTAGTCACTAATAAAGATTTTCCTAATGTTGAAGAAAAAGAAGTATCTACAGGCGAAGATGTAGTTAACCTAAAAAGAGACCAAGCAAACATAATGGCTTATGATAAAGTTCATTATAAAGGTCATGTTATTGCAGGTGTAGCCGCAATAGATCGTAATACTGCTCAGGAAGCTATAAAAAAAATAGAAGTGAAATATGAGGTTCTCAAACATATTTCCGATGTAGATTCTGCTATGGCCAAAAATGCCCCAATTATCCTAGAAAGCCTAATTGGCGATCACCTTGGAGAAAATGTCCCTAACACAAATGTTGCAAAAATATTTAGGCATGAATTTGGTGATGTAGAACAAGCTTTCAAAGATTCTGATTGCGTTATTGAAAGAACATTTACAATGTCTATGATTCACCAAGGTTATATTGAGCCACACAACGCTACTGCAGTATGGGGACAAGATGGAAAAATTAACTTATGGGCTAGTACACAAGGCTCTTTCGGTGTTAGAGCTCAAACTTCAGGGATGCTAGGTATACCAGAGTCAAAAATAAAAGTAAATTATGTAGAAATAGGTGGTGGATTTGGTGGAAAAACGAAAGTTTATTTAGAACCAATAGCAGCATTATTATCTAAAAAATCTGGCGGTAGACCCGTAAAACTTGTTATGGATAGATCATCCGTATTTGAAGCAACTGGACCTGCTCCAGGCGGAAAAGTCAGAATGAAAATTGGAGCAAATAAAGATGGAAAAATAACTGCTGCTGAAACAGATATTATGTTTGAGTCTGGTGGTTATCCTGGTTCTGCTGTAGCAGCAGGTAGTATATGTGTTTTTGCTTGCTATAATCTGACTAACTCGAAGATTACAGGTTACGATATTCTAGTTAATAAACCTAAATCGGCTGCTTACAGAGCACCTGGTTCTCCTCAAGTTTCTTTTGCTATAGAGTCTGTAATTGACGAAATTTGTGAGGAATTATCCTTAGATAAATTACAATTCAGAATTGACAATGCAAGTAAGGAAGGGACAAGAAGAGGTGATGGTGTTAAGTTCATAAGAATTGGTCTAGAAGAATGTTTAGAAGCAGTTAAAAGTTCTGATCACTGGAATTCTCCTCTAGGTGAAGCTCCAAAAGGCAAAGCTAGAGGTAGAGGTTTAGCAACAGGATACTGGATGAACGGTGGCGGTAAATCTACTTGTGACTTGATGCTCAATGATGATGGAAAAGTAACGCTAAATGAAGGTTCTGCAGATATTGGTGGGACAAGAACTTCTATTTCAATGCAAGCAGCAGAGGTTCTAGGAATTCCCGTTGAAGATTTTCACCCAAGTGTTCCAGATACAGATAGTATAGGTTTTACTGGAGTTACTGGAGGTTCTAGGACCACGTATGCAACTGGACTTGCCGCCTATAACGCAGCGCAAAAATTAGTTGAAGAACTAAAAAATAGATTATCAACAATTTGGGAAGCAGATTCTGATCAAATTAACTTCTCTAACGGAACATTTTCCTTTGAGAATGAATCTATACATATTCAAGATTTAGCCGGAAAACTAGACCCAACTGGTGGGCCGGCAACATCAACTGCTTCCGTTAACCTTGATTCAGCAGGTAATGCATTCGGAGCTCATATTTGTGACCTTGAAGTTGATTTAGAAACTGGTAAAACCGATGTAATTAGATATACTGCAGTACAAGATGTAGGAACTGCAGTTTATCCCCAATACTGTGAAGGACAAATTCAAGGTGGAGTTGTTCAAGGACTAGGCTGGGCACTAAATGAAGAATATTTCATCACTGAAGACGGTGTAATGGCAAATAAATCATATCTTGATTACAGAATGCCAACCTCGTTAGATATGCCAATGATTGATGCCATCATGGTTGAAGTACCAAACCCACTTCACCCATTCGGTGTCAGAGGTGTTGGAGAAGTTACGTTAGCTCCTCCTCTTGCAGCTGCCGCATTAGCAATTAAAGAAGCAACTGGAAAAAGACACTTCGACTTGCCTGTAAAACCAGGAAGAATCATCGATTTATATAAATCATAAAAAGAATAAATGGCTATTGTATTTGTACCATATGCACTAAGAAAATACTGTGAGGATAAAAATATAGTTGAAATCTCAGGAAAGACTCTTGGGGAACTAATAGATAATTTAGAATCACGCTACCCTGGAACAAAAGCACATCTTCTTGAAGAAGGATCTCTAAAACCTGGTGTGGCAGCGGTTGTTAATCATACTACAACTAGAAAAGGTTTATTAGAAAAAATAGATGATGACAGTGAAATACATTTCATAAATGCAGTATCAGGAGGAAGTGTTTGAGTAAAGAAGAAGAATTTGAGGATGGAGCAATTTTTGACTCAAATGCAAAAAAAAAGATCTCAAATGTAATAGGCTACTTTCTTGATGAACTAGATTCATATGTCGATAAAGCTGGCACAAAGGATACTCCTTTTAGAGTAGCGAAAATGTATGATGAATTACTATCAGGATATACAACTAACATAAACAAATTGTTAAATAATGCATTGTTTGATGTCCAGTACGACGAAATGGTGGTAGTAAAAAATATTGATTTCTACTCTTTATGTGAACATCATATGATACCTTTCTACGGTACTGTTAGCGTTGGATATCTTCCAAAAGATAAAGTTATAGGATTATCTAAAATACCGAGACTTGTTGATATGTTCTCGAAAAGATTACAAGTTCAAGAAAGAATGACTCAAGAAATAGCTCACGCTATTAATGATCTAATTTCTCCAAAAGGAGTTGGAGTTGTAGTTGAAGGAAAACATTTATGTGCATCTATGAGAGGTGTAAAAAAACCAAACGTTATGATGAGTACAAGTGCACTACTTGGAGTAATTAAAGAAGATCATAGTTCTAGAGAAGAGTTCTTAGACCATATAAAATGAAAATCTCTCATAAAACTATATTAGTCACAGGTTCAAGTAAAAGAATTGGACAAGAAATTGCTTATTATTTAGCAAAAAAAAATGCAAAAGTTGTAATTCATTATAATAACTCTAAATTAGATGCATATAAAACTTATAACAATATAAAAAAAAATATTAATCCTGAATGTATGATTATTAAATCTAATCTTGAGTCTGTTGCTGAAAGTAGAAACTTAGTAAAAAAAATAGTGGAAAAATTTGGATCTTTAGACATTGTTATTAATAATGCTTCAATTTTTAATAAAATAAATTTTAATAAGACGACTCAAAAAATATGGGATAAACATTTTAATATTAACTTAAGAGCGCCATTTATTTTAGCCCAAGAATTAAAAAATCACCTAGGTAATAATCCAGGGAAAATCATTAATTTAAATGATTGGAAAACAACAAGAAAATCTCGTTTTGCATATGGAATTTCAAAATTTTCACTATCTGGTCTCACAAAAAGCTTGGCGTTAGAGTTATCCCCTTCAATTCAAGTAAATGAAATAGCATTAGGAGCCATATTGCCTCCCTCTGATATCAAGCCAAGTGATTATAATAAAACTAAAAATAACTTTGGCCCTTCAGAAAGAATGGGCAATTTATCAGAGATAAATAATTTAATTGAAATGCTAATTACTAATGACTATGTAACTGGTGAAACCATTAATTTAGACGGAGGAAGGCATTTATAAAATGAAAGATAAAATAAACATTAAAAATCTAGTAGTTTATGGAGTTATAGGTATTAACTCATGGGAAAGAGAAACTAAGCAAAAAATTGAGATTGATTTAGAGATAGAATCAGATCTAAGTAAAGCGATGATATCAGATGATATAAATGATACAGTAAACTATAGAACAATAAGTAAAAATATAATCCAACATGTAGAAAATTCAGAATATTATTTAGTTGAAAAACTTGCCAAGAATCTTTTAGAAATATGCTTTAAAGAAGATCCAAATTGTAATTCTGTTAAAATAACAATCCGAAAACCAGGAGCTGTTAGATTTGCTGAATCAGTTGGCGTAACTATTATGAGAAAAAAAAATGAAAAATGAACAACGGTATGCTCTTACAATAGTTGGCGGAAAGGGAGAAAGACTCAAACCATTAACAGATCACATCCCAAAGCCTATGGTAAAAATAAATGAAATACCCATCATAGAACACCAGGTTAATTGGATGAAATCTCAAGGAATAACAGATGTAGTTTTTTTATGTGGATATTTAGGAGAAAAAATTCAGGAACATTTTGGAGATGGGGCTAAATTTGGAATAAAAGCAAAATATTATTTTGAGAAATATCCTTTAGGTCGAGGAGGAGCTATAAAAAAAGGCATGGAGTTTGTTCCTAATGAAACTAATATTTTAGTCACAAATGGAGATATAATTACCAATCAAGAAATTAATCCAATAATTGAATCTCATATAAAAAATAAAGTAATGTGCACATTAATGCTCGTACCTTATATTAGCCAGTATGGAGTAGTAACTAATGATGAGGATGATTATATAAAAAGTTTCGATGAAAAAGGAAAACTTCCATATTGGATTAATGCTGGAGTGTACATAATGAATTCATCAATTAAAAATTTACTTCCTGATATTGGAGATCACGAAAATACAACATTTGTTTCATTAGTAAAAGAAAAAAAAATTTTTGGATTTAAATCAGAAAAAATATGGAGCAGTATAGAGAGTATAAAAGATATTCTAGAAATAGAGAAAAAAATTAAGAATGGTGAATTAAAAATCTAAAGATTTGTGCGCTAAAGAATCAACTTCTTGGTTGTTTTTACTCAGAGGACATTAAGAACTTAAGAAGGTCGCTATTAGGATCTAAAATAATTGTTGTTTCAGAATCTAGGAACTTCTCATATGCTTCAAGTGTTCTTCTAAATTCATAGAACTCAGGATCTCTCTCAAGTGCATCTGCTAAAATATTAATAGCCTGTTCCTCAGCCTCACCGTACAACCTTGCAGATGTACCTTGAGCACTTTCTAGAATAATATTAACTTGTTTATCCACATCAGCTCTAATTTCAGCATCTTTTTGAGATCCTTCTGCTCTTAAACCACTAGCAATTCTTTCTCTTTCAGCTTCCATTCTTTGGAATACACTTGTTTCAATATCTGGTGGAAAATCAGCTCTTTTTATTCTTACATCAACAATTTGTATTCCATACACATCTTTAATATCTGTTGTATAAGTTATTGTGTATCCTAACAAAGATTCTGGCTGAGAATTGGATAAAAGTAAAGCTATTTCATTTTGAGTCGCTTTTCTTCCCCGTTCTCTATCAGTTAAACTTTCATCAACATAAATTTCAATTGAGCTGTTATCAATACTTCCATAATTTTCAATAACATCTTCTCTAGAAATTTCTATCCTGTTACTAGCATCAGTAACTCTATGCATGATATCCTCACGTTTTTCAGAAATAACTTCTTCTTGCAAGTCTAATGCAACTTCTTGTCTTAATTGTGCATTAACAATATCTCCTACCCTAGAAGATGCCCCTACTTCATTCCTTAAACTTTTATAAAATTGAAGTGGATCTATTATTCTATATCTTGCATAAGAGTCAATAACTAAATTTCTCTTGTCAGCTGTTAGAATCGATGCAGGAGCAGCATCTACTCTAAGTAATCTGTTATCAAATTTAGTGACTTGCTCTGCAAATGGAGTTTTAAACTTTAATCCTGGCGTAGAAGATGTTTTCTGATATTCTCCAAAACGTGTTACTATAGCAATTTGAGTTTGGTCTACCACATAAAAAGTTTGAGGAATGACAACCAGCAGAGCAATAGCGAGAACAATTAACAAATTTTGTGGCTTCATTATTGCAATCCTCCTCCTGTTGCACCATCAATAGGCAAAAATGGCAATACGGAACTATCATCGAGAATAAACTTCTTAATTCCAGGTAGTATTTCTTCCATAGACTCTAAATATAATCTTTTTTTAGTTACATCTGGTGAATTGATATAACCTTCTAATATAGCATTAAATCCATCTGCTTCACCCTGAGCTTTTGCTATTCTTCCTTCCTTAAAACCTAGAGCTGCTTCAGTAATTTTCGCTGCTTCACCTAATGATCTAGGTATTTCTGCTGCCTGGTATGCTTCTGCTAAATTAATTAATCTATCTCTATCTTCTCTGGCCTTTACAACATCTTCGAAAGCTGCTTGTACCTCTTTAGGCGGATTTACATTCTGTAAGAGAACCTGAATAACATCTATTTCTGTCTCATACTCTGATGTAAGTTGTTTCATTATAAGCAAGACTTCTGTTTGAACTTGCTCTTTTTCCGTAGTTAGTACATCGTCTATATTTCTTGCACCTACAACCTGCCTGAGTGCAGTTTCGGCAATATCACGCAAGGTTCTACCATCTGGGCTGCCTGGATTTACTCCTCTTTCAATATCTCCAGGATCATCTACTAAAAATAAATAGTTTGGCAAGTTTGATATCTTATACTGAACAACTGCTTGGACATCAACAATATTCTCGTCACCCGTAATCATCAAGGATTCGTTTGTTACAGATTGAGCAACAGAAAAACCGTCATTACCAGAACGAAATCCTAACTCTAACCTTCTCGTTGTTGTAACAGCTACAATATCCCTGTTTCCTACTGGTGAAGGAAAATGCCAATGCAGTCCTGAATCTGCAGTACCAATAAACTTTCCAAAAGTTCTCAAAGCAGCTTGAGAATCAGGGCCAACAGTATAAAATCCAGATAAAAGCCAAAAAACAATCACAATGACAAACCCTATGATAATTATAGGAATTTTTCCATTATTACCTAAAAAAGGTATTTTTGGCATAGACGAAGATATTTTTTCGAATAATTCGTCAAAATTTATTTGCTCGTCTCTATTATTATTTTGAGGTGGACGATACATTTTGCTATCTTCAATTTTTTTGCTTTTTGAATTGATCATATAAACCAAAATTTATTAATATAACTCTATTATATATTATTTTTACAATATCTACTCTAATAAACTATAAATTTTTTCTATATTATCTGAATACTTAATATCATGTATCATATCTCCTAAATTTTTATACCTTTTTCTTATTTGAATCAAGTTGTCATAATAATTATTACTAGATTCAGGATTTCCTCCGTATGTTCCATAAAAGGCGAAATAGGCTTGATTGATTTTTCTTATATCATATCCATTAGATGACAAAATCATCCTTCGTTCATCCATAAAAGATTCTGATTCAAGTATTTTTCCTTCAGATAATAATTTTTCTACTACAAGCCTAGTCTCTTTCATAAATTTATCAAAATTAAATTCCTTATTAATTTTTTTGGTTTGATTAATTTCATTATCAATTTTTCTATCCATAATTTTTTCATAGGCAATAATTCCAACTTCATTACCAAAAATATCACAAATTGTTTCATTTATAGACTGCATATCTGTACTAGTAAAATATGACCTTCCCAGAGGAAAGAGTGCTAGATAGTTATGTAACCATTCGTGAGCAGCCGTTTGTAAAATGTATAATAAGTCTCCCTCGGAAACGATTGATGGATAAGTACTTACTCCACCAGTGGGCACCACGATTGCTGAAAGATTATTTTCTTCTAGCAAGGTCAACTCCATATTATTTATAGCTTCAAGTGAGATGTTGCTATTTAGTAACTTGTCTTCTTGTCTAAATATTTTATCTCTTGGAGAGATAACCAATAATTTTGGTGTTTTCTCAAGAGATAAATCTACTGGCACATAAAAAATATTATCAAAAATATTCACTTGTTCAGATTGTATTGCGCTAGAAATATTTTCTTCTAAAAATTGTTCTACATGTATTTTTTTTTCATTCTTAATAACTTTATCTTTATTAATTTTTTCAACTAGTTGTTCAATCTCAGTATTAATTTCATTTGTTTTGATTTTTGCTATATTAATATCAATCTTCCCTTTTTTAATTTTGTAATCTAAATCTAATTTTTCAGTGAATAATTTTGAGTATAAATTTTCGTTTAAATTAATCTTTTCAACTAAAGATAAATATTGTATAAGTTGTTCTGATGATTTAATTTTCTTATGATTATCAAAAGGATTAATATAACTAATCCACTTGTCAAAAAAATTTTCTCTCTCCCAATTAAAAATATTAAACTCATAACCTTGGGTAACATTTTTTATAATTTCTGATTCTCTGCTATTAGCACTAATAGCAGAACTTAATAAATAACCTAATATTGAAATTACTATTATCAAAGTAACAACAATAAAACCGATTATATAAATTATAAATTTTTTCACTTTAACTTTTATGTATTTTTTAAAAAATGTATAAAATATATTATATGAAAAAAATTATTGAATATTGTAGATACTTAGGTATCAGTATAACTAAGGAACAGATAGAAAAAATAAATTATTATGTTGATTTTCTAATTCAAGAAAATAAGAAATATAATTTAACTGGAATTAAACAAAAGGAAGAAATTTTATCTAATTTAGTGCTCAAATCTTTAATAGTCTTTCATCCTCATGGTGGAAATCAATCAACAATAGAATGGTTTCAGGACAAAAAAATTTTAGATATTGGTACAGGTGCTGGAATTCCTGGATTAATAGTAAAAATAATTTCTCCCATCTCTGATGTTTTTTTGCTTGATTCAAATAAAAAAAAATGTGAATTTATTCGTCAAATTAGTAAAAAATTAAATCTTTCAGGATTAACAGTTATCAATGATCGTGCAGAAATTATAGCTCATGAGAATGAATTTCGAGAGAAGTTTGACCTAGTTGTATCTAGAGCTGTTGGAAACTTGTCAGAACTTTCTGAAATAAATATTCCTTTTACAAAAATTGGAGGAATTTCTATGGCCCTCAAAGGAAAAAATATACAAGATGAAATAAATTTGTCAAAAAATGCATCTAATATCATGGGCGCAGCTCCTCCGAGTGTTGTTAAAATTAGATTACCAGCATACTCAATAGATGACTCTATTGTTTATTGGATGAAGATAAATAAAACTCCCAAAAATTTTCCTAGAAAAATAGGAATACCTCATAAAAATCCAATAACCTAAGATTAATATGATAAATTCAAAATCCAAAAAATTATTCCTTATTTTCCCATTAATAATTATTTTTCTGACTTTTATTACATGGAGATTTGTAAATTTTGAATGGGATAGAGTTTTAGATAATATCCAGTCTATTCATATTGGAAAATATGTCTTAGCCGGAATATTATATTACCTAAGTTTTATTTTCCGAGGCTATAGATGGAAAATAATCGCTAAAGAAGCAAATATTGATAATGCTAGGGGGAAAAATATTCCTAGTACTCTTAAACTATCTGGAATTATATTAATAGGTTGGTTTGCTAATTCCGTTGCATTTATGAGAGTAGGAGATTTATATAGAGGAATTTTATTATCTAAGGAATCTAAATCTAGTTTGTCTATGAGCCTAGGAACGATTTTTGCTGAAAGAATACAAGATATGATTTCTGTTTCAATATTAATTGTTATATCAATAACTATTATTGCATTTACAGGAAGCATAAACCCTCCAGATTGGATTTTAATTTTTGTAATAACCACGTTAGTAATAATAATTTTTACATTACTAATCATGAAAATATTAGGAAAACAGTTATCGATTATTTTACCCGCAAAAATACGAGATTTTTATCTAAATTTTCAAAAAGCTGCGCTAGATAGTTTTTCCAAAAAGACTATATCTCCTCAGTTGTTATTAGGAATCACAGGATGGATACTTGAAATTTTACGATTTGGTCTAGTAGCATCTGCCCTTGGGATAGATATTGCTATAGGGATTATTATATTATTTACCCTTGTTGGGGCAATACTTACAACTATACCTACACCTGGTGGATTTGGTTTTGTTGAGGGTGGACTTACAGGATTACTTATTGTTTTTGGTATAAATAACTATGATTCTATTACGCTGGTGGCAATAGACAGAACAATAAGTTGGGTGAGTATCATTATCTTTGGAGGATTGTTATTTTTAGTTTGGAATACTGTCAAATCAAACAAAGGTGATTTGTCAGATTTAACTGATAAAAAGTCTTCTATATAGTTGATTTAAGTTGATTCACTTTTAGTTATTCTAATCTTCAATAAGGGTATAATCTATCCAATAAACTTAAAATCTCAATATCGGATCTCCTTAAGAAGTCATCAAAGTCATCAATATATTCTTGATGACTTCTACCAAAATATTTTTCAAAAGCTAAGGCGAAATCACCTGCATCTTCTAAACCTCTCCAAAATTCGTAAATTGCCTCTTCTCCTACTTGATCAATTAAATAAGCTGTAAACCATGCACCTATTTCATAGCCGATTTTCTGTTCTATACCATTCCAGGTAAATTCATTTATTTTTTTGCCTGAAGATAAATATTTATCAAGCAGATTTCCTTTCCAGTCTGCCCACATTGAATTTTTCATTATATTAATAAAATACTCCCGATCTTGTATTTCTTTTGCATATTTATAATACCCAAAAAAAACCGCATTACCTTCTACCCACCAAGGTACCTCATCCATAGAATTGCTTCCTGTTCCTAATTTACCAACTAATCGGTTCTCATCATCTCTAGATCTTGGTTTCTTCAGATTTGAAAATTGATAGATATGAAACATTTCGTGAATGCTTACAAAACCATAAGAATCTGCATGCTCAGGCAAGTCATGGCTTTCACTTATAAATAAGTTAAAACCATCATATTTTCTGTTACTTGATATAGAAGCCCCTGCAACTTTTCCATCTTTTTCCGTAAATAAACATAATCCGTAATCACAGCCTTCTTTTTCAGGATTATAATTTTTAGGATTACATTTTCCTCTATCATAACCATCATTTCCTTTCCCGCTATTATGATGTTTTTTTATGTGTTCACACCATATTTGCTCCAGTTCAATTGCACTATCTAGGTTGTTTCTATCTAGTGCAGCAATATAGATAGGATTAACTATTTCAAAGTTTGTCTGTGGATGATTAAAAAATAATTCCTCCGATACACATACCCATTTCGTAATTAAATCTATATCTTTTTGTCCTAATGTTTTGGCTTTTAAAATGTAAGCTTCTAATTTATCTGCACATTCTATTTTAGGTAAGTCATGTTTAGCGGAATTGCCCAGATTATTATTTATTTCTGAATCATTATTTGAACCAGAACATGAAAAAACAAATAATAAAATTATTGGCATGAGAAATTTATTCATATTATTATTATAATTAGAAATAACTTTAAAGTTGTTTCAAAAAAGTTACCATTCATAGATAGTTAAATATGGGGCTGTAGCTCAATTGGGAGAGCGCTTCAATGGCATTGAAGAGGTAGGGAGTTCGAATCTCCCCAGCTCCACCATAAGTTTACAATGAAAAAATTTTTAAAAAATAACACTTACAATGAAATTTGTGAAATTTGTGGTTTTAAAACATTAAAATCACATTGTAAGATTATTTGCAAAAATTGTGGCTTTACTAGAGATTGCTCAGATCCATAGATATTAGGCTGTTTCTCCGATAATGTAATTTCCATCCGTCCATTCAGGCTCAGACTCCAAATAATTCATCATCTCTAAAAAAAACTCATGCTGCTCGGGTCTATTAGAATTAGCAACATGAGATTCTCTTGAATTAAATATAGCAACTCCAATCAGTTCTTCTTTTTCATCTGGTTCCATCAAAAACCATCCTATCATACCATCTGGTGTTTCATTATCTCTTTTTAAAAGTTCAATTAATTTTTCTTTTTGACCTTGTTTTGGCTTTAAAGTAAATATTGTGCCGTACATATTTTCACTCCTCATAATTACTTATTATAATTGTTATAAATTTAAATTATTAGTAAGTATTAAGAATAAAAAAATGAAAAAAATTATAATTACAAAAAAAAATAATCTCGAAGAAGAAATTAACTCCGGCTCTATGCAAAGATTTGCTGGAGTATCAAAAAAATTATCAAATGCTTCGAAAATTCATATGGCTATAGCAACTATTCCAAAAGATAGGTGTTCTACAACACACTTTCACACTAATTGTGAATCGGCTATTTACGTCCTATCTGGAGAAGGCCTCTTTCTTCATGGAAAAAACTTAGAAATCGAAGCTAAAATTTCTGAAGGAGATTTTATTTTTGTCCCCGACGGAGCCTTGCACCAGCCAGTTAATACGAGTGATAAGGATCTAATTTTAATATTTGCAAGAAATACACCAGTAGAAATTGTTGAAGAAAAACCTAATTTAGGAAGAAAAGATTGTTAATCGAAAAGAAAGCATATTTGGGTTTAGATATAGGAACAACTGCGATAAAAATTATTGCTACAGATTCGAATAGTAATTTAATTTGTAATGCAACAGAAAAACTAAAAATATATCACCCGCACCCTGGTTGGTCCGAACAAGACCCAATAGATTGGTGGAATGCTACAAAAAAAGTTTTGCTTAAAGTAAAAAAAAATCTAGATGCTAAAAATTATCAAATTGTTTCTATGGGTTTTTCAGGACAAATGCACTCCTTAGTAATGTTAGATAAAAATAATAATCCAATACATAACTCAATATTGTGGAATGATGTTAGAACTAAAAACGAGTGCAAAGAAATTAGAAAAATATTTGGGAAAAAAATTTATGACATTACAGGTAATCCAGCGTTAGAGGGCTTTACAGCCCCAAAAATAATATGGATGAAAAAAAACCTTCCGGAAAAATATAAACTTATAAAAAAAATCATGCTACCAAAAGACTATATTAGGTTTAGATTAACTGGAAAAATAATGACTGATCCTTCGGATGCTACTGGAACTCTCTTATACGATATCAAGCAAAATAATTGGTCTGAATTTATTTGCAACAAACTTGGCATAGACAAAAAAATACTACCAAGAGTTAACGCCTCACATAAATTTTCTGGAAAACTAACTAGTAAAATTGTTGCAGATTTGAATCTTGATAAAAATATATTCATTGTGACCGGTGGTGCAGATAATGCATGCTCCTTATTGTCTATCAATAATATTAATAATTCTGCAGTAATTAGTCTTGGTACATCTGGAACTATTATGATCCCTACAGAGAGATTAGTAATAGATAAAGTTACAGGAATTCACTTAATGAAGCATACTTTACCTGAATTTAATTATCGTATGGGCGTAATTCTTTCAGCAGGCTCTTCATTAAATTGGTGGCAAAAAATTTTACCTAATAAAACAATAGATCAGATTATTAAAATTGCCAAAAGAGCAGATAAACATGAAGACCAAGTTATATTTTTACCTTACTTATCTGGTGAAAGAACTCCTCATCAAAATCCAGACGCAAGAGGAGTATTTTTTGGAATCAATGCAAGTTCTTCAAGCTCTGAATTAACTCATGCTGTTTTGCAGGGAATAGGATTTGCCATAAAAAATTCTTTAGATATTTTGAGTAAAGATCATAAAATTTCTTCAGCGATCATAGTTGGAGGTGGAGGAAAATCAAATAAATGGTCTCAAATAATTTGCGATATATTAAATCTAAAACTTATACGTTACGAGATAAATGATGGTGCAGCTTTAGGTGCATCATATCTTGGCAAGATAGGATTTAGCAAAGATTTTAATTTAGACAACCATCTTCAACGAAGGAATGAAAATTTTAGGGTCTTTAAACCCAAACTAAATAATCATAAATTTTATAAAAATGTATATAAAAATTATAATAATTTATATAAAATTCTTACCAAACAGTTTAAGAAATAAATTTTATGAATTATAAACTTTTTGGGAGAACAGGTATATATATTAGTCCATTAATTTTGGGCTGTATGATGTTTGGGCAAAAAACAAATTATAAAGATAGCGCTGAAATTATTGATAAGTCAATTGACTTAGGAATAAATTTTTTTGACACAGCAAATGTATATGGAAACGGTGCATCGGAAGAGTTTGTTGGAAAGGCGTTAAAAGAGAATAAAAAAAGAAGTGATATATTTCTTGCAACAAAAGTTAACTCAAGAATGTCAGATAAGCCAAATGATTTAGGAAACAGTAGAAATAATATTATAAATCAATGCGAAAATAGTTTAAAAAGACTACAAACTGATTATATTGATTTATACCAACTTCATAGACCAAGTAATTATATCGCTATAGACGAGACTTTAAAAGCCTTGGACGATTTGATTAGAGATGGAAAGGTAAGGTATATAGGGTCAAGCAATTTTGGATCTTGGCAAGTTGTTGAATCTTTGTGGGCTTCAGAAAAATATGGATTAAATAGGTTTGTTAGCGAACAATCTCCTTTCAATTTAGCAGATAGAAGGGCCGAGAGAGAGCATATACAAATGTGTAAAACATATGACTTGGCATTTATACCATGGTCTCCTCTTGGAGGGGGAGGACTTACAGGAAAATATGTAAGAACTTCTAAACAAGAAACAGGAACAAGATTTGGCGATGAAACGGATACAAAAAAAATAAAAAGATTCAATTTGGAAGTATTAAATATTACTGATGGTTTATCAAAAATATCCAATAATAACAACTGCTCTATTGCACAAGTCGCACTTTCATGGGTAATGTCTCAAAATGGCGTGACTGCCCCAATAATAGGACCTAGAACAATAGAGCAATTAGATGATAATATAGGAGCTATAAATATTAAATTATCGGAAAAAGAAATGACTTTTATAGACGAAATTGCAAAACCTGGATCAAATACCGCAGATTTTTATGAAGCTAGTTTTGCACCAAACTTATTTAGGCCTTAAGGATGAAAAAGAAAAAAATACTAATAACTGGTGGAGCTGGATTAATAGGATCAATTTTAATAAAAAATCTTGGGCACAAGTATGAATTCTCCTCCATAGATTTAAGAAAAGTTGAAGGAATAGAATCCACAGAATCTAGCCTTGATAACCTTTCTCAAATAATTCCAGCTTTCAAAAATATTGATACGGTAATTCATCTTGCAGCAGACCCTGCACCAGATGGCAGCTGGGATTCTGTGCTAAAAAATAACCTTATTTCGACATATAATGTTTTTGAAGCTTCAAGAATTAATAAAGTTAAAAGAGTTATTTTTGCTAGCTCTAACCATTCTGAAGGTGGAAATTATTTAGATGCTCCTTGGAAGCATATTTGTAATGGCAATTTCGATCTTCTAAAAGAAAATGATTATGATTTAATTACAGAAAATCATAATATAAGGCCAGACGGACTTTATGGTGTATCAAAAGCTTACGGAGAAGCATTAGGCAGTTATTACAATGATTATCACAACTTAAGTTCTTTTCATCTAAGGATTGGATGGGTAATAAAGGGTGATGATCCAACTTTTTCTCCTTTTGCTCTTTCTCTGTGGTTGAGTTATAGAGACGTAACTCAAATTATGGAACTTTGTATTGATGCTCCTAAATCATATCAATACGATATATTTAACGCCACTTCTGATAACCAATGGAAAATTTTCTCTATAGAAAAAATTAAAAACAAACTTGGATATAAACCAAAAGATAGGGCATTGTCAGAATATACACCAAGGGAATATAACAAGAATATATAATGGAATTTTCTTGGTTCTATGCCGCTATACTATCATCATTAATTTATACAATCATCACACTTGGGGATAAATGGCTTATTTCTTGGCTTAAACTTCCTTTACCCAATTTTTTCTTGTTTGTTGGAATAGTTCAGTTTATTACTTCTATCCTAATTTTTATAATTTTTGGTATTCCTGAGCTTGTTTTTTATAATATTTTTTTCTCATATCTAGGAGGTTTTATGTGGGGTATAGCCCTAATGCTTATGTTTAAGGTCTTAAGACATGAAGAAGCTGGGAGAGTCACTCCTATATGGCAGACTTCTCCAATCTTTGCAGCAATTGCAGGAATGATTTTCCTTAATGAAAATATTGATAAAAACTTATGGGTAGCAATTTTTCTTGTGGTTTGTGGAGCATTCTTAATTTCCTCAAATACATCATATATAAGAAAAATAAGTTTTAATAAAAAGTTACTAATTGTTTTATTAGGAGCAGTAATTATCGGCTTTGCTCAAGTTTCATTAAAGGTAGGCTCGGAAAATCTTTCCGTTACTCATAATTTAGCAGTAAGGGCATTAGGATTAACAACGTCGATCGGATTACCCTTTGCAAAATTCGATAAAATTAAAGAATTATCAACTTTTATTTTTTCAAACAAAAAAGCTATGCCTATATTCTTGATAGAAGGCATATTTCCACTTTTAGGCAACTTATGTGTTTTATATGCTTTAGCCAATGGTCCAGTATCCTTGGTAAGCCCTTTACTTGGTACAAGGCCTATATTTCTAATTGGAATTATATTAATATTTGGACCATTATCAAAGAAGTATTTAAATGAAAAACTAGAAAGATCTCAAGTATCAATTAAGGTTATTTCAACCATGCTTGTTGTTTCTGGGGTTGTCATTATCTCTTCTCAATGAAATAATAAAAAAAATATTACCACGGGATAAATTAAAATGATCTTAGGAGTTTCAGGGTTTGTAAAAGGAGACTGGAAAAACATAGATGAGATAGTGATGGATAAAGTTGCAAGCCTTGGTTTCAAGACTTTACAAATCAGAATTTCTGATCCTTTTTCAACAACTCTGAAAGATATAGAAAAAATTAAAACTCTATATAAAAAATTTGATTTTTATATGCCTCAAACAGTTGGGAATTATGGTGGAAATTTAATTTCTGAAAATAAAGACCTCAGAGAAAAAGACATCATTTTCTTAAAGAGAATGATTGATATAACAAATGAATTAGAGTCGCCTAATACATATCTCAGACCTGGCAGTCACAACATTAATGGCGCATGGAAACCACATAAAAATAATTATAACGAAAAAACTTGGGACACATTAATTGAGAGCACAAAAATTGTTTGCGATTATGCAGAGAAAAAAGATGTTATGATAGCTGTTGAGGGTGGGGTAGCCTGCCCTGTTAATTCACCCAAAAAAGTCAAAGATTTATTTGAGAAAGTAGACTCTAAAAATTTAGGATTAAACATGGATCCAGTAAATTTTATAAAAGACCTTGATACTGCATATAAAAACACAGATTTAATAAATGAATTTTATCATCTTATTCCGCATAACATAATTGGATGCCACGCAAAAGATTTCAAAATTATTGAAGGCTTATTACCACATTTTGAAGAAACAATTATTGGCAGTGAAGATAGCATGCTTGATAATGACTCTCTGCTAAAAGGATTAAGTAAAATAAATCCCGATGCACATGTTTTAATTGAACATTTGGCAGATGACGATATCCCGAAAGCATTAGCTGGACTAAATAATGTAGCAAAAAGAAACAAAATAATTTGGGATGATTAAAAAATGTATAAGGATATTAAAGATAAAAAAATTATTATAACTGGGTCTGCAACTGGTATTGGTAAATCCGTAACCGCAAGACTTTGCGCATTTGGTGCTAAAGTTGCAGCCTTGGATATTAATAAAGAAAAAGGCTCTGAAACAGTATTTAATGCAGTTGAGTATGGCGGTGATATTAAGTTTTTTGAAATAGATGTAAAAGATGAGATTAGTGTAAAAAAAAATATAGAAGAAGCAACTAATTGGTTGGGTGGTATCGAAGTTCTTATTCATATTGCTGGAATTTTAGAAGGTGCAGATACGGAAATAAATAACTTTCCTGAAGATATTTGGGATAAAGTTATAGATGTAAATTTAAGAGGTTCTTTTCTTGTCACAAAATACGTTTCAAAAGTTATGATAAAACAAAATTCTGGAGTGATTATTCTAACTGCTTCAGGTGCAGGGGTACATGGAGGAAGCTCTTCTTACGCATACGGTTCATCAAAAGGAGGAGTTCATGGTTTAAGTCTAGTTCTTGAACAAAATTTATCAAAGTATAACATAAGAGTTAATGATGTTTTACCGGGAAGTGTAAAAACCCCACTTAAAGTAAAAAATGTTAAAGATACGCATAAAAATAATGATAAATTATCAGTAGACCAAAGAATAGAAGAGTTAGTTTCACCAGATGAAATATCTAAAGTTTATGCTTTTTTAGCAAGTGATGAAGCAAGCATGATCAAAGGAAGCATAAGAACAAAATAAATGATAAAATTCAATGAGGATATAAATCTTATAGATTTCTTGACATTATCTTAATAAGTTCTAGATATTATCTAAATAAGGTTAATACATAAACTGTTTTAGTTTTGATAATAACTCTAAGGAAAATAAAATGAAAAGAAAATTAATATTAGGCTTTACTGCAGGATTATTAGGAGCCCTGTCTATAATAGGAGCTACCTTTGCTAATGAAGGTGAAAATAAAAAAGATAACTTTCAAGCCAGGGTTGCTGAATTATTAGGTATAGAGCAGGAAACTTACTCTAAAGCCCTTATAACTGCTAAGCAAGAATTTAAGTTGCTTGAACAAGAAAAAAGACTTGAAGATATGAAAGAAAAGCTTAGTTCAGCTGTTTCAGAAGGTAAAATTACTGAAGAAGAAGCTAATGAAAAAATCGAATCTATTACTACAATGCATAATTGGATAAATTCTGAACCTGAAGCTACTGACATTCTCAAGGATGCAAAAAAAAGTTCTGAAATGAAGGGCCTCAGTATTGAAGAAATACTTGCAATTCTAGTCTCAGAAGATTCAATTACTGAAGAAGATTCAGATGAAATTATTAGCTGGATAAATTCAAAACCAGAAGGTATTGAGCATATAAAAAGTAAAAAAGGCAAAATTAAAATGATGGGTAAAGGGAACAAAAGCCATATGAAGGGTAAATCTCAACGCCCAGCGCCAGAAATTTCTTATGAAAATATTGAAATCCAACTTTCTGAAGCTGTTACATCAGGAGAAATGTCAGATGAAGAGGCTGAAATAAAACTTACTCAAATAAAAGAAAAAAAAGATTGTGATGCAAATAAGTCTAATGATAATGTGAGTATTTCTGCCGAACAAATTCGAATGATGATTTATGAATCAATAAAAAATGGAAAAATAACTGAAGATCAAGCAAAAGTAAAATATTCACAGTTAGTTTCCAAGTAAACCTCATAATAAATATGATGAAAAAGCACCTGATAAATTCAGGTGCTTTTTTTCTTTACATATGATATAAATATCATAATGCTAAAAGATTCAAAATATAGAGGTATTTTTGGAATACCTGCAACTCCATTCAACGAAGATGAAAGTTTAGATTTATACTCTTTGGAAAAAGTTTTAGATTTTACGTTAAATAATGGTTGTCACGGCATAGTTATGCCTGTAATGGCAAGCGAATATCAATCATTGACAGACGAGGAAAAAAAAGTCATTTTCAAAACCACTGCCAAAATTGTTGATAATAAATTACCAACTGTTGCCGGAGTTACAGGTGTATCAGATATACACTCAATTGAGCTGGCTAAGTATGCCGAAGATGTTGGCTTTGACTCAGTGATTACTATGCCACCACATAGTATGCCACCATCTGCATCACAAGTAAAAGAATTTTTTTCAAAAATTAATGATTCAATAAATATTCCTGTCTGGATTCAAAATCATCCAAAAGGATACCCATTATCAGCTGAGCAACTTATTGAACTCTGTAACTCATTTGAAAATATCTCATTAATAAAAGAAGAAACTGCATATTCCGGCCAAATGATCACAAATTTAATTCGAGGAGATTTAGAGAAAAATATCAAAAGTATCATGGGTGGTATGGGGTGTATGCATTTGATATCTGAATATAACAGAGGAGCTACCGGTAATATGCCTGCATCGCATTATGGTGACATACTTTCTAAAATATGGAATTTACTTGACTCAGGTTATGAAAAACAAGCTATAGAAATGCATAACCGAATGATCCCTCTAATAAATTTTGAGATGATTTATGGAGCCCCAGCGTTTAAGGAAATTCTTGTTAAGAGAAAAATCATTAGATACGCTACTACTAGATCACCAGGATTTAGATCTTTTGATGAATACGACTCCAGAGAATTAGAAAAACTAATTAAAAGTGTCGATGATTTATTTGATTGGAGATAAATTTTACCTGTAAACGTATGAATCATGATCTAATTGCCCATAAACCAGAATTTATAGTTGACGATTTATAAAACTATTAATAAAATTAAATACTGGCGTAAGCAAATAAATTATATAAACAATTAATAGGAGATTAGATTTAGTGACAATTAAACTTAATCCACTTGGAGATAGAGTAGTGATACTTCCATCTGAGGCTGAAGCTTCTACCTCTCCAGGAGGAATAATTATTCCTGACACAGCAAAAGAAAAGCCTCAGCAAGGCGAAATTGTAGCAGCTGGACCAGGAAGAACAACAGACGACGGAAAACTTGTAGATTTACCAGTAAAAGTTGGTCAATCTGTAATTTATTCAAAATATGCTGGTACTGAATACTCTGAAGGTGGAGTTGATTACCTAATTGTTAGAGAGAGCGATATACTCGCAATCGTTGATTAAGAAAAGGGAGAATATAAAAATATGGCAGCTAAAGATTTAAAATTCAGTGATGATGCTCGAGCTAGGCTAAAAGAAGGTATTGATGTTTTGGCTAATACCCTAAAGTCAACACTAGGCCCTAGAGGGAGAAATGTCATTGTAGATAAAAAGTTTGGTCCTCCTCAAGTTAATTCTGATGGTGTTACCATAGCAAAGGAAATTGATTTAGACGATCCATTTGCAAACATGGGTGCACAACTACTTAAAGAGGTATCAAAAAAAACTAATGATGACGCAGGAGATGGTACAACAACTTCTACTGTTTTGGCACAGGCAATTATTTCTGAAGGATTCAAAAATGTTGCAGCTGGGGCAGACCCAATGGCGCTTAAGCGTGGAATGGACATAGCAATGGATACAGTAAGAAAATCAATTGCAGGTCAATCTACAACAGTAAGCACTAAAGAACAAATTGAAAATGTTGCAGTACTTTCATCTCATGACGATGAAATGGGAAGTCTTATTTCTGATGTAATGGATAAAGTTGGTAAAGACGGAGTAATAACCGTTGATGAATCCAAATCATTATCTTATGAAACTGAGTTTGTTGAAGGTATGAATATTGATAGAGGTTATTTATCACCTTATTTTGTTACTAATTCAGAAAGACAAGAGTCTGTACTAGATGATACTTACGTTTTAATTACCAGTGAAAAAATTTCAGCGGTCTCTGATCTTCTTCCTGTGCTTGAGAAAGTTCTTCAAACAAATAAAAATATACTAGTTATTGCAGAAGATGTAGAAGGTGAAGCTCTAGCAACCTTGGTTGTAAACAAATTAAGAGGGACATTGAATGTTGCTGCAGTTAAGGCTCCTGGATTTGGTGACCGAAGAAAAGCTATGCTTGAAGATATTGCTATCCTAACAGGAGGAACTGTTATATCTGAAGAAATTGGTAGAAAGCTTGACTCTGTCACACTAGATGATCTAGGTAAATGTAAACAAATTGTTGTGAAAAAAGATGACACTACTTTTGTTGACGGAGCAGGATCTGTAGATCAAATAAACGGAAGAAAAGCTGAGATAGAGAGTCAAATAGCAGATACAACTTCTGATTACGACAGAGAAAAACTTCAAGAAAGACTAGCTAAACTTTCTGGTGGTGTTGCAATTCTTAGAGTTGGAGCAGCAACTGAAGTAGAAATGAAAGAGAAAAAGCAAAGAATGGAAGATGCTTTATCAGCTACCAGAGCAGCAGTTGAAGAAGGTATTGTTCCAGGAGGCGGAAGCGTTTTAATTAAAGCTTCTCAGGCGCTATCTAAAGTCAAATCAAAAATAGATGATGAACAGACTGGAGTTGAAGTACTAAAAAGAGCACTGCTTGCTCCTATAAGTGTTATTGCAGGTAACTGCGGTCACGAAGGTGCAGTAATTCTTAATAAGGTTTCTGAGAGTTCAGACAAGAACTTTGGTTTTGACGCTCATAAAGCTGAGTATGGAGATATGCTAGAAATGGGAATTGTAGACCCAGCTAAAGTAACAAGAGCTGCAGTGGAAAATGCTGTTTCAGTTGCTGGAATGATTCTTACAACAGAGGCACTAATCAGTGAAAAAGATGAACCTGCACCTCCTATGCCAGCAGGACCTCCTGGTGGTGATATGGGTGGCATGGGCTTCTAAAAAAAGTAAATATTAAAAAAAGAGAGTTAATAATTTTAACTCTCTTTTTTTTTCTACTCCTCGTTTGATAAAATCTCATATAATTTATTCATACCATCAAGCCATTTAATTTGAACATCAGAGTTCCATGATGGATCATAATCTGGATACTTAGATAATATCTTACTTGCTAGTTCAAATTTATATGAAATTTCTTTATTTGTATCATTTCTAACTTTTGTATCGATCTGAATTTTATTATTTGAATCGCTTAAATCATTAGATAATTTTTTTAAAGTACTTTTATTTCTTGTTTTTCCATGCCTACCAGCTAAAATATGTTTTGAAAGTTTTATTCCTGCAAATTGTGCAGCTCTAATAAAAAATGCTTCGCATTTCACTATAACCCCTTCTTTTGTTCCAAAAGATTTGAAAGCGTCTCGAAACTGACCCTTACTTGCTCTTGTAAGATCCAATTGGAATACTGGCTCATAAAAGTCTCTTAAAACACTGTAAAGTATAGACTTTCTTTCTTCTCCTTCGGCAAACACTAACCCTTCAAGATATTTTTTTGGACGACCATCTTGATCTACTAAATTTAAAACCTTTAAGGTTGTCATTAATTGTGTACCTGAACTACCAGAAAATCTTGCCCCCCAAACGCTTCTGTCTATTCGATCTGGAATTCCTTCGTCAAATAAAAATTCCAAAAAAGTTTGGAATGTACGATAGGGAACATAAGGAGGAATTGTTTTTTGTTCTTGAAACATGTTTTTTATTCTCAAAATCACTAAAATTACATACTCTACATTTAAGGGTATATCCCATAAATTCTAAAGTCAAATCATTTTAGAATTGATTGTTTCCCATGTTGGACAGTTTTTGAAATTACTTTTTGGAATGTAGAAAATTAAAGTATGAAAATTTATTTTATATTGAAAGGCGTAAAAATTGAGAATACCTATAAACGAAATATTTCCTAATCCAGATATTCCTAAATCAGAAAAAAAAGAAAATTCTAAAGGGCATAACAAATTCAAAAAGAACCCTGTAGTTCTTGCAACAAAAAATGGTTACGTTTTACTAGCTGGTACTAGCAAAATATCCTATGCAAAAGAAATGGGAGAAATCTCCATAGAATGTACTGTTAAAGAAAATGTGAATGAGCAGGAAAAATTTGAGCTTTTATTATCTGAAAATTATCACTCTTCACTTATGTCACCTATGGATCTTGGTGGATCATTTATTAAATATAGAGAAAAATATCATATTACACAACAAGAGTTAGCACGAAGAACAGGAATAACCCCTGGAACAATCCATCATTATGAAAGCCTAATTAGAACTTTAAATCCTAAGCTTGGCGAAGCTTTGTCTTCAGGTTTATTGACATTTAAAGAAGCAAGATCTATAGCAGATTTAGATGATCATGAAAGACAAATGGAAATAGCTAAGCCGTTCCTTGAGGGAAAATTATCAAGTGTTTATGTAGAAAAAATAGTTGGTCGAGCAAAAGTAGCCTCGATGCTAGACGTAGATGAAATAATTGACGAGGTAGTAAATGGAAAAAAATCTCATATTGTGAGTAAAAATGATAATTTGTCTAAATTAGAAAGAAAGCCTAGCACTACTAGTACTGAATTAATTGAAAACTCAATATTAAAAATTGCAGGAGAATTAGAAGCGTTACAGATAAAAAACATTCCTGAGTATAGAAGGTTGAAGTTGATTAGCAGTCTGAGGATATTGGAAACTAGACTTAAGTATTCTTTAAACAATTTAAATGGGGGGTTTGCATCTAAGTATAACACTCCAAAATCATACACAAATAGAGTAAAGGTTTAAATTTGATTTTTCGAGACGGATATAAATTCTATATATAATGCGGACACATTATGTATAGAACTCCTAAATAAAAGGACTATTGTATTTAGGAGCGATTGTCTCTTCCGATTATGGTCATAAAACGCCCCTCCTTATTACGCCTCTGGAGGGGCGCTTTTCATAGGTAATATTAAAGATAATACTGCGCCTACAAGAGCAATAATACCTGAAAAAATTACAACACCATGAAACCCCGAGGATTGGTTTATTATGCCGGCAAATATTGGAGTTATAGATCCTATCACAGATCCACCAGTAAACATTAATGCTGTACCAGAACCTTCAGATCCTTTATCTACCATATCCATAGCAGCAGCGTTTATTATGGGCATGACAGAGAAAAAGAATAACCCTAAGCACCCAACAAGAAAAGTCATCATTATTCCACGATCGAAAACTAAAAATAAAAATATTAAAATTGTCATTAAAATCATGGCAAATGAAATAACTGGCCTTCTACCTAACTTGTCGGAAAAATTTCCCATTATTGGAGTGGAAATAATACCAGCCATAGTAATTAACGCAACATGAACACCCACAAGGGTATTTGAGTATTCAAGAATTTCACGCATGTAAATTACCAAAAAAACCTGAAAGGATGTATGAACAGCCCCTCGCATTGCTCCTAATAAAGCCATTCCGAGGACACTATAATTATTTAATAAACTTTTTGCAGATCGAAAATAGTCTGTAATAGTAATATTACCTTCAGATTCACTTCCAGCAGACTTAAATCTTAAAATTACCATTAGCCCAGTTATTATCATTGGTATTGATAAACTTATTGCAATTATTCTCCATGAAATACCTGAGAAAAATGCATAACTTCCAACTGTTCCTGCCAAAAGAAAACCTATAATTATTGGTGATGTAGTATTTCCAATTTGAGCTCCGGTCAAATGAGCAGACATTGCATAGCCTCTTCTTTCAGGATATCTAGCCGCCAAAGTACCAAAAGCAGGAGCATGCCACAATGATGTACCAAAACCAACAACAGCAACTCCAAGCAACAAAATCCAATAAAGTGGAGAAATACCTATTATGAAATAACCTAACCCAACCATAACCATAGACAACAATAGAATCCATGCAATTTTTTTTCTATACATGTCTGTTAATATTCCTGCTGGAATATTAGCAATACCTGATGATATCGACTGAACTGTAGATATACCTCCTACCCCTACATCCGTAAGACCTAATGTAGACTTTATGCTAGGTATCATAACCAGAAGAGCACCTTGACCAAAATGCTTCACTCCATGACCAGCTGATAGGCCATATAATAATGACATTGATTGCTTATTTTTTTTTCTCAAATTACTAGCTCAATTTTTTATTCACTACCGCTATCGATTCATCAATAATACTACATAATTCTTCCGTTTGATCTGCATTTATAGTTAATGGTGGAGCAATTGGTAGTATAAAAGCAGGGACCCTAATCCAAACTCCTCTTTTTCTAAGTTCATCTGTGAGAAGTTTATTTAATCCAACGGAACTATGAAAATGTTTTTTTGAATCTCTGTCCTCCACAAATTCTATCCCTTGAATTAATCCAACCCCCCTTACATCTCCGATTATTTTATATTTTTCTTTCATTTCTATTAGTTTTTCACTAATCTGCAAGCCTCTAAGTTTTGCGTTCTCGACAAGATCGTTTTCTTCTACAATTTTTAGATTTGCTAAAGCTGCGGCGGCACCAGCAGGATGTGCAGAATATGTATACATGTGACTCCATACTTTTTCAGGCCCTCCAGCAAAAGCATTTGAAACTTTTTTGGTAGAAACAGTGCCACCAAGCGGAAAGTACCCAGATGTTACTCCCTTTGCAAAACTCATAATATCTGGCGTAGTTTTTACTAAATTCGCACCAAACCATTCTCCTAATCTTCCAAATCCTGTAATTACTTCATCAAAAATTAATAACACCCCATACTTATCACATATTTCTCTTACTAATGGCCAGTAGGATTCGTGAGGAAGTATGCCTCCTAGTGGCTGTGAAACAGGTTCACCTATAACCGCTGAAACGGATTCTGCTCCTTCAAAAATAATAGAATCCTCAATGGCCTGTGCAGAGTTGATTGCATTTTCTTCAGGAGATTTTGACCCAAACTCATCACGATAAAAATGGGGATGAGGAACAGTTATAACATTTAATGGCTTTGGTTGATAATCCGTTCTAGGAAATCCTGGATGCCCACCTAGCCACATAGTTCCATATGTTGAACCATGATATGAACCCTTTCTAGAAATAATTTTATATCGACCTTTTTCACCGTTCCTTACATGAAAAGCTTGGGCTAATTTTAATGAAGATTCATTTGCTTCTGAGCCACCTTGACAAAAGAACGTTCTTGATAAGTCTCCCGGTGTAATCTCTGATATTTTTTTTGCCAATTCAGCACTCTTGGGAGTTATACCTGAATAAACGTTCATGCTGACTGAGTTTAATTGTTCATAAATTGCTTTTGAAATTATATTTTGACCATGTCCTACATTTCTAAAATACATCCCTGAAATACCATCTATATACCTATTTCCCTCAAGATCATTTATATAAATTCCGTCTGATGATTCCATGACTAATGGTCCACCCTCTTCAGCCATAAGTGTTTGATTAGTCATTCCAACATACATATGATCTATAGCCATTTTTTGATAATAATTCATATCTTTTTGGTCTTTATTAGTCATTATTTTTTCCTATAAATTTTTATATAATAGGTATTTTACAACCTATAATGAAATTAATTGATAACAAAAAGCCAAAAACCTCTTCTTTAATAATGGGTTTTATATTTGGCACATTAATTGCTTCCGGTTATAGTATCATGTCCGTAATAATCTGCTCAGGATTATTAATTTGCCCTAAAGCTTGGGAACCTTTCGTTTTTATATTTTTGTTAGTGTTTTTATTTATTACAGCCTTTTTTACAGTAATTTTTCTGATTTTATTTAAGTTGTATAAATTTTTTGATATTTCTAATTAGATGTTATATGTATAATGATTTATATTTATAAAAATTTTAAGGAAATATTATGAGCAATTCTACCTTTGATCTAATAGTTATTGGTGCTGGGCCAGGTGGTTACCATGCAGCAATAAGAGCCTCTCAACTTGGTCTTAAAGTTGCAGTTGTAGAGAAAGATGATGGTTCTGGCAATGGAGGAATAGGTGGTGTATGCCTTAACTGGGGATGTATACCTTCTAAATCTTTGCTAAAAAATGCAGAAATAGTAAATCATCTTAAGCATGCTGAAGACTGGGGAATTACTGTAGAAAATTGGTCAGCAGATATTGGGAAAGCGATTGATAGGAGCAGAAAAGTATCAAAAACTCTCACTGGAGGGATTGAATTTTTATTTAGAAAAAACAAAATAGAACTTATAAAAGGTAAAGCAAAACTCCTATCTTCAACTGAAATTTTAGTAGATGAAAAAACAAAATATATAGCAAAAAACATAATAATCGCGACAGGTGCACGACCTAGAAGCCTTCCAACCCCAGGTCTTGAAATTGACGGGAAAAATATTATTACTTCAAGAAACGCATTAGAAATGAAAGATAAGCCAAAATCTATTGCGATAATTGGAGCTTCTGCAATTGGATGTGAATTTGCATATTATTTTAATGCATATGGCGTGAAAGTTAGATTATTCGAAATGGAAAACCATATCGTGCCAAAAGAAGATGAAGATATTTCAATTGAACTAGAAAAACAGTTTAAAAATCAAGGTATCGAGTTTGCAACTTCAGCAAAAATTTCCAAAGTTATTCATGGAAAAGAACTATCCATAGAATATATGGTTGAAGGAAAAAATGAAGTATTTAATTGTGAAAAAGTCTTACTTGGAGTAGGGGTACAACCTAATTCTGATGACATTGGTTTAGAGAACCTTGGAATCAAAACTTATGGTCCTGGTTTTATCGAGGTCGATGAGTATATGAAAACTAATATAAATGGAATATATGCTGTGGGGGATATCAATGGAAAACTTCCATTGGCACATGTAGCCTTTGATCAAGGTGTTGTGGCAGCTGAAACCATTGCCGGAGAAAATGTAGAAGGAATTGATGATTATTCCAATATGCCTAAATGTACGTATTGTCAACCTCAAATAGCATCTATAGGACTTAGCGAGAAAGAAGCTAGAGAAAAAGGCTTAAGTATTAAAGTTGGAAAAGTTCCATTCCAAGTTGCTGGAAAATCTGTGGCCATTGGAGAACCAAATGGGTTTACTAAAGTTATTACCGATGAAGACTCAGGAGAAATAATTGGAGCACATATAATTGGACCTGAAGCAACCGAATTAATAGCTGAAATTGGGATGTTAAAAATGTTAGAAGGTACTAATTTAGAGCTTCAAAAACTAACACATGCACATCCTACCTTATCTGAAGCAGTAAAAGAAGCTGGGGCTTCTGTTAATAATGAAGCGATTCATTTTTAATTAGTTTTTATATTCTATAGATTCTTTCAGCGTTTTCCATAAACATTTGATTTCTTTCTGTTTTTGTAAAATCTTTTGTTATTTCATCAAAAGACTGCCAAAGAGTTTTATAATCGCTAAAAAGACTGTCAACGGGAAAATTTGATGCAAACATACATCTTTTCGAGCCAAAAACCTCTATTGTTTCCATAACTAAAGGTTTAATAAAATCTTTAGTCCAATTTTTATTCATCATTCCTAAAGCAGATATTTTTACGGCAACATTGTCTGCTTTAGCTAAAACTTTTAGCCCTTTTTTCCATAAATTTATACCATCTGGTGATAGATCTATTGGCATACCTGTATGGTTTAGAATAATAAATATATTTGGGAATTTCTTAGCTAAATCTAAACACTCTTGTAGTTGCCATGGCCATACTTGAAGGTCAAAGGAAGCATTATATTTTTCTAACAACTTATAACCTTTTATCCATCTTTTGTCCGTCATTAGATTTCCAGACTCTGCAAACCTGTAATTGGGTCTATGGTTATCCCAGTTAAGCATTTGCCTTATTCCACGCCAGTTAGGAAAATTTGAGTGCCTGGCTAATATTTCATCGGCATTTTTTTTCTGTAGGCTTACAAAACCTATTATTGCATTTGGCATTCCTCTAGATTTTTCATCATCTGCAACGCTTTGTAACCATTTGGTTTCACCTGAGGGATCTAAAGAAGAATCCCATTCTGCTTGAACATGAACAGACTTTTTAATGGGTAAACCTTCAGCTGAATTAAAAAAATCCGAAATCAAATAATTCTTCCGGATTTTTTCATAATCTCCAACAAAGTGATCTATCCCATCATCGAGCCAAGGATATGAATTAATACTTAAATCCCAGAGATGATGATGCGTGTCAATAAAATTAGGAATTGTCATTGTTTCTCTCAATCTAAATGGAATACTTCTTCCCATTCAATCATATTTTTATCAGGATGCGCACCTTTAGGAAGTTCAAAATATTGTGACATCAAGTTTTGCCAATCTGTATTGATTTTTTCTTTTGACATTCTTTCTAATGCATTTTTAAAAGAATCTATAACCTCAAAATAACCAAAAAATGTGCCATCTGGCCTTAAGAAAATAGAATAATTTTTCCAACCATTTTTCCTTAGCGCGTCAAGCATCTCAGGCCAAACATTAGCATGCCATTCCTTATATTCCTTTATACTTTTTGCTTTAATTTTCATTTCAAAGCCAACACGTTTCAATTGACACCTCCAAAAAACAAATTATCATACAATTATTAGTTACTTAAAGGAGTATATTATGTCAAAGTCAGTTGCACAAGTTTTAGACCTAAAAAATGACGAAGAACTTATAAAAGAATATGAAGAATATCACAAAAAAGTTTGGCCTGAAGTATTAGAAGGAATTAAGGAAGCTGGCATAGAAAGAATGGAAATTTTTAGATCAGCCAACCATCTTTTCATGTATTGTCTTGTAGGCGATAATTTTGATCCAAATAATGATTTTCCGCAGCAAGCAAAAAGTAATCCAAAATCTATCGAATGGAATAAATTAATGAAAAAGTATCAACAAAAAGTACCCACTGCAAAAGAAAATGAGTGGTGGTCGCCTATGACTCTTGCATTTGATACAGAATGGTTCAATGAAAGGTAGATATTATATATTTTTTTCTATTATATGGATGATATTTATTTTTTTCCTGTCTAGCCAAAGTAGTGAAAAATTTCAGGAATTTAGCGATTCTGTCAAATGGTTAAAATTTCAAAATTTTATTGCTCACTTCATACTTTATTTCATTCTAGGATTTTTTTATATAAACTTTTTACACATCTATATAAAAAATACAATAAAGAAAATTTTATATTATTTTTTTTTGATAATATTTTATTCGATATTTGATGAAATTCATCAATATTTTGTTCCAGGGAGATTTTTTGAAACAATTGATATATTTATAAATTTAATTGGTGCTACAACTCTTATTATAATCTTTTTATCAAAAAAAAAATCAAATAGTATACTTAATAAAAATAATTAAAGATGATAAAAAATAATAAAATAAAAATGATTGAAGAAGCAGTTAAATTTGCTGAAGACCTATTGTTGACATTAGAAAATAAAAACACAAACGAGACTATTAGCAATATAATTTTACCTTGTCTTCATACAGCAAAAACCTATGTAGAGGTAAAAATGTTTGAATCTCCAGAAATAAAAATTAATCTTTCAAAAGCTGCTATTGAAACAAGTTACTTAACTGACAGAAACCCAAAATACGCTCCATTATATTCTAAAATTCGAGTTTTACTTGAAGAATTTAGTCAAATATGAGTCATAAAATAGAAATATTTGATAAAAAAAAGCTTATTTCTGAAAATTTAGATATTAAGCCTCTAATAATAAAGGCTTGCATTTTGACATTAAAATTAGAAGAAATTTCTAAACCTAAATTATTGAGTATAAATTTTACTGACGATAAAGAAATGGCATTATTAAACAATAAATATATGGGCCATAACGAAACTACAGATGTATTATCTTTCAATGAAATCTCAATAGAAACACAACAAAAATATAATTGGCCAAAAGAAGAAACAATATCCCAAGAAAAAATTGGAGAAATAATAATATCTGTCCCTCAGGTAAGAAAACAATGCATGAATGACTTTAATCATGAGTGTGTAAAACTTGTAGTTCACGGATTATTACATATTTTAGGCTATGATCATGCTTTAAAAAAGGAAGAATTAATCATGTTTAATAAAACTGATGATATATTAAGTTATATATTTAAAAAAAATTAGGTTAATTTTGGACAATCAAGTTTTTTATAGAAAGTGGAGACCGTTTGATTTTGACAATATTGTTGGTCAAAATCATATCACATCGACTTTAAAAAAAGCAATTTTATCTAAAAGAATTGCTCATGCATATCTTTTTACAGGGCCTAGAGGAGTTGGAAAAACCTCAACTGCAAGAATTTTAGCCAAAGCTTTAAATTCACAAATTAATGATGATGGAAATCCTATTATTGAATCTGAAATATCCCAAGCTATAGACGAAGGAAGATACTTAGACCTAGTAGAGATAGACGCTGCTTCTAATAGAAGAATAGATGATGTTAGAGAGTTATTAGATAGTGTTCAAATTCAACCTACTCTAGGGAAGTATAAAATATATATAATTGATGAAGTTCATATGTTAACTCCTGAAGCCTTTAATGCACTATTAAAGACTTTAGAAGAACCCCCTCCAAACATAGTTTTTATACTAGCGACAACAGACTCACATAAAATTCCTGACACAATTAAGAGTAGATGTCAAAGATTTGACTTTCGAAGAATATCTGATGACGATGTTATTGATAGACTAATTGAGATTTGTGATTCTGAAAATATTGAAACTGAGCAAGAAGTTTTAGAAATTATAGCTAGGATATCATGGGGTAGTCTAAGAGATGCCGAAAGCTTACTTGAACAATTACATATTTCTTACGGAGGTAATAACCAAGAGATAAAAGAAGAGCAAGCAAGAGAGTTTTTGGGCTTAGGTGATTTTGAAATATGTCTAAACTTAGCATTTTGTATTATTAATAAAAAATCTAGTGAAGCATTAAAAATAATTAATTTAGAATACAACAAAGGTACAAACTTAAACTCTATTTACCAAGGTCTACTTGAAACCCTAAGGAACTCTCTTCTTATTAAGGCAGGTATATTAGAGCAGGAAAACTTAGAAAAATATTCTGATGAATTTAGATCTTCAATCTCAAAAATTTCATTAGAAAAAATTCTTGAAATATTAACCATTTTTTCTAAAATAAAAATTGATGAATCAGAAAAATTACTAAATTTTGAAATTGCAATAATTGAATCAATAATCGACAAAAAAACCGTTTATGAAAACAAAATTCCACCCTTGAAAATAGATATGAAACGAGAACAACCGGACGTTCAGAATAAAATATTACCTAAAGATATCATTGAAGAAAAAGATAATAATTCATCCGAGATCAAAGTAAATAATTTTCGTAAAGAAAAATCTGGAGATGAAATTAAATGGGATGATGTTATATATCAAACAAGAAGAACAAAAAATAAACAATTTAATGTCAGTGCATTATTAAGAAATGTTGAAACACCCATTGTTACTGATAATAAAATTAAATTAAAATTCAAAAGTAACGCTATAAAAAAACATTTCATGGATGAGATGGAAGACCCAAGGTCAAAAAATGCATTAAAATTAGCAATAAATAAATCATATGGCTCAGAACTTGATCTACAAATCTCGTCGCCTAAAGAAGAAAATAATCAAATAGACGATGCTCAACAAAAAGAAACTAGCACATCTATAAAAAAAGCATTATCAATGGGTGCTAAAATTATTAACAATGAAAAATCGGAGGATATAAATGAATAGAAATATGCTAAAGCAAGCACAACAAATGCAAGCTAAATTAGCTCAAATACAAGAGGAAATAGCCAATACAAAAACAGAATCAACATCTGGAGGAGGCGTAGTAAAGGCAGTTGTGATTGGAACTTCTAAAATAGAATCTATACATATAGATCCAAAAGCAGTAGATCCAGACGATGTTGAAATGCTACAAGACTTAATTTTAGCAGCTGTGAATGAGGCTTTTGAAAATGCACAAAAACTGGCTAATGAAAAAATGGGTCAAATAACTGGAGGGTTAAACATCCCAGGATTGATGTAATTATAATATGAATAATCATAATTCTACTGTTCCAGCTGTAACAAGATTAATAGAGGCTTTTCATAGGCTTCCTGGAGTTGGCCCAAAAACAGCTCAAAGATATACTTACCATTTAATCAAGATGCCTGAAGAAATAGCAAAAGAATTTTCAGAAGCAGTTTTAGGTATAAAAGAAAAAATTACTTTTTGTAATCTATGCTCAAATATTTCACAAGAAGAAATTTGTTTATTGTGCAGTAATAGTAATAGAGATAATTCAAAAATTTGTGTTGTTGAAGAACCCCTAGATATAATACCGATTGAAAGAACTAGAGCATATAATGGGCTTTACCAAGTCCTACACGGTGTTATATCACCTATGAATGGAATAGGTCCAGAAAATTTAAAAATAGATAAATTATTAGAAAGAATTAAATCTCAAAACATTGAAGAAATTATCATTGCAACTAACCCAAAACTTGAAGGTGAAGCAACAGCAATGTATATCCAAAATCTAGTAGGACCATTAAAAATAAAAATCACCAGGCTTGCAAGAGGTCTTCCAAGTGGTTCAGATATAGAATATGCTGATGATTCAACCTTAGAACACGCATTAAATAGTAGATCTGAAATTTAGAACGATTCATGAGTCCATCTAAACCTGAAATTAATACAAGCACAGGAATAGTAATAAAAATAAACGACCTAGGCGAGGCTGACAGAATAATAACTCTCATAACTCCAAATTTTGGTTTGATTAGAGGAGTTGCTAAATCTGCTAGAAAAACAGTTTCAAAACTTGGAGGTCATTTTGACATTCTAAAATATGTAAATTTTTCAATAAGGGAAGCAAAATCAATAAGTCAGCTTAGCCAAGCAACTACTATTTATGGTTATAAAAAAATCCGAACCGATTTAAATCTTTTTTTTCAAACATCTTATATTTCAGAAATTGCTGAAAAATTTTCTATTGAAAATAACGCTAATTTAACATTATTTAATTTACTAAAAAAAACATTGGATTACATTGAAGAATTTGGATTTACTGAAAACCTACTACACTTTTATGAATTAAAAATACTAGAAACAAATGGGTTTGCTCCTGAGTTATATAAATGTGTAGAGTCTGAAAATATACTAGAACCTGGCAACCATTACTACTGTCCTGAGAGAGGGGGACTAATAGATTTCAAATATTCAAATTTGAAAGGTAATTTAACACTATTGCCAGCAAACTTAAATACAATTAAATATATGAGGTATCTTTCTAAATCTTCTATGGAAAAAATAAATAATTTGTCGATAGATGAAATATATGAAAAACAAGCTTCTAGGATCTTAAAAATTCAAATTAAAAACATAGTTGACAGAAACCTTAAATCTGAAAAATTTATAACTAAAAAATTATGAAAAAAGATGAAATAATAATTAGGGGGGCCAGGGAACATAATCTTAAAAATGTTAGTGTTCGAATCCCAAGAAATAAGTTATGTGTAATAACTGGTGTCTCTGGGTCAGGAAAAAGTAGTCTTGCATTTGATACGATTTTTGCGGAAGGCCAAAGAAGATATGTTGAGTCTCTTTCAGCTTATGCAAGGCAGTTTTTAGGACGAATGGAAAAACCTGATGTAGAGTATATAGAAGGTCTAAGTCCTTCTATTTCAATAGATCAAAAAGGTGTCTCAAGAAATCCTAGATCGACCGTCGGAACAGTAACTGAGATTTATGATTACCTAAGATTATTATTTGCTCGAATAGGAGTAGTTCACTGTTTTAGATGTGGCAAGGTAGTTGAAAAACAAACAGTGCAACAAATTGTTGATTCTATAGCAAAACTAGAGGAAAATTCTAGAATACAAATATTAAGTCCAATTATTACTCATATGAAAGGTGAACATCTCCAAATACTTGACTCGGTAAAAAAACAAGGCTTTGTTCGAGCAAGAATTGATGGAGAGATTGTAGATTTATCCTCTAATATTAAATTAGAGAAAAATAAATGGCACAATATAGAAATAGTAGTAGACAGGTTAATAATTAAGAAAAGCATAGACTCCATCAGATTAAGTGAATCTGTTGAGGCTGCTCTAAAAGCCGGCGAAGGAACAATAATTGTCGAATATAAATCTAACAGTGAATCAAAAGATATTATTTATTCTGAAAAATTTGCATGCTTAGAATGCGATATATCAATTACCGAACTTGAGCCTAGAAATTTTTCTTTCAACACGCCTTTTGGAGCATGTTCTCTCTGTACGGGATTAGGTTATAAACTTGAAATTAACCCATACTTAATTATTCCTAATCCAGATGCAAATATCTTAGAAGGAGGCATTCTTCCATGGTCTAATCCAAATAGTTTTGAAATGTCAACCTTAAAATCATTGTCTGAATTCTACGACTTTTCTCTTCAATCACCAATAAACACTCTACCTGAAGAAATTTTAGAAATCATACTATTTGGCTCTAAAAATCAAACTATACCTTTCTCTCATCTAACAAGTTCTGGTAAAGAATACAACTGGTCATCAAGGTTTGAAGGAATAGTAACCAATCTAGAAAGAAGATATATTAATAGTGAGTCAGAGAAAACAAAAGAAAATATTTTACGATATATGACACAACAACCATGCAATGAATGTAATGGTGAAAGATTAAAACCTGAAGCTTTGGCTGTAAAAGTTACAAATTTAAACATAACAGATCTGACTAAATTATCAGTTGAAGATTCTCTAAAATGGGTAATCTCATGTAAATCGGGTTTAAGCAACCTAAGCGATAGAGATCTAAAAATTGGTGACCAAATTTTTAAGGAAATTGAATCTAGGCTAAATTTTTTATCAAAAGTTGGTCTAAACTATCTTTCTTTAGACAGAACTGCTTCTACTCTTTCTGGTGGCGAAGGTCAAAGAATAAGACTTGCGACACAAATTGGTTCAGGGTTAATGGGTGTACTTTATGTCTGCGACGAACCTTCAATTGGACTCCATCCAATTGATAACGAGAAATTAATATTAACTTTATTAAATCTTAGAGACGTAGGAAACAGTGTAATAGTTGTTGAACATGATGAATCAATTATGAATGCTGCAGACCACATTATTGATCTTGGGCCTAGAGCAGGAGAGAACGGAGGTATGATTGTCGCTGAAGGAAATATTAGTAAAATAAAAAAAAGCAAACAATCGCTAACAGGATTATATTTAAGTAAGAAGAAAATTATTGATTTTCCAAAAAAACGACGTTACGGCAATGGTAAAGAGATAAGTATAATAAATGCTACTGAAAATAACTTAAAAAACTTATCTTTAAATATTCCATTAGGCAAGCTTGTTTGTATAACCGGTGTTTCTGGTTCTGGTAAAAGTACATTAGTTAACGAAATACTTTATAAAAAATTAGCTCAAAAATTTTATAAATCTAAAGACGCTCCTGGAAAGCATGAAAAAATTTTGGGTACAGAGAATATTGATAAAGTAATTAATATTGATCAATCACCAATAGGAAGAACCCCCAGATCTAATCCGGCTACTTATACTGGTTTATTTGGTTATATTAGAGATATATTTGCATCAATGCCTGAGTCAAAAACAAGAGGATACAAAGCAGGAAGATTTTCTTTTAATGTTAAAGGGGGAAGGTGTGAATCATGTAGTGGAGCAGGATTTACCCAAATCGAAATGCAATTTTTACCTGACGTAACTGTTCCATGTGAAGTTTGTTTAGGAAAGAGATATAACAGAGAGGCTCTTGAGATTAAATTTAAGGATCTGTCAATTTCGAATGTTCTAGACAAAACAGTTAGCGAGGCTGCTAAAATTTTTGAAAATCAGCCATCTATTTTAAGAAAATTACAAACTCTGATTGATGTTGGTTTAGACTACATAAAATTAGGTCAGCCGGCAACAACCCTATCCGGAGGTGAAGCACAAAGAATAAAACTAGCATCAGAATTATCTAAACGATCAACAGGTAAAACTTTATATATTTTAGATGAACCAACAACAGGTTTATCTTTTGATGATGTGTCAAAGCTTTTATTAGTACTACATAAACTTGTTGATAAAGGTAATTCTATAATTTTAATAGAGCATCATTTAGATTTGATTAAAAATGCTGATTGGATAATCGACTTAGGTCCAGAGGCTGGTGAAAAAGGAGGCAGGTTAGTCGGTGAAGGAACTCCTGAGTTTATGTCAACCTTAAAATCTTCTGCAACTGGAATTTATCTAAACAAACTTAATGAAATTACCCCAAATAAAAAATCTAAAGGAAACATTAAGCCTTTATCTAAATCTGTGAATAAAAATATGGGCTTAAATGAAACCTTTTTATTCCCTGAAAGACCTAGAAAACTGGAAATCAAGAAAAAAAATAAGAGTCGGTTTAGAAGAAGAAGAAGAAGATAATTAAAATATTTTAACTTCTTCAACTTTATTTTCATCTATTATCATTCCTAAGCCATTATGGTTTGGAATTTTAATAGTACCGTTAATTGGTATTACTGGTGTTTTCAAAAAATGTTGATGAACTAAGTTCCACTTAATTAAGTATTCTTGATACGGTGTGTGTATTGGAGACTGTGATAATGAAAAGTGTATTCCTGCATTAGTTGAATGACCATGAGGAATGGTAATTAAGTCTGCGGTTGTCGCTATATTTGCAATTTTTATTACCTCTGACAACCCTCCAGCCCAATAAATATCGGGTTGAAGAATATCTAGTGCTTCTGCCTTAATAAACTCATTTAAACCCCAGCGAGTGTAGTGATGCTCTCCTCCAGAAATAGGAATTAATGTGGAATTTTTTATCTTTCTGTAAGAATCAATTCTATCTGGCATTGCAACTTCTTCTAGCCACCTTGGATTAAATTCTTCAATATATTTTGTAAGTTTTAACAAATAATTAACGTCCATAGACTGCCAGCAATCTAGCATTATATCGTAATCATCACCAAGCTCTAATCTAAGCGTTTGAACTAGCTGAATATTTTTCTTTAGTCCTTCGTGTCCAGACATCGGTCCATGTCTAAAAAACCACTTTTGAGCAGTATACCCTTGAGACTTAAATTCTTTTGCTCTTTCTTTAACTAAACCCATATCTTCTACATTAAATCCCAGCATAGATGCATATGCTGGAACAGTTTTTCGCGTAGGTCCTCCAAGAATTTTATAAACAGGTGTTTGATAATAATTACCTTTAAGGTCCCACAAAGCATTGTCTATTGCGCTTATAGCAATCATATTATTTCCATGGCGACCATGAACAGACCTTCTGTGCATTACATCCCATAAATACTCTATGGCGAGAGGATCTTGATTTAATATATGTTGGGATAATTCATTTTTTATTATGTATGCTATTGATTCATCAAATGGGCCAGAAATGCCTGTTACATCTTCGTCAGTTATTATAAATAAAAAAAATGCATTTATACTTAAATCATTTTTTGATCCACGAGAAATTTTTTTTTGTGTGTGACGAAATTTTTGAGATCTATATTCTTCATAAATATCTATTGGCTGAACAAGTCTTTCTTCCCAAAAAATTTCTTTAGTTTTTAACGTTCCAAAAAATTGCTTAATTTGTATTTTTTCTATCTTCATAATTTTTCCAATATTTCTTAAATGATTATTGTACAATATTAAAGTGTTTTTAAGATAATAAGAAGAATAAAAGAATGAATAATACGAAAATCTGTAAATCTTTCGATGAATCCATAAAGGATATAAAGTCTAACAGCTCCGTCATGATTGGTGGTTTTGGAGGATCGGGAGGTCAACCTACAAGATTAATGCTTGCATTATCCAAAAAAAAATTAAAAGGCTTAACTATAATTGGTAATGTAGCGGGTATATCAGAAACTACAGGATATGGTTGGCCAAAAAATATTAAGCCTGTTGATCAAGGGATTTTTTTTAGAACAGGAATAGCCGATAAAATAATATGTTCATTTCCAGTTCCGGCCTCTCAAAACCCAAAAAGTCCCATTGAAAATTTTTGGCACAATAATAAAAATTCTGTTGAAATAATACCTCAAGGAACACTTATAGAAAAAATTCGATGCGCAGGAGCAGGTATACCTGCCTTTTACACTTCGACTGGGGTTGGCACAATAATTGAAAATAATAAAGAAACAAAATTTATTAATAATAAAAAGTATATTTTGGAATACGCACTAAGTGCAGATTATGCGCTAATAAGAGCAAGTGTGGCTGACGAAAACGGTAATTTACAATTTCGGGGTACTTCAAGAGCATTCAACCCAGCAATGGCAACAGCTGCAAAAATTACAATAGTTGAAGTTGATGAAATAGTAAAAGCTGGATCCCTAGACCCTAACAATATACATACACTTGGAATCCATGTAAATAGAATTATAAAAAGAAGAAAGAACGATATTTATCCATGAGATATCACTCAGACCCTGCTGAAAGATTAAATAAAAAACAAATTGCAAAGTACGCAACAAAGTTTCTGAAGAATAATTCAATTATTAACTTAGGTATTGGCATACCTTCATTATGCGCACAATACATCACTGACCCAACAATACTTCTACACGCAGAAAATGGGGTCTATGGTTTTAATAAATTTGCAAATGAGAAAAACATTAACCCTGATTATATGGATGCAGGTGGTAATTTTTTAGAGACAAATAAAAACATGGTTTTTTTTGACTCTGTTGAGTCGTTTAATTTAATAAGAGGAGGACACATTGATACAACAATTTTAGGCGCATTTCAAGTTTCAAAAAATGGAGATATTGCAAATTGGATGATTCCAAAAAGAGGTATAGGAAGCATTGGTGGAGCAATGGATCTTTGCGCTAATACAAAAAATGTAATAGTAACAATGGAACATACAACAAAACTTAATGAACCAAAAATTGTAGAAAAATGTGAATTTCCTCTCACTGCTGTAAACTGTGTAAATAAAATTGTCACCGATGTTGGAGTTTTTGAAATAAATTACAATTCAATCATATTGAAGGAATGTGCTCCTGGTTGGGATGTATTAAGTATTCAAAATATTACCGGCGTTAAGGTAAAATGTGATAAAAAAATAGTATTTATGGATATTGATAATGTTTGATAACTTATCAGAAAAATTTACAAATATTGTACAAAATTTAACCAATAAAGGAAAAATTTCTGAACAAGATATCAAAAGCACACTTAGGGAAGTAAGATTAGCTTTATTGGAAGCAGATGTAGATTTTAATGTTGCAAAAAAATTTATTTCATCTATAGAAGATAAAGCCAAAAAAGAGAATGTTTTTTCTTCATTAACTCCAGGTCAAACAATTATCAAAATAGTAAAAGATGAGATGACATCTATACTTGGGGAAGCATCAACGGAAATAAATAAAGGCGAGGATTTTCCTACTAAAATAATGTTAATTGGACTGCAAGGTGTAGGAAAAACAACAACCGCAGCCAAACTTGCATTACATTTGAGAAAATTAAAAAATTCCGTATTGATGGTTGGATGTGATCTTCAAAGACCTGCTGCAGTAGAACAATTAATACAGCTAGGAAAAGAATTGAACATTGAAGTTTATAATGAAAACAATCAAAATTTATCCCCTATTTTAGTTGCAAAAAAAGCACTAGAGTATGCAAAAGAAAAAAGAATCAATTATGTCATCTTTGACACAGCAGGTCGACTAGCGATTGATGAAGAGTTGATGGATGAATTAATGCAAATAAACAAAGAAATTGATTCAGATGAAGTATTATTAACTTTAGATGCTATGACTGGTCAAGATGCTGTTAATTCTGGAAATGAGTTTAATAAGCATATACCAATATCAGGAATAATACTAACTAAAATGGACGGTGATGCTCGTGGAGGTGCTGCATTGTCTATGAAGTCTGTTACAGGAATACCCATAAAGCTTGTTGGCACAGGAGAAAAACCAGATGAGATTGAAATATTTCATCCTGATAGGGTTGCCTCCAGAATATTAGGAATGGGTGATGTAGAAACACTTATAGAAAAAGCTCAAAAAGAATTTGATGTTGATCAGGTAAAAAATCTTGAAAATAAAATAAAGAAAAATCAATTTGACTTAAACGATATGCTTCAGCAATTTCAAAGTATTAAAAAAATGGGATCAATGACAGATTTGTTAGGTATGGTTCCTGGTTTAGGATCACTTAAAGGAAAAATTAATTCAAATGATATAAGTGATGATAAGATGAAAAAAGCTGAATCAATTATATATTCAATGACCCCTTATGAAAGAAGTAATCCCGAATCAATAAATGGGTCAAGAAGGAATAGAATCGCCAATGGTTCTGGTACAAATATTACTGAAGTTAACCAAGTACTAAATCAATTTAAACAAATGCAAAAAATGATAAAGCAATTTTCTGGTCCCAATGGTAAGAGAAATATTATGCAAATGTTTAACAAAAAATAAAGGAAAATTAGATGAATAAAATAGCACACCTAAGAGTTTATTCAATAAAAAAAGGAATGGAAACAGATTGGATAAAACTGTTTAATAAAAAGCTTGTTCCAGAAATGGAAAAAGCTGGAATTGTTGTAGAAACAGCCTGGATGGATAAAGAAAACTCTAAGTTTATTTGGATAAGATCTTATGGTTCAACAGAAAAAGATATTGAAGAAAAAGAAAAATTATTTTATGGAAGCAAATGGTGGAAAGAAAATGTAAATTATGTAAGAGGCCACCTAGAGGAAAATAGAGAGATTACTGTTATTTATTCAATCTAAGTAGGATCCATTAAGGTTAGAATAACCATTTATTGCTTGATCGGATCTCATAATTTTTTTATTCTCAAATTGAATTTTTTTTTATTTCAAGATATTTATTTTGTGTTGAAACAAAAATTTTCTTATCGATAAATTGAACTAAACCAGGTTTTTCTGTTGATTGAATTTGTGTTTCTGCAACATCGATAATTTTTATCCTTTTATTATTCCAAAATGTAAATGTTCCAGGCCATTTGTCATATGCTCTAACCTTTCTTATTATTTCAATATCTTTTTCATTCCATTTTATTTTTCCGTCTTTCTTGTTAATTTTTTTGGTTATAGATGCATTATTATTATTTTGAGATGTGAAACTTTGATTCCCTTCTTCAATGTTACGTAAAATATGAGGAAGCATGTCTGAACCTAACCTAAAGAGTTTTTTCTGTAGCACAGTTGTTGAATCATCTAATGCTATTGACACTTCATCCGACTTTTCTAAAATAGGCCCGGTATCCATGTTTTCATCTATCTTCATTATTGTTACACCAGTAAATTTTTCTCCTGCCAAAATAGCTGAGGCTACGGGACTTGGACCTCTAAATTTTGGTAGCAATGAAGGGTGAATGTTTATAGCACCATATTTTGGTATTTATAATATCTCTTTGGGTATTATTATTCCATAAGAAGATACTATAAATATATCAGCTTTGGTTTTTCTGAAATATCTTATTAGCTCATTGTCGTTTTTCAAAGAAGGAGGTTTGTTTATACTTATTTTATTTTTAATTGCATAATTTTCAATTGATGTAAGATTTGTGTTTTGACCCCTTCTCAATGATTTAGATGTTTTTGTAAATATTGCAAAAATTTCAAAATTGTTTTTTTTCAATATATCTAACGTATATATTGAATCTTCAGTTGAGCCAAAATAAATAATTTTCATAAAATTAATATTAGCAGATTTTTGTCATACTCTAAAAATCTTTTATTTTTTGTTGAGCGGTTGGGAAATATTTAATACCTTAAAAATAAAATTTTTATAATTTCAAACTAAAAAAATAAAATTTTAGAAAATAATTCTGGGAAATTAATATAAAATTTCATATTTTAAACTTTTCATCCTGTTTTTTTTTTCTTAGAAATATGGTAAATTTTTTTAAACGACTTATTTAATTTTTAAAATATTTAAATTATGACTCAACCATGATTTATAATTTGATTAATTAAGTATCTAAATCATAAAAATTTATGATTTTATTCTATTCTAAACAGGGGAAGTATTGACAAAAAAAAATCCACATATTTCATCAAAAAATCCCACTGTAATCTGGAATGCGGTATTAGGAATTTTAGAATTAGAAATTCCAAGGCCTAACTTTGAAACGTGGTTAAAGTCTACAAGAGCTATAAATTTGTCAGATAATACACTTGTTGTTTCTACTCCAAGTCCTTTTGCAGCCGAAATGATAAATAAAAGGCTCATGGGATCTATCAGAAGATCGATAAAAAAACTCACAGGAGAAAAATTCAATATTAATATAACAATAGAAGGATCTGAAAATTTAAACAAACTAGAAACATCTCCAAAAACTATAAACAACCAAAAATTACAAACCAAGTCTAATAAACTAAACAACAAACAAACTTTCGATTCTTTCATTGAGTGTGAATCAAATATTTTGGCAAGGTCTGCGGCTCTAAAAGTATCTGATTCACCAGGTGAAACGTATAACCCTTTATACATATATTCAGATGTTGGACTAGGAAAAACACATTTACTTAACGCTATAGGCAACCAACTTAAAAGCAAACAGTACAAAGTCATTTATCTAAGTAGTGAAAAATTTACAAATGAATATATTGCTGCTATCAGGAATGGTAAAATTGATGAATTTCAAAATTATTTTAGAAATTGTGACGCTCTTTTAATCGACGACATTCAGTTCATAGGTACTAAACCTCAAACTCAAGAAGGGTTTTTTCATATATTTAATCACCTCCACATGAATAAAAAGCAAATTGTCGTAACTGGAGATGATCCAGCGAACAAAATTACTCTAAAATCCCGTATTCAATCAAGACTTTCAGGTGGCATTGAAGTTGATATCCAGGAACCGAAATATGAATCTAAGTTTGCAATACTTAGTTATAAAGCGCCAGATATTAGTACTGAGGTCATAGAATATTTGGCTAAGTATCCTCATAAAAATGTAAGAGAACTCGAGGGGGCATTGAACCGAATAAAAGCTTTCTCACAGTTAACTTCTAGCACAATAGATATAAAATTAGTTGATGAATCATTGAGCGGATTGAAACAAAATAAAGAAAATTTTTCAGTTACAAAAAATCAAATACTTGAAGAGATTAGCAAATATAAAAATGTATCTATAGATAATATCATAGGAACAAAAAAAGATAGATTAACTGTAAATGCTAGACAACTTGTTATGTTTTTCTTAAAAAAAGAGCTTAACATGACTTTTATAGAAATAGCATTATTTTTAGGGGGAAAAAATCATTCCACCGTAATATATGCACTTGAAAGAATTGAAAATATTTTAAAAAAAGATGAAAATTTTGTTAAAGAAACAATTCACATTAGGGAATTAATTTACAAAAAAAATAAAGTAAAAACCTAATTATCCGTAATCATTTCAAATAATGTGTGTTATATTTCACATTTTATTCAATAGTAAATATTACATAATTTATACTTAAATTTTATTTTATTCACGTTATTATTAATATTAATATTAAACTAAAATAAAAATATAAATAAATGTTAGATTTAAAAAAAATAGAAGTAAGAGCAGGAAATGGAGGTAATGGTGCAGTTTCATTTATAAGAGAAGCTTTGCTTCCAAAAGGTGGGCCGGGGGGCGGAAATGGTGGAAATGGTGGAAATATAATTTTTGTAACTGACAGTTCTATAATTTCATTGGATAAATTTTCCAAAAGGCATCACTTAGTCGCTGAAAATGGAAAAAATGGATTATCACATAAAAAAAATGGTTCAAAAGGAAAAGACTTAATTATCAAAATTCCTGTAGGTACAGAAATATGGAATATATCAGATGAGAACAACAGAGATCTTATTGCCGATTTGAGAGAGAACAACCAAAGCGTTATAGTAGCAAAAGGTGGTAATGGTGGTTTTGGAAACTCACATTTTGTAAACTCTGTAAACCAAGAACCACTACTTGCAGAATCCGGACAAATAGGTGAAAAAAAAATTTTGTTGCTAAATTTGAAGTTTATCGCAGATGTAGGAATAATTGGATTGCCTAATGCGGGTAAATCTAGTTTACTTTCTGTAATAACACAGGCAAAACCTAAAATAGCAAATTACCCTTTTACCACAATTGATCCTAATCTTGGTGTAGTTAGTGATTATAAAAATCAAAAAATAATAGTTGATATACCAGGAATAATAGAAGGGGCTAGCAGTGGATATGGTCTAGGGCATAAATTTTTGAAGCATATTCAAAGAACAAAATTTTTATTACATTTAGTTGATGGTTCTGAAGACAATATAATAAAAAAAATAATTCAAATTAACAAAGAATTGGAAGCTTTTGATGGGGAGTTAGTAAAAAAGCCTCAAATACTATGTATAAACAAATATGATCTAGAAAATGTTAAAAAAATAAAACCAGAAATAGAAGAAGCGTTAGAAAAATATGATTTCCCCCATTATAAATTGTTTTTTATATCAACGAAAAACCTTATAGGTATAAATGATTTGATAAAAGAAATATTTACCCTTAATTCAAATAAAAAAGAAGACATTAAAATTCAAACAGAAATAATCAAGCCAAGGTTTTATAAGAAATCTATTGATATGGTGGTAAAAAAAGAATCTGATAATTCATTCCGAATAATAGATGAAGAAATAATACGTCTGACAAAAGGTAGCAATATGGATAACTGGGATGCAAGGGTTCAGTTATTTAACATAATTACAAAAAGAAAAATTACGAATATGTTAATAGGTTTAGGGATAAAGACTGGCGATACATTGTTAATTGATGACTTGGAGTTTGAATGGGAGTAAAAAATATTGCTATATTTGGTGGAACTTTCGATCCTGTTCATAAGGGTCACTTGTATGCTGTTGAAATAGCAATTAAAAAATTATTTTTAGACAAATTAATTATTGTTGTTGCTAAAGATCAATGGCGCAGAAAAAATATAATTCAAGCAAGCCCCAGCGAACGACTAGATATGGTAAATTTGGCTATAAATGAAGAAAGGTTCGATTCAAAAACGAGATTATTAAATTATGAAAACAAATTTATAGTTGAAGCATCTGATATCGATATAAAACGTAAGGGCAAAACATACACAATCGATACGATTAACGAAATAAGATCATTGTATGGAAAAAAACATTCTTATTTTTTCTTAATTGGTGCGGATGTAGCTTTAGATATTCATAATTGGAAAAATTTTAATGATATAAATAGTCTAGTAAATATAGTTGTAGTTAATAGAAAAATCCATGAAAAGATTATGCCAGAAATAAAAGAAAGATATAATTTTCTTTCTGAAAATCTCATAGAAGGAGTGTCTGATGAAACTTCTACAAATCAACGTCTTGGATGGTCAAATCAAGGTTTCCTAGAAGATCATGGTGGGGGTGTAGTTAAAATAATTAATTATGCCTCAGTTGTAGAATATATCTCAAAAAATAAATTATATGGTTATGCATAATACAAGTAATTACGCGAAAAAATTATACGATAGAGCAATAGAACTCAATTGTCTTAAGTTTGGAGATTTTACTCTTTCATCTGGTGCAAAAAGTTCATATTATTTTGATGGCAGACTCCTATCTTTAGATTCAATCGGTTCAGAATTGATATCGGAATCATTTTTAAATATTCTAGAAAATTATGATGTTGATGCTTTTGGTGGACCTACTATTGCTGCAGTGCCAATAGTAGGGTCTATGATCTTACAATGTAGAATAAAAGATATAAACTTAAGAGGTTTTTTTGTAAGGCCGGAACAAAAATCTCACGGGGCAGGAAAGCAAATCGAAGGAAATATTACGAGCGGAATGAAGATTGCTACTTTTGACGATACAGTTTCTACTGGAAAAAGTTTATTTAACGCAATTGATACTATGGAAGATTACGGTTGTAAAACTTTAGTTTGTATGACTATTTTAGATAGAAATATGGGTGCAAAAGAAGAACTAAAAAAAAGGAAAATACCATTTATTAGTTTATGGGAGTCAAATCAAAAAGGTAAAATAAAAATTTCTTCTTAAACGTCTATGTCTGCTTCCAAGGCATTAGCTCTTATAAAATCTCTTCTTGGACCAACATCATCACCCATTAGTGTTCGAAACATTTCGTCTGCAGCCATTGCATCTTCTGCGGTTACACGAAGCATTTTTCTTGATTCAGGATTCATTGTTGTGTCCCATAATTGTTCGGGATTCATTTCTCCCAAACCTTTATATCTTTGAACATTTACACCAGATTTGTCGGAATTATCATCAAGTGTTTTTGGAATCATTGACCAATCAATATTTTCACCAATAATTTCACTTTTTTTAGTTATGCTAACTTTATTAGAATTAATTATATTTTCGATTAGTGGATAAATTAATTTTAATCTTTGAATTGCAGGATTATAATATATATCTTTTGTTAGTATATATCCATTAATTTCAAATGTTTTCTCAACAATTTTAAATTCTGGTTCTTCGTTGTTATCTTCAATTATATTATTTTCATCTTGATTTTTATCGAATAAACTTCCTTGAGTAATATTTCTATCTTGTTCTTCATTTGAACTTGAATAGATTTTTTCTGGTGTAAAGTCTAGCTGTCGATATTCGGAATTTTTTACTAATTCGTTGATTACATTTTCTGGAATTTCTAATAATCTGGCTACTTCTAATGAGTCAATGTAATCACGAACAGGTGTTAATATGTTTCCAATTTTTGTACCCTTAATTTTTTCATTATCATCAATGATAATTTCAATGTTTCCATATAATCTTTCTGCGCTCCATTCATCAAGCTCTTTTTCTGAGTATAACCACTGAGAAGATCTTCCTTTTGAAGCTTTATACAATGGAGGTTGAGCAATGTACAGGTGACCATTACCAATAATTTTTGGCATGTTTCTAAAAAAGAAAGTCAATAACAGTGTTCTTATATGTGCACCATCAACATCTGCATCTGTCATTATTATTATCTGATGATATCGAAGCTTTTCTTCATCATAATCCTCTCCAAGTCCAGCGCCTAACGCTGTTATCAGGGCCGCGATTTCTTCATGTGCGAGCATTTTCTCTGGTCTGGCTTTTTCAACATTAAGGATTTTTCCTCTTAGTGGTAAAATTGCTTGAAATTGTCTATCTCTACCTTGTTTTGCTGAGCCGCCTGCTGAATCTCCTTCAACTATGTATATTTCGCTTGATTCCGGATTTTTTTCAGAGCAATCAGCAAGTTTTCCTGGAAGAGACCCTCCATCCATAGCATTTTTTCTAATTACAAGGTCTCGAGCTTTCTTAGCAGCTTCACGTGCTCTTGCTGCTGTGGTTGATTTATTTATTATTTCTCTTGCATCTTCAGGGTTATCTTCAAGAAATTCTGATAAATTCTTACCTACAATTTGTTCAACAATACCCTTTACTTCCGGGTTTCCTAGCCTACCTTTAGTCTGTCCCTCAAATTGAGGGTCTTTTACCTTTACACTTACTATAGCCATTAGACCTTCACGTACATCTTCTCCAGATAAACTCTTAATTTCTTCTTTTCCTGTACCTAGAAGATTATTTTTTCTAGAATAGTCATTAATTACTCTTGTTAATGCTGACCTGAAACCTGTAACGTGTGATCCTCCATCTCCTGTTCTTATAACATTTGCAAAAGAAAGACAATTTTCAATAAAAGAATCATTATATTGTAATGCAACCTCTGCAACAACATCATCAATAGTTTCTTGGGCGTACATAACGTTTGAATGCACAGAACCTCTTGACCTGTTAAGAGATCGTACAAAACTTTGGACACCGCCATCAAACATGTAGGTCACGTCATTAAACGGCCACAAATTATCATGCCATTCAGATTTCAAATGGATTGTTAGACCTTGATTCAAGTATGCCATTTCTTTGAACCTAGATGAAATTATCTCCCAGTCATAACTAATTTCAGGAAAAATTTCATTGTCAGGCATCCATGATACTTTTGTTCCTGTGCCGCTCATATCATTCACTGTTTGTTTTCTTATTTCTAATTCACCTAAAGTTTTTCCTCTTTCGTAATTTTGAATATGTACTTTATTATTTCTTCTCACTTCGACTTTAGTCCAAACAGATAAAGCATTTACTACTGACGCGCCTACACCATGGAGTCCACCAGAAACCTGATACCCTTTACCACCAAATTTTCCTCCAGCATGAAGTGTGGTCATTACTGTTTCTAAAGCAGACAATCCTGTTTTCTTATGTTTATCTACAGGAATACCCCGACCATCGTCCATCACTGTTACCGATCCATCCTTATGGATTGTTATGTCAATTCTTGAAGCAAAACCTGCCATTGCTTCATCGACACTGTTGTCAACAATTTCTCTAATTAGATGAAATACACCTTCCGTCCCGGTAGTTCCAATGTACATACCAGGCCTTTTCCTTACAGCTTCTAAACCTTCTAAAACGTCGATTGCTTCTGCATCATAATTTTTTGAACCTGCCGTTACTTTTTTGCTTTCATCTTTTGAAGTAGTCATTTTTTTCCTTGTGGCTTAAATAATCAATTTAATATAACTTAACTTTATCATCTAGATAATATTTATTTTTTTTCATTATTATTTGTATGGAAAAATTCTAAAAAAATAAATAGGCATTTGTTATTTTATACTTAATGGTAAATAATCGAAAAACTATGAATTTATACTGTAATTACACCTTATTTTACCTAAAAGAACATAAACACTTATTTAATTTTGATTCTAAAGGGTTAACAATCACCAGAACAAAAGATATAATCTTATCAAATATGAACAACAATGTTTCCCAAAAAGAAAAATTTCCCAGTTCACAATATATATAAAATTAGGGAATTTAAAAAGAGGTGTAATTTGGATATAGACAAAGATATTTTAGTTCTAATGCTTGAAAGAATGTGGCTTATAAGAAACTTTGAATTAAAAGTTATGGAAGTTCATTCGGCAGGAGAATTTGCAGCAGCGGCACACCCATATATAGGTGAGGAAGCTGTAGCTGTTGGCTCATGCTTAGCCTTAAAGGATACGGATTATATTGCAGGAAACCATAGATCTCATGGTCATCCTATAGCAAAAGGTGGAGATATAAACCGTGCAATGGCTGAATTATACGGAAAGGTTGACGGTTATTGTAAGGGAAAGGGAGGTTCAATGCACCTTGCGGACTTTTCGATTGGCATTCTAGGAGAATCAGGAATTGTCGGCTCTTCAGTGCCTGTAGCAACTGGGGCTGGCCTAGCGTCCAAAATAGGTGGCGACGATTTTGTATCAATGGTTTTTTTTGGTGATGGTGCATCAAACCAAGGGGCTTGTCATGAATCTATGAACTTAGCTTCTGTTTGGAATCTGCCAGTAATATTTTTATGCGAAAACAATCAATTTGCCGTCACAACATCTTTCAAAGATACAGTAGCAGTTGACCATGTTTCTGATAGAGCTGCTGCATATAATATGCCTGGAGTACTTGTGGACGGGCAAGATTGTATTGCAATGTATGAAGCAACTGTTCAAGCTGTCGAACGAGCTCGAAAAGGAGATGGCCCAACATTGATTGAAGGCTTAACCTATAGATATGAAGAACATTCACTTGGATTAGGGAGAGTTCGTCGAGGAGAGTATAGGTCCCAAGAAGATATCGATGAATGGAAAAAAAGAGACCCTATTCATATACACCAAGAAAGATTAATTTCACAGGGAATCTTAACTACGGAAGAGTGTAAAAAAATAGAAGATGATACGATGAAAAGATGTCAAGATGCTGTTGAATTTGCTAGGAATAGTGAATTTCCAAAACCGGAAGAAGTTTTTGAAGATATGTGGGCTAACCCAATACCTCTACCATAAAATATAAAGGATAATACTATGACCCAAACTGTTTTTATTGAAGCTATAAATCATGCAACAAAAGAAGAAATGAGAAAAGATTCTAATGTATTTATTATGGGTGAAGATATTACTCTATCAGTATATGGAGCAACTCAGGATTTATTATCAGAATTTGGAGATAAAAGAGTATTAGATACTCCGTTATCAGAAAATGGTTTTGTTGGTGCTGCTGTAGGAGCATCTTTAGTTGGCAAAAGGCCATTAGTAGAGACAGTATCAAGTTTTATGTGGGTTGCAATGGATCAATTTATCAGTCAGGCAGCAAAAATGAGATATATGTTTGGGGGCCAGGCTAAATTGCCTGTAACTTTTAGAGTATCAATGCTATATGGATCGGGTGCAGCCGCTCATCATTCAGATAGAAACTATCCGATGTTTATGAATATGCCTGGGATGAAAATTATCGTGCCGTCTACTCCTGCTGACGCAAAAGGATTATTAAAAACAGCTATAAGAGACGATGATCCATGCATAATTTTTGAAGATGGAAATTTATATGGTACAAGAGGTGAAGTTCCTGATGGAGACGAACACTTGGTTCCATTTGGTGTTGCAAACACCTTGAAATCTGGAACAGATGTAACAATTGTAGCAATAGCAGGTGGGGTAATTCACTCACTTGCAGCAGCAAAAGAATTAGAATCGCAGGGCATATCTGCTGAGGTAATTGATCCGAGAACGCTTGTTCCACTTGATAAAAAAACAATTTTAGATTCGGTGGAAAAAACAGGAAGATTAGTTGTAGTTGATCCTGCTCATAAAGTATGTTCTGCTGCTTCTGAAATTTCTTCAATTGTTGCACAAGAAGGTTTTTGGTCACTTCAAGCCCCTATTCAAAAAGTAGCAGCGGAACAAGTACACATACCATATAGCCAAGCTCTTGAAAAATTAATTTATCCTGATAAAGATAAAATAATAGCAGCGGTTAATAATACTCTAGAAAGTTAAGAGGGATAAGTAGTTATGCCAGCTCCGATTATTTTACCCCAATGGGGTATGGCTATGAACGATGGACAAATCGTTAAGTGGCTAAAAAATGTAGGTGAAGAGATAAAAAAAGGTGACCATCTTGTAGAGATAGAGTCATCAAAGGTAAACGCAGAAATAGAAGCAACTCATGATGGAAAATTAGGCAGAATTGATTTTAAAGAGGGTGTAATAGTTGATGTAGGAACAGTAGTTGGTTATATTTTATTTGATGGTGAAACAGAGTCTGATTTACCACAGTTGTCAGCTCAAAATTTAGAAAATATTGAGGAAAACACCCAAGAAAATAAATCACCTTCCAACTCCCCTAAAAATACTTCAAACCATAAGTCAGAAACAAAACAAATTATTACACCTAGAGCTAGAAGGTTAGCCAAAGAACTAGGTATTGAAGATTTTTCTGGTATATCCGGCTCTGGCCCTAGTGGCAGGGTTACAGAAGATGATGTAAGAAATTTCAATTCTTCTGCTCAAAAAGAATCTCAAATATCAACAGTTCCAGTTAGAGAGTCTATTTCTATGTCGCCCCTAAGACAAACGATCTCAAAAAGAATGTCTGAAAGTGCTCAAATACCATCTGTAACACTAAATACGAAGGTCGATATTACTAAAATATTAGAATTACAAAAAAATTTGGTTAAGGAATGGAGAAAGCACAGAATTCGTCCACAATTTCAAGATTTGGTCATTGTTGCGGTAGCGAAATCATTAAGCGAAGCTCCTCATGCAAATGCACATCTGATAGGTGATGAAATAAGAATATTAGATCAAATAAATATAGGTGTGGCAATGGCGGTTGTTGGAGGGTTGCTTGTTCCGGTTATAAAAACAGCAGACCAAAAAAATCCATTAGAAATTGCTCAAGAAATCAGAGAATTAGCAAAAAAATCTAAAAACAATAGTTTTGATGTAGACGATCTGTCGGGGAGTACTTTTTCTGTTACTAATTTAAGTTCTTATGATGTATCAACATTTAATCCATTACTAAATCCTCCGGAGATAGGAATTTTAGGAATTGGATCAACTGAAGAAAATATTAACCTAACTGGCGAAAAAAAATCTTTTGTAAATCTTTGTCTGACATTTGATCATAGAGCATGGGACGGAGCACCTGCTGCCGAATTCTTAAAGTTGATTTCTAATAATCTGTCAAATATAGATTTAATTTTCAAGTAGTAGATATGGCAGTAGTAGGAATTATCGCTAATCCGTCTGCAGGAAAAGATATAAGAAGATTAGTAGCGCACGGAAGAGTTGTTTCTAATCAAGAGAAATCAAATATTTTGAGACGAGTATTTGCTGGAGTAGCATCAACAGGTACAAAAAAAATTATTATAATGCCTGATCATTCTGGTTTATCAGCATTAGCTGCTGAAGATGTTTCTGATAGTTTGGAAGTTGAATATCTTGACATGAAGATAGCCGATAGTCAAGAATCTTCAACTTTTGCAGCCAAATTAATGTATGAAGAAAATGTTGATTGTATTGTAACTTTAGGCGGCGATGGAACAAATCGAGTTGTTGCTAAAGGGTGTAAAAATATACCATTGATTCCTATTTCAACTGGCACTAATAACGTTTTTCCTGCACCAACAGAAGGAACTTTAGCAGGAATAGTTGCTGGCAGTATCGCCGATAATACATTGTCTATAAAAGAATCTTGCAATCAGTCCAAAAAAATCGATATATTTTGTAATGATGAGTTTATTGATGATGCTCTTGTGGATGTTGCAATATCGAAAGAAATGTTTGTGGGGGCCAGGGCTGTTTGGGATATAAGCACTCTCCATTCAATAATATTAACTCGTGCTGAACCAGTCTCAATCGGATTGTCATCAATTGGCTCAAGGATAGAAAATATAAACATTGATGATCCATTTGGATTATATGTAATACTAGATAAAAATGTTAAATCAGAAAAAAAACTTGTAAAAGCACCAATTGCGCCAGGAACTATCCCTAATATAAGAATCATAGATTATAAAAAAATAACTATAGAGGATAAAATATTCATCGAAACTCATCCAGGAACTATTGCCCTAGATGGGGAAAGAGAAATTGAATTACTCCCAGATAATATCTACTATGCTATATTAAACTTAAATGGCCCATGGGTTGCAAATGTTCCAAAATCAATGAAAATTTTATCTAAATTATAAAAAATTAAAATGAGTAATATTGACCTAAATATTTATAAAGAACTTGCCGAAAAAGCCATGTTTGAAGCTTCAGATCTTCTTATAGGCAAATTTAGACCTGATAATCCATCAGACTTAAAAAAATTTTACAAATCAGTTAATGCTTTAGTAACTGATGCAGATTTATCAAGTGATAAAAAAATCACTCAAAACCTTAATGATTCTAGGCTAAGTGCTAATATTTATTCAGAAGAAAGCCAAAAAACAATTGATAAAAATTCTAACCTTTTTTGGCTAATTGACCCTCTTTGCGGAACAGTCCCTTACAGTCTAGGTATGGATCATTGGGGAATCAATATTGCTCTTAGAGATAAAGAAAAATTAATATTATCATGTTTATCCTCCCCATCAATAGGTGAATATTTTTCTGTTATTGATGGCCAAGAAGTTACTAGAAACGGTAAGTCGCACAAATCTACTTCTCCAGCAAAAAATTTATCAGAATCGACTATAGTTTTGGAGGTTGATGGTGGCTCAGAATGGAAAAAAAACATGAATGAAATATCAAAATGGATAACTAAAGTAAGTCAAGTTAATTCCTTTTCTTCAATCGCCTATCCTATGACACAAATGGCACTTGGCCGGATTCCTGGAGGTGTGTTTTATGGCATTGATACAGTTCATTTTGCTGCAGGAGCAATGATAGTAGAATCTCTAGGTCTCTTAGTAACAGATAAACAAGGGAAAAATATTGATTGGTCTAAAAAAGAACCCCTTGATTGTGTAGTAGTTGGCTGGCCAAATATTCATGAAGAATTAATAAAATTGATGTAGAAAAATAAATATTCATTTCATTTGAAAGATTTTTTTTATATTATTATTCCTTAAGAAAAACAAAATTCGGGAAAAAATCATGCCATATAAAGTTAATCATATTCATATAAAATCTAAAAACCCTAAAGATACCGCAGAATGGTTTGTAAAAGCATTTAATGTAAAAATTATGTCTGAAACAGTTCGTCCAGTAGGTGACACTTTTATAGTAACACAAACCGAAGGAGGCTTGGCCATAAATATATCTAGCGAGAGAACTGGCGAACTCTTAGGGCCATCTGATGATGACGCTCATTACGGTTTAGAACACTTTGGATTTGATACAGATGATATCGTATCTGATATTGAAAGACTAGTTAACCTGGGAGCTGTTTATAAGGAAGGCCCGGTAGAATTGCCAGATGGTAAAAAAATTGCTTTCATTGGTGCTCCAGGCGGTATAAGAATAGAATTAATTCAACAAGTATCTTAAGGTATAGCTTTACCTGCTAATATTCCAGTTGTTTTTTCATTTTCAACAGCAACTTTCCCATTAACTATCACCCAAGGGATACCTTCAGGATGAATATTTGGATCTTCGAAAGAAGATCTGTCATTAATATGATCTTTATCAAAAATTACTATATCAGCATAAAATCCTTTCTTAATATTCCCTCTTTCCGATAAATTAAATCTTTGAGCAGGGTTTTCAGTAATTCTTTGAATAACTTGTTCAATTGGATAGTTATATCTTCTTCTTAACCTTCCTAATACTCTAGGAAAGCAACCATATGCTCTTGGATGAGGTAATCCTCCAGTGGGTATTGCGTCTGACCCTATCATATAATCTGGCCTTGCAAGTAGTTCCATTACATTTTTTTCAACCTCTCTCCAAATTTTTATATTACGTGGAGGTGCCCCTCTAAACCCACAACCTAATGATTCTTCATACATTACTCTACATAGCATTTCTTCAACACTTATTTTCCACATGTCTGCTACTTCTTCAAAAAGCATTCCTTCTAAATGTTTATTTTTTTTTGAAACAATATGAGTCCAAACATTATTTGATGGGTCTCCGTAGTGCGTTCCGATCATTTTTGAAATAACGATTTTTCTTTCTTCTGTGTCATTTAACTTTTCAAGCATTTTTTTTTGGCCCACCCTCGTGAAAATAACTAGGAAAAAAAGTTTGTGGAAAAGAAGAACCGACAGGATAAGGATAAGTTTCTAGTGTTATATCTATACCTTCACTTTTTGCTTTGTCAACAGGATCCAAAACATCGCTTATTGATTGATTGAAATCGGGTTTGTAATGTTCAATATGAAGTTTTGTTTCTGTTCTTTTTGCTATTTCTATTGCTTCCATGACACCACCAGCATGAAAGGCTCTATCTATATTATGATTTCTTAGATGTATCGACATTGGTTTGTCATAGATTTTTGCAACTTTCATCAATTCACAAATTTCTTCACTGTTAGAAAAACTGTTTGGATAATAAGAAAGTCCTGTTGAAAAACCTACAGCACCTTCCTCAAAGCATTCTGAAAGTAATGATTTAGCGTTTTCTAATTCCTTCCCGACCAAGGGCTCATCTTTCATTCCTAATATTTCTAGTCTGATTGGTCCATGACCTGCAAAAATAGCAACATTACATGATGTTTTGTTATGATAATTTAGTTTTGCTTTTTCAATACTTGACATGTCTAAATCGTTTTTTGGCACACCTAAAATACCAGATAAATACCACTTATAAAGTTCGTAATTTTCTTTTGACAATGGTGCCAAGGTTAATCCATCGGGGGCAATTATTTCCGTTGTTATTCCTTGCATAATTCCATTTGCATGTTGGCCATCATTTAATAACGCTACATCTGCATGAGAGTGAGTATCGATAAAGCCAGGGCAAACATATAAATTTTCTGCATCTATAACTTTATTCGCTTGAATATTATTTTCACCTAAGTTTGTAATCTCAACAATTTTATCGCCTTTAATTCCTATATCAGATTTAAATTCTTTTTTACCCGTACCGTCTACTATATTCCCGTTTTTTATAATTATGTCTACTTCCATGGTAATGCCTTATAAATTTTGTTATTCCGAGAATACAATAAAAAAATGTACTAGTCGATAGTGAAAATATCGAAATTATAAAATATGATTAAGTTATTATTTTTTTAAATTAAAGGTGAGAGTATTGAAATTAAAAAATCATGTAGCAATTGTTACTGGTGGAGCTCTGGGGATTGGAGGGGGTGCTGCCAGAAGGCTAGCTTTTGAAGGTGCAAAAGTTTTAATTGTTGATATTGAAGAAGATGCAGCAAAAAAAAATAAAAATATAATTGAGAAAAATGGAGGAGTGGCTGAATATTTAATAGGAGATGTATCTTCCCAATCCGTTGCAAAAGAAATGGTTGATATATCCATGTCTAAGTTTGGCAGATTAGATATTATTGTTCAAAATGCATATGGATTTTCTGGTGGTGGTAGCGCAGTTGATGTAGAACTGAATGACTGGCATAAAGGCTTAGATTTATTAATAGGTGCATTATACTTAGGTGCAAAATATGGCGTCCCTGCGATGGAAGAATCAGGTATAAGTCCTAATTTCACACAAAATAAATGGAAAGGGTTTGGTTTGCGTCATGGAACCCCCCCTAAAGAAAATATAGGCAGAATAATTAATATATCTTCTGTTCACGGTATACTAAATGCTCCAAATTCATTAATATATGAAACAGGTAAATCAGCAGTTATTGGTATGACTCGCCAAATGGCGATTGATTTTGGTCCTTTAGGAATCACTGTTAATGCAATTGCCCCAGGCCATATTGTTACTGAACGAGGTCACAATCAGTGGACAAAAGTTGGGAATAATGAAGGGTTTAGGCTTTTTGAGCTGCAGTACCCAGTTAGAAGAACAGGAACGCCAGAGGACATAGCTAATACTATATCTTTTTTGTCTTCAAATGAAGCCTCCTTCATAACGGGGCAAACTATTGCTGTTGATGGGGGTTTATCTATACAGCTACAAGAAGACATAGTGATNGATTTAAAAAATTATATTTCGTCAAATAAAAACTTAAGGACGCACTTTGATATAAATAATGANTCACGTGACCGCTGGTAANTATGACTAATTATAACCACAAAAATATTGAGAATAAATGGCAAAAAAAATGGGAGTCAGATTCTTTATATATTGCGGAAGAAAGTGTTCCTGGTAAAAAAATTATTTTGCCTTAACTATGTTTCCTTATCCTTCAGGAGATTTGCATATGGGCCATTGGTATGCTTTTGCTCCTGCGGATGCTCATGCTCGCTTCATGAGAATGCAAGGATTTAATGTTATGCACCCACAAGGATTTGACTCTTTTGGTTTACCTGCAGAGAATGCTGCTATAGAAAGAGGGGCAGATCCAAAAGATTGGACGTATGACAATATAGATAATTTTAGAAGACAATTTCGAGAGATGGGAACCTCATATGATTGGAATAGAGAGTTAATTACTTCAAGTCCTGAGTATTATAAGTGGAATCAATATTTTTTCCTACAATTCCTTAAGAATGACTTAGCTTACAGAAAAGAAGGCCAAGCTAATTGGTGTACTAAATGTCAAACAACCTTAGCGAATGAGCAAGTAAAAGATGGTTCTTGTGAAAGATGTGAATCCGTAGTCGAAAAAAAGTTTTTGCCACAATGGTTTTTTCGAATTACTAAGTATGCTGACGAATTATTGAATATGGATTTAATTGAATGGCCAGAAAAAATAAAAATAATGCAGAAAAATTGGATTGGTAAATCTCAGGGTGTGACTGTATCTTTTGATATAGAAAATAATTTAGATGGAGAAAAAATCGAAACTTTTACAACAAGAATTGATACTTTATTTGGAGTAACTTTTGTTGTTTTGGCACCGGAGCACTTTCTTGTTAACAAGATAGTTCACCCTGATTATGTTGAAGATGTTAATAAATATGTTAAAGATTCAAATAAAAAATCAGAGATTGATAGAACTTCTACGGATAGAGAAAAGACGGGAGTCAATACTGGCGCATACTGTATAAATCCTTTATCTGGCGAAAGAGTACCAATTTTTATTGGTGATTATGTTTTATCAACATACGGTACTGGCGCGGTTATGGGTGTACCTGCACATGATGAGAGAGATTTCAAGTTTGCAAAAAAATACAACTTAGAAATAAGGGTTGTGGTTTCTCCCGAACAATGGAATGGCGAGGAATTAGATGAAGCTTGGACTCATTCAGGAATTCAAGTTAATTCCTCTCAATTTAACGGGGTAAAAAATGAAGAAGCAAAGAAATTGATAACAAAAGAGTTGGAAAAAAATAATTATGGATACAAAACAGATACTTTTCACTTAAGAGATTGGTTAGTTTCAAGGCAGAGGTATTGGGGCACACCAATTCCTATAGTTTATTGCGATATTTGTGGCGTTGTTCCAGTTCCAGAAGACGAATTACCGGTTCTTTTACCTGAAAAAATATCATTTGATAATGATGGCAAATCTCCTCTTACAAAAATGGAGGAGTTCTTAAATACTAAATGTCCAAAATGTATGAACAATGCTACCAGAGAAACGGATACATTAGATACATTTGTTTGTTCTTCATGGTATCACTTAAGATTTGCTAGTCCTGATTTCAATTTAATTGAACCATTTGAAAAAGAAAAATTAAACTCATGGTTGCCCGTAAGCCATTACATGGGTGGAGCAGAGCACGCAGTAATGCATCTTTTATATGCAAGATTTTTCAATAAAGCGCTAAGAGATCTTGGTTATATAAATTTTGATGAACCTTACTCAAAATTAACTAATCAAGGAATGCTTATTAAGAATCATAAGAAAATTTCTAAAAGATCTAATCCTCTAACCCCTGACCCAATAGTCGAGAAATTTGGGGCAGATACACTTAGGTGTTATCTAATGTTTTTAGGGCCTTGGGATCAAGGAGGAGATTGGTCTGATTCAGGAATAAACGGCATAAGAAGATGGCTTACCAAGGTTTGGGATTTAGTACACAAAGACTCTTCTTTACTTTTAGAAACAAAGAATGATAAAGAACTAATCACCTTATCAAATATAGTAACTAAAAAAGTTATTTCAGACATGGAAGCATTTAAGTTTAATACATCTATTTCAACATTAATGGAATATGCATCTGAGCTCTTAAAAAATTTTGAAAATAAATCTGTTTCAAAAAAAGTATGGAATCAATCTATAGATAGGATTTTATTACATATTGCTCCCCTTGCTCCACATATTGCTGAAGAGTTATGGGAAATAAAAGGTAATAAATACTCGATTCATCAATCATATACACCAAATTATGATGAATCTCTAATAATTAGTGAAAACGTTACAATTGTAGTTCAGATTAATGGTAAGGTTAGAGATCAAGTTCAAGTACAAAATAACGCCCAAGAAAATGATGTAATAAACTTATGCAAAAGCACAAAAAAAATACAAGAATATCTTAATGGAATGAAAATTATAAAGACTATTTATATTCCTGGAAAAATTTTAAACTTTGTTGTAAAGGCTAATTGATTTTATGAAAGCAATGGTTTGGTACGGAGGAGAAAAGTTTATAAAAGAAAATTTGCGTGACCCTGTTCCTCAGGATCATCAAGTTGTAGTTAAGGTTGATACTGTTGGAGTATGTGGTACAGATGTACATATTACGCAAGGCTTATTTCCAAAATCTCCTCCAATGATTTTAGGTCATGAAGGCTCAGGTGTAATTATAGATGTAGGAAAAAATGTCGATAAATCTAGAATAGGTAGTAGGGTTGTTATGAATACTACTACTTATTGTAACCAGTGTTTTTCTTGCAAAAATTGGTCTATTTCACGCTGTGAGAAAGCGGAGTCTACTTCAGGTATGTTTGCGGAGTATGTTGTTTGTGCTTCTCAATCTGCGGTCAACATTCCGGATAAATTAGATTTAGAACAGGCATCATTAACCGAGCCTGCATCCTGTTGCCTATCTGGTGCAGAAATGTTGAATGTCTCCAACGCTAAGGTTGGTGTTGTGGTAGGTGGCGGTATAATGGGTCTTTTTACTTTAGCTTTCTTAAAAAATTTAGGTGTAGAAAAAATGATAATGTCTGAACCAGTTAAGATTCGTAGAGAAATTTCTAAACAATTTGGAGCAGATATACTTCATGATCCTAAGGACAGTGAGCTGAATGATTTTATAAAGGACAACAATAATGGTTGGGGTGCAGATATATCGGTTGAAGCTGTTGGTAAACCAAATCTTGTAGCAAAGTGTATAGACGTACTAAGGCCAAGAGGGCAAGTTCTTATGATAGGTGTTAGCCCTCAAGGTTCACATTTACCAGTAGACTTATATGAAATGCATTATAAAGAAATAACTATAAAGGGTGCTTTTGGTAGAGGTGATGTTTTTGATAGAACGCCTAAAGAAATTAGTAAATTAAAACTTGATAATGTCATAAGTAAAATTTACTCTCTTGATAAAACTCATGATGCAATTAATGATTCGTCAAAAGGCAAAGGTATTAAATTAGTAATAAAACCTTAACTAATAAAGTCTTTGCTTGCAGAAAAAATATCAGAATATTTTTTTACCCCTACGCTAGAACATAATGCAGCCCCTATAGCAGCTTCTTCATCGTTTTCACCAATTCTAATTTTCAAATTAAATTTAGAATTAAGATAGCTTTGCATCAATTTATTTTTTTTTAAACCATTACCTGATCCTACTAAAATATTTTTCTTATTTGCACCACATTTTAAGGACTCTTCATATGATTTATGTAATTCATGTGCTATGGAATTTATTAACTCGTTTGAAATATTTTCTATTAGGAAATTTTCAGGAGTTATGTTTAAAATTTGTCCTTTTGCGAGAGAATTTTCTCTAGACCCTGTAAACAATGGCGAAACATAAATATCCGAGGATTGAGAAGATTTTTCTTCTGAAAGTCGAATCAACGATTCATAAATAAAATCAGAGCTAAGATTTTGATTAGTTAGTTTTAAGACTAAATTTTGGACGAAATCTTTTAATACTCTAAACGTTCTTCCACCAACAGATCCAACACCCGCCAATAGATATCCTTTTTGAATAAAAGGTCTTAATTCAAGCCATGATCTAGGTAATATTTTTTCAGTATAGACTGAAGTTTGCCCGCCTGTTCCTATATTAATTGATACGGAATCAAAATAGTTGCTAACAGATCCCGCAAAACTACATTGATGGTCTCCTGAAGCAATAGAAACTGGGGTTCCTTCTTTAATATTTATTTTTTCACTTATAGATCTAGTGATTGTTCCAACCAATGANCATGANTTTTTTANTTCTAAAAACATTGATGGATTAAGTTCTAAAGAATTAATTAGATCAAAATTCCAATNATTTTTATTAATGTCAAAAACTCCCCAACTTAATGCATCCGTTGGATCTGTGACAGGCATTGTATTTGTTAGTTTACTTGCGATGTATTCAGGTGCAGTGGTTCCGAGAAGGTTATTGTTGATTTCTTTGTTTTTATTCAACCAAAATAATAGTGGAGCAGTATAACCTGTAGCTAAGGGGCAACCAGTATTTTCAAAAAAAGGTAACTCTTTATTTTTTATTTTAGCGCCACCCATTTTGGCCATATGCTCTAAATAAGAATAACTCTCAAATTCTTCTTTACATCTTTGGTCTTGCCAGGAAATAAAATTGCCAACTAAATCATTTTCTTTGTCAATAAGTTGTAAGCCTTGCTGTTGTCCAGTGACTCCAATAGCGTCGGGTGAAATCTTAGATTTTTCTTGAACTATTTTCATAGTTTGAAGTACACTAGAAAAAATCTTATCCATATCCCACTCAGATCGGCCAATTTTTTTATCACTAATATTTGTTACGTTAGCATTATTATCTAGAGCAGCAATATCTACTACTTTTTTGGCTTCTGTATCGATAATTATAGATGTTATTGATGTTGATCCAATATCTATACCTAAAAAATATTTATTCATCTTTTGGTAAATTAGGTGAAAAGAAATGGCTTATTTTCTGATCAGGATCCCTGAATCCTACAGGCTCCCATTCGTAAGGCTCGGTACTTTCTTCAATATGAACATCGGACCTTTCAAAAACGCTTTTCTTAAGTTGTGTGCCTAATCCTGGTCCTTCAGGTGCCAATAAGTATCCATCCTTAACAACAATATTTGGCTCAATAAATTTGTCATACCATCCTTTATAATAAGCCCTGTTTGTTTCTTGAAGCATCACATTTTGGCAATTCATAGAAATATGAGCACATGCAAATACATTGATAGGACCTGTCCAATCGTGAGGAGCAATAGGTGTCTGGTATGTATCTGCGAGTGTAGCTATTTTTTTTGTTTCAGAGATGCCTCCAGTCCAAATTAAGTCTGGCATAACAATTTCAGCTGATCCATTTTCTATATATTCTCTAAATTCATACCTTGTCATTAATCTTTCAGCTGCACAGACGGGAGAATTAATTTCAGTAGCCAATTTTAAGTGTGATTTAGAATTTAAGGGATGAATCATTTCTTCTTGCCAAAAAATATTGTACTCATCCATAGCTTTTCCAATCTTTATAGCTGGAGCTAGAGCCCACTGCCCAGAGCCATCATGCGCTATCTCAATTTGATCACCCAGAGCTTTTCTTTGCTTTCTTAATGGTTCTAGTGCTTCTTTTATTTGTTTTGATGAGATATAATTTCCTCCAGAAGCTTCAGCATAATCATTTAGATAATATGCTTTTACAACATCTATACCTTCATCAATTAAACTCATAAGAAACCCTACAGGATCTTTTTTTTCAAACTCATTATCCTGCCACTTTCCATAACTTCCGACAGTGTTGTAAATTTTTATTTTATCTCGTACTTTTCCACCTAACAAATTATAAATGGGCTGTCCTAACTCTTGTCCAGTTAAATCCCATAAAGCAATATCTATTGCTGAAAGAGCTCTTAATTCTGCACCAGAATATGTAAAAATCCCTGATAACTTAAATAGTTTATCCCATATATCTTCTCTGTCCATTGGATTTTTTCCAATTATGGAAGGTGCATATATTTCGTGAATCACAGCAGAAACAGATTTTGGAAGATACCAAGTTTCACCAAGTCCAATTTTGCCTGAATCAGTATGTATTCTGACCCAACACATTTGCCAAAATTCATCTACATATATAGTTTCAACTTTGGTGATCTTCATATATTACTTTATTCCTAAGAGCTCAATATGAAACACTAGAGTTGAATTTGGAGGTATAACGCCTGTCGCTCCTCTTTCACCATAACCTAATTCAGGTGGAATCTCAACCCGTCTAATACCATTAACATTCATTCCTAATATTGCCTTTTTGAAGCCTTGTATGACTCCATCAACGGGGAATTGAGATGATTCACCTCTAGTAAAAGAGGAATCAAAGACACAGCCATTCATTAGCCATCCAGTATAATGTAAATCAACTTCATCAAACTCGTATGGTGACCGACCGTCTCCTAATTTAATGTCTGCAATCTTTATACCTGAATCTTGCATAATAAATTTTTCACTACTAATTTCTTCAAACTGTGGTGCGTCTTTAGGATAGTCACTATTATCACAATCTTGCATATTATTCTCCATCTCTTTTTTAGTAATTTCTGCTTCAACAGTAGCTGTTGCTATTGCTTCTTGTGGCGTTAGTATATTGACAAGTTCTATATAAAAAATTAGGTCGGTATTTGCTGGAATTATTGGTGGAGAGCCAGTTTGACCATATGCTAAGCTTGATGGAATTTTTACAATTTTTATAGACCCAGGATTCATTGTTAGCATCGTATCTATCCATCCTGGAATAAGGTTTACCATTAACATTTCTTGCTCCCCTCCTCTTGAAAAGGATGAATCAAAAACGCAACCATCAGGTAACCACCCAACATAGTTCATTGTTACCAAATCTTGAACAGTTGGCTTGTTGCCTTTACCCTCTTTATGTTCATGCATACTAACACCTGAATTATCTAGAATTAATTCTAGGCTTTGAACTTCATCAAAAGAAGGAATTTCATTGGGAACGTCCTCGTTTAGACAAAGGTTAGAATCAGGTGTTGGCTTAATTATCGGAATGTCTATGTTTTCTGGGTTTTTACCGGAAGCCTGGCAACCTGAAATAATTATTGATAACAGGGCAAAAAGTACGATAAAAATTTTCATATTATTTATTGGCATTATTTAAAAAGTTTTTATAACCTGACTCTATCCATGGCTGAACAGTAGTAGAAAAAAACTTTACTCCTATNTCAACAAATTTTGAGACGTTTTCTGTTGTNGCTAATGAACCAGCATTATTTCCTGATAAAACAATCCTCTGNAGTGTATCCATTATTTTATCTTGAACATCTGGATGCTGAGGATTACCGATATGGCCCATNGATGCGGCAAAATCAGAGGGAGCAACAAAAAATACATCTATACCATCCACTTCAAGTATTTCATCTAAGTTTCTCCACGCCTCAATATCTTCTAATAAGACTATAAGCATCGATTCATCATTAGCTTTTTCGAAATAATCACTAACACCAAGACCTTGCCTGCTTGTGAACATGCCTCTTTTTCCTAGTGGAGGAAACTTTCCTCCTTCAACAACATTTAATGCCTCTTTAGCATTATTTACATGTGGAACAACAACAGCTTGTGCACCTCTATCCAATGTTCTATATATTAAACCCTGTTCATTTTGGTGAATTCTAGCAACAGAAGTCATGCCCCAAATATCGCAAGCTCTTGTCAAATTACCTAGATCAGATGCATCCACTCCTCCGTGTTCTCCTTCAAGCCAAATACCATCAATTCCTATGGGGCCAATGGTGTCTATATCGTCTGAATTGGACAATCCCATTAGTATGGTAACTATCTCATTATTCTTTAATTTTTCTTTTGCTTTATTTTTTCTCAATTCCATTGGTTTACTTTCTATAAATTAAATATATTTAGAAATTTTACATCGATTACATGATTTTTTCTTTATTTAAAGCAACTATAAATGTTTTTAGTAGTAAATTTATTATATTTTTATTACAAAGAAGGTTCGATAGTATACTTTTCCACTTTCTCCTCATCAATCATTAATCCCAAACCGGGCCTCTTGGGTAACGAGTATTTTCCATCTTTTGCATCGTAGTTTTCAGAAAGAATTGCCGCTTTTACAGCATGCCCCTGTTCAGAGTGCTCCATTAATAGGAAGTTAGGTGTATTTATTGAGTATTGTAACGTTGCTGCTATTGCTACTATTCCGCCTCCACCTACATGCGGTGAAATGGGTATATTGTATAATTGAGCAATAGTTGCAATTTGTTTTCCTCCTGTCAACCCCGTTCTTGCAATATCAGGCATCGAAATATCATATGCTCTTTTTTCAAAAATTTCTCGCATTTCATATTTTGTTCTAGTCCATTCCCCGTTTGCAATAGGTAGATCTAACGATGAAGATATTTCACACAAACCTGGTATATCAGTAGGATCTGAGGGAGATTCTAGCCATAAAAGGTTATGTTTTTCTAGCTGTTTTCCTAGTTTTATTGCATTATAAGTTTCAAATCCCATGTGTACATCGAGCATTAGACCTATTGAATCACCTATTCTTTTACGGACTTCATTTACTATATCTAAAGTTTGTTCTATGTCCTCTTTAAGATGCATTTTTAGATATTTGTATCCTTTGCCAACAGACCATTCTGCCATATCAGCTACTTCTTAAGGGGTTGAACCTCCAATACCGTTATATACTGTTACATTTTTTCTATGAATTCCACCCATAGCTTGAGAAGTTGGCATATTTAATGACTTACCAATTGCATCCCATATAGCTATATCGACCCCGCTTAATGCATCAATATAAAAACCTGTATAATGGCCGCGTTCTCGCTGGGCCGAATAGTTATTGTACCAAATAGACTCAACATCATATATATTCTTTCCAATGGTTAGCGGCTTTAGGATATCTTTCACTATGGTTGCGGTGGTATTAGGACTTACTGGAGATTGAGCTTCTCCCCATCCAACTATTCCTGATTCTGTTTCGACTTTTATAATTGTAGTTTCGTGAGATTTAGAATAAATTGATGTATTTGAACTTTCATCAATATAATATTCCCCCATATCTTTTATAGTGGATTCATATGTATCCATTGATTTTATTTCTAGATGAGCTTTAGATTTATTAGGCTTCTTTTCAATATTTACTAACTTTAAATCTTTTGTATATTTTTTTTTAATATCTTTAACTTTGTGCATATCTTTTGTTGCAAGCATCGCAGTATTAATATTTTTTGTATTTATTTTTCTTCCTTTGTCAGAATCATTATTAATTCTTATAGGAAAAGCAGTAATTTCTTTGATTTTCATAAGTATTATCTCATTTTAGTTAAAATTGCTTCATTCAGTTCAAAACCTAAGCCAGGCTTATCGTTTAAGTATAGCTCACCATCTAAAATTTCGTATGGATCTTGCAAATATTTATTATGTTCACTTACAAGTGTTAAGGCATGCTCAAGCCGATAAAAATTAGGAATAGATTTCATGACATGTGCTGAGGCTAGAAATTCTATAGGCCCACCTGGTACGATATGAGGGGATACAGGTATGTAGTATGCTTCTGCCATAATGGAGATTTTTTTCAATTCAGAAATACCTCCTGTCCATACTAAATCTGGCATTATAAATTCAGCTAAGTTATTTTGAAATATTGGTAAAAAATCATATCTTGTGTAGAGTCTTTCTCCAACACAAATTGGAGCATTAGTATTTTCCTTGACCTGTTTTAATGCACTTATCCCCTCAGGTGGCAAGTGTTCTTCAAACCATCCAATGTTTGATCTTTCGAATAAATTATTTGAGAGGCGAATCGCATTTGGAACATTATAATGACCATGAGCATCTATTAGTATTTCAAACTTGTCACCAACTGTTTCTCTTACAGCTTCTACAATATCGTATCCTTGTTCTTCTCCTTTTTGCGAGATGAACCCATCTTGATACATAGTATGGAAAGGTGTCATTTCTAGAAATGGATCCAATTTGCATGCCTCATAATTAAGTCCCAATAAATTTTTTTTTGCTGCTGCAGCATAATCTTCAGGAGTATAGCAATCAGAGAACCAAACATTACAATACAACCTAATTTTTTCTCGATAGCTTCCCCCAAGTAAATCATATATTGGCATATTTGATGCTTTACCTTTAATATCCCATAGAGCGATATCAAAACCAGCAATAAGGGAGGTTGTTATCCCTCTCGACCCCATGTATGAGAATAATCTGAACAACTTGTTCCAAAGCCTATCAATATCCATAGGATTTTCCCCAATAAAAATATTTTTTACTTCTTCAACGGCCACACTCATTAGTTTTTCAGAAATTTTTGCGGATGTGCCCACTTCACCCCATCCATGTATACCTTGATCTGTATCGATTTTTATAAAGATCCATTTTGAGTTTGTTTTTGATAATGCTTGCCCCATCCCCATATTGAAATCTGCTGAATAGGTTGAAATATTCGTAATTTTCATAAAATTTTCCTTCTATACTGAACTATATACCCAAGATTTTATTAAGTGATGCGCGATGGCAATAGGCCCAGGGACATTAAGTATTTTTGACTTATTATTTAAGGCTAATGCAACTTCTTCTTTAGGAAACCATTTTACATCTGTCATCTCGTTTTTATCAATTGTAATTTTCTCACTTTTAGCTTGAGCATGGCACCCAATCATCAAAGAAGAAGGAAATGGCCATGGTTGAGAAGAATGATATTTGATTGCGCCTATCTCTAATCCAGATTCTTCCTTGACTTCTCTTTTTACTGCTTCCTCTATTGATTCACCTTGATCCATGAAACCTGCTAAACAGGAGTAGAATCCACTTTTTTGTCTTAATCTCGTTTGACCTAAAACACACTGATCATCTTTATAGACAAGCATAATTACCACTGGATCTGTTCTTGGAAAATGCTCTAAATTGCAACTTAGACATTTTCTCATAATCCCACCTCTAAATATTTTCATATTCTTACCACAACTTGAACAATATTTATTTTTTCTATTCCAGTCAAGGTTTGATTTTGCTTGAGCTAAAATACCAGCTTCATTTTGTGGAATTTCAGTTGCAATCTCTCTGCTATCAAAATAAGATAAATTTCTATCTATATTTTTATACTCAATGGTTTTTTTAGCTTCAAATGTAAAGCATGGAGATTGATCTTGATCAAATCCTAAGAACAGCACTCTAGACAAATTTGCAGAAAATTTTAGATTAGAGAATTCTTCCTTGGTGAGCCATCCGAGTTGAGGAGTTTCAGAATTTTCAATAAGAGGATTTAATTCATAAAAGGGTAAAATCTTTACTTTGCTACTTTCAAATAATTTTTCTAATTTTTTTTCGTCATATCTAATACTGTCCCCTCTATCTAAATTATTACCGCTAAACGTATGAATAATACTCAAAGTGTCCTCACCTGCTTGTTATATAATTTTCTAATCTTTTTATTTTATTTATTTTTTTAAGTCTGTGTTATATTTAGTTTATCAAGAAATAATTTAAACAGGATTAGAAATAAATAATAAGGATTAAATATGACTAGCAACCATTATTCCAAACATGACACTCGCTCAGTTAAAATTTCAGATATTTTAGAAGGTGATTCGGATAAACCATATAAAAATATAAAAACTCATGCAGAAGGACCTAAAGGCAAAGTTCCTTTTACTGAAGATTTTCTAATTAATGAACCAAGCGGAAATCATTTTGGAATGACGCAAAACGCAGGAATGGGCTGGAATCCATCAGAATTGCTAAGAAAACAATTCATGATTCTATCCACATCTGGTGGAATTAGAAATGAGGATGGTGAAACTTTAGCATTAGGATTGCATACTGGACATTTTGAGCTTAGAGACATGGTTGTAGCTGCTGCAAATGAACTAAAAAATCTTAAATCTGTGCCTTTTGCTGCATTTTGCTCAGATCCATGTGATGGTAGAACTCAAGGTACTACAGGCATGCTTGATTCCTTACCATACAGAAATGATGCAGCTCAGGTTTTCAGAAGAATTGCAAGATCTTTGCCGACTGTAAGAGGAGTAATGGGAATTGCTTCTTGTGATAAAGGCTTGCCAGCAATGATGATGGCTTTAGCAGGATTACATACCTTACCGGTAGTTATTGTACCAGGTGGTACAACTTTAAAGCCATATGTTGGAGAAGATACTGGTCAAATTCAATCAATAGGGGCAAGATTTTCTCAGGGAGAAGTTACATTAGAATATGCTCAAGATGTTGGCTGTAGATCCTGTGCATCTCCTGGTGGAGGATGTCAATTTTTGGGCACTGCCGGAACGTCTCAAGTTGTATCTGAGGCACTAGGTTTAGCAATAACACATTCAGCTCTTTCACCTAGTGGTACAGAAGTATGGTTTGATATTGCAAAAAGATCAGCCAGAGCATTAGTTTATCTTGAAAATCATGGAATAACATCCCAAAAAATATTACAAGATCATTCCTTTGAAAATGCTATGGTTGTTCATGCTGCTTGTGGCGGCTCTACAAACCTGCTTCTTCATACTCCTGCAATTGCACATTCTGCTGGAAGGGAAAGAATGACTGTTGAAGATTGGAATAAAATAAACTTAAATGTTCCTAGGTTAGTTGATGTATTACCAAATGGTCCAGTCGGTCATCCAACTACTCAACTATATGCTGCTGGTGGCGTGCCTGAAGTCATGCTACATCTTAGAGAATTAGGTTTGTTAAATACCTCCGCTAGAACAGTTACAGGAAAATCATTAGACGAAAACTTAAATTGGTGGAAAGATTCAGAAAGAAGATATGAAGTTAGAAAATACTTAATGGAAGTAGATAAAGTTGACCCAGAAAACGTTATTTCTTCACCCAAGAAAGCTAAACAAAGAGGTTTGACGAGTACTGTAACTTTTCCAAAAGGAAATATAGCTCCTGAAGGTTCAGTGATTAAGAGTACAGCAATTGACCCCTCGGTAGTTGATGAAGATGGAGTTTATAGAAATACAGGTAAAGCAAGAGTTTTTAGGTCTGAAAGATCAGCTATGGCTGCAATTAAATCAAGAGACGATAATGTCAAAATAAAAGCTGGGGATATAATGATTGTTACGTGCGGCGGTCCTCTTGGAACAGGTATGGAGGAGGTTTATCAACTTACGGCAGCTCTACGACATTTATCATACGGAAAGAAAGTTGCACTTATAACTGATGCAAGATTTTCTGGGGTCTCAACTGGAGCTTGTATCGGACATGTAGGGCCTGAAGCTTTGGCAGGTGGACCGATAGGAAAAATTATTGATGAGGATATTGTAGAGATAATAGTTGATAGAAATAATCTTTCAGGTTCAATTAATCTTGTTGGGCATGGAGAAGAAATATTTGATTCAACATGGGGAACTAATGAAATATTAAAGCGTCCTAATCCAAATGATTTAGCACCTCATCCACAATTACCAGATGATTCAAGGTTGTGGGCTGCGCTTCAATCAGCTAGCGGAGGAACGTGGGGAGGCTGTGTTTATGACGTAGATAGAATTATTGAAGTTATTGAAGCGGGGAAAAAAGCTTTGTCTAGCAAAAATAAATTATAGTGCTTTCCAGTATCTTTTGCCTTTCCACCGAATGATTTTCCCCCACCCAGGAAAACTTAAGTGACTACCAATTATTGTTGAATTATCTTTTTCAATTAAATTTATAATGTTTTTTCTAGTTGATTTTGCCATATTTTGGTCCCAGTCAGGAGTGTAAAATAAATCTGTTTCGGTTATATGCATGGGGGATCCAAAAATATCTCCAACTAAAATTGCTCTTTCATTTTGAGAAGCAATCAATAAACTCATATGTCCTGGTGTATGACCAGGAGTATGAAATGCAGTAATTCCTGGAGCAATTTCTTTTTCTTCGTTAAGTAAATTTAGTTTATTCATAGATTCTAGAGGTAAAATTTTCTTTAATATATCCTCGTCTATATTTTCTTTATTTGTATAGTGATCCCAGTCTAATTTATGAATTATATATTCAGCATTTGGAAAGGTAATTGGTCTATTTGGTAAATCTTCTCGAAAATTCCAACCAAAATGATCACCATGGAGATGTGTGATAAAAACATTAGTTATTTCGCTTAAATTAATGTTGTTTGATTTTAAATTATCTAATAATTTTCCTGGAGGCTTTGAGTCGAGCATCAAACCATTAGGACCGAAACCTGTATCAGCAATTATAGTCTTGTCTTTTGAAGTAAATATAAAAGATCCAAGATTGTTTTTAAAGTATTTTCCACTGAAGTATTCAGGGAATCTATCGTAAAATTGAGCCCAAATTTCTAACGAATTTTTCGGAAAGAGAATTCGAGGGTCGAATGTTATGCTACCGTCAGTTACTCCTACGATTGTGATGTCACCAACTGTTATTTTATTTTTAGTCATAAATGTTTGTTTTGGCGATCCCGAGCAGATTCGAACTGCCGATCTCCTCCTTGACAGGGAGGCGTGTTAGGCCGCTACACCACGGGACCAATATACATTCGATGAGTATATTCTAACAAATTTTTTATATTATAAACATTTTTCAATCAAAGAAATCAGTAACATTACTTTTGATTTATATATTTTATTTATTCAGATCCTTTGCATCCTGCATGATTTATCCCAGCATATGCAATCTCTTCGTCTTCTTGAGGTGTGCCTCCACTAACTCCGATAGCTCCTATGATCTCATTTTCTTTGTAAACGGGTAATCCACCTTGGCCGGGAATCATTCTCCCACCAAGCATTCCCATCAGACCTTGATGAATAGGATTAGGCCCACCTTCAGCTAATTTTCCGCTTGGTTGCATAAATGCTGCTGATGCAGCTGCTTTACCTTGGCTTATGTAAACACTTCTCCATGGGGCACCATCTTCTCTGATAAATGTAATTAAATCTCCACGAGGATCAACAATACTTATACAGAAATTAGACTTCATTTCATTAGATTTTTTTTGCGCGCCTTCAATTATTTTTTGTGCAATACTTAAGTCCATAGAAGACATGTTTTTTTCCTTTCATCTTATTATTTATAGAAAATTTTTATAAGAAATTTCGAATCACCCATAATTACATCCAATGCCCTTGTAACCAATTTCGACAGTTCCATCTGTTCTCACTAACACTGGCGTAATTCTATCTCCGCCTGATAACTGTTCAACTTCTTTCCACAATTCAGGATGAATCGAAACATCAAGTTCTTCAAACGTTTCATTTTGACTTTGCAAATCTTCTTTAAGCAAATCACAGTAGCCGCATGTAGGATGTGTATATATGATATTTTTATTATTTTTGTTCATTTATCAATAAAGTACTTATTTTTGAAAATTTTAACATAAAAACCTTTAAATTACATAAAATATACAAAGAATATTATTGACATTTGTAGTAAACTAAGTTTAAATATAAGATCGTCGGTAAAATAATCTATACAAAAATAACTCTGATTAACTGTTTATTTCATAAAAATTAAATATAAGATAATAAACGCATTGATATGCGTTTTTTATAGTTTAAATATAATTGTTTTTCCACGAATTTAAAAATTAGATACGAGGTGTAAATTATGGTAATTGCTGATCGCAAACTACTTGCTTCAGAGCATTCAAATTATAAGTCTTTTACCACAAGTGTAAACAGTTCAAATTCTTTTGTCTCAATTCCAAATCTACTTCAGGTTCAATTAAACTCCTTTGAATGGTTCAAAAAACAGGGCATTAAGGACCTGCTGAACGAAATCAATCCAATAGAAGATTTTACCGGCGGAAGATTTGATTTGAAATTTCTTGCCCATGAGATTAGAGGTCCAAAAACTATCAAGGTCAAAGTTGATAAAGAAGATGGATCTGTTGAACAACAAGAAGTAGAACTTGATGAGTTAGAATCTCGTAGACGTGAAATTACTTTTGCAGCCCCTCTTTATGTAACGGTTCAGTTGATCATAAGAGAAACAGGTGAAATTAAAGAGCAAACTCTTTTCTTTGGTGATTTGCCAATGATGACAAAAAATGGAACATTCATAATTAATGGAGCGGAGAGAGTTGTTGTTTCGCAATTAGTTAGATCTCCAGGAGCATATTTCACAACTGTTTCTGATATATCTACAGGAAGAGAACTTTGTAATGCTAAATTAATTCCTTACCGAGGTGCTTGGATTGAATTAGAGACTAGTATTAAGGATATACTGACTGTAAAAATTGATAGAAAAAGAAAAGCTCCAATTACCACTTTGCTTAGAGCTCTTGGTTGGGAATCTGATTATGAGATCTTGGATTTATTTAAAGACGTTGATGATAACCCTGATCATAAGTATATTGAATCAACGCTGAAAAGAGATACTGCGTCCACTAACAGAGAGGAAGCCTTACTAGAATTCTATAGAAGGCTGCGACCTGGTGAGCCTCCGAATCTTGAAAATGCTGAGGAGTTAATTGAAAGTCTTTTTTTTAATGATCGTAAGTATGATTTGGGTAGAGTCGGAAGATACAAACTAAACAAAAGGCTTGAACTAGATGTTAAAAAAAGAACTTTAACTAAAAATGATTTTGTTCAAATGATACGAAGAATGATAGGTATTAATAACGGAAAAGTTAACAGAGATGATATTGATCATCTCGGTAACAGAAGGGTCAGAGCAGTTGGAGAGCTTGTGCAAAATCAGATAAGAGTTGGTTTGCTTAGAATGGAAAGAGTTGTAAAAGAAAGAATGTCCACACAGATGGATTCGACTACGACTACTCCAGCAGCATTGGTTAATATAAGGCCTATAGTCGCGTCAGTTAGAGAGTTTTTTGGTGGATCTCAATTGTCTCAATTCATGGATCAAACGAATCCACTTTCTGAGTTAACTCATAAAAGGAGATTATCTGCTCTTGGGCCAGGTGGACTTTCAAGAGAAAGAGCTGGTTTTGATGTTAGGGATGTTCACTCTTCACATTACGGAAGAATTTGCCCAATCGAAACACCTGAAGGTCCAAATATTGGTCTATTGGGATCCTTTTCGACTTTTGCCAGACTAAATGATTATGGTTTTATAGAGACATTGTATAGAAAAGTTAACAAAACAATTAAATCTAACGATAAAAATATAGTTGGCAAAATTTTATCTGAAGAGGTAAAAGAAATTTCTAAAGCTAGTGCGAATACTAATATAACTGCAGAAGTCGCAGAAAAACTTAATAAGATTTCACCTCCCCGAGAAATTTCGGTAAAACCTTATGTCACTGAATCAAAGGAGGATTTAGTTTATTTGTCTGCAGATGACGAAGAAAAATATGTTATTGGGCAGGCTAATACAGCAATTGATTCAAATGGTCAGGTTGCATCAGAGCTTGTAGAAGTCAGAGAAGGTGGAGCTGAATCCTTTTCAAAAGTACCTAATCATTTAATTGATTTTATTGATGTTTCTCCCATGCAAATTGTTAGTGTTTCTACAGCGCTTATACCTTTCTTAGAACATGATGACGCCAACAGAGCTTTAATGGGTTCTAATATGCAGAGGCAGGCTGTCCCGCTAATTATTCCGCAAGCACCATTGGTGGGAACAGGTATGGAATGGAGAGTTGCTCAAGACTCTGGTCAAGTTCTTTTATCCGCAGTTGATGGAATAGTGTCTGGATCTACCAGTGATACAGTATCTGTAGTCGATAAAAAAGGAAAAATCCATAATTACGACTTAATCAAATACGATCGATCTAATCAAGGTACATCAATTAATCAACACCCAATTGTAAGCAAAGGAGATCTAATAACTGAAGGTTCTCCTCTTGCTGATAGTTCGTCTACTGATAACGGAGAGTTAGCTTTAGGTCAAAACCTAACCGTTGGGTTTATGAGTTTTAATGGGTACAATTATGAAGATGCAATCATATTGAATGAAGACTTAGTAAAATATGACAGATTCACCTCTATTCATATTGAAAAACACGAGATAGAGGCTAGAGATACAAAACTTGGACCTGAAGAAATTACACGTGATATTCCTAATGTAGGAGAGGAGAGCCTACGAGATCTTGATGACGAAGGAGTAATTCGCATAGGAGCGTGGGTTTCAGCTGGCGATATTTTAGTAGGTAAAATCACCCCTAAGGGTGAAACGGAACTTACAGCAGAAGAAAAATTATTAAGGGCTATATTTGGAGAAAAAGCAAGAGATGTTAAAGACTCTAGTCTGCGTGTTCCTCACGGACAAAGTGGAAAAGTTATCGATGTTAGGGTGCTAACTAAGCAGAAAGGAGATCATCTATCTGCAGGTGTGACAAAACTAATAAGAGTTTGGATAGCGCATACAAGAAAAATAAGCCAAGGCGATAAGATGGCTGGTCGTCATGGTAACAAAGGTGTTGTTGCAAAAATTCTCCCAAGAGAAGATATGCCATACTTAGAAGATGGAACTCCACTTGATATTGTACTTAATCCTATAGGTGTTCCTTCTAGAATGAATTTAGGTCAACTACTTGAAACCCATCTTGGCTGGGCTGCTCATATTCTTAATTACACTGCAAGAACGCCAGTTTTTGACAGTGCTTCAGATGTGGTAATTGAGGATCAGCTTGCTAGAGCTTGGTTCATTCAAGAGTCTAAAGCTAATAACCCAAAAAATATAGACTCAAAGGATGTGGATTGGGAAGTCGTTGAAAAGTATCTAAAGGAAAAAGGTTTTGATAAGGATAAATTGTGGAGCGATGCTGTCTCAAACAGAGGTACTGCAAGGCAAGCATGTATGCAAATTTGGCTAAAAGATTACTGTAATTTTGATGCTTCGAAATTAAAGCCTACAGAAGTTATGCAAAAGTGTTTATCTGTTTCGAGAGAAAATAATTTGTCTTCTCCAATATTTGGAAAACAAAAAGTAATTGATGGAGCTACTGGTATTCCTTTTGATCAACCAATAACTGTTGGTAATGTATATATGCTTAAATTGATACACTTAGTGGAAGATAAAATACATGCTAGGTCAACTGGACCTTACTCATTAATTACTCAACAACCATTAGGTGGGAAGGCACAGTTTGGTGGGCAAAGATTTGGAGAAATGGAAGTATGGGCACTTGAAGCCTATTCTGCAGCATATACTTTGCAAGAGATGTTAACTGTCAAATCAGATGATGTAGTTGGTAGAGTAAAAGCTTATGAAGCTATCGTAAAGGGTGAAGAAATAATTCAGCCTGGTTTACCAGAATCTTTTCATGTTTTGCTCAAAGAATTACAAGGTTTAGGATTATCAGTTGAGCTGTTAAATGAAGATATTGACAAATATTCGGATGTTGAAAAAGTTGAAGAAGATGAATCAATTTCGACAACTATCGGCTGGGATGATATCAGTGAAGAGCCCTTAGAATTACTTGAAATTGAAGAATTGAATCTCAATGATGATTCAAATTTAATACTTCAAGAAGAAGATGAAGACGAATCTAAAGATACAGAAAAAGAAGAAGAGAATTTACTAGATGAAACAGAAGTTAATCTTCAAGATGAGTCAATTGAAGAACTAGATGAATCACTTTTAGGTATTGAGTTAGAAAGTGAAGATTCTGAGGACTTAGAAGTACAAACTGAAGATCAAAAAAATTAATAAAAGTTAGGAAAAAAATATATGCCGCAATCTGGAATGGACTTTAATGCTATTAGAATTTCACTTGCCTCACCTGAGCAGGTAAAAGCATGGTCTTATGGAGAAGTGACTAAACCCGAAACAATAAATTATAGAACACTTAGACCTGAAAAAGATGGTTTGTTCTGTGAAAAAATATTTGGCCCTACTAAAGACTGGGAATGTTACTGTGGAAAATATAAAAAAATTAGGTATAAAGGTGTAGTTTGTGACAGGTGTGGTGTTGAGGTTGCTCGTTCAAAGGTTAGGCGAGAAAGAATGGGTCACATAAAGCTTGCAGCTCCAGTTGCTCATATCTGGTTTTCAAAGAGTACTCCTTCTCGTTTAGGTTTACTTTTAGATATATCGCCTGGTAATTTGGAAAGAGTTTTGTATTTTGCTCAATATATTGTTACTCAAGTAGATGAAGAAATAAGAAGAAATGTTATTACTCAACTAGAAGCATACGGTCAAGCAGAAACACAAAGATTGAAGGAAAATTCGAATTTAGCAACGGAAAATAAAGATGTAGAAGTTGTACTTTCAGAAATACTAAAAAATAAATATAAACTAGAAAATGATCAAAAGATCTTAGAAATAAATTCTTTGGAAGTTGATTTGAACACTGGTAAAAAAGTAACAAAATCTCTAAGAACCAAAATGCTAGATCAAGCAGAAGAAGCTTTTCAAAAAAATCTTTCTTCAATTGCTGAAATCAAAGGAAAAGACGCGGAGACTAAGCTAGTTCAAGAAACAGAAAATTTAATTGATTTAGTTAAAGTGGACGTCGAGGAAAAGATAAAGGATTTAAATTCAATTAAAGTAATGGATTTATTAACAGAAGCAAGATTCAGAGATCTTAGAGATAAATTTGGAGAAGTATTCAAGGCATCAATGGGAGCTGAGGCGATACTTGAAATTCTAAAAAAGACAGACCTAGATGCTATTAGAAATGAATTAAAATCAGAAATCAATACCACATCTGGCCAACGTAGAAAAAAAGCAATTAAAAGATTGAGAGTAATTGAGGCTTTTAGAAAAAGTGGAAATAAACCTGAGTGGATGATAATGGAAAATCTACCTGTTTTGCCTCCAGAATTACATCCAATGGTTCAGCTTGATGGAGGAAGGTTTGCAACTAGCGACTTAAATGATTTATACAGAAGAGTCATTAATAGAAATAATAGATTAAGACATCTAATTGAACTATTGGCACCTGAGATTATAGTTCGAAATGAAAAAAGAATGTTACAAGAAGCTGTTGATGCATTAATTGATAACGGTAGAAGGGGTAGGGCTATTCAAGGAAGTCATAATCATCAACTTAAATCATTAACACATTTGTTAAGAGGTAAACAAGGGCGATTCCGTCAAAACCTTTTAGGTAAAAGAGTCGATTACAGTGGAAGGTCAGTAATTATATCTGGCCCTCAGTTGCGTATGAATCAATGTGGCTTGCCCAGAAAAATGGCATTAGAATTATTTAAGCCTTTTGTTATGAATGCTTTGGTTGTTAAGGGTTATGCCCATAACATAAAAAGTGCAAAACGTATGACCGAGAGGGCTCGCCCAGAGATTTGGGATATTCTTGAAGAAGTAATACAAAATCATCCTGTTATGCTTAATAGAGCGCCGACACTTCATAGGCTAGGAATTCAAGCTTTTCAGCCAGTACTAGTTGATGGTTATGCTATACAAATTCACCCCTTAGTCTGTACAGCTTTTAATGCAGATTTTGACGGAGATCAAATGGCAGTGCATGTACCACTTTCTAAAGAAGCTGTGATGGAGGCTCAAAAACTTATGCTTTCAACAAATAACATGCTTGCTCCTAGTTCTGGTTTTCCAATTGTTTCTCCAACTCTAGATATGGTGCTAGGGGCCTATTATCTGACTGGTATCGATGGTGAAGGTGTTACACCTATAAATAAGGATAAAGAAGGTAATCCGATCTATAAAAAATTTGCTAATTTTGAGGATGCTGAATTTGGATATGATTCAGAAAGAGTTAAATTAAGAGAAATGATTTCAGTAAGAAATGAATCAGGAGATTTTATAGAAACAACTGTTGGCAGAATTATTTTTAATACAGCCTTGCCAGATGAACTATCATATAGAAATCAATTATTCAACAGAGGCGCAATTGAAGATTTAGTTTATGAAGTATTTAACAATTTTGGTAATGATGAATCTTCAAAAATGCTTGATAAAATCAAGGATCTAGGATTTAAGTATGCCACTAAATCTGGTACAACGATAGCAATAAAAGATATTGTTACCCCTCCTCAAAAACAATCATTGCTTTCAGCTGCAGATACAAAGGTAAATAGGCTAAATGAACAATACTTTCAAGGTGTGATTACTCGAGATGAAAAGTATAAGGCAGAAGTAGATGTATGGACAGATGTTTCAAACAAAATGACTCGTGCAGTTGAAGATACGCTCCCAACTTATGGTGGTATTTTTTCAATGGCAGATTCTGGAGCAAAAGGTAACATTGCACAGATAAAACAGATGGCAGGTATGAGAGGGTTGATGTCTGATCCTAAGGGAAGAATTATTGAAATGCCTATTAGATCTAGTTTCGTTGAAGGTTTATCTGTACTGGAATACTTTATCTCTACTCACGGAGCAAGAAAAGGTCTTGCTGATACAGCTCTAAGAACAGCTGACTCAGGATATCTTACTCGAAGACTTGCTGATGTAGCTCAGGATGTTATTATAACAGCTGAAGAAGACGAATTTGCTCAAGGTATACTAATCAAAGGTGGAGAGCCCGGCACAGATACTTCAACATTATCAGAACGAATTATTACAAGATATTTATCAGAGCCAATTGTAGACCCAAGCACAGGTGAGATTATTGCTGATAAAGAAGAATTAGTTACTCATGAAATTGCAAAAAAAATATCTGATTTGGGTATTACAGAAGCGTGGGTATATTCTCCATTATCAAGTACGACCAAGCGTGGAATATCACAAAAATGTTATGGAGCATCATTAGCAACTGGACAAGCTTGTCTTTTAGGTGAAGCTGTTGGAATTATCGCAGCTCAATCTATTGGAGAACCAGGAACACAGCTTACTATGAGAACATTTCATACAGGTGGAATTGCTGGTAAAGATATCACATCTGGTCTCCCAAGAGTTGTTGAGCTTTTTGAAGCAAGACAGCCAAAAGGTGTAGCTGTTTTATCAGAAATATCTGGAGAAGTTGAGTTAGTTATTGTTGGTGAAGAGAAAATAGTACGTGTTAAAGCAACAGATGAGTATACTGAGGAAATTTCTATCCCAGAAACTCACAAGCAAACGCTAAAATCTGGCGACTGGGTAGATGCAGGCGATCCAATTTTATCTATAAAGAAGTCTGAAAAAACTAAAATGATTAAATCTGGAATAAGTCTAGATGAAATAAAAGATGAGATTCTTTCCCCTGTGTCTGGAGTGGTTAGTGTTTCAAAAACATCAGTAAAGATTTTATGGTCTGAAAACGATGAACGAGAATATATAATTCCTGCAGCATCTGAGATTTTAGTCTCAGATGGTGAAAAAATTCAAGCAGGCCATGCTTTATCTGATGGACCAAAGAATCCACAAGATATTTTGAGAATAGAAGGTCAAGCTGCCGCACAACGTTATATTGTTGATGAAGTTCAATCTGTCTACAGGTCTCAAGGTGTTCAGGTGCACGATAAACATATAGAGGTGATTGTAAGACAAATGATGAGGAAGGTTAGAATTGACAGCGCAGGTGACACTGAATTTTTGCCTGGAGAGCTAGTTGATCGTCATGACTTTGAAATATCAAACAAAAAAATTATGCAAAATAATGGGATGCTAGCTTCTGCAAGTCCTGTGCTTTTAGGTGTAACTAGAGCGTCATTAAATACTCAAAGTTTCTTGGCTGCTGCATCATTCCAGGAAACAGCCAGAGTATTAACAGAGGCAGCTGTCAATGGTTCTGTTGATCAGTTATCAGGATTAAAAGAGAATGTAATTATAGGTAGGCTAATACCAGCTAGATTAGATCAATCAGAAGAGGGTCGTAAAAAATTAGGTATGACTCATCAACCAAGAGACAAGGAGCTTACAGGGTTTACAGAGGCTCCTGCTACTTTTGAGGAAGCGTTAGCTGCGATTAGTGGAGCAGAAAATAAAATTCCAGAATCCGAAATCAATCAATCTTTCAGTGAAGAAGATGACTTGACTGCAGCTATATCAGCATTGGCAGAAGAAATTTCTGAGGACGAAAACTCTCAGTCATCTGATGATGATATTACAAAAGCCGCAGAAGCATTGAAAGGCTCTATTGAATTTGATGATTCAGATGAAGAAATTAAAAAATAAATCCCAATATTTGTATAGGGCGGTTAGCTCAGCTGGCTAGAGCGCGTCGTTGACATCGACGAGGTCACAGGTTCGAGCCCTGTATCGCCCACCAGTATAAGATATATAAATGGAGAAAAAAATTGATATCACAAACAAATAGTAAAAATCAAAAAAATTTACTCTTTGACGAAAAAATACTTGTAAAATTGTTTATCTCGTTATCCTTGATTATTTTCACAAGTATATTTGCTCAAATAAAATATTTTTTACCCGACAACCCTGTTCCAATTACTCTTCAAACATTTGGAGTATTGCTTATGGGAGGAATTCTGGGGCCTAGATGGGGACTAGGATCGTCATCTGCTTATATATTGTTAGGAATTATAGGTGTACCAGTTTTTCAGGGAGCCAATAGTGGATTTGATTATGTTTTAGGAGTCACCGGCGGTTATATATTAGGTTTCATACTAGCCTCTTTCACTGTTGGTATATTGATAAATAAAGGTTTGACTAACCTAACGAGTATCTGGCCATACATAATTGGAACAATGACGATTTATTTCAGTGCAATAATTTGGCTTAGTGTATTCGATTTTACGTGGCCTGAGGATGGGAAGATGCTATCTCAAGCTGTATACCCTTTTCTAATAGGGGATTTTATCAAGGCAATTTTTGCATCTATAATTACCACCTTAATATTTAAATCAGCGCTAAAGAAATTTATTTAGTTAAATTGATAACGTTTACTACAATTAAAGAATTTTTAAGATATAGAAAAACAATTGATTCTAAAAAATTATCACTAGTTCCTACTATGGGGAATATTCACGAAGGCCATAAATCATTAATTGATACTGCAAAAAAAGAATCTGATTTAGTTATAGTTTCATTATTTGTTAATCCTATTCAATTCACCTCAATGGATGAATATAAATCATATCCAAGCACTCTCCATAGAGACAAAGAAATATTAGCTAAGCAGAGTGTTGATGTTTTATTTTGTCCAAAAAAAGAGGAAATTTTCCCTAAAGAATTTAATACTTCCATAATAATCGATAAATTCATATCAATATTAGAAGGTAGTTTTAGACCGGGACATATGGAAGGGGTGGCTACTATAGTAACCAAATTATTTAATATTATTAATCCAGATCTAGCTATTTTTGGAGAAAAAGACTTTCAACAACTGATGCTTATTAAATCACTTTGTAAAGACTTAAACTTTCCAATAAAAATAATTTCGTCTAAAACAGTAAGAGATTCAAACGGATTAGTTCTTTCAAGTAGAAATAATTTTCTTTCGAGGCATGAAAAATTTCAAGCACATGAAATTTATAAATCATTAAGGTTTGGATACGAACAAATAATAAAGGGTGAAAAAATAGCAAAAAATATAGTTAGTTTAATTGAAACAAGATTAGCTAATTTTGAATTAATAAGATTGGAATATGTTTCTGTTAGAGATCCGAATACTTTTGAAGAATTAAAAATTATTCATGAAGATTTCATAATACTTATTGCTGTTCTTGTTGGAAAGATAAGGCTAATTGATAATATTAAGTTTGCTCAAAAGGTATGATGGAAAAAAAAATAAACATATTAAATAAGCCTCATAAATTAACCATGATCACAGCCTATGATTATGTAAGTGGCTATGTTGTAAATAAATCTGATGCTGAAATGATTCTTGTCGGAGACAGTTTAGGGATGACAACACTTGGTTATAATTATACAAACTCAGTTACAATTGAAGATATTATACGAGCTACTGAAGCAATAACCAGAGTGGGTATTACTAAGATTCTTGTTTCAGATCTTCCATATAAAACCTATGATTCAAAAAAGCAAGCTCTTGAAAATGCAAAAAAACTGATTTCATCTGGTGCTGATGCAGTTAAGCTTGAAGGTGGGAAAGAAAAATCGGAAATAATTCGCTATTTAACGGATAATAAAATTTCTGTTATGGGTCATATAGGTATCCAACCTCAATCAATTAGTAATTTTTCTCAATATAAAGTATTAGGTAAAATCTCGGAGGAAGAAGATAAAATAATTGTAGATTCTAACTCGGTACAAGAGTCCGGAGCATTTTCTATTGTATTAGAACTAGTCGACAAATTTTTAGCAAAAAAAATTACAGAACAACTGTCTATACCAACGATAGGTATTGGTTCAGGTGATTTTACAGATGGCCAGGTGCAAGTATTTAATGACTTAATTGGATATAGTCCAAATAAAATTCCTAAACATGCGAAAAAATATGATAATTTAATTGAAAAAGCTCAAAATTCTATAGACTCATTTGTAAAAGATACACAAAGTCTATAATAAAAAAATTATAAAATGAGTTTACAAAATTCTAAAAATATTAACCTGATACTCAATTCCACAGTACCATTCACATTATATAAGTTAGCTTTGCCAAACGTTTTTGCTGTTTTTATGTACTCTGTTGTAACGTTTTCTGAAGCTTGGTACATAGGACAAATAAGTATAGATGAGCTTGCTAGTTTAGCATTAGTTTTTCCTTTTGTGTCACTTATTGGAATGATGGGGTTAGGTGCAATTGGTGGTGGAATTACATCCTCCTTATCTAGGGCAATTGGTAAGAACGATAAAGATTTAGCTAATAAAGTTGTGTGGCATTCATTATTATTAATGTTATTTTTATCATTAATATTTTTAGTAATTTTTGTTTTATTATCAAATAAAATATTTAATATAATAGGAGCTGAAGAAAATGTAATAAACCGGTCAGTATTGTTTTGCAAAATATTTTTTTCATGTGCACCGGTGATGTTTTTTTCATTTTTATTAGTTTCAATTTTTAGAGGTTGTGGAGCCTATCAAAATTTAGCAAAAATTACTATTTTTACAAATATTTCTCAAGTTCTTTTATCTGGATTTCTTACATTAGGTTGGTCAGTTTTTCCTCAGCTAGGTTTATTGGGGATAGCTATATCTACAATTTTTTGCCAAAGTCTTTCATCTATTTATATGTTCACGTATATTATTCGTAAAAATCTTAATGTTTCTTTTAAGTTTTATTATTTTGAAAAAAATATTATATATGACATTCTTCGTGTTGGAGGAGTCAGTGCAATTAATTCTATTTGCATAACACTAACTATGATAGTAATTACCTTCTTTATCTCAAAATATGGAACAGCAGCAATCGCTGGTCATGGAATATGTCTTAGATTAGAACAAATGCTAATTCCTTTGGCATTTGGTGTAGGGGGAGTATTGACGACAATAGTAGGTGTAAATTTTGGAGCTAAGAACTATGGAAGGGCAAAAAAATTCGCATTATCTGGAGCTATAATAATTGGATTGATTGGTAGTATTATTGGAGTTTTTGTAGCAATTTTTCCTAGTTTATGGATAAATATTTTTACAGAAGATAAAGAAGCCTATGCAATTGCAGCGGTTTATTTGATGATAGTAGGTCCCGTGTTTGGTATTTTCGCTGGAGGTAAAACTCTGTATTTTGCTAGTATGGGTACTGGTAAAATGCTCATACCTATATCCGCTGCTATTACACGTTTATTTATTGTATTATGCTTTGGAATGATCGTATCTTATTTTTCTTTAGATATTAAATTTTTATTTCTGGGTGTGGCTCTAGGCCTGTCGGTTATTGGAATAATTTTATATGTTAATTTGTTCAAAAAAGGATGGAACCCAGTATGAATATCAAGAAAATAATTCTTTTATAGGTACACATCCAAACCCTAAATAATTATTTGTTTTTAGAAAACTATTATTGATAGCATAGATACTTTTATTATTCCATTGTTCTAGTTCTAAATTATTTGTTTTTGGGTTGTGTAATTCAGCCATATTATCAACTAGCCCAGATTCAATCAATGGCAAACCCCAGGGTTCCCCTCCTCTATGTAATATAATTTTATATTTTTTTGAGTTTATATTAATTATTTTTAATAGAGCACTTATACCTCCGCACCATGTAACATCAGGTTGCCAAATATCATAAGAGTTATTATTTTTCATTAGCTTAAAGTTATTATGATTAAGTTCATGTTCTCCGCCAGCAATTTGAATTTCGAATAAATTTTTATCATAAAATTTATTATCCAGTATTATATCTGGTGTACAAATATCTTCTATCCACTCGATATTAAAATCTTTTAGTCTAGATGACATATTTTTTGCATAATCTAAATCCCATGTCATATAACAATCAAGCATTAATTTTTTTGCATTTATTATTGATTCTCTTGTATTAGAAATAATTTTAGATAGATTTTCGAAATCTTTTTCGAAATCTTCTGAAGATCTCACAGAAAGCTTAAAGTTGTTTATACTTAGATTACTATATTCTTTAACATTGTTACCCGTTGCATATGTTTCTATTTTATTGCGGTGTTTTTCTGAGTTTTCCTCTAGCAGGCTTTTTATTGGAATTTCATAATACTTACTAAAGGCGTCCCATAATGCAAGATCGAGTGAAGAAATTGCCATTGAGGTAATTCCCCCTCTTCCGTATGGAATGCTATGCTCATATAGTTTTTCAAAAACTTTAATAATATCTTGTTTATTATTTATTTCTTCATTAATAATTAAATTACCTAAGTGACCATTGATAATTTCTATTGATGCATTGCCTCCACCACCTGTTCCAAATCCGAAAATATTTTTTTTATTTGTTGATATTTTAGTTATAATTTGCCAAAGCTTAGGGCGCCAGTCTTTTAAGTCATCTTTGTAAATAGGATATTTTACTTCAATGTTTGTAATTTTCATAGTAACTTCATTATAATCATTATTATGCAGGAAAGAATATCAAATCTAGACTTTATTCGCGGTGTTGCTGTATTAGGCATATTAATTATGAATTCTAGATTTTTTGCTATGCCGAAATCTGCTATGTTTAATATTTCTACAGCTGGAGCAGAAAATTTTATTGATTGGTCAATTTTAATCTTATCGCAACTATTTGTTGCAGACAAAATGATGGGATTGTTTTCTATTCTTTTTGGTGCAAGTATAGTTCTATTTATTGAATCAGCAAAAAGTAAACAAATAAAAAATCCAAGATTATTAAGCCTTTGGAGAAATTTATTACTACTAATTTTTGGCGGTATACATGCATCCTTTTGGATTGGAGATGTACTTTTACTATATGCATGTTGCGCTGTAATTATAATAATTATTCATAATCGCAGTATAAAACTTTTAGTTATTTTAAGTATCTTGTTAACTTATTTTGGTGCAATAATAGCTCCATTATTTCAGATGCTTTTTGATAATGAGGGAAACCTAATCTCTTCTGCGAGAGAAAGTTTTCCAGATGGAAAAGGTTTGACAGGATATTGGTTTGTTGATTCGAGTAAGTGGGGAGAAGCAATTCAATCATTTTTTGGTTTAGATGCTATTGGTAGAGCATTAGGTATGATGTTGTTAGGTGTAGTTCTCTACAGGCTATACATACTACAAGGAAAAAAAGATAAGTTATTTTATAAAAAATTAGTTTATATATTTTTACCTATAGGCCTGATATTAACATCCATAAATATTTTTTGGCTTTCTTTGGAAAATTATGACCCTTCTATTGCCGTTGTTAGTAGTATTCCTTTGAAATTAGGCATCATTCCAATATGTATTGGTTATATTGGTTTGTTATCTATATTCAATATGAATTTGTCTGAAAAAATAGCAATATATATAAGATCCTGCGGCAAAATGGCATTTACCAATTATATTACTCAAACAGTTTTATGTTTTATATTCTTGGAAGGAATTTTTGAAAACCATATATTTAGTATAGTTGAACTTTCTGCATTTGTTATGTTCGTTTGGGCTTTACAATTATTTTGGTCAAAATTTTGGCTAGAAAAATTTAAGTATGGTCCATTAGAATGGTTATGGAGGAAATTAACATATATAAAATTATAGTTTAAAATTCATCAATAATTATAATTACTATAAAATGATTTAGTTATGTCAAAAAAATTTAAAGATTTTTCTGAAGAAGAAAAAAACATATATCGTCAAAACATGAGACATTCTGCAGCTCATGTTCTAGCTGAGGCTGTTACTAAAATTTTTCCTAAAGCTAAGGTCACCTTGGGTCCACCAATAAAAGATGGTTTTTATTATGATTTTGAAGTTGAAAAACCCTTTACTCCTGAAAATCTCAAAGATATTACTAAATTAATGCAAAAAATAATTAATAAAAATTCTTTATTTGTTGGAAGAGAAGTTTCAAAGGCTGATGCTTTTGAGTTAGTTAAAGGTAATCAATATAAGGAAGAAATTTTAGAATCAATGGAAGAAGATTCTTTGGTTACATTTTGGAGTCATTCTAACGGTGAATTTGAAGATTTATGCCGAGGAGGTCATGTTAATAGTACAGGTGAAATAAAGTCATTTAAATTATTAAGTACAGCGGGGGCATACTGGAGAGGCGACGAAAATAATACAATGCTTCAAAGAATTTATGGTACTGCATGGGAGTCAAAAGAAGCCCTAAAAGAATACATTAATCGAATAGAAGAAGCTGAAAAAAGGGATCATAGAAAACTTGGAAAATCTCTAAATTTATTCTTTTTTGACCCTATTGCCCCAGCAAGTCCATTTTTTTTACCAAATGGAACAATTATCTTGAGTGAGCTAGAAAAATACGTAAAAGATCTGTATAACTTATACGACTATAAAGAAGTAATCACTCCTCAAATTTTTAATACTGAATTATGGAAAAGATCTGGGCACTACGAAAATTATCTAGAAAATATGTTTTTTGTTTCTATTGACAAGAAAGAATTTGGTGTGAAACCTATGAATTGTCCAGCTGCAGCTTTAGTGTATGCTTCGGAGATTCATAGTTATAGAGATCTTCCTTTAAGACTTGCTGATTTTGGTAGATTGCATCGTAATGAGAGATCTGGTGTTACTCATGGATTAACTCGTGTTAGGTCTTTTTCTCAAGATGACGCACACATTTTTTGTAAATTTGATCAAATTCAAGCCGAAATTGAAAATTTCCTAGATATGCTAAATGAATCGTACAAAACTTTCAAGTTTGATAATATTAGATTTGAACTTTCTCTCAGACCTGAAAAGAGAGTTGGTGATGAAAATACTTGGAACGAGTCTGAAAAAATCCTAAAAAACATCTTAGATAAAAATAATTATAAATATAGTATGCAGTCAGGAGAAGGTGCTTTCTACGGACCAAAAATTGATGCTTTTGTTCCTGATGCTATTGGACGAGAATGGCAACTAGGTACTGTTCAATTAGACTTTTCCTTACCGGAACGCTTTAGTCTAGAATATATTGAAGAAGATGGATCTAGACAAAAGCCAGTGGTGATTCACAGAGCAATGTTAGGATCTTTAGAGAGATTTTTAGGAGTGTTAATTGAACATTTATCGGGTAATTTTCCTACTTGGCTTTCACCTGTACAAGCAATAATAATACCAATAACTGATAAACATTTAGACTATTCATATGATATTTATAAACAATTTAAGTCAAAAAATATTAGGATAGAGATTGATGAATCAAACGAGAGAATGAATGCAAAAATAAGAAATGCTCAACTAAGAAAAATTCCTTATATGTTTATTATTGGAGATAACGAGATGTCTTCAAAAACCGTATCAGTTAGAACAAGAAATGGAAAAGAAACTAGTTCCATTAGTAGAGTAGATATTTTAGAACAAGTAAATTCGGAAATTTTAAACAGATTTTGATGTTTACAATTTTGTTATTTGAAATTACCTTATTATAAAGAAGTTAATTATGGATAAAGAAGTAACACTACATAGAGGTCTACAGGGAGTATATTTTGATAGAAGTGAAACCACTTTTATTGATGGAAAAGAAGGAATCCTTGAATATAGAGGGTACAATATTAATGATTTAGCTGAACATTCTTCTTTTGAAGAGACATCATATTTACTAATTTATGGCAAACTTCCAAATAAGGAAGAATTATCTGAATTTGATGCAATGTTAAAATCATACAGAAAGCTACCTGAAGAGATATTTGATGTAATCAATGTAGTAAAAGATTCTCATCCAATGGATGCTCTTAGAACAACAGTTTCTGCTCTTTCTTCTTTCGACGAAGATAGAAATGATAATTCTGAAGAAGCTACAATTCGAAAAGGTATACGATTAACCTCTCAGGTGGCTACAATTGTAATGGCTCACCATAATATTCGTAATGGCAAAGAACCCATAGACCCCAGCGATAAATTAAACCATGCAGGCAATTTTTTATATATGTTAAATGGAAAAATTCCTGACCAAGATACTATAGATTTAATGGATAAAGATTTTGTACTACATGCTGACCATGGTTCAAACGCTTCTGCTTTTACTGCTAGAGTTGTTGCTGGTACATCTGCTGATATACATGGAGCAGTTACAGCAGGAATCGCTGCTTTATCTGGCCCATCTCATGGAGGGGCTGCTGAAAATGTTATGCAAATGGCAAAAGATATTGGAAATCCTGAAAATGCAGAAAATTATGTAAAGAATCTTTTAGTAAATCGAGAAAGAGTTATGGGCTTTGGTCATAGGGTATATAAAGCTGAAGATCCTCGAGCGGGACATCTTAGGGAAGGTGTAAGGAAATTAAGCCACCAAATGGGTGAGCCAGAGTGGTATCAAATTTTAGAAAAAGTTGTAGAAGCTATGAGTCCTTATGCAAGAAGAGGAATACATGTAAATGTAGATTTTTTTGCTGGAGTAATATACTACCTTAATGGAATTCCACAAGATTTATTTGTTCCTATTTTTGCTGTTGGTAGAATACCTGGTTGGACTATTCAAGTAGTTGAACAATTTAGGCACAATATATTAATTAGGCCTTTATTGCAATATACTGGAAAAAGGAAACAGGGTTATATTCCGATTTCAGATCGGTAAAATTGTATAATGAATTCATTAGAAGAATTAATTCTAAAAAGAATTAAGACTAATGGCCCAATTACTTTTTCTTCTTTTATGAGTTCAGTTTTATATGATGAAAATTTTGGTTACTATTCAGGAAAAACAAATAATCATCCATTAGGAATATATGGTGATTACTACACCAGCCCTTTAGTTCACCCCGCATTTGCATCTTTATTAGCCATAAATATTTATCATCTATGGAAAGCCATCAACGAACCAGTAGAATTTACTATTGTTGAAATAGGTGCAGGTAATGGATATTTGTATAGAGAAATAATTTCCTTCTATAAAAAAAATATCCCGAGTTTTTTAAGTGTAATAACTTATTATCCAGTAGATGTATTTTCAGATAAATCTAAAGATATTTATCATATAAAGGAAGTTCCTAAAGGAATTACAGGATGTATAATATCTAACGAATTAATTGATGCTTTTCCAGTTAATAGGTTTATTTTTAAAGATAAAAAAATTAAAGAAATATATGTCGATTATGATTATAAAAATAATACTTTTATCGATAAAATAAATCACGTAAGCGAACCAGAAATAGCTAGTAGGGTTTCTCCTTTTACAAAGAATTTTGATGATGGTTATCAAGGAGAAGTAAATTTAGGAATAGGTTATTGGGCTGATATTATTTCTTCTATAATAAATTCTGGTTTTGTTATAACTATTGACTATGGTTATGAAAGAGATGAACTATACTCTAGTAAAAACAATAGAGGTTCATTACGATCTTACTTTCAACATAGTTTATCATCTAACCATTATTCTAATATTGGTCGCCAAGATATAACTTCTCATGTAGATTTCACAACAGTTAATCACTCATTGGCGGTTAATGGCTTTGATAAATTATTTTACATAACTCAGAAAAAATTTCTTGAATATTTAGGTTTAGAATTTTTTATTAGGGAATTAAATCAATCGTACAAAAATAATGAAATATCAAATAATTCTTTTAATAAACAAATCTATGCTATTAATCTATTAGTTGATAAAAATGGGCTGGGTAATTTTCATGTATCTATTCATTCGAAAAATATTTCAAAAGATCAAAAAAATATTGTTAAGAATCAACATATCACTTATGATAAAAGTATGATTTATTTAGAACAAGATTCGGATTTAATTTATCCTGACCTAAGAAATTCAGCTATCTCATTCGGCGACGAAAATAAAGAGACGCAAACATGGAAAGACATTTTTGAAATTAAGTAATTAGGAGTTATTTTGCTGTATACCAGTTTATATAAAAATCATAAAAATTTGGATGCAAAATTAGTAGAATTTAATGGATTTATGATGCCATTAAATTATAAGGATGGAATCGTATCCGAAGTTATTTCTGTTAGAAAAAATGTTGGAATGTTTGATGTCTCTCACATGGGTAGAATAATTATTGGAGGAAAAGGTTCAAAAAAAATCATATCAAAATTTTTAAGTATTGATTTAGATGATTTTGATATAGGAAAATCAAAGTATACAATTTTTTTAAATAAAGAGTGCCAGATTTTAGACGACTTAATTATTTCGAATCTGGATGGTAATACTTTTCTTTTAGTAGTAAATGCTTCTAATCGAAGTAAAATTATAAAAACAATTTCTTCTAATATTGATTATGGATCTGATATTCAAATAATTGATGATACGAGTCTCACTTCTATGATTGCTGTTCAAGGACCTAAATCCTCAGAGATATTACCTATCTTAAAAACTATAGATAAGTATCAGATAAAAAAAACTTTTATAGATAAATACGAAGTTACTATATCTACAACGGGATATACTGGTGAAAATGGTTGTGAAATAATTTGTTCTAATGCGGACGCGCCTCATATTTGGAATTTATTGTATGAAAAAAAAGTAAATCCTTGTGGATTAGGGGCAAGGGATGTATTAAGATTAGAGGTAAGTTTACCTTTATATGGAAATGAGTTAAATTTAGAAACGAATCCTTTTGAGGTGAATTTAGGTAGATTTATAGACTTTTCAAATAAAGATTTGTTATCTTATGAAAAACTTTATTCTTTATCAAAAAATAAATTAAGAAAAAAACTAGTAAGTTTTAAAATGACTTCCAAAGGAATCCCTAGGAAAGATTATAAAATTTACGATGGAGAGAAAATTGTTGGTTTTGTAACTTCTGGTACTTTTTCTAGTAATTTAGGTTTAGGAATTGGATTGGGATTTATATCTGGCGGTAGTACAAAGATTGGTAGAAAAATTTCAATTGATATTAGAGGAAAAACCCAAAGTGCAGAAATAGCAAAAAGAAGGTTTGTTTAAGAAGGTAAAATATGTATCCAAAGGAAATTAAATATACTAAAGATCATGAATGGGTTAGGGTAAATGAAGATTTTGCTGAGATAGGTATTACAGTTTTTGCAGAACAATTACTAGGGGATGTAGTCTTTGTAGATCTGCCAGATGTAGGTGAAGATTTAGTACAGTTTTCAAAGTTCGGTGAAATAGAATCTGTTAAAGCTGTTAGTGATTTGTTTGCTCCAATTAGTGGAGAAATTATAGAAAAAAATATTGATATCGATAAATTTCCTGAAACTATTAATAATGATCCTTTTCATAAAGGTTGGCTTTTACGGGTAAAGATTAAGGATAATTCCGAATTAGAACAATTATTAAACCTCAAAGACTATGAAAAATTAATAGATGAAAAATAAATCAAGCAATAATTTTCCATATATACCGAATACTGATACTGAAAAACAACTTATGTTAGATGCAATAGGTGTAAGTAATTTTGTTGATTTAGTTAAGGAAATTCCCGCTAAATATATAAACCCAGAAATCGATATACCTGAAGATTTATCAGAGCAAGATTTAGTTAAGTTGTTAGAGAGTATTTCTAGCAAAAACCGTTCAATAGCAAGTTTTGATGCATCTTTTTTAGGCGCTGGAGTTTACGATCATTATGTTCCTTCAATAGTAAAATCTATTGTTCAAAGAGGAGAATTTGTTACTGCATATACACCTTATCAACCTGAAGTTTCACAAGGAACATTACAGGTTGGATTCGAATTTCAAACGTTTATTTCTGAAATCACAGGTATGGATGTTTCTAATTCTGGTATGTATGATGGCCCAACTGCTTTTGCAGAAGCTTGTTTGATGGCTGTAAGAATAAAAAGAAATAAAAATATTGGAGTGTTACATTCTGTTGATGAAAAATTAGTCGATGTACTTAAGACTTATACAATGTTTCAAGATGTAAATATTATAAAAATTGAAAAAGATCAATTAGATAAAGACGACTTAAATTTATCATGTTTAGCATTTCAAAATCCAAATAGTGTTGGAGAAATCGAAGATATAAAAAAAATAACTGAGTTAGCTCACAAAAATAATATTTTAGCCATTGCTCATGTAAGCCCAATTTATCATGGGATGTATGAATCTCCTGGAAAATACGGTGTAGATATTGTAACTGCCGAAGGGCAAAGTTTAGGCGTTCCAACTTCTTTTGGAGGGCCATTTATTGGATTATTTGCATCAAAAAAAGAATATATACGGCATATGCCGGGTCGAATAATCGGTAAAACAAAGGACAAAGATAATAATGATGCTTTTGTACTTACATTGCAAACAAGAGAGCAACATATAAGAAGAGAAAATGCAACATCCAATATATGTACTAGCACTCAATTAATATCACTAATTGTCACAGTTTACTTAGCTACATTAGGAAAGTATGGATTTAATGAACTAGCTCATTTATGCTATCAAAAAGCTCATTATGCAGCATCTGAAATATCAAAAATTAAAGGCTTTGAAATCTATAATAAAAAATTCTTTAATGAATTTGTTATTATATGTCCCGACTACCCAAGAAATATTAATAATTTCTTATTAGAAAATAATATATTGGGGGGGAAGGATGTTTCAAAAAGAATAAATAATGGATTAATGATTGCTGTTACGGAAAAAAACTCAAAACATCAAATTGATAGGTTAATTAATTGCTTAGGAAATTATAAATGTTAAAAAATCATAATAACAATACTAAATTATTATTAGATATATCAAATGAAGGTAGAAGAGCATTCACTTTACCTGAGTGCGATGTTCCCTCACAAGAAATTACGGATAAAGATAATTTGATTAGTAACATAAATTTGCCAGAGGTTTCTCAGTTAGATCTTGTCAGATACTTTACTAATTTGAGCCAAAAAAATTTTTCTATTGATACGAACTTTTACCCTTTAGGTTCATGTACTATGAAATATAATCCTAAAGTTAATGACCAGATAGCGAGTCTTGATGGCTTTAGTGGTATTCATCCATACCAACCACAAGAAACAGTACAAGGTGCAATAGAATTATTGTATGACTTACAAAAATTATTAGGAAAAGTTACGGGTTTAGAAGGAGTATCGTTATCACCATTGGCTGGAGCACAAGGTGAATATTCAGGTCTGTTAATTGCTAGAATGTTTCATGAAAGTAATGGAGATTCAAAAAGAAATATAGCTCTTGTTCCCGATTCAGCTCATGGTACAAATCCTGCATCGGCAAAAATGGCTGGTCTTGAGGTGGTCACGGTAAAATCTGACGAAGAAGGAAATATAGATATTGAAAACTTGAAAGAATTAGCAAATGAGAAAACTGCAGTATTTATGATAACAATTCCTAGTACTCTAGGAATTTTTGAGCCAAATATTTTAGAAATTACCAAGATAATCCATGAAAATGGTGGATTAGTTTATGCTGATGGTGCGAACTTAAATGCTTTACTTGGGCTAGTTAAGTTATCTGATCTTGGAGTTGATATATGTCACTCAAATCTTCATAAGACTTTTTCTACACCTCATGGTGGCGGCGGACCTGGCTCAGGTCCAGTAATGGTAAATAGTAAACTCAAAAAATTTCTTCCTTATCCAGTAGCAGAAAAAAACAATAATGACTATAACTTGATTAAACCTGAAAATTCAATTGGTACGATTAATGGATTTTATGGTTCATTTTTAATTGCTGTTAGAGCTTATTCTTATATTAGGTCATTAGGGAAAAATGGGATTAAATCTATTTCAGAAAATGCAATAATCAATGCTAACTATATTCAATCTCAACTGAAAGATTTCTATGAAGTTTTTTCAGATAGATATTGCATGCATGAAACTGTAATTTCTGCAAAAAAACAGAAAAAAAATGGAATCTCAGCATTGGATATTGCAAAAAGATTACTCGATTATGGAGTCCATGCTCCTACAATGTATTTTCCTTTAATTGTTGAAGAAGCATTAATGATTGAACCAACTGAATCAGAGACAAAAGAAACTTTAGATAATTTTATTTCCATAATGTTGAAAATTCATGATGAGGTAACAAATTCTCCTGAAGTTGTTAAGAATGCCCCACATAATGTTTTTCATAAAAGATTAGATGAAGCATTAGCTGCAAGAAATCCCATATTAAAATGGAAAAAATAAAAATTTTATTTTATACTTTAGTTACAAATTAAATAATATTTTAGGAGTAAAAATTTGGCTAGACATACTAAGATGAAAGTTCTTAATAGTATCAATGACATAGGTGTAGTTCCTGTATTTTATAATGGCGATATTGAGGTGTTGAAAAATGTCGCAAATTCCTGCGCAGAAGGTGGTATATTATTACTTGAGTTTACAAATAGAGGAGATCATGCCTGGGAAGTTTTTTCTGAATTAGAAAAATTTTGTAGTAAAAACTTACCGAAAGTTATTTTAGGAGCAGGTTCAATAGTTGATGCTGGTACTGCCTCTATGTATATTTCATCTGGCGCTAATTTTATAGTTGGTCCGGTAACAAATTTTGAAGTTGCAAAGGTATGTAATAGAAGAAGAATTCCTTATATGCCTGGTTGTGGAACAGCTTCTGAAATTTCTAATGCTCAAGAACAAGGTGCCGATATTGTAAAAATTTTTCCTGGTAGTGCTGTTGGTGGACCAGGTTTTGTAAAAGATGTATTGGGACCAATGCCTTGGTCAGAAATTATGCCAACAGGAGGAGTTGATATAACAGAAGAATCTCTAAAACCTTGGTTTGACTCTGGCGTTGTTGCTGTAGGTATGGGATCAAAATTTATATCTAGTGATATTATCAAAGATAAAAACTGGGACTTATTAAAAGAAAGAAGTTTGTCGGTTTCCAAACTCGTTAAGAGATTAAAAGAGAAGAAAGGCTAAATATGTCAAATATTGTTACTTTTGGAGAAATTATGTTGCGATTGGCAACTCAACGAAGAGAGAGGTTTACTCAAGCAAGAGAATTTGAAGTAACTTATGGCGGAGGAGAATGTAATGTTGCTGTTACTTTATCAAATTTCGGTTTAGACGCAACTTTTGTGTCAGCTATACCAGATAATGATATAGGACAATCTTGTATAAATTATATTAGGCAATTTGGCGTAGATACTTCAAAAATTTTAAGACAGGGTAAAAGACTCGGTATATATTTTCTTGAGTCAGGTGCATCAATGAGAGCTTCGAAAGTTGTATACGATAGAGCATCATCTGCTATTTCAGAAATACAATCAAATCAATTTAATTGGGAAGAAATTTTTGATGGAAAATCATGGTTTCATTTTACTGGTATTACACCAGCAATTTCATCTAATGCTTCTAATGAATGTATGGTTGCTGCAAAAATAGCAAAAAAAATGGGACTAACGGTTAGCGCAGATATGAATTATAGAAAAAATTTATGGACCCCAGAAGAAGCACAAAAAACGATGATTCCTTTGATGGAGTACGTAGACGTTGCAATTGGTAATGAAGAGGATGCTGAAAAATGTTTAGGAATTGCTGCTGAAGGAGTTGATGTTACGGCAGGTGAAATTGATGCAAATGCTTATGAATCTGTTGTTAAGAATTTGGTTTCTAAGTATGGGTTTAAAAAAGTTGCTATAACACTACGTGAAAGCCATTCTGCGGATGACAATGATTGGAGTGCTATATATTTTGATGGTAAAGATATTCTTATAGGTAAGAAATATCCAGTAAGAATAGTTGATAGAGTTGGAGGGGGAGATGCTTTTTGTGGTGGTATGATTTATGGACTTAATAGAGATGACTGGTCTTCACGCGAAGTGCTAGATTTCGCTGTTGCTTCATCAGCGATTTCTCATACATTTCATGGTGATTTTAATCTTGTTTCTCTGAAAGAAGTACTTTCTGTCGCCGGAGGTGATACATCTGGTAGAGTTCAAAGGTAATTAAAAACTTTTATATAATTTACTTTTTTCTAGATTGATAACTTGAAAATTTACTCCAGATTTTTCAGCTGTAGATTTGCCTTCTTCAAGAACAAGCCATGTTCCATTATCTGAAATAGATTTTCCGTTTATCATTATAACTTTTCCTGCAACTATTGACATACATGCCTTATTTATTTGTGGATCAATGATAGTAATGTCTGCATCAGCTCCCTCGGACAAATGACCTTTATTTTCCAGTCCAAGCATTTTTGAAGGAGAATAACTAAGTTTAATTACTGCGTCTTTTAGGCTCAAGGCTCCAAAATTAACGAGAGCCATTGTTTTTTCTATTGCAACATTTCTGGGTATGTATCCTCCATCTGTGGATATAGCATCAACTACAAAATCATCGCTATTTTCATATTTTTCTGTTGATAATCTAAATGCACTAGATGGAGGATTTACTGGAAAACTTAGGCTTGCATTAGTTAAGGATTTTTCCCATAATTTAACTGCTTCATCTCCGTGAACTAATACATTGCGATTCTTCTTAACTGTCAATGCAGAACCATATCCCTCAGATAAAGCTTTGCGTAATCCGTTTTCATTAGGTTCATATCCGCCTAGAATAAGACAATTTTGTGCAACGTTATACACAAGGTTACCATTTTCATCACATAGTCCGTTAGTTCCATTTATCTTAGACATATAAGCTTCGGTTACCCAGTGGTTTTTCATTTTTTTTATTATGGATAAAGCTTCATCAACTTCTTTTTCTTCTTTATTTACCAATCCTCTAGTATATGAATTTATATGTGCTACGTGAAGCCTTCCATTATCTGTAGAATCAGGTACTTCTCTTAGGCCTATTAAGTCACTTCCTGCAGTTTTTGAACCAACATGATAAGCAACCCAAGATAATTGCTCATTAGCTTCCTTGATTACCCTGCTATTTGCATCAACGCTAAATGGAAAATACCCTCCTAGGATCTTAACTCCAATTCCTCCTCTTTTTTTTACATCAAAAATTGTATCTCTTAGAGTAATGTTGTCTGGGTCGTCTTTATTTATAGTTTTATGAGGAACTAGCCCCATGATTGTGGCTACATTTAAACCAGCTCCATTATTTTTCATACCTTCAAGCATAATATCTGGTTCTCCTGCTAAATCTAAGGCTGTAGTTGTTCCAGACTCAGCAAGCATTTTGTGACCATAATCAGTATTGATGTTATCGTTGAATACTGCAGAAAGATGTGCATGAGTATCGATGTGGCCTGGCATAAGAATTTTATCTTCTTGATTAATTATTTCAGGGCTTCTTGAAGTTTGAATATTCTTCTCTATTTCATAAATTTTTCCGTGCTTAATGCCGATATCTAATTTTTCATCAATGTTATTTTTTGGATCAATTACTCTTGAATTTTTTATAATTAAATCTAAATTTTTATTCATGGATTCTTTCTAATCATTTATAATATTGCTATGAAAAAATTTTACTATTTAATTTTTATTATAATACTAATTAATTTATCAAGTACTTTGTTTGCGCAGGAAAGTAATTCACTTCCGGGTTATAAGTATCTTGGTAAATATGATTCAAATCCACACGAAGTTGAAATATATATAACCCCTAGTGATCCCAAAATTGGAATAATAAGACTTGCAGCTAAAATAAAACATTTGGATGATAAAATTCATATTAAAAATGCTAAAGTATCTATCTATTTAACCAATAAAGATTCAGGTACTAAGTTATATAATTTAGCATTAAACTCACCTAATGATTATGTTCATTATTTATCTCAATTTGAAATAGAAGAATCAGGTGAATGGGTGATTGACATAGAAATAGAAAGTGAAAAAGGTAAAAGTTTAACTATACTTGATTTTATTGTTTCTGATGAGGTACGTGCTGGATATAATAATATTTGGGGGACTATACTTTTTTTACTTGTTTGTGTATCATTTTTGGCAGGAATTTTTTGGCTAAGAATTAGTTCAAACAGAATTAAGAAAAGACAAAATTAATAGTCTTTCAAGCCCCCATCATAAAATATTAAAGGGTCTCTTTCATAATGCTTCGGTGGATAATGTTTAAATGCTTCCTCATTTAAATTTACACCAATTCCCGGTTTATTTGGTATTTCAAGATATCCACCTATACGCTTAATTGGTTCATCAACCAAATCTTTTTTTATGCCTAAATTATCATCATACGGATATTCTTGTACAGGTATATTATGGACAGAGGCATCAATTTGAATACACGATGCAGTAAGAATACAACTTAAGGGATTGTGTGGAACGACTCCAGCATAAAAAGCTTCAGCCATATTTGATATTTTTTTTACGTTTGTAATCCCACCTGCTAGAGATAGATCAGGCCTGATATAGCTAGCGCCTTGATTAACTAATAGATCCTTAAATTGATATAAAGTATATAATCTTTCTCCCATTGCTATTGGAATAGGCTGTTGACTAGCAACTAATTTCCACTGTTCCATATTTTCTGGTTCAATTGGATCTTCAAAAAAATATAAATTTAAGTCGCTAAGAGCATTGCCAATAGCTACAGCTTCGGGAGGGGTAAGTCTATTTACAACATCTATCATAATATCAACATCAGGACCTACAGCTTTTCTAACCGCTTCAACTCTTTCGTAAGCATGTCTTTGCATTGATGTGAAACTCATTTGCTCTAATCCGGATCCTTCAGCAAAACTTTTTGACCCAAAACTTCCAAATGGGTATAATCTGACGGCAGTAAAGCCTTCTTCAATTTTTTTTTCTGCATCTTCAGCTAGCTCTTCTTTACTAACACCTTGTAAATGTGTGTATAACCTTACCTTGTCTCTTACTTTACCTCCAAGTAGTTCGTATACAGGTTTATTATAAGCTTTGCCCTTAATATCCCATAGAGCAATATCTATGGCACCCATAGCAGCCATCATGTCAGAACCGCCTCTAAAAATTTGCCTTCTAAACATATGTTGCCAATGTTTTTCTATTTCTAAAGGATTTTTATTTATTAAATACTCTTCACAATACTTTACCCCTGCCATTGAAACAAAAGGTGTTCCGCTCGTTCCAGATGCAGGATGTATCTCTCCATAACCAATTATATTTTCATCTGTAGTGATTTTTACATAATTGTATCTATCGCCTGAAAGTGTTTTTATTTCTTTAATTTTCATCTTATTTCTTATTTTGCGACTTAAATTTTTCTTAAATATAACTTAGTATATTATAAAAAACAAACTTAATATTTATGAATGATGTATGGATAAATATAAACTCACTAGAATTTAACTCTATCGTGGTTAATTCTAATACAGAATGGACACATCTAAAAATATCAGACAATTCTAATATTTTCGGTGAAGGTGAAATTAGCCACACGCAACTATCAAGAAATGTTTCACCAATAGTAGCGAAATTAGCTAATAATCTCAGAGGGAAAAAAGTATATTCTGATTATGATGTAATTACTGAAAATAATTTATCTGTAGAAGGTATAGAATCTGATCAGTTATTAGCTACTGCTGTAAGCGGACTGCGCTGTGCAATTACTGATGCGCTATCAAAGCAGTCAAAACTGAAGATGTATGAATATATATTATATAAATTTGGAGAAAAAAATATTTCTAGTAATAGGGTACAGTTATACGCAAACATAAATAGATCTTTACTATTAGACAAAAAAACTAAACAAAACTTTAATCCCGTGTTACAGGAAGTGTTGGATAGATCTCCAGAATCTTTTTCAAAGATGGCAAAGTTTGTAAAGGATCAAGGATTCAAGACATTAAAGTGCGCGCCATTCGATGAGTGTAAGTCGCCATTTAGTACGCCTGGATTGCCAAAAGAAGCTAAAATTGGGCTAAGTAGAATCAGTAGTGTTATAGAATCAATTGGAGATTCAACTTTACTTGTAGATTGTCACTCAAGATTTGATAATGAATCAGCATATGATCTTCTTTACGAATTAACAGATAGAGGAGTTGGTTGGTATGAAGAACCTATTGATCCAATAGAATATCCTTCAGATATAAGAAGAATAAAAGGACAATCAACAATTCCTATTGCAGGGGCAGAGCATGGTTATGGACTACAACTTTTTGAAAAATTCATAGATAATGATACTCTAGATGTTGTAATGCCAGATATAAAGTTTTGTGGTGGCCCAATAGAAGCTTTTCTTATTGGAAAAACCTTAGAGTCAAAAAAAGAAAAATCTGTTTCGATGCATTGTCCGTCTGGGCCTTTATCTTTACTTGCATCTGCTCATTCAACTTTAGCATTCAATAATACTTTACCATTAGAGCATGCAGTATATGAAATAGACTGGAGAAAAGAGGTCCTTTTTCCTAATGAAAATATAATTGGAGATATGTTCGTGATTCCAGATGGCTATGGATTAGGAGCACAAGTTGATCCATTAATTGTTCATAAGCATGGCGATTTTTGGACAGAATAAAATAATTTTTAGCAATATCTATAAAAGGAGTTATAGTGAAATGAAAAATAATAATGAAAGGGTTGCATACTTCAATGGAAAGATAGTTCCAGAATCTGAAGTAATGATTCCTTTTAGAGACAGAAGTTTTAAGTATGGTGATGGTGTTTTTGATATGACAAGAACTTTTGGCCATAAAATATTTAAGTTAGAAGAGCATATTGATAGGTTCTACGACTCTCTAAGTTATGTAAAAATAGACCCTGGAATAAATAAAAATGAAATGATTGATCAAACTATGAATGTGTTAAATGAAAACTTGCCATTAATAGATGAAAATGATGACTATTGGGTTGGTCAAAGAGTTTCTAGGGGGGTTGATTTTGTAGGAGGAGATATGTGGGAAACTGATGGAGGTCCAAACTTAATTATTGAATGTATGCCTTTACCGCTAAAACCAAGAGCTAAACTTTATAAAGAAGGAATGGATGTGATTATTCCTTCTGTTAGAAGGGTTCCCACTGAATCATTAAGTCCAAGAGTTAAGACACATAATTACTTAAATCTGATAATGGGAGATCTTGAAGCTAAAGCACAGAATCCAGATGCATGGGCAATTTTACTTGATAATAGAGGTTTTATAACAGAAGGTATAGGGTCTAACTTTTTTTCAGTGAAAAATGGTATCATTTATACTCCATCTGAACAGTATGTTTTGGGAGGTATTTCTCGAGAAACTACCATCGAACTTGCTAAAAAATTAGATATACCTTTAGTAATTAAGGATATTGATATCTATGATGCCTTGACTGCAGATGAAATTTTTCTTACATCAACTTCATTATGTATTTGTGGTGTTTCTACAATACAAGGTAGAAAAGTAGGTTCAGGAAAAACGCCTGGTCAAATAACAAAAGCACTCATGGACGCTTATGTTGATTTTGTTGATTATGATTGGATTGGACAATACTTGAGACACCTCGATTAAGTGATTATTTTTGAAAAAAGATTCTAGAAAAATCCTTGATAAGAGAGCGGCTTCATTAGCACTATTTTTATCAATATTATGGTCAGGAAATCCTGTAGGAACTAAGCTGGGATTACTAGATACAACACCTCTTCGTTTAGGTTGGATGAGATTTTTGGCTGGTGGAGTGGTTGTGCTAATTTATTCTTTGATCACAAAAAAATCATTTAAATTAAAAAGGGATGAATATCTACCACTTTTTGTTTTGGGTATTTTATTTTCTGTACAATTGATTTTTCTGAATGTTGGACAAAACTATACACCTGCAAGCCATGCTGTTTTAATTTTTACAACTTATCCATTATGGGCAGGTATAATTGCTCATTTTGTAGTTCCTGGAGATAAATTAACAAAATTTAGAATTCTAGGGGTAATTATTGCTTATTTGGGAATAGTTGTAGTTTTCTTAAATAATCTCTCGGAATCTAGTTATGATTATATATTAGGAGATTTTTTATGTCTTATTTGTGCAATATTATTAGCTATTAGGCAAATATTTATTTCTAATTTAGGGCAAAGTGTATCTCAACATAAAATGCTCGCTTCTCAAGCAATTTTCGGCATAGTAATCTTTATTATTGGTAGTTATATTTTTGAAAATCCTACAAATAGTTTTTTTACAAAAAATATAGTAATCTCAGTAATATATACTGGAGTAATTATTGCCGGATTTGCATTTATGGCTCAACATTGGTTATTAAGAACTTATCTTCCATCTAGAGTAATTTTTATATCTTTAAGCCAACCTATATTTGGAGTTTTATTAAGTTGGATAATTCTTAATGAAGATATTGGATTAGAATTATACATTGGTTCTATATTGGTAATCATCGGATCAGGGCTTGCTCAAAAAAAAAATAAACCATGACAAAAAATTATAAAAAATTCTTTTTTGCTTTTAGATCTTTGAATAATAAAAACTTCCGACATTTATGGTTTGGGCAGGTTTTATCTGCATTTGGAATGCATTCTGATATGATAGCAAGAGCATGGCTTGTTTGGACTATAACTGGATCTTCTACAGCTATTGGTTCGGTTTTGCTAGTTAGAGCATTCCCAATGCTTTTCTTAGGTATAGTTGGTGGTGTTGCTGCCGATAGATTTAATAAAAAAAGATTATTATTATTCATACAGTCTTGGTCAGCATTTATGCACCTCATTATGTTTCTCATTCTGTTCTATGGAGACATACAAATGTGGCAAATTTATTTGATTTCTTTTGGATTAGGTACAAGTATGGCTATGAATCAACCTACAAGAACTTCAATTATCCCTTATTTGGTTGATTCAAAAAATTTGGCAAATGCATTATCCTTGAATTCTATAGCTATAAATGGTACAAGATTTATAGGACCTGCATTAATATCTATTTTGATTTATTCTGTAGATATTTGGGCTGCTTATCTTTGTGCTTTTGTATCATATTTTTTCGTTATAATTTTTACAACTAAAATTAAATTATCATCTTCTTCTGTAATAAAACAAAAAAGTAATCCTTTAAGACAATTACTTGAAGGATTCATATATATTAAAGACAACAGGGTAGTTTTAGCGGTTGTTTTTTTAGGGTTAGCTCCTTTATCTATTGGGTTTGCACATCAAACATTACTTCCACAACTTGTTGATCAAAAATTTGGCGAAGGTGTAAGGTTTTTAGGACTTATTCAATCTACTGGTGCTATTGGAGGATTACTAGGAGGTTTTTATATTGCTACTAGAAATAGATTAAATAATAAAGGGAGACTGATGCTTATAGTAACTGTTTCTTATGCAGCCAGTCTTTTCGGTTTTGGTATTTCAAGTTTAGAATGGGCTTTATTTATATTAATTATTATTATTGGTTCTAGCCAAACGATTTTTAGATCTTCAAATTCATTAACTATTATTGAATTGTCTCCAGAAAAATTAAGAGGAAGAGTATTATCAATAACTTTGTTAGACAATGCATTATCTCCAGTTTTTGGATTATTAGTGGGCGTAATAGCTGATAATTGGGGAGTGAATGTTGGTTACTATATGCTGTCACTTGGATGCTTTGTAATCATATTAATTGTATTGCTGATTTATCCAAGAATAAAAAATATTTCATGAAGATGTAATAAAAGAGTATCAAGTAGACTATTATTAGGGTTCAAAAATTAAAGATTAAATTTATAATCTTATAAATACTATGGAGAAAAAGTTAGACTTATGAAAATCACAGATATAAAAACTTTTCTAATGGAGACGGGGGGAAGAGATTGGGTGTTTTGTAAAGTTGAAACGGACGAAGGGGTTCATGGTTGGGGAGAAGGAACATTAGAACGACATGAAGAATCAGTGGCAGCTGGAATTAATGTTCTAGCTAAAAGATTGATAGGTAATGACCCGACTCAAATTGAAAGAAATTGGCAGATAATGTATCGTCATGGGTTCTGGAGAGGAGGCGTTGTAATGGGGTCTGCTATGGCTGCCATAGATATTGCATTATGGGATATTACAGGAAAAATTAACAATATACCTATATATAAAATGTTAGGTGGTGCTGTAAGAGACAAAGTTAAGGCATATACTCACGCTGCTGATATTAGAGGGGGTAAAAAATTAGTTGATCAAGGTTTTTCAGCTTTTAAGACTGGAGGATGGACGGCAAATGAGGATAATAAATGGTCTGAAAAAGATGCTGCAGATAATTTACACGAAAAAATTAAGGGTATGAGAAAAGAACTTGGTCCGGATATAGATATAATGATTGATAATCATGGAAGAGTCAGGCCTTCTATAGCGATAAAACAGATAGACGCAGTCGAGGAATTTAACTTACTTTTTTTTGAAGAGCCTGTCCCGCCAGAAAATATAAATGCCCTAGAGCAAGTAAGAAATGCGGGACATAGAACAGATATAGCTACCGGTGAAAGATTGTTTTTTAGATGGGGATTTAAGGATATATTAAATAGAAGATTAGTAGATGTTATACAGCCTGATATTGCACATACAGGTGGAATTTCAGAGATAAAAAGGATAGCTTCTATGGCTGAAATTGAGTATATTAAATTTGCACCTCATAACCCTAATGGACCAATAGCTACGGCAGCATCTTTGCATGTCTGTGCAACTGTTCCAAATTTCTTAATACTGGAGACCGCACGAGATATGCCTTGGCATGATAAAGTTCAAACAACCCCTTTAATAATTAATGAAGGGTTCTTTGAATTGCCTGAATCTCCTGGTCTAGGAACAGATATTGATGAATCGGTTTTAGCAATGAAACCATTTAATCCAAATAAAAATAATGAAAGATATTCAGGTTCTTGGAACCTTGATGATAATGCAGTTGCGGATGTATAAATTATGAATATTAGAGCTTGTTTATTCGATTTAGACGACACATTAATCGATCGTGAAAGTGCGTACACAAATGTATACAAAGATTATTATTATCAAGAGGAAGTTATAAGAAATTCTTTGGATCTTAATGAAGCAATAGATTATTTTTGGAGTCTATCTCCAAATAATACAGCAGTTCCGATAGATTCGTTCAAGCAGATAAAAGCTAGATGGCCTGAGGTAAAAGGAAATGAGCGTGATCACTATAAGTTTTATTTTGAATCAACAATTAAGCATATGAAAATTCTTCCCGGAGTGATGGAATTTATTGATTGGATAAATGATTCTGAATATAACTGGGGTGTTGTAACAAACGGTAATAGTTACCAATATAAGAAGGTTGAAATTACTGGACTAACTGATAAAATACCTTTTGTTTTACCATCAAAAATTTATGCAAAGGATAAGCCTGATCCAGAAATATATCTGATTGGTAAGAAAAAATTAGGTTTAGAAAATATTAAAAATGAAGAAATATTATTTGTAGGAGACAATGCTTATACTGATATATTGGGGGCGAATCGACTTGGTATGAGTACAGCTTGGATCAAAATGGGAAGATCTTATCCCAAAGAACTACCAATACCTGATTTTCAAATTGAACATGTAAACGCACTTATTAATATATTAAAAAAATAGTTTAGGAGAAATAAATGAAACCTGCAGAATTAAAACAACGCTTAAAAGATGGAAAACCAGTATTTGGTTATATGATTTGGTGTATGACAGGAATGAGGTGGAAAAGAGTTTATGCTGGTTGTGGATTAGATTTTGTTGTCATTGATTCAGAGCATGGATCAAGAGATAGGGAACTAATAGCTAATACTGTAGAGCAATTTCAATCTTTAGATATTACAGCTATAGTAAGAACTCCAAGCACTGATCCTATTTATGTTGCTATGGCTATGGATGCAGGTGCGGATGGAGTGCTAGTACCATACTGTGAAGATATAGAAGAGGTAAAACATTGTGTAGGAAAATTACGTACCCATCCATTAAAAGGTGAATATTATGAAAATTATGTGAGTACCGGTGAATTCCCAAGTGATAAAACTAAAAAATATTTTGAAAAATTACATAAAGATCATATTTTTATTATGGGAGTAGAAAGTAAACCAGCCGCAGAAAATATTGGAAATATGATCGACTCAGCAAAAATTGATGGAGTATTTATTGGTCCTAACGATATGACTACTTCTTTGGGAATACCAAACGAAAATGACAATCCAGTTTATCTTGAGACACTAAAGCATATAATTGGAGAAGCAGACAAAAGAGGTGTCCCAACAATGATTCATCAGCAGACTATTGAAGCTTCAAAAGTTGCAATTGATTTAGGTGCGCGTTTTATATTACATTCTTCTGACGCAGGTATTTTACTTCGTGGTATACAAAATGAATTTGCTGAATTGAAAACTAGTGTTAATGAAAAATATGGAAGTGATCTTTCATCATCAACTTCAGATGAAAGTTTAGGAGAAGTTTAGTTCATTACAAATTTCTTAAACGACTCGGCATAATCGGAATCTATATTTTTACCTAGGTCTTGTCTTCTTTTTTTCATCCAAGAAGCTGCAGATTCTGGATTGGGTATTTGGCTGACATGCTTTAATAGTGCTTCTATAGAGGTGTCTACATCTAATTCACTAACTGGGTTCCAAAAATCAGCTTTCTCTCCATATGACATTATCCAAACCTCTTTAACTTTGTGAGGTTCTAATTTTTCTTTTTCAAAAAGATCAGGAAATGTTAGGTGGTCTCTTGCACTTGGAAATACAGCAGATAAAGTTGCTTCACCTGCCGCGAAATGATCGGGGTGCCCTAAATATGTTGAATTATTTAAGTCTCTTGTTGGATTTGTAGTAATAAGAATTTCAGGTTTCCATATTCTTATTTGCCTTGATATATCTTTTCTAACTTCCAAAGTTGGTTCCAAATAACCATCGGGGTAGTTTAGAAATATAACATCCTTTAGACCTAAAACTATCCCAGAATTTTTTTGTTCCTCATATCTAATTTTAGATAACTCTTTAGGAGTAATAGTTCTATCCTCAGTTCCTTTTGATCCATCTGTACATATTACATACACAACATCCCAACCTTTTCTAGAGAATTTTGCAACAGTTGCCGAGCATCCAAAATCTGCATCATCAGGATGAGCTGTAACAACCATCATGCATTTTTTTTTCATTTTTACTCCTCTAATTTATTTTCTAACATAAAATTATCTATACTAACAAAAGCCTCATCTGAAGATTGTAAAGAGCCAAAATGATTAGCCTTAGGTATTGAAATAAATTTAATTTTTTTTTCTTTTGTAAATAATCTAACATCATTATAATACTTATCTTTTTCTCCGCAAAACATCAGAACTGGAAAATCAAACATAATTGTATCATTTGATATTCCATTCCACATAAGCATTGCTTCATATGACGCAGCAAGTGCCAATGGATCATTTGAAGGGCGATGTAAATTTCCTTTTTTAACAAAATTACCTTTTCTACTCTTAAGAATACGAATGTTTCTTTTATAAATATTTATATTAATTGATGGGGGCTTATGATGCATTCCGCCTATAACTAAAAATTTTAAATAATTGCTATAATTTTCTGCTAGCTCGAATCCTACCCTACCGCCTAGAGAAAATCCTAAAAAACCAAATTTTTTGTAGCCCAAATTTTTTGCTAAATTTATTGATAATTTAGCTCTTTCTTCTATAGTGTATTTGCTGGAAATATGTGGTTTGTTTGATGATCCATGACCAAGAGCATCAAAAATTAAAATCTTAAAATCCTTAATTAGTGAATTAATCCAATTATATTTTATCCATGATGATTTATTTGACCCAAAGCCATGATGTAAGATTAGCAATGGCCCGCTACCATATGTTTCGTAAAATATTTTTTCTGATTTATAAATAAATATTGGCATAATTTAATTTATTTTTATCATGAATTTAAGAGCATATGTTATCTATCAGATGTAAAATATTGAAATAATAAGTTATTTGGAGATAATTTAATGGATAATCCTTTAATATCAATAATAATGGGTAGTGATTCTGATCTGCCAACTATGGAACATGCTATTAAAATCATAGAAGAATTTTCTATACCATACGAAGTAAAAATAATATCTGCACATAGAACTCCTGATTTAATGTATGAGTATGCAGAATCGGCTAAATCAAGAGGTATTAAAGTTATAATTGCTGGTGCCGGAGGAGCTGCTCATCTTCCAGGGATGACCGCAGCTAAAACAATATTGCCCGTAATAGGTGTTCCTATAGAATCTAAATCATTGAATGGAATAGATTCATTGTTATCTATAGTCCAAATGCCAAAAGGTGTACCTGTAGCTACTGTAGCAATTGGAAATCCAGGAGCAGCAAATGCTGGAATTTTAGCGGCTGAAATTATTGGGTTATTTGATGATGATATTCAAAAAAAAATTCAAGAAAAAAGAAAAAACATAGAGAAGAAAATCAAGTTGATTGATTTAGATATTTAGAAAGAAGTTCTATGAAAAATATAGGTATTATCGGTGGAGGGCAATTAGGTAAAATGATTGCTATTTCAGCTAAAGAAATGGGTAATAATACTATTGTTCTAGATCCTAACCCAGACTCACCTGCATTCGGGGTGTCAGATGAGAAAATAATTTCTGAATTTGATGATTTAAATGCATGTGATATATTGATTGAGAAAAGTGACATAATCACGTATGAATTCGAAAATATTAAATTAGATTCGGTTGAATATTTAGAAAAATATAGAAAAGTGTTTCCGTCATCTAAAGTCTTATCTATTTCACAAAATAGAATTTTAGAAAAAGAGTTTCTTAAGAATAATAAAATCCCGGTCGCCGAATTTAATTTAGTAAAAAGTGAAAAAGATATTATTAAATTTTGCGAAAATTTTAATTTTCCCGTTGTTATAAAAACAGCCACTGAAGGATATGATGGTAAAGGTCAAAAAATAATAAAAAATGTTAATGAAATTCCCTCATCGTACAGAGAAATTTCTAAAAAAAATAAAGAGATTATAATAGAAAAATTCATTAATTTTGATAAGGAAGTTTCAGTTATTTGCTCAAGAGATACATCAGGTGAAATTACCTCATTTCCTATCTCAGAAAATATACATGTGAATCACATATTAGATAAATCTATTGTTCCTGCAAGAATCTCTAAAACTTTGGAAAATAAAATAAATAATTTAGCAGAAATTATTGTAAATCAATTAGAATTAGTTGGGTTGATTTGTATAGAAATGTTTGTTCTTGGAGAAGAAGTATTTATAAATGAAATTGCTCCAAGACCACATAATTCAGGACATTACACTCTAGATGCTTGCGATACTTCACAATTTGACCAAGTTGTAAAAATATTGTTAGGTTTTAATACTTGTAAACCAAAGTTATTGTCCCCTGCTGTAATGTTTAATTTACTTGGGGATATATGGTTTGATAATTTAAATCCAAACTGGAATAAAGCATTAATGACTCCTGGTTCAAAGCTCTATTTATATGGGAAGCATGAACCTAGAATAGGCAGAAAAATGGGGCATATAAATATTTTGAATAATAGTTTGGATGATGCAATAAAGTTATCTGAATCTTGTAAATCTATGTTGTATGATTAAAAATCTCTCCATTTGAGATATTCAGTGTTTTGTCAGATAAATCTAAAAGAGTTCGATCATGAGTTGTCGCAATTATAGACATATTTTGCTCATTTACCATCTCTTTAAATAAACTAAATATTGAAAACGCATTTACTGAATCTAACTCACCAGTTGGCTCGTCTGCTAAAAGGAGTTTTGGCTTCATAGCTATAGCTCTTGCTATAGCTATCCGTTGCTGTTCACCTCCTGACAATTCATATGGTCTATGATTGCGTCTTTTTTCTAATCCGATCATTTTCAGTGCACCTTTAGTTCTTTTATTTCTTTCTTTTGAATTTATACCACAAATTCTCATAGGCAATTCTATATTTTCGTATGCAGATAATAAGGGTAACAGAGAAAAAGATTGAAATATAACTCCTATTTCAAATCTTCTAAAACTAATTTTTTCTTTTTCATTATAATCATTAATATTATTGCCTTTAAATAAAATTTCTCCATCTGAGGGCTCATCTAATCCTGCCAAAATATTAAGTAGGGTTGTTTTTCCTGAACCGGACCTTCCAACTAAAGTTAAGAATTCTCCATTATTAATATTTAGATTTATATTTCTTAAGGCCTCAATTTTTTCACCTTTTAATATATAATTTCTAGAAACATTTTTTACTTGGATTAGTTCATTTTTCATTATCCGCCTCTATTTTTATTACACCGTCTTCATTATAAATTTTAACTCTTTTATCAATATTATTACTATCTAATATTTTTTTTGGTATTTGTAAAGAGCCAATAGAATCTATTAGCAAATATTCATTTTTTTTATTATTAATTAGTTGTGTTTCTATACTAGTTTTTCCATCCTTAATAGTAATACTCCTGCTAACATCATCAGAAATTTTAGGGTCATGAGTAACTATAACAATAGTGGTATTTAGTTTTTGATTTAACTCATTAAGTAAATCCAGTATATTTTGAGATGTTTCATCGTCTAATTCGCCAGTTGGCTCGTCGGCTAATATTAAGGGTGGATTATTTGATAATGCAACTGCTATAGCAATTCTTTGTTGCTCTCCTCCTGATAATTCATAAGGCATATGGTTTTTTCTATTACTTAGACCGACAAGCTCAATCAACTCATCTGCTCTATCATTAATTATGTTTTTATTTTTACCAGTAATTACCATTGGTAACTTTATATTTTCTATTGCTGATAGATAATTAAATAGATTTTTATTGGTGTCCTGCCAAATAAACCCCACTTCTTTTCTTCTATATCTTACTATTTCTTCTTTGGACATTTGTAATAAATCATAATTTCCAACTTTTACTATGCCAGCAGAAGGAAAATCATATCCAGCTAAAATATTTAATAGTGTAGACTTACCACTCCCTGAAGATCCTATAATAGAAATTATTTCACCTTTATCTACAGACAATTCTAATCCTCTAAGGGCTACAACTTCTAATTCAGATGCTTTATATATTTTGAAGAGATTTGTACACTCGATATAATAATTTTTCATTTTCTTATTTTCCTATCCTCATGACCTTGTGTAAAGACATTTTAAATACTGAGAAGATAATTATTGCTATTACTGTTACAAAAACTAAAAGTAATATAAAAAAAGTAAAACGAAATTCATCCCATCTGAATAAGATATCCATTGGTGGCAATAAAACTTCCGAACCACTTGAATTGGCAAGGTAAGGTAATATCGTTGAGCCTAAAGATAATCCCATAAAAATTCCAAGTCCTAATGCTAAACCTATAATAATAATTTGTTCGAATAAAATTAATGTCACTAACTGTTTCATAGATAATCCTATAGTTCGTAATAATGCTAATTCATATTTTCTATTGTTAAATGAAAAATTACTATGAATAATAAATCCCAATGCACTTATTATTAGGACTGTAAAAAAAGCAATACCTAATAATGCTTTCCATCCAGCAATTACTAATGGATTTAAATTGATATTTTTTAACTCATTATCCAAATAACTTGTCGAGGACCCAGCCTTCAAATCAATGTTTTCAAATATGTGATCAATTTCATTTTTTATTTTTTCGTCAATAAAATAATTATCTATAAATTCAGGTTTTTCAATTTCATTTTCTATGTCATTACTAGCGTTTATCCAAAATTCTTTGGGCTGTATATTTCCTATATGTTTTTTTGTATTTAAATGAGTAAGTAATGATTCGTAATCAACGATAATGAATGGTTCTTTTTCATATCCTGCACTAGGAAATAACTCTATGGTATCAATAATATTTAATTTTATAGGGCTTGAATCTACAATGATATTAACCTTAGTAGGATTTTTATTATCATCAATTTCCAAGTTATACTTTTTTATAAAATTTTTATCTGCTAATGCTGGAATTTCTTCTAAGCCTTTTCCGTGCCATATTCCTCTATATTCTCTTGGATCAATGTTAGTCCATCTAAATCTTAGAAATTTTTCTTCTACAGTTTTTGAAAGATTTGTCATTTGATTTTTGCTAGAAAAATTTATTGAGATCGTATCTCCAAGGGAGTTTTTTGTAGGCTTTATAGTGCTCCAAGAATCATTAAAATCTTCACTAAAATTTTCTATGATTGTTATATTTTTACCTGAACCATCAATTACACTTATATCGGAGATATCTAGTGCAGAAGCCTCTGTATAGCTGTTAGAATATATTCCTACAGAATGTAAACTTAGTGGTTCTTTTGGAAAAAACTCAATGGGTCTATATCTTCTAATGCTAGATATTGCTGTTTGTAGGCTTACACCTATTCTACACCACTCATTTTCACTATTTTCTGGACAATGGAATCTAAATCCATCGTAACCATTTGGAGATAAATTTCCTAATGGAATTGTAAAAAAATTATTATTTGCATCTGATAATCTTGCTAACACATATGTATCAGGAAGTTTTGTTAATGGTCTTATATTTACTGAAATCCATTTACTCCCACTCGGTATCATTATTCCTTTATCTGTTATTTCATCTATTCTATTTAATTTTTCTTTTAAGTTTTTATCTTTATTATCATTTCTAAGTAAAATAATTTTATCGAGATTATTTGGATCAATTCCTATAAGTTCAAAATAGTCATTAGAGTATTTTGACGAAACAGAAGATTTTTTTCTTAATATTGGAGTTGAGTTTAATAATATCTCAGATTTAGTTAGTTCATTTATTATAGATTTTGACCAAATTTCTTTATGTATTTCCATAGACTCAAGTTTTATCTCCCCTGCATTATCGTATAAAACTTGATCAATATTACTTTGCTTCAGTGATGATTCAAAACTTGATGCGAATACACCTAAGGCTGCTGTTAAAATTAGCAGTAAAGATAGTCTTGAATAATGAGATGGATTTCTTGACATTTGCCATATACCTAAAATTAGTTCCGGTGGGGCAAGTTTTGAAAAAAGTTTTTTATTTAAAATAACCCCTAAGAAACTCATCATTAATGGAAAAATTCTAACTAAAATTAATCCTGAGCAAATTATGAATATAGCCGGTGTTGCTAGCAAAAGTTGATTTATTTCTGGCTCACCACCCATGCTGCTTTCTGATATAAATGAACCTTGTTTACTTATTTGAAATAGTAAGAACATAATAATAATAATAAAACCTACATCAAGGTAATATCTTTGAATTATAGAAAGCCTGCTTGGTCTTTGAGTGGTGATTTTTGAGGCCAATAGACCTAAGTTTGTAATTTTAATTGCAGGTGCTAGTACCGAAATAAGGCCTAATGCTCCACCTATAAAACTCATATAATATACATTTATAGACAAACTAACTGGTAAGTTATTTCCATAATTAAGGTTTTCATATGTAGGTATTTGACCAATTATAGATATTGTAGAGGCGGCTATTATAGGTCCTGTCAAAGTAGCAATTATTGTTAATACGAGACCTTCAAAAACATAAACAGAAATGATTTGCTTAGTTGAAGCTCCTCTTGTTCTTAACATTCCTATTTCATTTTTTTGAGCTTCAACAAGTAGACTTGAAATTGTAATAGTGTAGTAAATAGCTACCAATACTATAATCATTATTACAATTTGCATTGGAATTTTATTAAAAAATAAATCGTTTTCAAAATTTTCAATAGTTTTCATTAAGTCGGTTGTTATTAATAAACCGTTTAGTTCAGATTTCATTTGATTTTCAGCTATATTAATACCACGTAAAATTTGTGAAGTATCTCTAGCTTTTATTTTTTTATTTTCAACATCAATCCACCAAGCATAATCTAATCTTATTTTTGAAAAATATTCTAATAATTTACCTGAGATTATTTCTTCATTTATTATGAAATAGTTGAAATCTAANGAAGCTATNTTATTCTTAAATACTTCGTCATTTATTGACCAATAATTTGTATTTTCTTTTTTTCNTTCATATATACCTGAAACTATTATTTCTAAATATTGATTTTTGTCCTCCCAGTGAGCTTTTAGTCGATATNTATCTCCAATTTCTAAATTTAATTTCTCAGAAGTATCCTCGTCTATAATTGCTTCAGTTTGAAGAATATATTCATCTGTAAAAGTTATATTTGAAGATGGCAACTTTCCATTTAAGATTGATATTTTATTTTCACTACTTGAAAGGCTTAACAATGATGCCCTTGAACAATCACACTCAATCATTTCATTATTATTTAAGGAATGAATAGAAGCGCATGGACATTCTGAGGCTGGTGAAGGGTCAATTTTTTTTGCCGAAAAAAATGTGCTAGTTTTTGCAAAATATTCATTCTTATTTGTGATTTTTTCACATGTAGCTATAATAGTTTCGTTAATTTGTCTTAATATTTTTTTATGATCTCCGTTATTTTTTGGTGTAGCATTAGCTTCAACAAGAATATCTATATTTTTATCAGAAGTTGATGAGAGAGTTTCTTGGAGAGAAAGATTTTTTAGGGAATCAAAAAATATTACTGAACCAGACATAATTGTTGATGAAAGTATAATTCCGACCATAACTGCACCAATAAGATTTTTATGAGCTAAGGTTCTCTTAAGTATTATGAAAATTATGGTTATCATTCTATATAAATATAAATTATAATTTATATTTTCAATATAAATGTAAGAAATGAGTTAGTAAATTGAGTAATAAATCAAAAGTTGCTATAGTGACTGGAGCTGGAAGATATAGAGGAATTGGCAGATCTACAGCATTGGTATTAGCAAAAAAAGGTATTAATGTTATTGTTACTGGCACAGGCAGAAATCCTGAAACTTTTCCCGATGATGAAAAAAAAATGAAATGGAATGATGTTTTTTCAACTTCTGAAGAAATAAGTAACTTAGGAGTAAAATCCAGTGCTTATGTCACTGACGTATCTGATGAAAATTCAGTTAAAAAAATGGTAAATAATGTAATTGAAGAGTACGGCCAAATAGATATATTAGTTAATAATGCTGCTGCCCCAAACGGTGCAGACAGAGTTAGTGTAATAGACCTTGATGATACTTTATTTAGAAATGTGATTAATGTGAAATTATTTGGAACATTTTATTGCTCTAAATATGTCACCAGAGAAATGATAAAAAAAGGTAATAGAGGAAGAATAATTAATATTTCATCTGTAATGGGTAAATCTGGTAGAGCAAATACAAGTGCATATAATGCAGCAAATTTTGCAATTGATGGATTTTCTCAGGCTTTGGCAAAAGAAGTAGCTAAGCACAACATTACAGTTAATACAATTTGTCCAGGATTAATTGATACTGCAAGAATGGATCTTTTAGGGAGAGATTCTGGGTGGAAAAAACGACTTGAAGAAATACCCTTGGGTAGGGCTGGAACCCATGAAGAAGTTGGAGAACTTATTGGATTTCTATGCCAAAAAGAAGCGGACTATATTACTGGACAAGCAATAAATATTAATGGAGGGACATTAACTGAACGTTAGATTTTCATGCCTTCAAAAAAGTTAATTTCGATAAATTTTTTGCTTTTATAATGCCAAGAAAATTGTTTTGCTTCAACTATTTCATATTTATTAATTCCAATAACAACTTGTTGTACTGGATATGATGGTTCACAACCCCATGGACTCATTGCATTATTTATATCAGTCTCAGAAAAGTAAGCTTTTCCATTTGGATGAGAATGATATATGATTTTTGGGACAAAAGTTTTTTCAAAACTTTCGTTCAATTCAATTAGGTCTTTTCCTGAAATTACATAAGCTGTTTCTTTTGATCTACTTGATCTTGTAGGATGATTAGATGATGTATATTGGTTTTGAGCTTTTCTAACTTTTGATGCAACAGTTGAATTTTTTTCACCCAAAATCCACCCACAACACTCGTTTGGAAATTCTTTTCTAGCATGAAGATATATTTCTTTTATTGATTCTGATGTAATTTTTATTATTTCACTCATAAAATTATTTTTTTCTTAATATAATCCTTAATTGTATCTTTTTTATATCCAAGAGATGTTAATATTTCAATATTATTTTCTCCAAGTTTAGGTGCACTTTTTTTCTTGATTTTATGATTAAAATCTAAAACAGGACCAGTAGTAATTATGTTGTCTCCTGTGTGATGTTTCAATTTAATTATATTATTATTTTTTATGGCTTGTTCATCACTTAAGAGCTCTTCTATAAATCTTACAGCTTCACAAGGTATATTATTCTTCTTTAATTTTTTTAGCCAATAATTTGTTGTATGATTATCAAATTTTTCTTGAAATTTCTTTTCAATATTTTTGTGATAATTTTTTGGAAATTTTTTTTGAATTGTTTAGTAGACGTTCATCTTTTATCTTAAGTAATTTAGTTATACTAATTCTTGCGTGGTTAGCTAATGCTCCAAGCGTTATTGCTCCGTCTTTCGTTGTATAAACTCTATAATATGTCTTAAGTAGATTTGATCTTACTTGTTCATTGTAACTGCCGAGTATATTAATGAAATTTGTTTTTGTTTTTTTTAATTTATTATATTTATTGTCAAACCAATTTTTTGTAGGTGAGGGATAATTTTCCACATCAATTAATCTCATTGATTGCATACCTAATGCGTTGGCTAGAAGACTTGTAGATATTTTTTGACCTTTTCCAGTAATACTTCTCTCTATTACCCCCGCGAGTAAAGCATTTACGGCGGCATAGCCTGTAGAAAAATCTATGAATGAAGTGGACTGAACAAGGCCAATGTCTCCTCGATTAATTTTTCCTTCACCGGTAATAGTGCCTGTATATCCTTGCATGATGGTATCAAAACCAGGATCTTTAGATTTTTTCCCTTTTACTCCATAACCAGTAATTTCAACATATATGATTTTATCATTGATTTTTTTTAGTGAGTTGTAATCAATTTTTAATTTTTTTGATGTATCTATTCTATTATTTGAAATCACACCATCTATGTTTTTTATTAAATTTGATAGTATATTATTACCTTCTATGGATTTTAGATTTATTGCAAAACTTTTTACGCCTCTATTAATTGATATAAACGATTTACTTTCATTTGGCTTAAATTCATTTGATTTTCTCCAAGGATCACCAGATATAGGTTCAATTTTTATAACTGTTGCTCCCATGTCTGCCAATAGCTGGCCAGCCCATGGCCCAGCCACATAATTCCCAAATTCAATAATTATAAGACTAGATAAAGGTCCATTAGATATATTTAAATTTTGTTTCATTGAATTACTTTAATTACTTAAAATTTTTTATTAAGATTTTATAATATATATAAGACTATGAATATATCTAAAAATAAATATATATCAAAAATCGGCATATTACCCGTAATTGTATTTTTATTTATATTTTTATCATGTTCAGCTGCTAATGAAAAATATGACAATTATATAAAAAATAATCCAACTAAATATGAAGAAGTTAAATTTCAATACAATGAATATGATATTAATAATGGTGAAAAAAAATTCATCTCACTAACATGCAGTAATTGTCATTCAAAAGAAAACAAGAAAATTATTGGGCCAGGATTAAAAAATATTTATAAAAAAGGTGATAATTACATATTAAGATCTATACTTTATCCAGATGAATATATTCTTGAAGGATATAAAAATTTGATGCCAAAAATTTATAAAAACGAAAACAGAAAAGATATAGAAGATATTATCGCTTATATAAAAACTTTCAAGTAATTAAATCTTAAAGCCAGAAGCTTCAGCTACTGTATTTAAGTCTTTATCACCCCGACCACTAAGTAAAAATAATATTTTGTTGTCTTTTGAAACTTTTGGGAGCCAATTTATCATATAACCTAAGGCATGAGCTGGCTCTAATGCCGGAATAATACCCTCAGTTCTGCTAAGAAGTCGGAATCCTTCAAGTGCTTCAGTATCAGTTGCTGAAACATATTGTGCTCGTTCAATATCTTTTAAGTAACTATGTTCTGGTCCGACTCCTGGATAGTCTAATCCCGCAGAAATACTATGAGCCTCAGATACCTGCCCATGCTCATCCTGTAGCAAATAACTTAATGACCCATGTAATACACCTGGCCTACCTTTAGACATTGTGGCCGCATGCTTCTCATTTAAACCTTCTCCAGCTGCTTCTACTCCTATCAATCCTACATCTCCATCCTCAATAAAACCAGAGAAAATTCCCATTGCATTAGAGCCTCCCCCAACACAGGCAACTACGTAGCTAGGCAATGAACCTGTCATTTTTATAAATTGTTCACGAGCTTCACAGCCAATGATTGCTTGAAAGTCTCGTACAATTTTTGGGTATGGATGAGGCCCAACAACACTACCTATAATATAGTGTGTTGTTTCTACATTACTTACCCAGTCCCGAATTGCTTCATTAATTGCATCTTTTAACGTTCTGCTTCCATTTTTTACTGATTCAATCTTTGCTCCTAATTCATTCATCCTGTATACATTTTGAGATTGGCGCTGAATATCTTCTTCTCCCATATATATTATGCATTCTAAATCCATTTGAGCACATACTGTTGCAGTTGCGACTCCATGTTGACCGGCTCCAGTTTCAGCGATTATTCTTTTTTTACCTAATTTTTTTGCAAGTAAAGCTTGCCCAATAGCATTATTAATTTTATGCGCGCCAGTATGAGTTAAATCTTCTCTTTTGATATATATATCAGGACCATTGAGTTTTTTTGAAAGATTTTTGGCAAAGTATATTGGAGTCGGCCTTCCAACATAATTTGAAGAAAGTTCATTAAATTGCTTCCAAAAATCGTTATTTTTAGATGCTTCTTCATATGCATTATCAAGTTCTGCCAATGCAGACATTAATGTTTCAGGAACAAATTTTCCACCGTATTCGCCATATCTTCCATTTACATCAGGTTGATTATATTTTATTGAATTTAAATTAGACATAAATTTAGATTTATTTTTATTATTAAGTATAATGAATAAAATATAATATACAAATTATATTGCTTACAAAATAGTTACAAAGTATGTCTCAAAATATTTTATCCATTGACCAGGGTACAACATCCACAAGAGTAATGATATTTAATTCTGAAGGAAAAATTTTGTCTAAAGTAAGTAAAAATTTAAGGCAAATATACCCACGCTCTGGATGGGTAGAACAAGATCCTAATGAATTAATTAATTCAGTTATATCTTTGTCTAAAGAGGCACTTAGAATATCGAAACTTGGTATTGAAGAAATAACATCTATAGGTATTGCTAATCAAAGAGAGACTACAATAATATGGGATAAAAATTCAGGTAAGCCTGTTTATAATGCTATAGTTTGGCAGGATAATAGAACTTCAGATTTATGTATAGATATGTTCCAGAGAGGCTTATCAGACGACATAAAAAAAATAACGGGATTGGTTATTGATCCATATTTTAGCTCTACAAAAATAAGGTGGATTTTGGACAATATTCCTGATGGTCAAAAAAGGGCAGAAAACGGCGAACTACTTTTTGACACTGTTGATTCATGGATTATCTGGAATATTTCATCCGAAAAAAATCATTATATTGATTCAACTAACGCTTCTAGAACTATGTTAATGAATATACATGATCTTGAATGGGATGATTATTTATTAAAAATATTTAATATTCCATTAAATATCTTACCTAAAATTAAACCATCTATTGGAGAATTTGGAGTAACAGCAAAAAACATTTTTACAAAAGAAATACCTATTACTGGTGTTGCAGGTGATCAAAGCGCTTCGCTTTATGGACAAGCCTGTTTTGAAAAAAGTCAGATTAAGTGTACCTATGGGACAGGTGCATTTATAATGGTAAATTCTGGGAGTCGTATAATAACAAATAATCCTGGAGGGTTATTAAGAACCTTAGCCTATAATTATTTTAGTAGTAAAAACTATGCTTTAGAAGGATCGATATTAAGTAGTGGATCCACAATGTCATGGCTTAGAGACAACTTAGGAATAATTAGTAATTTAGATATTTCTTCGGACATATCTAAATCTCTTGATTCTTTGGAGGGATTATATTTTGTACCTTCTTTTGCAGGTTTAGGTGCTCCACATTGGAACACAAATGCAAAGGCAATGATTTCTGGTATAAGTTTCTCAACACATTCTGATCATATTATTAGAGCAGCCCTAGAATCAACTGCATACCAAGTTAAGGATATAGTTGAAAGTTTAGATATTAGTATTAAGAGTTCTATAACATCTATTAGGGTAGATGGAGGACAAACATCTAATGACTTTCTTATGCAATTTCAAGCTGATATTTTAGGTTTGCCCATTGAAGTATCTAAAAATATTGAATCTACAGCTCTTGGTGCTGCATTTATGTCAGGTATAGGAAGTAAAATTTGGAAAACAGAAAATCAGCTAAAATCAATATATGAACATTCACAGATATATGAACCAAAAATGAATAAATCTGAGGTAGAGAATTTATATAGTGGATGGTTAAACGCAATAAATAAATTAAATTACTAAGGAGACTATTTTTATGTATTTAGGAACTCAAGTGCAGGCTAGAAATGATGATGATTTTCAACAATGGGCTCAATTAGGCGTATTTAATATTTGTTCTGATCCTCCAGGGAATCCTCATTTATGGTCAGAAGATGACTTGTTGTCTCATAAAGAAAAAGTAAATTCTTTCGGTATTGAATTAGACATGGTTCAAATACCTTTATCTTCCCAAGTTATAGAAAAATCTGACTCTCCTAATATTATGCTTGGAAAAAGCCCTCAACGTGACACAGAAATTGAATCTATACAAAATATTATAGAGATGTGCGGCAGAGTAGGTATTCAAGCAGTAAAATATAATATGAATATAATAGGTATACCAAGATCGGAAAGTGAATATGGCAGAGGAAATTCTAAAAATTCTACTTTCAGGTGGTCAAAAATCGATCATGATACACCACCAGGTATAGCTGGTGTTGTTAATGAAGAAGAGATATGGGAAAGAATCGGTTACTTTCTAGAAAGAGTCGTTCCAGTAGCAGAATCTTCAGGTGTAAGGTTGGCTTGTCATCCTCATGATCCATATACACCCGATGGTTTTATGGGCATAAATAGAGTTTTGGGAACAACAAATGGGTTGAAAAAATTTGTTAATTTATATGAAAATCCTTTCCATGGTCTTAATTTTTGCCAAGGTACTATAACTGAAATGCTTGATGATCCGAATAAAGAAATTATAGATATAATCCAATGGTTTGGAAAAAGGGAAAAAATTTTTAATGTTCATTTTAGAAATATAAGAGGAAAAAAGCTAGATTTTATGGAAGTTTTTCCAGACGAAGGAAGCATAGATTTTGTTGAAGTCATAAAGGTTTATCAAGAAATAGGTTATAAATATATGTTAATGCCTGATCATGTCCCACAAATAAATGGTAAAGATCCTAAAAATACAGCTTTTGCTTATTGTTATGGTTATATCACAGCATTACTTCAAACTATCAATGAACCAAGAAAACAACCTTGGATCAGTTAGTATATATTTTTCATTTTCCAGTTTTTAAGTTTTAGAATTTTTGATGTTCCGCCTTGAGATCTGAAGGATACACCAGTACTATCTTTTCTTGAAGGATAAACTCTCATCGCTAGGGCTTGTTTTTTGTTTACAAAAACCTCTAAAACACTCTTATCTATAAAAACTCGTAACTCTAAATTTTCTTTTGGCTCCAAATATACAGGTGCAGATTCTGTTGGTCTTGAAAGCGTTTTTGATGATAAAGATGATTGAGATGAGTCTATAGATATAATGCCGTCAGAAGCATCAATTCGCCTTTGTTGATCCCATTTATCATATCTTTCCCAATTTCTATATCCTCTATTAGCAAAAAAGCAAATTCTAGTGAATTCTTTTTTATCAGGTGATCTTAATACATTGAGTTCAATTGTTGAGGAGGGATTAATATTAATTTCAGCGATAATTTCAATACAATTTCCATTAATTTCTTTAATACAAACTTCTTCATTTGCTGGCAATAAAATATCATTTTTAGTAATTTCATTATATCTAATTGAATCTATATCACCTGCTGGTTCTATCTTAATCATATCTTTTTCAATATTGCTTTTTCCTAGAATATTTATTTTTCTTGGAAGAGTCATAATTTGATCCCAACCTTTTGTATCTTTAGCAGGATTCATATTGAAAATGGCAATAACTCCTCCATTTCCATCTGGTGTAGCAGAAGGAGCATGCAGTCCTCCGGGAAAAGCAGAACCAAAGTTGAATTTATGATGAGATGTTACTAAAAATTTTTTTTTCTTTTTATCGTAATCCCCAATTAAGCTTTGGCCTCCGCTCATATGACTAAAAAAAAGAAGAATATATCTATTTCCTATTGGCCAAAAGTATGGGCAAGCGCCATCATCACCAATAATTGTGAAAATATCTCCTTCTATAAAAGGATGCAAATATTTCCATGATTTTAAGTCTCTAGATTCAAATAAAAAATTTGCCCTTGTTCTTCTTTTGGAATTTTTATGAGGTAAAGTTCCTCCTGAAAGTGCATAATAAGTATTATTTTCTTTCCATATGCAGGGGTCAAATACTCTATACGGCCAAGATGATCCATCAGGCTGATTTATTGGTATTACAGGCTGACCAGTAATTTTTTCCCAATTAAGTAATAATGGATCACTTGAAGTAGCAATCATATTTCCTTGTTCTGTACCATGATACATTGCTATTACTCTGTCTTTTTCAACAAGAGTTGATCCGGAGAAGCACGCTTTTTCAGGACTAGGATATATTGCATATGGTAAATCTTCCCAATGGATTAAGTTTTTGCTAATAGCATGCCCCCAGTGCTGTCTAGGATCTTCTGGAGGGTATCCCTGATAAAATAAATGCCAAAATCCATTCCAAAAACATAGGCCGTTAGGATCATTCATGGTGCTTTCAGGACTAACATAATGATAATTGGGTCTGTATTTATCTTTAGAAAAATCTTTCCTTGATTCCGAAAAACGTTTAACTAATTCATTAGATTTTAATTGATTTTTTTGAGCTCTTAAGTCTTTGGCAAAGGTAAACTTAGGTACCTTTGAAACATTATTTTTATTTAGATCCATTAAATTTTATGGTTTTACCATCGAACCATCAGCTCTTCTAACAGTATCCCAAGCTCCACCAAATTCTCTTTCTTTAAATGGAAATTTTTTCGCCATTTCTTCATCTATATCAATACCTAATCCTGGTTTGCCGTTTGGCCACATCATACCATTTTTTATTTCTGGAAAACCTGGAAACATTTCTTTTGTTCTTTCACCAGGGATTGCAGCTTCTTGTATTCCAAAATTATATGCATTTATGTCTAACATTAAATTAGCTGCATGCCCCACTGGAGAAGTGTCGCCAGGACCGTGCCATGCTGTTCTCACATTAAATAATTCACCCATTGCAGTAATTTTTTTTGCTGGTGTAATTCCTCCAACTTGAGACATATGAATTCTTATAAAATCAATTAATCTATCCTTAATCATAGGTATTATTTCATGTGGGCTATTCCAAAGTTCCCCCATTGCAATAGGAGTTGATGTTTGATTTCGGACCATTTTAAAGTACTCATTGTCTTCAGGACTGAATAGATCTTCTAGAAAAAAGAGTTGATATTTTTCAACTTCCTTTGCAAACCATACACCTAAAATTGGAGGGATTCTTTCATGTACATCATGAAGAATTTCTAGACCGTAACCAAATCTTTCTCTGATATATTCAAACAAACTAAGCGCAGATCGCATGTATGGTTTTGGTTCAAAAATACCTCCTGGATGAGTATATGTTTTTCCTTCTTTATATTCTCTTAAGAAACCTTCTGTAGGAATAGGACCTTCGAGTACATTTTTTTTGTCGGGTGCTGCTTGTTCGGATTGAGGAATGTTTGATTTGCCATTGCCATATGTTGCATAACCCGGTGTTGTCATCTGAATTCTTATATGATGAAATCCTTTTTCAGTAAAATTTTGAACACGGTCCCCTACCTCTTCTACAGAATTTCCTGATGCATGAACATAAACAGGGGCTGCTTCTCTTGCTCTTCCACCAAGTAAGTCGTATACAGGCATATTTGCCATCTTGCCCTTGATATCCCATAATGCTTGATCTACACCTGATAAGGCATTATTTAACACCGGACCATTTCTCCAGTAGGAAGAGACATAAGAGGATTGCCATATATCTTCAATATCAGCTACATTCTTACCTAATATAAATGGTTTTAAGTAATCTTCTATAGCTGCAGCAACTGCTGTTGGTCTTTGGGTAAAAGTCGCACATCCAACTCCGTATAAACCTGGTTCAGATGTTTCAATTTTTACTATAACTAGTCTTATATTATCTGGTTCAGTTAATATTGTTTTTACATTCTTTATTGTTACTGGTTTCATTTTTAAGATCCTTAATTTGTTAGATTTTACACCAAATTATTTATATTATTATCCATTTTCTAAGTGAAATCATTTCTTTTTTTGGGTTTTGGTATTTTCCCCACTCAGTATACGATACTTCAGCAATATATACACTTCCCATACTGTCTATCGCAAGACTATGTGGCCACAGGAAACCATCAGAATGTTCTCCAAATTTTTTCGAACCAATACGCTTGATTCTATTTCCGTATCTATCATAAATTCCAATTCTGTTTCCTACATTTTCAACACCTCTTTGAGGTGACCCTGTTGTTGGCCCTTGTTCAGCTATAAACAATCTTACATTTTCACCTGAACCAATAACTTCAACAGCCACTGCTTTATGAACAAACCATTGCCTTAAGTAATTTCCTTCAGTGTCAAAAATTTGAATTCTATTACTCTCTCTGTCGCATACTATAACTTCTTTATCGTCAATTAGGGCTAAATTATGAGGTAAATTAAATTCTCCAGGATCTGTTCCAGGTTTACCCCAAGATTTAATGAGGTTTCCATTTTTATCTAATTTATGTATCCTTGAGTTCCCGTACCCATCGGAGATGAAAATTTCACTCGTAGTTTTTGATATAGCTACATCAGTCGGATGATTGAACATTTTCCCACTCTGTGCTGGTGCTTTTTTACCATCACCTATTGTAAGTAATTTTTTCCCCTCTTTGTTCATTTTATGTATTTGATTTCCAGAATCATCAACCAGCCAAATATTATCCTCATGATCAATCGTAATTGAATGAGGTCTGGTAAACCAAGTTTTCCAAAATTGCATTGAATTACCATATGAATCAGTTATTATTCTTATATCATTATCTAGATTATCGTTGCCCCACATATTCAGTAAATTACCATTTGTATCAAAAATTAATACTGGTTGATTTCCTCTGTTAAATACATAAACATTATCATCTTTATCAACAGCAACAGATGTTGCCTCTCTCATCCATATACCGTGTGGTATTTTTGCCCAATAATCTACAGGCTTGAAATTAGTATTTTCAGTTATTGTTTTGATTGAACTCAAAACTCAATACCTTTTTGTGCAACGATTCCCTGATCTGAATAAGGATGCTTGTGTTCCTTCATTTCAGTCACTAGATCAGCACAGTCTTGAATTCTTTTATCTGCATCTCTTCCAGTGAGTATTACATGTAGCATATCAGGTTTTTTCTTTAGAGTGTCGAGTACGTCGTTAATATCAATCCATCCATAATTTATTGGATATGTTATTTCATCTAAAAGTATTACATCATAATCCCCAGAAAGAATTTTTTCTTTGGATATATTCCAACCTTTTTGAGCTAAATCTTCATCCTCGTTAAGGTCTTTAGATGTCCAAGTAAAACCTCTACCTGAAGTAATAAGTTCTATGTTTAATTTTGAAACAGCAAGTTGTTCTCCATACATTGATTTTTCATTTTTAATGAATTGAATTACCAATGTTTTCATGTCTCTACCCCAAGCTCTTAGTATTACACCAAAGCCTGCTGTAGTTTTTCCCTTGCCATTACCAGTATTTACAATAACTAGGCCTTTTTTATCTCGAGTAAGATTTGGAGGTGGCGTAAATGTTGTAGGTATTTTTTTCTTCATGATTATATTATTATTTTTTTTTATGATATAACAAATATAGTAAAATTTTTATGAGGAAATTTCTACATTATTTGTGCAAAGATAAGGTAGATTAATTGTTCCAAATATATTTTCTGTTTCAAGGCTTAGGTGATTAATTTTTGAAAGAGCATCAAAAGCATTACCAGAAAGCATTGTATTTTTTATTCTACCAATTAATTTGCCATTTTTTATTCTGTATCCTAATGAAATATTTGCGCTGAAATCTCCTGATAATTCATTTCCTTGACCGGCACCTAGCAAACTATCAATTAGTATTCCGTCATCAATCGATTTTATTATATTGTCTAATTTATCTTTTCCTTTTTCCATAACAATATTTGAAGTTGTTGGAGTAGGCTGCGAGTTGATTGAACGCCCTGCTGAGCCTGTGGTTTGTCTTTTTGCTTCTTTAGATGATTTTAGATCATAATATCCTGAGATAAATTTTCCTTTTTTTATAAGATCAAATTTCTTAGCAGGTACACCTTCATCATCATAATTTTTTGATGCAGGACTATAATCTATAGATGGATTATCATAAATACTAATGTTTTCATCTAAAATTTTAGTATTTTCTTTATTTGAAAGTTTTGATAGATTTTTTGCTATATTACTCCCATTAAATGACACTAATAAAGGTGAAATTATCGATTGTAAAAGACCAGAGGGGGTAAATAGTACGGGACACCCACTTTTAGGTGGATTAACGATTTTTTGCCCAAGCTTTAAATACTTAATTATCTTTTCCGTAATCATTATTATTTGATTTTTATTGATAATTAATGATGATGAAGAACCATCATATATATTAAGCATATCTTTATTATTAATAATCTGAACTGAAACATAAAAGCCTGAATAAGATTGCTTGGTACCTATTTCTAAGCCGTTAGAATTCTCTAATTGGCTTTCTGACTCAATAAGATTAAATCCTGAATCACAAAGGGCATCTGGAAATACTTTGAGTATTTTATCCCTTGATAATTTTATTTGATCAATTAGATAGTCATTGGGGAATTCATAAGTATCACTAGAATACAACTGAACCTGTTTATCTTTTTTTGTGTAGTCAGGAAATATAATTGGTGCAAATATTGGATAACCAGATAATTCTTCTATTACATTTATAAACTTATCTGGGTCTGTACTTGACGTTGATGCAAAGGTTAGATCAGAATTTATAATTCCTCTAATAGATGTACCTTCGGCCTGTTTAGATGAAATTTCCTTAAGTGAATTTGATTCGAAAGATATACTCTTAGAATTACTTTGAGATCTATAAATTTCGTATTGATCAAACTTTTTCGATAAATAGTTTTTAATTTTTTCCATATTTACCCGCTCGACACTAGACAATTATTAATTCGAATGTGAGGAGAACCATTTGATACAGGCAATGGCATTTGTCCACCTTTTCCACATCCACCACCTTGATTAATCATTAAATCATCAGCAATCCCATCTATATTTTTTAGAGTATTAAATAGGTTTCCAGTAAGTTTTACTGGTCTAAGAGTTTCTTTGATTTCTCCATTTTCTATTCTATACGTTTCAGCAGACGAAAATGTGAACATTTCATGCTGGGTCATTCCACCGTACCAATTCTTAACATAGAGTCCATCTTTCGTATCCTTAAGTATATCTTTTATATTATTATTACTATTTTCGATAATTGTATTAGTCATTCGTACAATTGGTGGATAAGAATAAGATATAGCTCTGGCATTACCTGTGTTTTTTTCATTCATTTTTGACGCGGTTTCTTTAGAATGCAATCTTCCAACTAATTCTCCATCTCGAATTAGTGGAGTTTTTGTAGAAGGAGTGCCTTCATCATCATATTCATATGATCCTCGGAGGTTTGGAATTTTAGCACCATCAGTAATATTAAGATCATTATTTCCAAATTTTGTACCAAGTTTCAATATTTTTTTTAGTCTTTCATTTTCATAAACGTTATCGGCCTCAGATAAATGTCCAAAAGCCTCATGGACAAAAACACCTGCTAAAATTTGATCTAAAATTACGGTTGATTCTTTACCTTCTATTTTTTTTGCATTGATTAATTTTTGTGCCTTGGCTACACATTCATTTACTTCTTTATCTAAGTTTTCTACGATAGTAAAGTCTCCTAATGATCCGATAGAAAATCCAGATTGAAGCATCTCATTTCCGTCAGTGCTATTTGCAGAAATCCTAAGAATTACATGAATAAAACTTTGCTCAATTTCATTTCCTAACGTATCACTAAAAATAACTTTTCTTTCAAGGTCTCCATAAGAAATTTCACAGCCATTTATATTTTTTTTATTAACTATCAAATCTTTATAATGTTCTAAAATATTAATTTTTTCGTTGAGAGAAATATTTTTTGGATTCTTAATTGACCTTGCTGGTAAAGAAACTTTACCCACTGAGTTTTTTTCAAAATCTATTGACTCGCTACTGTTAAGCTTGGATAAAGAAATTGCATCTGCCATTTTATTTTTTGACTGATATATATCATTAAAACTACTAAATCCCCACCCTCCATTTGAGTAAACTCTAGCACATCCACCAATACCTGAATTGATTGAAATATTTTCCCTTGAATCACCTCTATAGGTTATCCTTGTAGAATTATTTTCTTCAATACGAATTTCTTTATAATCCCCACCATTTATTTTTAGAGAATCTGAAATGATATTTTTTATGTCTTTTTCCACTTTTAGTTATTAATTTTTATTTCTAGCGCTTTTATTTGTTTAATTAGTTCGTCATTCTTTATTATAAATTTTTTATTCTCAAAAAATAAATATTCTGCCTCTTTTTTTGATAATTTAATCAAATTTTCATCCTCAATATTTGCAAATTTTAGTTCATTCCACCCACTCTGAGTTGTTCCTAAATAAGCACCAGGCCCACGTAATTTCATGTCTTCATAAGAAATTTTAAAACCATCATTATTTTCAGTTATTACTTCAATTCTTTTTTGTGAATTTTCATTTGTATTTTTATGAAAAAGAAAGCAAAAACTTTTATGATTACCTCTGCCTATTCTTCCTCTGATTTGGTGCAATTGTGCTAAGCCAAATCTATTTGAACTCATGATAACCATACAACTCGCATTTGGAATATCAACACCAATTTCTATTACTGGCGTTGATACGAGTATATCTATTTCCTTATCTCTCATTTTTCTCATGATATCTTGCTTTTCTTTGATATTCATTTTTCCATGTAGTAATGCAATTTTCTCCTTAGAAAAAATACTATTCTTTAGTAATTCGAAGGTTTCTATTGCTGAATCAGCATCTATTGATTCTGATTTCTCAATTAAAGGACATACTATAAAAGCTTGCCTGCCAGCTCTTACTTCTTCAATGATTTTGTTATATGCATCATTTATTTCTGATTCTTTATCTACTGCATATGTCTCTATTTCGGATCTATCCTTTGGTAATGTTCTTAATGTAGAAATGTTTAAGTCTCCGTACACTGTCAAGGATAGGGTTCTTGGTATTGGAGTTGCAGACATCGCTAACAGATGAGGGCGTGGATTTCTAGATGTAAGTATTTTCCTCTGTTCAACCCCAAACTTGTGTTGCTCGTCTATTACAACCAGACCTAAATTAGATATATGAACTTTTTCTTGAATTAGTGAATGTGTACCAATTACTATATTATTTTTTCCATTATTAATTAATTTAATTATTTCTTTTTTAGTTTTATTCCTAACACTTCCTGTTAATAAAATTAGTTTTATTTTTTTATTAGATTTACCAGGTAAATAAATATCATAAACATAATTTTCGTATAGATTATTTACTGTTTTTCCTCTTAATTCATTAACCATATTAATAAAATGTTGTTCTGCTAAAACTTCTGTTGGAGCCATCATCAAAGCTTGATATCCGCTTGAAACAGTTGCTAGTATAGCGCATATTCCAACTATAGTTTTTCCACTTCCAACTTCTCCTTGCAAAAGTCTTGACATTGGAATTATAGAATTTATATCCTTCAAGATTTCATTTACAGAAGAGATCTGGTCGTTGGTTAGAGAGAATTTCAGAGAGTTCATAAAAATATTCACTATCTCTTGATCAGATATATTTATACTATTTTCTTCTTTTTGCCATTGATATTTTTTTTTCAAACCTAATAGTTGGTATAAAAAAAGTTCATTAAAAGCTAACCTTCTATTTGACTCTTTTTGTTCCTCTATAGTTAGGGGGAAATGCATATTCTCAAATGCTTTTTTTAGGGGGAAAAAATTATTTCTTTTTAATATTTCATCTGGAATAAAATCATTTATCAAATTTGATCCATTATCCAGAGATTTTCTTATAGTATTTCTGATTGTTCTTTGTGGAATTCCTTCCAATGAAGGGTAAACGGGCAGAAAATTACCTGCATGTGTATTTTGTGTAGAAAAATTATTTTTTATTTCGTAGTCTGGATTATTAAATTGGACAAAATTGTTATATTTTTTTACCTCTCCGCTAATCTTAATCTTTACCCCTTTTTTCATTTTATCAAATAAATATGGCTGCCTAAAAAAAGTGCAACTAGCTAAACCTGATTGATCTTTAATAAGTATTTTTGAATATGAGAGATTTGTATTCGTTTTGCCTTTTTGAGATTTTATTATAATACCTTCTACAGTAACAATTTCTTTGTCGAGTGTATCGTTTATATAAACAGATTTTGAATAATTTATGTGTCTATTTGGGAAAAAAGAAAATATATCATTTAAGGTTTTTATACGAGTACCTGACAATTTTTTTTTTGTAGACCAGTGAAGAAATTTTAATTCATTTATTTTGCTATTTATTGTGATATTTATAGATGGTTTCTTGGTTTTTATATTATTTATTCTTTGAATAACATTTTTTGCCCATCTTTGCCTTTCTCCTGGCATTAGGGCGCTGTAACTCATACCAGTTATTGGTTCAATGTTATAAAGCCATGGTAAAAGTTTTTCGGATTTTTTTAGTAAACTATCAAGTCCTCCTATAACTGAATTATCTGAAAATTTTAACTTAGCTTCAAGATTTAATACTTTAATTATTGAGTTGGTTATTTCTTGATTTTTTGAACCATTTTTCATTAGTGAATTATTATGATTTTATATAACCTAATCCTAGTACACTTGGACCTAAGTGTGCTCCAATTACAGGACCTAATTGAGCGATAATAGGATCAATTTTTTTGTCAAATGTTTTTATATCTTCAGCTATTTCTTCAGCTTTATCTTTTTCTGTAGTATACAAAACAGAAATTTTTTCTAGTGGTGAATTTTCTTGAGCCAATTCTTTAAGTTTATTTATACCCTTTTCAATGCTTCTTACTCTAACCAATGGATGGGCTTCCCCATCTTGCATTGTAAGGATAGGCTTGAATTTTAATAGTGACCCAACAAAACCTTTAGCTTTACCTATTCTGCCACCTCTTACTAAATATTTTAAAGTAGGAACCATACCTAGGAAAGTTGATCTTTCACTAAGATTTTTACTAAGTTCTTTTGCTTCATCAAGAGATATATTATTTTTTTTGATTGTCTCAGCAACAATTATTGAAGTTAGTCCTAGTGCCATTGAAGCTGTTTCTGAATTAATAACTTCAACCAACTTTTTTTTCTTATTAATTTCTTTAGCTGCATTTACAGCTGAGCCATGTGTAAGACTTAATTTTAATGAAATATGGATTGATATAATTTGATCATATGATTTCAGTAAATTTTCATAAACTTCTATGAATGTACCTGCTGATGGTGCTGATGTGGTAGGGGCTACACTAGAGGATGGAAGCATCTCATATAATTCATCTGCTGAAATATCTATATTATCTAAATATGTTTTATTTTCCACATGTAAATTTAGAGGTACTACGCTAATTTTATTTTTAGTCGCAATATTTGCGGGAATATCCGATGTGCTGTCTGTAACTACTGCTATTTTCATTTTTTTTCCATTCATTCAGCTGAAATTAAAAACTCTTGTAATAATTGTCCACCGTATATAATTTCAATTTCATAATTATTTAGTAGACCCTCAATTTTTTCTATCTCAACACTATTAAGTTTTTCTTTTGAAAAAATTGTAATAAATTTTTCCTCTTTTATGTTATTCTTTATCAAAGAATTTAGTACTTCTAATTTATTTTTTCCAGTTTTTTTAACGATTTTATCTAAAATCCCAAAGTATTCATCTTTTTTAATGTCGACACCATTTAATTTTACATTTCTACTTGACTTGGCTATAAATCCAGATGAAATACTAAGATAGCTTTCCTTCATTAATTTTGAATTGGTTTGAATATTATTATCAGGATTAAATGCAAAAAGTGCAGAAACTCCTTCTTGTTCATTTTTAGTTGGTATAACAGTAACTATTTTTTTTGTTAGGTCGTCAATTTGATTTGTAGTTGCAATTAGATTGGGGTTATTAGTTATAAGAATAATGTTGTTAGATTCACAATTATTGATAATTTCAAGTATCTCAGATATTGAAGGTAGCCCATTTTTATTTAATCTAATTATTTTAGTTATACCCCATCCAGCACTATCAATAAGTTCAGCTATTCCTTCACCAGAAGCAAAGGTTACTATTTCGTAATCATATTCTATCTCGGACTTTTTATTTTTCATGTTAAAAAATTGTTTATCCATATTTCCAATTTCTATGTTTGAAACCTTACCAAGTTTTTTCCCGTATGTTATTGCAGTGTCAGAGTTTTCAACATGTACATGAATTTTTAGGATATTTTCTATAGCATCAACAGCTACAGATTTTCCAATAAGTTCTAAATCTTTTTGTATAGATTTTAGATCTAATTTGTCCTCGTTGGCTTCTACTGAAAATGTTGTACAAAAACCCCATTCATCTAATTCATGTTCTGATAAGAATTCTTTGCTGATTTTACCAGAAAAAGATTTAGAATCAGGCATTGGGACTTCTAATTTTTTTAATGGAGATTTATCTTTGGCTATTAATTTCTTTAATGCTGTAAGCATCACGGCAAATCCAAAACCCCCAGAATCAATCACATCTGCTTCATCCAGAACTGGTAATAGTTTGGGAGTATTCCTAACAGATTCTATTGATGTTTTAGTAACATTGGAAACTAATTCTAATAAATTTGAATTTTTATCTATTTCTAATTTTGCTTGATCTGCACATTCACGAAAGACTGTAACCATTGTTCCTTCCACAGGATTGGGAAGTGAATCATAAGCATTTTTAGTTGCATAATCTAAGCACTGAGCAAAACTAATTGAATCTAATGTATTTTTATTTTCTAAGGATTGAGATAATCCTTTAAAAAATTGTGACAGAATCAAACCAGAATTGCCTCTAGCACCAAGTAGGCTTAATTTTGCTATATCTTTTGCAAGCAAATTTATTTGTTTTTCGTTGTCTTTTTCTTCTAAATTTTCTAAAATGTACTTAACTGATAAATACATATTTGTACCAGTATCACCATCAGGTACTGGAAAAACGTTTAAGGCATTAATAGTTTCGGTATTCAGATTAAGTGCAACTGAAAATGACTTAATAGCACTGATTAATTGAGTCGAATCTAGTGCGTTTAATTTAGTATTACCATTTATTGCCATGGAAAAAATTTTATTTTACATATAAAATAGTAATAGTACTATTAATTTAACAAATACTTAACAAATTATTTGCTGAAACAATTAGTTATTTATAAATATAATAATAATTTACTTAAACATTAGGAATTTTTTATGCCATCATCTGATCAGTTGAGAGAAAAATTGGGATTAGGCCCCAAACCAAAACCTTTATTTGGAAATAAACGTTCCCATGCACTTAATGCGACCAGAAAGGCGTCTAAACCTAATCTACAAAATAAGTGGGTGGTAATCAATGGTAAAAAGTATAGAATTAAATTAACAGCACGAGAAATAAGAACTCTTGACAAAAAAGGCATTTCTCTTACCGGTGAGTAATCTATTGTTTATCAGAATTTCTCAATTCTGAAATAGCCGACTTTGCGCCTTTATCATACTGAAATATTCCTGTACCTGAGATTAAAACATTAGCCCCTGCATCTATGACTTTTTTGGAGTTTTCAACTTTGATGCCACCGTCTACAGCAATATCTATATCAATATTTTTTTCAATCAAATAATTTTTTATTGTTGATATTTTTGATACCATATTCTCATTAAAGGCTTGTCCTCCAAATCCCGGTTCTACGGTCATTATCAATATTCTATCTACACTTTCTAGATATGGAAGTATTGATTTTACATTTGTATTAGGTTTTATTGAAATACCAATTTCCATTCTACTATTTTTAATTTTTTTTATAGAATCTTCAATATTTTCACATGCTTCATAGTGAATAGTAAATATGTCAGCACCGCTTCTTTCGAATTCATTTATAAATCTTACAGGTTCCTCTACCATCATATGTACATCTATTTTTAGATTTGTTATAGCTCTTATGGAGTCTAATATGGGTAATCCAAAGGTTATGTTAGGTACAAACATGCCATCCATTACGTCATAATGTATCTCATCAGCACCAGCATTTTCAATTTCTTTAATTGAGTCATATAAATTCAAGAAATCTGCAGATAAAATTGAAGGAGAAATTCTAATTTTTTTCATATTGATCAGTAGTTATTTTAATCTCTTTTTTTGCTTGATTTAAGGCTTTTTCCACTATTTTTTTTGCAGTTCCACCAATTGAGTTTTTTGATTCAATAGCTGTTTCCAAACTTAGATTCAGGATATCTTCTTCAAAGTATTGGGAGTATTTCTTATAGTCATTTATGGTTAATTCAGAAATCATTATATTTTTCTTAGTTAATTCCTTTGTTAAGTTAGAAATAATTACATATGATTCTCTAAAAGGAATACCTTTTTTCACTAAATAATCTGCTATGTCAGTTGCTAAAATAAAACTATTTTTTGCTGAAGAAAGCATTGTATCTTTGTTTATTTTTATATTTTGAATTATTCCATCAGTAACATCTAAGCACTTAATTGTTGTAGCTGCAGATTCAAAAAGATGTTTTTTGTCCTCTTGTAAATCTCTATTATATGTTAGTGGTAATCCCTTTAAGATTGTATACATCCCAAATAACGACCCAAAGACACTTCCTATTTTGCCTCTAACTAATTCCGCATAATCAGGATTTCTTTTTTGAGGCATCATACTAGATCCTGTTGAAAACTTATCTGAAATTTTTATGAATTGAAATTCTTCTGACGACCAAATAATTATCTCCTCACTAAACCTAGATAAATGAGTCATAACTAGAGAGCAAGCATTTATGAATTCAACAATAAAATCTCTATCAGAAACTCCATCCATAGAATTATTCGAAATTTTTGAAAAATCTAACTCTTTTGCTAACCATTCTCTGTCTACAGGGTAATTAACTCCTGATAATGCACCAGATCCCAGTATCATTACATCTGCACTGCTATAAACTTGTTGGAAACGATTCAAATCTCTTTTAAGCATTTCATAATAGGCTAAAAAATGATGAGCTAATGAAATGGGTTGTCCTTTTTGCATATGTGTGTATCCAGGAAGTATTGTATCAATGTTTTTTTCTGCAATTTTTACGAAAGATGATTGTAATTCTGTAATTTTTGAAATTATTTGTACACATATTTTTTTAGTCCACATTCTAACATCGGTAGCAACTTGATCATTTCTTGATCTGGCTGTATGTAATTTACCTGCTATTTCTCCAATATGATCGTAAAGTCTACTTTCTATATTCATATGTATATCTTCTAAACTAGATTTCCATTCAAATTTGTTGCTTAATATTTCTTTTTTTATTGCCAAAAGACCAGATATAATTTTTTCTTTATCTTTTTTAGTAATAATTTGTTGTTTAGCAAGCATTTGAGTGTGAGCAATTGACCCTCTAATATCTTCCTCATACATTTGCTTATCAATATCAATTGAAGAGGTGAAATCGTCTTCTAAATTATCACCACTTACGCTATAAGTAAAATTATTTTTTTTGTTGATTTTAGACATAAAAAAATCCTATCATTTACTGTCATGAAAAGTTTGATTTTTTGCTTGAGTTTTACCAGGTAATGAAAATATATCAATAAAACCAGTAGCTGAAGAATGTTCAAAAATATCATCTGTTGAGTAAGTTGCTAAATCAAAATCGTAAAGAGAATATTCAGATTTTCTGCCAGTGACAATGCAATTTGCTTTATGAAGCTTTACTCTTACTTCCCCAGTGGTAAATTTTTGCATGTCGTTCATCATTGCATCAATATTACTTCTTAGTTCAGTAAACCATCTTCCATCATAGACCATGTCAGAGTAGATCTGAGAAATTATATTTTTCATTCTTTGTTGATCTCTTGAAAGAGTTAATGTTTCAAGTGCCTTAATTGATTTATGAAGAACTATTGCAGCAGGAGTTTCGTAAACTTCTCTAGATTTTATTCCTACTAGTCTATTTTCTGTATGATCTATCCTTCCTACACCATGTTCTCCAGCTAAAATATTAAGTTTTTCAATTAATTCCTTACCAGAAACTTTATTATTATCTAATGAAATCGGGATTCCTTTTTCGAAACCAATTATGATCTCAATTGGATTATCTGGAGTATTTTCTATTGATTTTGTCCATGAAAAAGCATCTTCAGGAGGTTCTGTCCATGTATCTTCTAAGTCTTCACCTTCTATTGCTTGACCCCAAATATTTCTATCAATCGAGTATACTCTTTGATCATTTCCAACCTCACGTAACTCTAATCCTGCCTTATTAGCGTACATTTTTTCCTCATCTCTTGTCATGCCCCATTCTCTAGCTGGTGCTATGATTTTTAGAGGAGAACTATCAGCCATTAGGGTTATTACTGATGCATCGAATCTTACTTGATCATTTCCTTTTCCTGTACATCCATGAGCTACTGCACTTGCTCCAACTTTTCTAGCAGCTTCAACTAATTTTTTAGCCATAAGAGGTCTTCCTAAAGCTGTTGATAACGCATATGAATCTTCATAAACAGCTCCTGCTTTCAGGCCTGGAAAAATATAATCATTAACAAATTCATCTTTCACATCCCACACCAATGATTCTATAGCACCTGCTTTTTTTGATCTTTCTAAAACGCGTTCAATTTCAGGACCTGCACCTAAATCTACTGTTAATGTGACGACATCCATATTATAATTTTCTTGTATCCATACTGTGGAGATTGTCGAATCCATTCCTCCACTGTAGGCAAGAACACATTTTTCTTTACTCATATAAACTATTCCTTGTATAAGTTCACATTTCTTTTAATACTGAAATTAGTATTGAAACTGATTTATCTATTTGATTTTTTGTAACATTAAGTGGTGGCATAAATCTTATCATATTTGGACGAACAGCATTAATTAGTAGCCCTTTATCCAAGCAACGAGAAACTATTTCAGGAGATATATCTTTTGACATTTCAAGGCCGATTAAAAGGCCTTTTCCTCTAACTTCCGTTATAAATGAAAATTCATTCATTAAGCTTTTTAATTTTTCCATAAAATAATTGCCATTACTGTTTGCCATTTCTGGAAGTTTTTCATCTAGTAGTACTTGTGCCGCTGCTCCACCTGCAGCAGTCGTAAGAGCATTTCCTCCGAAAGTTGAACCATGGTCTCCTGGCTCTAGCACGGAACAAAATTCTTTTGTTAGGAAAGCTCCTAATGGAGTTCCTGCTCCAAGAGCTTTTGCTAAGCTCATTACATCCGGTTCGACTTTACTATATTTTTGGTATCCAAAAAATGTTCCTAATCTTCCCATACCTGTTTGAACTTCATCTAGCATAAAAAGAATATTTTTTTCATGACAAAATTTCATTACATCAAGCAGATAATTTTCTGAAGGTATATTAACCCCTCCTTCACCCTGAACAGGTTCAAGTAATACTGCACATGTTTTATCTTTGTCGTATGCAGATTTTATTGCTTCCAAATTATTGTACTCAACATTAACAAATCCTGGCATAAGGGGTTTCCAGTTATTTTGATAATGAGGTTGTCCAGTTGCTGCCATCATTGCTTGTGTTCTGCCATGAAACGAATTCAATGTAGTGATAATTTCAAAAGCACCATTTAATTTTTTCTTACCCCATTTTCTTGCTACCTTGCAGGCTCCCTCATTGGCTTCTGCTCCAGAGTTACAAAAAAACACTCTATCGAGGTCTGAGTTTTCAATTAAAATTTTTGCTAAAGGAAGCTGTGGTGTTGTATAAAATAAATTAGACATTTGCAAAATTTTAGATGATTGATCCTGAATTGCCTTAGTTACTTTTGGATGATTATGGCCTACATTTAACACTGCCCATCCTGCAGTGAAATCTAAATATGAATTACCTTCATTGTCAAAAACTTCAGTACCTTGTCCACTAACAAGAACAGGTGGCATTCTGTTTACAACTTGCATGTAATATTTTTTTTCTAACTCTTTATATTCTTTGCTTGATAACATTTTTTTCTCCAGGTTAATTATTAATTATATAATTTTTGTTCCAATAATTTTATTTTCAATACATTGCAATAAAGCTCCAGAGTCTCTACCATCAATTATATGCGCACTTCCACCATTTTGTATTCCGTTTAAGCATGCTTCAATTTTTGGTATCATTCCACCAGATATAATACCTGATTTTAGTAATTCAGTAGCTTGAGATTTAGTAATTTTTGATATTAGTCTTTTATTATGGTCAAGTACCCCTTCAACATCAGTAAGAAAAATAAGTTTTTCCGATCTCATATTATTTGAAATAAAACTTGCTGCTGTATCAGCGTTAATATTCAAAATATTATCCTCAGTTTTATTTGAATAAATATTTATTCCTAGTGGTGCTATTACAGGGATTGAATCATTATTAATTATTTTTCTTAAAATTTCCGAATTAACTTTTATAATTTCACCAACATAACCTAATTCTTCACTAAACATCTTACATTCAAATAAAGAATTTGAAATACCTGATAATCCAGTAGCATTACCCCCTAAGTTTTGTATTTCCGAAACAATGGTGTTATTTATTAGTCCTGATAAAACAGAAGCAGCGACATCTCTCGTATCTTTATCTGTTCTTCTTAGACCATTTATGAATTCAGGATGAATACCTTGTTTGGCTATCCACTTGTTTATTTCTTTTCCACCGCCATGGACAATGATTGGAGATACACTTTCTTTTGAAAATTTTATTATATCTGATAAAGAACTATCACTTTCACCAAGAGTACTTCCACCAATCTTAATAACGATAGTATTTTTTTTCCCGTTTTTCAAAAGATCAAATTCCTAGTTTAATTTTTCACATTACTTATGTTGTATACGCAGAATTAAATATTACATATTCTTCTGTTAGATCACAACTCCATGCTTGACCAAAACCATTACCTAGGTTTAAATTAACTCTAATTCTTACCTCGTCTTCGCCTAATGCGCTTACGACACTTAAGGTGTTATATGAGATAGCTTTTCCATCTGCTACAATTTGTATGTCGTTTATGTATACATCAATTTTTGATTCTTCTAATTCTATTTCTGCTTTTCCTATACCCATAAAAATTCTACCCCAATTTGGATCTCTACCATAAACTGCGGTTCTTACAAGCAATGAGGATGCACATTCTCTGGAGGCTAATAAGGCATCATTATCTGACATAGCACCTTCTACAGTAACTTCGATTAATTTTGTTGCACCTTCTCCGTCTCTTGCTATTTCAGTAGCTAGATACTTACAGACTTGTAATAATGCATTGTAGAAATCATCAGCATCTGAACTCTTTTCATTAATTTCTGATCCTTTAGATTGTCCATTAGCCATCAAAAAAACTGAATCATTTGTACTTTGGTCTCCATCCACATCAATTTGATTAAAAGTAAGATTCACACATTTACGCAAAATTTTTTGCATAAAATTTTTTTCTATATTAGCATCAGTAGTTATAAAAGCTAACATAGTTGCCATATTTGGATGAATCATTCCAGAACCTTTTGAAGATCCTCCAATTTTATAATTTTGATTTTTATTTTTTACCTCTAAAGCAATTTCTTTTTTTCTTTTATCAGTAGTTAATATAGAGTTAGAAAAATCACCACCTGCTCTTTTTGAAATTTTTATCTTTGGTATAAATTTCCTAATTAAGGCAATTGGCAGTTCTACACCAATCACTCCGGTTGATGCTATTAGTGTGTGTTTATCTTCAATACCTAAATGTTTAGATGTTATTTTGGTTACTTCTTTAGCATCTAATAAACCTTGATGCCCAACTGCACAGTTTGCACATCCACTGTTTACTACGATTGCTTGAGCTTCTCCATGTTCTTCTATTCGCTCTCTAGAAACTGTCACAGACGGTGATACTATTGTATTTTTTGTAAACGTACCTACCACTCTAGAAAGATTTTCACTATAGATTATTCCGATATCTTTTTTATCTTTACCTGGGCTTTTTAAACCCGCAAAGATAGCTCCAGCAAAAAATCCTTTAGGAGAAGTTATATTTCCATTTGGTATAGTTTTTGTACCCATATTATTTGTAATTATAAATTCTTTTCATTATTTTAAAATTATATCAGGCATAAAATAAATCTTATTTATAAAAATTTATACATGTTTTATAATAAATAAATTATATTAAATCTAAAAAAAATCAAAATCTATAAGTTCAATTGAATAGGAAAGAAAAATATGACAAAAAACTATAAAGTAGATGTGTTAATTGCTGGCCAAGGTGCTGCTTCTTTTGCTGCAGGACTTTACACTTCAAGATATCAGTTGAACACATTGATAGTAGGTGAACACTTTGGTGGAGAAACAGCTATAGGTGGACTGATAGAAAATTACCCAGGTCAACCAGACATAGATGGATTCGACTTAATGCTAAAGTTTAAGGAACAAATTGATAATTTGAAAACCCCTATTCATTCCTCTAATTTAGTTAACGTTGAAAAAAAATCAGGAAAATTTTATTCAACTTTGGAAGATGGTACACAAATTGAGTCTATATCTTTGATATTGGGTATAGGAAGAGAAAGAAGAAAATTAGGCTTAGAAAATGAAGATTCTTGGACAGGTAAAGGAATTTCATATTGCTCAACTTGTGATGCTCCTTTATATAAAAACAAATCTTCAGTAGCAGTTGTGGGAGGTGGTAATGCTGCCGTTGAAGGCGCATTATTATTATCAAAATATGCTGAAAAAATTTACTTAATCTATAGAAAAGATAAATTTACTAGACCAGAACCAATTTTATTAAAAATATTAGATCAAACAAGTAATATTGATGTTTTATTTAACACTGAAATAACGAGTTTACTTGGAAATGACATATTAGGATTGAAATCCATAAATATTTCAAAAAATTGGGAAGGAAAATCACAAATTGATGTTGATGGATTATTTATTGAAGCTGGAGCGGATCCTAGAATAGATATTCCAAAAAAACTAGGTTTGGAATTAAATTCTAGCACTAATGAAGTGCATGTAGATATTGCCCAAAAGACTTCAATTGAAGGAGTTTTTGCTGCTGGAGATCTGACCGATGGCACGGAGTTAAAGCAAACTATTACTGCGGCATCACAAGGTGCAATTTCTGCTCTCTCTGCATATCAGTATGTTAGCGAGTACAATTCATCTAACTAGTTATTCTTGTGTATTTTCTTTATTATATCTCCTGAAATTAGAAAGCTTCCAGCATGAAAGCCGATTACACTTAAACCAGTACCTTGAGCCAGGTAACCTCCAGCGTATAAATTTGAAACATTTATAGATTCAAATGAATGTTGATGAACTTTCATTTGAAGAAGTTGAAATCGATAATTATCATATTTTTTATGGAATTCTAAATTTAGATTTTTAAGTAAATCGTAATTTGGTAACCCTCCTATTTCAATAATTACATGATCTGATTTGGTTGTTTGATTTTTAAAATTATTTTCATATGTAATTTGATTATTTTTTGAAAATCTAATAACTTTTGATTCATATAAAATGGTCATATTTTTTTCCTTATTTGAAATGATTTCATGCCATCTTTTATAATAGTCTAGAAATTGTGACTCTCGAATTAATCTTAAGTGGTTTTTTTCTTTTTGCCTCATGATATATGTTATTTTTTTCCCACTATCAAAAAGTTCTTGAGCTGCCCAATCTGAAGATCTGCCACCGCCAATAATTGTTATATTTTTTCCTGGAAAATCTTCAGGTTTAGTATATGAATTATTTATATAATCAAAATTTTCTCCTGTTACACCTAATTGTCTTTTAATTGATTTAGGCCCTAATGCGAATACTAAATATCTACATGAAAATTCTTTTTTTAAGTTTCTAAATTTCGAATAGATTATAAATTCTCCATTTTGTTTTTTCTGGATGGAAATTATTTTATGATTGCTATGAATATAATCATTTAATTTCAGTTTTTCGGAAAATTTTTGGTAATAGCTTAAGAGGTTTTTTTTATTAATTATTTCCTTTAGATTTATGTCAGTTTTATTGTCGTAATTATATTGTTTAATAGGATATTGGGATAATTCCATCCAATTTGCTGGACCTAGTGTTAATTGGTTTTCTGGTACATTGTTCCATAGTCCTCCAGGTGCATCATCGCTTAAGATTATCCAGTCTACTCTTTTATTTTTTTTAAAATTAAATTTATTAGATCCGTACGGCGTATTGTCTTTTGGATGATGTAATTCTCTAAAATGAGCTATTGGTCTAACTCCGTTGTCAGATAAATTTTTTGTATTTATATTGAGGAGATTTTTTCCATTATTATCATACGGATGCCAGCCTTCTAAAGATGCAGCTACGCCCAATCCTGCAGGACCTGCTCCAAGAATAATTACCTCATGATGGGACAAAGTTTTATCCTTATAATTATTTATCTACTATTCGATTTTTAACAACATCGTAATCTAATTCAACACCCAAACCTGGACCTGTTGGGGGTATTACATAGCCCTTGTCTAGTTTTAGGGGTTCTTTGAATATTTTTTTATGCAATGGACCTTGGTTCATTTCCTGAATTAGAAAATTTGGAGAGCAAACATCAACCTGAATCGCAGCAGCTGAAGCTATAGGACCGCAATACATGTGAGGGGCTATTACTGCATAGTATGATTCTGCCATACCAGCAACCTTTTTTGCTTCAAGTATGCCACCAGCTTGACCTACATCAATTTGGATTATTTGAGCTGCTTGTTTTCTAAGAAGCTCTGAAAATTCATACTTAGTAACTAACCTTTCACCAGAAGCTATTGGTATACTTGTGCTACTTGCAACTCTAGCCATTTCATCAATATTTTCTGGGCTTACGGGCTCTTCAAACCAGAATGGTTGGTATGGTTCAAGAGCTTTAGCAACTCTTATAGCACTATATGTTGTTAGTTGCCCATGAGTACCTATTCCTACTTCAATTTTATTTCCAACTGTATTTCTAATATTTTCAAATATTTTTTCAGCATAAGTTATTTGTTCTAAAGTTATATCTCTTACTCTTGGATTTTTAGCTAATGTTGAAAATCCATTGTCTCCAGATTCTCTAGATGAGTAAACAACTTCTCCAAACGGATCTATTTTACACGCACTATTGCCTTCTTCAATAAGTTTTTCACATATTTCTCCTGCCTCTTCAGGTGAGCTAGGATTAGGCATGTATGCATATGCCCTAAGTTTTTCCCAATATTTACCTCCCAAGAGATTGTATATGGGTTGATTTGTAGCTTTTCCAACTATGTCCCAGCATGCCATCTCAATACCTGCAAGAATTGATCCAAAGTGTAGACTAGGATGTCTGTAATCATGTCTATTTGCGTACATTTTTTCCCAAATTCGCTCAATATCAAAAGGATTTTCGCCTATTACAAATGCTTCGGCAGTTTCATGTAGAAGAGAAATTTGAGAAGAAAATTGTTTCCAATCTGTATCATTGAAAGAACTTCCAGTTACTTTTTCTCCTAAACCAATAACACCCTCATCTGTATGGAGTTCTAAAAAAAGAAAATATTTTCCTCCAACATATGTTGTAGCAGGTTTATTATGATCTCTTTGACCTAGTTCATTTTCAACTACGTAAGTTTTAATATCAGTTATTTTCAATTTCTTATCCTTTTGACTTTAACATTAAACGGGTTCTACTACCCATTCTGGTTCTTTATTTTCAATTACTCTTGATGCATTAGCAAGTACATTATGCATAGCATTAACCTCAGATTGTTTTGCCCTAGTAGCTAGGTGAGGTGTAAGAATAACATTACTTAGTTTAAGTAATGGGTTATTTTCTTCTATAGGTTCTACCTCTGTGACATCGAGTCCTGCAGCTCGAATTTTTTTTGATTCAAGGGTTTTAATTAATGCATTTTCATCAACTACACCTCCTCTACATGTATTAATCAATATTGCTGATTTTTTCATCAAATCAAGTTCTTCTTGAGAAATAAGATGTCTGGTTAATCGATCATATGGAACATGAAGAGTTATCACGTCTGAATTTTCTAATAACTCAACTAGTGAGACTTTCTTAGCATTGCATTCTTTTTCGTAATTTTCATCAAAAACTTGTGTGTCATGGTAAATTATTTTACATTCCCAGCCATATAATCTTTTTGCAACTCTTGAACCAATTCTTCCTAATCCAATAATTCCTACAGTTTTTCCTACTAAAGTCTGAAATTCCTCTCGGTCTCCTTCCACTCCATCCATCCATGTACCATTTTTAGCACTATCAATTTGAATATCTAATTTTCTATTCACTGCAAACATTAATCCAATTGCATGTTCTGCAACTGCAACTGCATTAGCTCCGCCATTATTGGAGACCTTAATTCCCATTTCTTTTAATTGAGGTTTGTCAATCCACTCAGTCCCGGCACTAATAGTTTGTACGAGTTTAAGTGCTTTGATTTGACTGCATAAATCCGTTAGTAAATCGTATTTACCTTGAGCGATAATTACTTTTGCATCTTTACACTTTTCAACTATTTGTTGAAAGTCATCTTGATTATTAACAATGCCAATCTTTAAATTTTTGTATTTTTTATTTGCTACATTTAATATTTCTTGTGACTGAAAGTCTTTTTGCAAAGCACTATTATCCGAATTTCCAAAATTACCAAGAATAATTATTTCATTTGACATAAACAATCCTTTTATTATTACCTAAAAATTTTATACCATATACATATACTAGTTTTTGTATCAACGATTATACTTTAAATGTGTAATAAAAAAAATAATTAAATGCCAAATGAGTATAAATAAAAAAATATCAGTAATAGTTCCAGCAACAAGTGCAAATATGGGTTCTGGTTTTGATTCTATAGGCTTGGCCTTAGATTTATGGAATGAGTTAACTGTTACATCAGGAAAATTTTCTTTTAATATTCATGGAGAAGGTGAAAATGAACTCCCAAAAGATGAATCAAATCTAGTTTATTTGGGAGTTAAGTCGGTTTATGATTTGATTGGAGAGTCTGTACCGTCACTGACCTTTTTATGTAATAATAAAATACCCTTTTCTAGAGGAATGGGAAGTAGTTCTGCAGCAATAGTTTCTGGCTTGTTAGTAGGAAATTATATTTCAAATTCAAAACTAACGAATGAGAAAATTTTTGAATTAGCAGCTAATATTGAAGGGCATGCTGATAATGTTGCTCCAGCTATTTATGGTGGTTGTTCAATAGGTATTAAAGATGAAAAAAATGGCTGGATAATTGACAAAGTTAATATTAAATCAAAACTCAACGCAGTAATATTTATTCCTGACATGATATTGAACACGGATGAATCTCGCATGAGTTTATATTCAGAAATATCTAGAACAGATGCTGTATATAATATAGGGCGAGCAGCTTTATTAGTTAATTCCTTAAGTTCTGGTAACTATGATCTGTTAAGATTTGCGACTCAAGATAAACTGCATCAGAAACAAAGATCTAAAACATATAGAGCCATGCCATATATAATTGAAGCAGGAATTAGAGGTGGTGCTTACTGTTGTTATTTATCTGGGTCTGGATCCTCAATTATTGCCTTGTCAGATAAAAGAGAGTATACGATTGGATACGAAATGGCAGAGACAGCTAGAACTTTTGGGATAAATGGAAAAACTATGGTAGTTCCTATATCAGACTCAGGTGCAAGGGTGAAAGTATGACTAGAAATAAATTAGTTGTACAAAAATATGGCGGCAGTTCTTTGTCATCTACCGATAAGATTGGTAACGTTGCTGAAAAAATTATTTCAAAAACAAATCAAGGTTATATGGTAGTAGTCGTAGTTTCAGCGATGGGAGACTCTACTGATAACCTAATCAGTTTGGCGTCTCAAGTTAATTCTAATGCAAATACTATAACTAGAGAAATGGATATTTTATTATCAACAGGGGAATTGGTTAGTTCTACTTTGATGACTTTATCACTTATTGGAAAAAACAAAAAAGCTGTAAGTCTTTCAGGTACTCAAGCTGGAATTATGACAGATTCTGTTCATGGCTCAGCAAGGATATCAGATATAAATATTAATAGAATTCAAGAAGAACTTAATAAAGATTCAATAGTTGTGGTTGCAGGATTTCAGGGTTTAAACAATATAGGTGATGTTACTACACTTGGTAGAGGTGGATCAGATACAACTGCAGTGGGATTAGCGGTTGCATTAAATGCAGAAAGATGTGAAATATATACGGATGTCGAAGGTATATACACGACAGATCCAAGAATAACAAAAAAAGCAAGAAAATTAGATGAAATTAGTTTTGAAGAAATGTTAGAGATGGCTTCATTAGGTGCAAAAATGAATCCAAGATCTATAGAATTAGGTTTAGTTTACAATATGCCTGTTTATGTGGCTTCGTCTTTTTCTTTAGAACAAGGTACATTAATTCATGGGAGTTCAAATATGGAAATACGAAAAGCAGTTACTGGTATAGCTGTAGATAAAAATGTTGCAAAGATTACTGTTAAAGGTGTAATAGATCAACCTGGTATTGCTGCTGAATTACTTAGGCCTCTTTCAGATGCGGGAATAAGTATTGATGTTATCGTCCAAAACACTAGTTCAGACGGAACAACAGACTTTACATATACTGTGTCTGAATCAAACCTCGAAAGAGCAGTTAGTTTGATGAATTCTTTAGATGAAATAAATTATAAAAATATTGAATCAGGTAAAGATCTAGCAAAATTGAGTATAGTTGGCACGGGGATGGAAAATTCTCCTGGATACGCCTCAAAAATGTTTTCAGTACTATCTAGTTTGAATGTAAATATTGATATGATTACTACTTCTGAAATAAGAATAACTACAATAATAAATAAAAATGATATTGAAAAATCTGTTGTTGCACTACATGATGCATTTGAATTAGAAACACCATAAATTTGTAAGGTGGATTTTTTTGGAAAAAATATATTTAAGTATAGTTATTCCTGCTTATAACGAGGAACTTAGGATAGAAAGAACTATATCTAAGTTGATTGGTTATTTTTCAAAATGTTCATATAAATGGGAGATTATTGTTGTTGATGATGGTTCAGTAGATTCTACGTGTGAAATAGTGTTAAGTTTAATAAATCTTGATTCGAGGATTAAGTTATTCCAATTAAATCACTTAGGAAAAGGTTCTGCTGTGAGGAAAGGGATGCAAGAATCTAATGGTGATTGGAAATTTTTATGCGACGCCGATTTATCAATGGATATAAATAATTTTTCTAGATTTTTATCAGGCTCTTCTACCCCTACTCATGATATTTATATAGCTTCAAGAGAAGTTGAAGGTTCAAAAAGATTTAATGAACCAGTTATTAGGCATATCAAGGGTAGATTATTCAATTATGCGGTAAAAATTTTGACTTTTATGAGAATACAAGATACTCAATGTGGCTTTAAGTTATTTTCTAGAAAATCATCTAAGATTTTGTTTTCAAATCAAAAATTTAATGGGTGGGCTTTTGATGTAGAGATTTTGGTAATTGCTAAGCAATCAGGATTCACTATACGGGAAATCCCAATTAATTGGTATTACAAAGAAGGCTCAAAAATGACTTTAATAAAAGGTTTTTTAGCTGTAGTTGATGTTGCAAAAATAGGATTAAATAGCTTTTTAGGAAAATATAAAAAACTTAGTGGGGTAAAAAATGAATAAATCTAATTTTTATCCAGAAACAGTCATTGTTATTCCTACTTATAATGAAGCAGATAATTTACCTTTAATTGTCAAAGAAATATCCAGTTTAGGTATTAGTAATGTTGGTTTTATCATCGTTGATGATGGCTCTCCAGATGGTACTGGAATTGTTGCTGATAAACTATCGGATAAATTTCAAGGCTTTTTTAAGGTTATTCATAGGAAAGAAAAAATGGGTCTAGGTACGGCTTATGTAGAAGGATTCATGTGTGCTTTAGAAAATAAAGCAAAAAAAATCATCCAAATGGATGCAGATTTTTCACATCCTCCAAAAGAATTATTATCTATGAATAATTTATTAGATACTAAAGATATTGTTGTAGGTTCTAGATATATAGATGGTGGAGGAGTAGATCCAAATTGGAGCCTATTAAGAAAATCTATAAGTTCCTTTGGTAACTTTGGCATAAGATTATTAATGGGTTTAGAAGTTAGAGACGTTACTTCAGGTTTTAAGGGATATAATAGCCGTGTATTTGAAAAAGTAATCTTGTCAAAATTAAAATTAAAAGGTTTTGGTTTTCAAGCCGAGGTTGCATATTGGTGTCAAAGAGAGAACCTTATGATTGCTGAGCACCCGTACATATTTATCGATAGAAAACTAGGTATGTCTAAGATGTCATTTGGAATTATACTAGAGGCTTTATTTAAACTATTATTGATCAGGATTAGAGGTTAATTCATCTTCAAGGTTTACAAAAAAAGACTTAGATTTAGATTTTATAAAATAATCTGAAATTGTTGTCAATTTAGTTTTTTCAATATTCACTTCAATGATTTTTGCTCCTTGAGATTTAGCAATCCATAGTAGTCCACTAGCTGGTCTTACTGTTGCGGATGTGCCAACAGCAATGATTAGGTCAGATTTATCAATTTCCTGTCTTGAAATTTTCATTATATCTTTTGGAATAGGCTCTCCAAATAGTACTGTATCAAATTTTACTGTTCCTCCACAAAACTTACATGGATCAGGAGCGTAGATCGGAATATATTCATCTAAATCTACTCTCATATTACAACCTAAGCATCTTAATCTCTTTCTATTTCCGTGAATCTCAATAACATTTTTTGATCCAGCCATTAGATCAAGTCCATCAATATTTTGCGTTATAATACTTTTTATATATCTCGCTCTTTCAATTCTAGCAAGGCTACGATGCCCGTCATGAGGCTTTGCTTTAGTAAGTGATTCTCTAAGCTCTAGAATGTGCTTGTCTATCGTTAAATTTCTTCTGTCATCCCACCATTTTGTTGGATTTTTCTTAAAATCCGAAAAAGAATCTAATTTTGGATTACCGTATTTGGTCCATATTCCTGTAGTCCCTCTAAAAGGAGGTATTCCGCTTTCTACAGACATACCCGCACCAGTCATAACTACTGCATACTCAGATTTATATACTAATTGTGCAATTTGCTTGATTTTTTTTTTCAAAATGATTTTATCTCTACACTGCCCGAGCAAATATTATAAATATTTGATACTTTTTTAATTTTATCTGGAAGTAGTCCGGACTCTGTAACTGTTAATATTACCTGTTGATAATTTTTAAACATATTTAATATAAGCATGCGTCTGTTTGGATCAAGTTCAGATAATATATCATCTAAAATAATAACCGGAACTCTACCTGTAGTATTTTCTACAAAAATAGCCTCTGATAGTTTCAATGCAAATGCTATAGTTCTAGCTTGTCCTCTAGAAGCATGCTTTCCTGCTATTCGGTTGTTAAATAAAATATCTATATCATCTCTGTGAGGTCCATATATTGAAACACCTTGCCTTATTTCATTATCACTGTACTTAATTAGGGTCTCTAAAAATTTGGATTCAATTTCATGGTTTGATAATGAATTTATTTCGATTTGTGTATTTTCATTTGAGGATAAAATTTTTGTTTTATACTGTAACTCTATTTCTTCTCCTCCACTTAGATCTATGTGGTGGTCTATAGAATTTGCACTAAGTGAAGATATTGATTTCCTTCTAATATCTATTATTTTTGATCCCTCGTATGCCAACCTTTCATTCCAGAATATTAATTCTTTTTTTTCTGCTTTTTTTTCTCTTATCCTTCTTAACAATTTGTTTTTTTGAGTTATTACTCTTTTATATCTTTGAATATCTTTTAGATATGAAGGAATTGATTGACCAATTAAAATATCTAGATACCTTCTTCTTTTCCCTGGTCCTCCATAAATAATTTCAATGTCTTCAGCCTCAAAAAATATGCTATTAATATTGCCTACAAAATCAAATGAATTACACTTTATACCATTAATCCTGAGACTTTTTCTGAATGATAAATCTTTATTTGACGCATCTATGTCTATTTGAGCTTGTGTTGTGATATCCTCGCTTCTAGAAATTCCTAAGATTTGCATATGCCCATTTTCTTCAAGAGTATTCCAATTTATTAATTCTTTATCACTTGAGGACTTGTGAGATTTAGCAATCGAAAGCATATAAATAGCTTCAAGCAAACTACTTTTTCCATGGCCATTATTTCCATAAAATACGTTTAGTCCTTCTGGAAGGTTTAGTTCTGTACTTTTATGGTTTCTAAATCCAGATATTTGTAATTTAGAGAGGTATATTTCGATTTATCCTAATGCTTTTTACATATATATTTTAATATTAACAGAATAATAAAAATTAAAATTGCTTTTGTGATTTAGTTAGTTTGGAAATTTTATGAATATAAAATCATATATAACCGATATAATTGGTTTTCCTTCAGATGGCATTATTTTTAGAGATATAAGTCCACTAATAGGGAATTATGAGGCATTGAACTATGTTTTAGATAGTTTTGAAAAATATGCATTAAGTTTAGATTTTGATTGTATTGCTGCTATTGATGCTAGAGGTTTTATTTTTGGAGCTCCTTTAGCAAATAGGTTAAAAGTTCCATTTGTGCCGATTAGAAAATCTGGTAAATTACCTCCTCCTGTGAAAAGTATTAAATATGATTTAGAATACGGTAATTCAATTTTAGAGTGTAAAGATGGTGTATTTAAGAGTACCAAAAAGGTGATTCTTGTAGATGATTTGTTAGCAACAGGAGGTACTGTAAATGCTGCTATAGAACTTATTTCAAATTCTGGTGCTATGGTAGTGTCTACCTTGCTTGTGGTTGAATTATTATATCTTAATGGTAGAAATAATTTACCTAAAAATATTGATATTAATTGTTTGGTATCTTATGAAAAATAAAAAAATAAGAAGCTTGTCTTTTGACCTTTGGTTAACATTAATATATGAATTAGACTCAACTGCTCATTCTGATATACGAAGAAATATTAGAAGCGAAAAAATTAAGAAGAAATTATCTAACTATAATATACATTTATCAGTTGATAAAATCACATCTGCATTTAATGATATTTCTAAAACTATAAATTCTGGACACGAAAAAGGATTAGATAAAAGATTTAATGAATGGGTTTTACAAGGTTTAAATAGACTCCCTATTGATAGAGAAAAAATAACAAGAAAATTAGTAAAAGAAATAGCAGATGCAATTGATGAAGCGTTTTTAGAACATCCTCCCCAATTACTAAGCGGGGTTTTAGAAATGCTAACTTTACTTAAAAACAAATATAATATAATTTTGATTTCAAATACTGGATTGACTAGTCCTGAAGCTTACATAAGGTGGTTTAAAAGAATTGAATTATTTGATAAATTTGATGGTCTGTTTTTTTCAAATGAGCTGTCATTAGCTAAACCTTCAAAAAAAATCTTCCGCCTAGCTTTTGAAGCTATAAATGCATCCCCTGAGGAAGTTTTGCACATTGGTGACAACCTGAATACTGATGTTTGTGGAGCAAAAAATGTTGGGGCTCAAACTGTTTGGATTACTAATGGTGTTAAGACAAAATTTTTTTGTAAACCAGATTATGTAGTAGATTCCGTTTTAGAAGTGAAAGATATAATAAACAAGAATTATACGTAGCTATATTTTTCGTAGAATTATCAGATAAATTAAGAACTCAAATATAGTGAATACTCCTATAAAAATTGTTGTTTCAAGAAAAAAACGTTGTGGAAACATAGCAATTAAATAATCGGTATTCGGATTGAGTTGCCAAAGATCGTTGCTAAAGCTTATGAAATGAAACTGTCTAAAAAGCCAAGTGAAATTAATCGAAGCTATTAATCCAAAAAAAGCTAAAAATCCAACAGTAGAGTAAGCTGAAATTTTTGAATGTTTAATTATTTGCTTAATACTTTTTCTTAGTGATTTTGTAGTGAAAATAGTAACTAAATAATGCACTAGTATGACTAAACCTGAGAAAATAATAGTATTTTGAGTTAACTTTATTAGATGTTTTACGTCTTTCATATGAAGTATTTCTTTTTCATTATATAAAGAATATTTAATTCCATCTTCAACAATTATTAAATTTAAGAATTCCTCATCATTATTAAAATAGGACTTGATTTGATCTGAACCACTATTTAATTGTTCAATGCTTAATCCTGTTGAATTTTCTATCTGATTTCTATTCCAACCATAAGAATAAAGCCAATTAGAATTAGTAATATATATCACATTTAAAGAGATAAAAAATACAGGTAATAAAATAATATAAAATAGTGAAGAAAGTATTTGAATGTTTTTTGTTTGATAATACATAAACGTTTAAAATATAACTTATACTATTATAATTGAGAAAGTAAAAAAAAATGGATAAAGATACTGAAAATAAGACTAATCAAATTGAAAAAATTTTATCTTTAATTGAAATAGTAGAGTACTTAAGGAGCCCTCTTGGATGTGAATGGGATATGGAGCAAACTCATGAATCTCTTAGAAATAATTTAATAGAAGAAACATATGAACTTCTAGATGCTATAGAAGAAAACAGTAGTGAAAAAATAAAAGAAGAATTAGGAGATATTCTGATGCAGGTTTTATATCATTCTGATATTGCTAGTAATAATTCAAAATTTGATTTTTTTGAACTATGTGAATATGTTAGATTTAAGCTAATTAATAGACACCCGCATGTTTTTAAAAGTAGAAAAAATAAAATGACTTCTTCTGATGTTTTAGAAAATTGGGAAGAGATAAAAAAAGACGAAAAATTAAGAAACAATAAAGATTATTCATTAGTATCTGATATACCAGATACCTTACCGTCGCTTTCTTATGCAACATCTGTTATAAAAAAATCAAAAAAAGCTAAAATTCCTGTAGAATATGATGAACTAGACTTTAATATTGATGCAAAAAGCTTTGACTCAGAAGAAAAGTTAGGGAAAATTCTTTTTTCTTTAGTTAACTTACTTGCTTCAAAAAATATTGATTCAGAATTAGTACTAAGAAATTATACAAAGAGTATAAAAAAGAAAATACTAATGATGGAAAAATTATCTAAAACCAAATCTATATCTGAATTAAGTCAAATTCAGAAAGAAAAAATGTGGAATAGTATAAATTGTTAAGTAAATACTTTATAAAAGGAGTTATTTGTAATGTCATATAATGAATCTGAAATTTTACCATTTTCATCTCGAGTAAGTTCTAGTGGAGTTTTGGAAATTAACGGTCATTCTATTGATGATTTAGTTGAGGAGTTTGGAAGCCCGCTATATATATATGATGAAGATACAATTAGAAAGATGTGCTCTATTTTTAATGAAAGTTTCCAAAGGTTTTATAAAAATTCTCATATCGAATATTCTTGCAAGGCTTTTGCAAATCCCTTTGTAAACAAAATTATAGATGAAGAAGGCTTGTACATGGATGTTGTTACAGGAGGAGAACTAGCTATTGCTATAGCAAGTAAATTTCCTTCAAATAAGTTAAATTTTCATGGGAATAATAAAGGCAAAGAAGAGTTAACTCAGGCTTTAATTTATGGGGTAGAACATATAACTATAGATTCTTTTGCTGAAATAAATTTGCTTAATGATATTGCAGTTAATTTAGGTAAATTTCAAAAAGTTATGTTACGTTTGTCTCCTAGTATTGATCCTCATACTCATCTTCTAACTTCAACTGGTATTTTGGACTCAAAATTTGGCTTCTCTATTGAAACAGGAGATGCTGAATTAGCAATAAAGCAAACCTTAGATAAGTCTAACTTGATTTTAGAAGGTGTTCATTTCCATTTGGGTTCACCAATATTTGAATTAGAACCTTTTTCTGAAGCTATAGAATACGTATTAGGTTTTTGTTATGACATGAAAAAAAATTATTCTTTTAATCTAAAAAGATTTAGTCCTGGAGGAGGTTTTGCAATTGGATATCAAACCGATAAGAAACCACCAGAAATTTCCGAGTATGCAAAAGTTATTTCTGACTCTATAAAACAATCATGCGACAAATATAGTTTAGATTACCCAGAATTAATAGTTGAACCGGGTAGATCTATAATTGGAAGATCAGGGGTTGCAGTATACACAGTTGGAGGTATAAAAAAAATTAAGGATGTAAGAACTTATGTAAGTGTTGATGGAGGTATGGGTGATAATATAAGACCAGCTTTATATCAATCAGAATATTCGGTTATTTCTGCAGAAAAAGTTACCCACAAACGTGATAATTTGGTTACCATTGCTGGAAAATTTTGTGAGTCAGGTGATATTTTAGCTAAAGATGTTTATATACCTAGTCCTGAAATAGGGGACCTTCTTGCTTTACCAGCTTCAGGAGCGTATAACCTTATGATGGCGAGTAATTATAATATGCAAACAAAACCTGCGGTAATTTTAATTAAGTCTCCATCAGAATCTCCTGTATTAATTAGTAGGAGAGAAACATACGATGATTTATTAAGGTTAAGTATTTTTGAATAAAGAATTAAAAATTTTAGGCCTTAATACATTTGGCCATAATAAAGCAATAGATTTTATTAACAAGTCTGTTATTATGTCTAAAACTTCCCATGCATACCTAATTATAGGGCCAGAAAATGTAGGTAAAAAAACCTTAGCTGTAGATTTGGCTTCAATATTAAATGCAAGGCCACATAAGGATATGTTTGACAACCAAAATATTATTGATATTAGTTCTTCAAAAGAAAGATCTAGAATATTAAATGGTAATCACAGCGATATAAAAATTATAGATAAGGAATTTTCTCATCAAACAAATAAATCAAGCTCAGTTATTTCTATTGATGAAATTAGGCAAATAATTAAGGATATTTATTTAAAACCTTTTGAGGGAGAGAAAAAGATTTATATTATCAACCAAGCTCAAAATATGACCGAATCTGGATACAATTCTATGCTTAAGATTCTAGAAGAACCACCACAGGATGCAGTTCTTATACTCACTGCACCAAGTATAAAATCTCTACCAACTACGATTGTTTCTAGGTGCCAGTTGATTAATCTTAACTATATACAAAAAAAAGATATAGAAAATTTTATTTTAAGAAACTTTGATATAGATGAAAGTAAATCTGAATTCATTTCTAGGATTAGTAAAGGAAAGATAGGTTTTGCGATAAATGCATGTAATGATCAAACCTTAATTGACGATTATTTCCAGACGATATTAAAGTTTGCTGAGATATTATCTAGCAGTATTGACAAAAGGTTTAATTATGCAAGAGATATTTCTAATCTATATAGAAAAAATAAAAATCAAGTGTACAAAGAATTATCAATGTGGTTAGATTTTTGGAGAGATTTATTAATATTAAAAAATGGACTAAATGAGCATATAGTAAATCGAGAATGGCGTGAAATGATATTAAAAATTTCTAATGAAATAGAAATAAGAAAAATTTTAGATGTAATACAAGAGTTTAAAAAGTCTACTAAATATTTGCAGCAAAATGGATCGCCTCAATTGATTATTGAAGTTTTAATGATGAAATTGCCTTTTGTTAATAAGAAAAAAATTTCAGATATTAAACCTTCAATTATTTTTTAGGATATTTATTTTATTCTTGAGTTTAATATGTCTAAACCTAAACCAAACTCTTCTGGGGCAAATTCTATGATTAGTTTACGCTGATTCATAAAGTAGGGAACAAATTTTGAACTAACAAGTTTTTGATCTATAAAATCTTTTATACCTATTTCAAAAAATTCTTTTGAAATAGACTCTGTTATTTCTTCTATATTATTACCTATAGATTTTTCAGAAGAAATTTCCATGCTAGGCGGTAAATATACATATCTAGCAGAAATTGTAATCATTGCTCCGCATATCATTGATCCTGCAACTATTCCCAAAATAATTCCACCTAATTTATCCAAAAGTCTTAATGTGGAAAAATTAAATGTTTTTTTTATTAATGAGATTAAAATTTTGCTTATCAAGATTGTTATTATAAAAATTATAATATATCCAATAATCGTTGATAAGGTTTTATTATTTATGTCGGTATCAAGGCTATTCCAAACTATATTTAGTACTCTACCTGCAAATAAACCACTAAACAGAATGGCAATGTATATAGCTATAGTATAAAAAATAGCATTAATAATACCTGTTTTGTAGCCCCATATAATAAAAAATAATATTATGGTAACTGTAATCCAATCAATAATATTCATAAAAATCACATGTATACTTAGTTAAATAATTTATGTTCAATCAAATAAATTTTAACACAAATATAATAACGATTGATGGTCCTGCTGCATCAGGTAAGTCTACAGCAGGCGCTTTTTTATCTGAAAAAATAAATTTTTCTCATTTAGATACTGGTTTAATGTATAGGGCAATAACAGCGTATTTTATAGATAATAAAATACGCCCGGAACAACTAAGTGAAATAAATGAACGATTAGAAAATATGAATTTTAGTATCAAATTTACTCTACGTAAAACTTCAAGTATATTTGTTAATAATCATGATGTTATGAGTAAATTATTTCTACCAAAAATAGATTTATCAGTGTCAAAATTTTCATCTATATCTTCTATAAGAAAATTTTTGGTTACAAAGCAAAGATTACTTACCAAAAACAAAAATATAATAATGATTGGAAGAGATATAGGGACGGTTGTTCTACCAAATGCCAAATTTAAATTCTATCTAAATGCTTCATCCTACGTTAGGGCTAAAAGAAGATATGATCAAACAAAGACTAAGTACAAATCTATTGAAGAAATAAAAAAATCAATTGATCTAAGAGATAAAATTGATAGTACAAGGAAGGATTCACCATTAATACCAGCAAAGGATGCAATGATAATTGATACTGATAATCTTTCTTTACTTGAAGTTGTAGATAAAATGTACAATGTATTTATAGGAGAAAATTTATGAAGCAATGGCTATTTAAACCTTGTAATTATGGTTTTAAAAAAACTCTCAAATGGTTTTCTGATTTAAAAATAAAAGGGATAGAAAATATACCTAGTGAAGGCCCATATATAGTTGCTCCTAATCATATTTCAAATCTAGATCCCCCTATAATAGCTTCAATCCTTCCTAGACCTCCAGTTTTTCTAGCAAAAAAGGAATTATTTTCATTTCCTTTAGTGTCATTTTTATTAAGGAGTTATGGGGCATATCCTATAGATAGAAGTGGAAAAGATAATAAAGCTATAACATGGGTAACATCAAAATTAATTACTGATAAAAAAATTGCTATTATGTTTCCTGAAGGAACAAGAAGTAAAAAAGGAGGTCTAATTAAAGGTCAGCCGGGAGTATCGAAATTAGCTATTGAATATAATTTACCCATAGTTCCAATTGCTTTATCAGGCACAGAAAATTTACAGAATCCCTTAAGAGTACTTAAACCATCAGCACAAATTAAATTAAACATTGGTAAGCCATTTATTGTTGATAAACAAAAAATAAATAAATTATCTCCTATATCAGCTGTTTTTTCAATAACAAATGAAATTATGACAAGAATTTCGAAAATGCTACCACTAGAAGAACGAGGTTTTTATAAAGATATTTCTTCAGAAAAATTCAGTTATACTAAAGAAATTATTTAATAAAATATCATATATTAATAAAAATAATAAATCATCATCGATGAAAAAAGATATATTTGATCAACCTAAATTAATTGAAAAATTAATTAATAATAGGATTAATTTTTCCAGATATAGTATGAATTTTCCGGAGATTAAAAATTCATCATTAAATGTTTCTTCTATTGACAGAGTAATATTTACTGGTATGGGGACCTCCTATAATGCTGCTTTATATGGAGCAAACATTATGGAAAAAATCTCAAAAATTCCATCCAAAACTCAAAATGCATCAGAACTATATCATAATGATTATTTTTATACTAAAAATACTTTATTAATTACGATTTCTCAATCAGGTGAATCATCAGATGTTATTGAGATTATGAAAAATGCAAAATCTAAAAATATTTTTCAGATAGTAATTTCAGAATCAAAATCTTCTGAAGCAGTAAAAATATCAGATATTTTTCTTCCTATTACATCTGGTATTGAAAATAGTATTGCAGCAACAAAAACTTATAGCCTAAGTCTTTTGTTGTTACTTCAGTTATCACTATATTTTGCAGAAATGAGAAAGATTTCTATTTCTAAATACCTAGAAGATATAAAGGATTTTCCTTGTTTATTATCTCAATACTTAAACGAAACTAAAAATATAAATAATATAAATAAAATTGCTAGGTATTTATCGAAATATAATAATATTTTCTGTTTGGGAAGGGGGTCATTGTTAACTGTCGCTCTAGAAGGAGCGCTTAAGATAAAAGAGACGACATACATTCATGCGGAGGGATATAATACAGAAGAACTTAGGCATGGACCTTTTGCTTTATTAGGAAAAAATATTCCAGTAATAATTTGTGCAAATGATAATTTACAAAAGGGGAAAAATTTATCAATTGTGAATGATATTATTTCTTGTGGTTCTCCAGTAATTGCTTTAGTAACTGACAGAGAAAAGTATATTTCTAAACTTGCAAATGAGGTGATTTTTCTACCAGAGTTACCAGAAATATTACATCATTTTTTACCACTGATTGTTTTTCAATTACTTTCTTATAATATATCAATAGCAATTGGTAATAATCCAGATAAATTAAGAAATTTATCAAAAATAATTAAGTTATGAAAAAATTGTATGTAACGATTTTGTTCTTGGGAATAAAAAATGTTAAATAAATCGAATAATGCCTTTTCTTATAAATATTTTAGAGTTTATTTTTTTGGTACATTTTTTGGACAAAATGCTTATAGATTAGGAGTGGTGACTCAGAGTATTTTATTATGGAAATTAGTTGGTACAGAGTTATCACTTGGTATTGGTGCGGCTTCATTAGCTTTACCAATGATTATATTTAATCTGTTTGGGGGTATATTAGCTGATCGTTATGAATCTAGAGTTTTATTACTTATTGTTTCTTCGCTGGGAGTAATATCTTTTTTAAGTATCTCACTGCTAGATTTCTTAGGTTATGTAGAGTTTTGGCATGTTATTATTTTTTCGATTTTCAGTGGCATTATCTGTGGAATAGACCAAGTTTCTAGAGTTGCATATTTCCCATCATTAGTACCTAAAATATCTATGAAGAGTGCAGTGACTATTAATACTGCTACCCTTTCTATTTCTTCTGTTATTGCACCAACTCTAGCCGGAATTATAATATCAATATTTGATACATATTTAGGGTTTATAGTTGCGGCTATAGGATGGACTATTATGGCTATTACTACATTTTTTCTTCCAAATAGAGGAGTAGATTTCTATCAAAGAAGTATTTTTTTTGAGTTGACTACTGGATTTAAGTATATGTATTCGCAAAAAATAATATTATTTTTATGCATCTTACTTTTTACTAATATGCTGATGAATTTTGGCTGGCTTACCACTCTGCCTTCGTATGTTCAAAGGTTTGATGGAGGGGCTAAAGAGGTGGGGTACTTATTTTCATCATGTGGTGTAGGAGCAATTACAGGAGTTTTATTATCATCAAGGTTATCTCCAGGAAGATATTATGGTCGCCTAATACTTTTTTCAGCGTCATTATTCTCTGTTATGCTTTATTTCGTTTCATTATCAGAAAATCTCTATCTCTCCATGATTTTAGCTGCATTTGCTCATCTAGGTAATGGTAGTTTATTTAACACTACAACTGTTGCAGTTCAGATTAGGCTACCAGAAATAATTAGAGGTAGAGTCATGGGAATATTTATTATTACTGGGAGTATAGGAATAATAGGTGGTCTATGGACAGGTTTTTGGGCATCTATAATAGGTTTGAAATTAGGAATGATGATTGGTCCTACTATAATAATTATTTTGGTTATATTTATATTTTTAACACAGAAAAAAATAAAATATTTACACGAAAATCCAGAATGTGACTGAATCAATGTATTATAAAAAATTAGATATAATCAGAAAACTTATGGAAGATAAAGAAGAATTTCTTTCAAGTTATGCAACTTTATCTAAGCATGCTGAGCGTAAAGTAAAAGAGCCTTTGTCATCTATAAGAAAAGAATTTCAAAGAGATAGAGATAGAATCATTCATACAAATTCTTTCAGAAGATTAAAGCATAAAAGTCAGGTTTTTGTTGCTCCTATAGGTGATCATTTTACTACAAGATTAACCCACGTTATAGAGGTCTCTCAGGTAGGGAGATCTATTGCTCGAGCTTTAAACCTTAATGAAGATTTGGTTGAAGCTATTGCTTTGGGGCATGATTTAGGACACACGCCGTTTGGTCATATTGGAGAGAGCGTGCTCAATAAGTTGCTTTCTAAAGGATTTCATCATAGTAAGCAATCAGTTAGGTTGGTTACTAAATTAGAAAAAAATGGTAAAGGTTTAAATCTTACTAATCAAGTAATTGAAGGGATAAAAAATCATTCAAAGCCTGAGGGAGAATTTTTGAATTATGATTCAGTTAAGTATTTATCTTTAGAAGCACAAATAGTACGTATATCTGATGCAATAGCATATTTAGCTCATGATATTTTAGATGCGATTAGATCAAAATTCTTAACTATTGATCAATTCCCACCCAAGATAATAGAAAAATTAGGTAAAAGACATTCTGAGAGAATAAATACTATAGTAACTGATGTAATAATAAATTCATTAGATTGTGTAGATAATGATTTAATTAAGGATCAATTAGGATGGGAAGACAATCTGTCAAATGGAGAGATGCCATGGATAAGAATGTCTAAAGAATTAAGTGAAATATTTACGGAACTAAGAAATTATATGTTCAAAAATTTTTATCACATTATAAGCGACTCAGATATTGGAATAACAGCGTCAAAAATTATAGAAGTTATATTTGAATATCTATGTAATAATGACAAATTGATTCCAAAATGGATTAGAGATATATCTAATACTAAAGAGGTTGCTGTTTCGGATTATTTATGCGGCATGACTGATAATTTTGCTTTGTCATTTGCTGAAAATATTTATCCTGGAATAAGTAAAGAGATTTTTCAAGGAAGAATTTAATTATATATGCAATTTATCCGTATTCGTGTAGAGATTAAACTTTAATAATATTGTATTATTCTATATATGTTTTCAGTTGAAGAAATAAAAAATAATGCAGATATTATAGCCGTCATATCTGAATACGTTCCATTAAGTATTACAGGTAATAGAGCAAAATCTGTTTGTCCATTTCATACACAAAAAACACCCTCATTTCATGTGAATTCTGAAAGAAAATCATGGAAGTGCTTTGGTTCATGTAATGAAGGTGGGGATATAATTTCTTTTGTTCAAAAAATTGAGAATGTAGATTTTTCACAAGCACTTAAAATTTTAGGTGACAAGCTAGGTTTAAGAGAGACTAATTTTTCTAATAATAACCTAAAAAAAGATAAAGATATAATATCTGAAATTCATAAAATAAATAAAATAGCTTCGGAATATTTTAGGAATAAATTACTTTCTAAAGATGGAGAAAAAATATTAGACTATCTAAATAGTAGAGGTTATGAAAAAGATGATATAGAAAAAAGAGGATTTGGTTTATCATTATCTGGAACAAATTCATTAGCTGGATATCTAAAGATTAATAATGTTAGCTCTAAAATAGCTAAAGAATCTGGATTAATTATCCAAAAAAAAGATGGAACATGGGGTGATATGTTTTATGACAGATTGATGATTAATATTTATGATTCAGAGGGTAATATTATAGGTTTTGGAGCTAGAGAAATATATGAGAATAGTAATTCTCCCAAGTATATTAATACAAATGCTACTCCGGCTTTTGATAAATCAGCTAACTTATATGGTATAAATTGGGCAAAAGATAATATACGAAAAAAAAATCAAGCTATTGTTGTTGAGGGATATATGGATGTGATCACTGCACATAAGTATGGATATAATAATGTAGTTGCTGCTATGGGGGTTGCAATAACTGGAAGGCAGATAAACTTATTAATGAAATATTTTAATAAAAATGAACCTGGAAAAATTATATTATGCTTAGATTCAGATAATGCTGGTATAGAAGCCACTAATAGGGTGCTTGAGGTCATTGTAGATTATATATCCTCAAATAAAATTAAAGAAAATATAAATATTGAAATTGCTCAAATAGATATAAAAGATCCTTCAACGAAAAAAATTATAAAAGATCCAGATGAAGCAATTAAACTTTCTCCAATCGAATGGGAAAATTCACTAAAAAACACTAAAAATATTATTGATTACATAGTAGATGTAAAGTATTTACATTATAGTCCTAAGGAATCCCCACACAACATAGAAAAATACGTTATTGATATATCTAAAGTAATAAATCTAATTAATAAGAATGAATTACCTAATTTCACTAAATCGCTTGCGAAAAAACTTGATATTTCTCATAGAGAAATTACAAATTTGCTCAATAAAGGCATACGAAAATACAGTTCAAAAAATTATCATACTTTGAAAAATAAAATTAAGACTATTGATGATAATATTGATGCACTAGATGAACATTTTTTATCGCTACTCATTAAATATGAAGATCTTAAAGAATATGGAATAGCGATTCCAGAAAATTATATTAAGCAGAATGATAATAAAATGATTTTTAGTTTATGGAAAAATAATTTTATTGGTGATGATATAGAATCTGATGAAGAATTAAAAGAAAAAATCGATTACTTGAGATTACGTGATATACCAGAATCAAGCCTTACAAAAAAAGTTGAAGATATAAATCAAATCATAAAAAGATTAAAAGAAAGATTTTTGAGGGAATTAAAAGTACAAGAGATAGAAGATCTCAAAAATAATCCTGAACTTAAGGATAAAATTGTAGAAAATTCATTAGATTCAAATGAAAATTTAAGAAAAGTATTTATTGGGAGAAATAATTAATATGAATAATTATTCCTTAAATAATGAGGATGTAAATATATATGAAGATAGTTTAGATCTTAATGACAAATCTAATGAAAAAAAATTTAAGAATATAATTAGTAATACTAAATCTATAAATCAGACTAATTATAACTCAGAGTCAAATATTGAAATATTTGATGACCCAGTTAAGTTATATCTTAGTGAAATTGGAAATATAAAGTTATTAGACTCTTTGGAGGAAAAACATTTTTCAAGAAATATAGAAATAAGTAGTTACTTGACCCATTTATCACAAGAATTTTTAGGCAAATTTGGTAAAAATCCATCTCCATCATTTATAACTGAAGCTCTTATTAAAAATTTATATGATAGTTACGAATATATTTCTACGATTTGTAGTTATTTAAACATTAATATTTTTAGTCTAGGTGAATTGATTTCCTCTGATTTAATACGTAATTTATTGGATAATACCTATGATGAAATACTAATAAATAAACTTATAGATACTCATTTAATTGAGGCTGATTATGCAAGATATATAGTTCAGAAGATTTCTAATGAATTATTTTTATTAGACACTAAAATTATTTATGAAAATGTAAAAAATGTTGATTTAAAAAAGATAAAATCTAAAAATATATTTAACAATCTTGATGAAATTGACTTAAATTTTTATTTTGAAGATCTACATCATAAATCAGAACTTGCAGAAAGAAAACTTTCAGAATCCAATCTTAGGCTTGTTGTATCCATTGCAAAAAAATACATTGGCAGAGGCATGCCTTTATTAGATCTTATTCAAGAAGGCAACCTGGGTTTATTAAAAGCCGTTAATAAATTTGATTATAGAAGAGGATATAAGTTTAGTACATATGCCACATGGTGGATTAGGCAATCCATAACTCGTTCTATTGCTGACCAATCTAGGACTATAAGAATACCTGTGCACATGATAGAAAATATAAATAAACTCAATCAAACAATAAGAATTTTAGTTCAAGAAAATGGTAGAGAACCATCTCACGCAGAAATAGGATTTATAATGAATATGACTGAAGAAAAAGTTGAAGAAATGATCAGAATTTCTCAGCAAACTATTTCTTTAGATACTCCTCTAAACGATGAAGAGGATTCTTTTTTGTCAGATATCATACAAGACGATAAAACTCTTTCACCTTCTGATTCTGCCACCTATGAAATATTAAAAAATCATATAGAACTTATTCTAGATACTTTATCTTATAGAGAAAAAAAGGTTATGCAGTTAAGATTTGGGCTTGAGGATGGAAGAAGTAGGACATTGGAAGAAGTGGGAGATAATTTTGGAGTTACAAGAGAAAGAATTCGGCAGATAGAAGCTAAAGCCTTAAGAAAATTACGACATCCAACAAGATCAATCGCTCTAAGAGACTTCTTGAAATAGTAATTATAAAGTATTTACTTTATAATTACTGATGTTTTGTTATAATAATAAAAAAGATTTTTTATGGAATATAATATATGGATCAACATACTATAACTCTTATAAGAGACTTACTAATTATTGTGTTTGTGCTTTTCGCTTTTTTTTTACTTTTAATTTCTACATTTTTATGGGTGAAGATTTATAAAAAAATAAATAAAATATTTATTCATGCTGATAATGCAAAAAATGGCATTAATGACGTGGTTAAATCAGTAAATACTAGTAAGAATTTATTTAATAATTCATCATCACTTAAGTCTGTTGCAGGAGCTTTTGGATTTGGGGCTATCTTATTAGGTTTTAGTAGAATATTCAAGAAATAAAATGTATAGGTGTAATAATGTCAGATAATAATAATAATGGTGGAGGATTTATATTTGGTTTATTTATGGGAACTATTGCAGGGGCTGTAGTTGGAGCTTTGCTTTCACCTAAATCTGGTGAAGAACTAAGATCTTTTATTAAGGATAATAGTAAAGAATGGAAAGAAAAAATTATTGACATATCAGATCTTGCAAAAGAAAAAGTTTCAAAAGCCTCTGAAGCTAGAAAAAATGCTACTAAAAAGATGAGAGACGATAGTTTTGATGATCTAGACCTAGATGATATAGATCTTTAATTCCATTATAAGTTTGAACAATAGTTTCCAAGAACCTTGAATATAGAGCAATTTTTACGTATCTCTTGCATACATTTTTGAACATTAGAATCTAGAAGATTTCCAACAAAATCAATTAGAAAAATATACTTTCCAATTCCGTCGCCAGTTGGCCTTGATTCTATCTTAGAAAGATTGATATTTCTATCTGCAAAGGACTTAAATACTCCGAATAATAGTCCAGGTGCATCTGTCTGTTCGAATGCAAAAGCAATTGATACTTTATCATGTGAGTTCTTGTTTATATTTTCATTTGAAAGAGTTACAAACCTAGTTATATTGTTTTTTTTATCTTGGATATTCTGTTCTATGATATTAAGTTCAAAAATTTCAGCTGCTCTCTTAGGTCCAACTGCTACTATTGAATCGTTTTGATTTTTCTTAATATCCATAATTGCTTGAGCAGTGCTTGGAGCAAAAATTTGCTTTGAATTAGGTATATTAGTAGATATAAATTTCCTACACTGGGACAATGCTTCTTCTTTTGAAGTTATAAATTTTATTTGGTTGTAATTAATAACCTTTTTACCTATTAGACATAAATTTATATGCATATATTGCTCGTGTATTATTTGCGCATTC
>PBVQ01000002.1 GCA_002728715.1 Dehalococcoidia bacterium
CAAAATATTATAGTAGGATACCTGTTCCGTTGGGGTGAGTGACATGGCACTGGAAGCATCCCAACTAGCAAAATTGCTGAAGCTCAGAGCGGTCGGGTGGTCTCAACAAGAGATTGCTGACGCGATTGGGACTTCGCAGCAAGTAGTGGCTTACCAACTGAAGAAATTGAAGGAAGAATCGATGAAGAAGGATCCTGAAGATGTATTCAATGCAGCCATACTAGGTGGCTTAGCAATAGGTGCTGGAATAATGGCATTAGCTCAACTATTGAAGAAGTGAATTGCATGGGTTCGATTACCGATTTGTTAAAGTACGGCCAACTCACAGTTCCAAAGCCCGACAAGGTGAAGTCGGCAAACTAACCAACAATCACCACGGAAAATACGAGCAAAACTACCCCAACGAAGAAAAGGAAGGACAGAAATGAAAGATACACAAATGAAAACACAAACAAAATTCGACATGCATAGCGGTGGAATAAAATCAGACAGTATGGAATGTTCCAGCCAGAGAATTCACGGAAGAAATAGATTGGAACAGTACATCCCGAATGGGAGTAAAATGCGATCTGTTGGATATGATTACAATATTCAATACATCTTAGATTTACTAAAAAAGAATGATTGGAGTGATGTTACAATCATTGTTGGATAAAGGCTTTCGGGTAAGGATTGTGATGAAACAATAATTGCTGAAGTAATGAAGCACATCAAATCTGGGAGATTGAAGATTAGAATACCCAGTAAAGGGGAATTTCATGAGAAATTCTTCATGGTTGAAGGGAAAGAAAATGGGGTTTCGTTCTTCTCCGATATCAATGGTTCCGCTAATCCAACATTAACTGGTTCAGCGAGAAGAGGTCGCCAAAGTAATAGAATTACAGATTTTACCATTTCTGGGAATTACAAAGATAATGAATATTACAATAATGCTATTTTACAATGGGAATGGTATATTGATAATTCCGATTCCTTCGAAGGACAACTAAAGGACTTATTATTGACTAAGGAAGAAGAAGAATGGATTCCTGTGATAAAGAGATATTATGAGGGAGACCCTTCGTTAATTGACGAGTCTTTGATGACCCCAGTTGAAGTGATTTCAATAGAAGTTGGAGAACAGCTATTACGCGATTCGAATGCTGGTAGAAAGGTAACTTATCTAGAACTTCCAGAAGTTTCTCAGGATGTGATTCAAGATTACATTGATCAGATAGACAATCGATTAGGTGTAAAAATAAAAAGTACAAATTCCGGAAATATCGAGTTGCCGACTTCACTAATTGATTCCTCTGTTTATTCGAGCGATGGATTACCCTGGATGCAATATATAGACGGGGATTTGCTGTTACGTATAGACGGTGAGACGGTATCGAGAAGAAACGAAGGTTTGGACCAAGAAGGTAATATTGAGGCACAATTACATGCGTTGAATGGGTTTGTCAATTCGATCGAGAATAGTCATAGGCCTGGTTTAAAATCAAAAATGGCTTTGGCGGAATTCATTCTTTCAGGACTTTGTGCTCCATTCGATTATCTCTGGATGGGATCTAGGCGAGCGAAATTTGACAGGATAAGGGAGGGGCCTCAGATGACTTCCTATCTGGGTGGCTCCGGAAACGGGAAATCGTTTGCAAGTCGGTATGTATTGAAGATGATTACAGGTCGTGATTTAGAGCCTTTGCCTAGTGAACAATTTACCGAAAAAAGAGTTAGGAGCTGGGCTAGAAATGGAAGTATTATGCCATTGATTTTTGATGATTTGAAGAGGTCTCGAATTCGGGAATGGGATAAATGGGGCAAAAGCTTCTGGGATGTTGGCTATGTATCTGGAAAACCCCATGCCCAACTACTGATTACAGCAAATGATCCAATTGATACTGGTGGACCACTTGGGAGGAGAGTTCGAGAGATACATATGGAAGCCACCTTCGAAAACAATGGAAGGAATACTGAAATCGTGGAGACCTGTCTAAAAGAATGTAGCCAAATATTTCCATATTTCGCACACATAGTTCTTTCAAAATATGAGAGTGATTCTGCTCCTTACGAACACAATGACCCACTGAAAGTTGGAAGAGAGGCTATGGTAGAATTGTATACGAAGGTTGGAATGAATGTCCCAGATTGGTTATGCAAACACCCATTCAAGGAATCTGTCGACCTTAATGCGTATCATTGGTACGATGTTTTGAATAAGGAATTATTCACAATTGAAAGGAAACTCGATAGTTTTAGAATTCCGGTGAAGGAAGGCCCGCATGAGATAAAGGAAAGAATGAGGACATTTCCTGCACATCTTCAAGCGAAAAAAGCTGGCGAAGCTATTCACATAGAAAATGCAGACGGTTTTGTTGAATGGTTATCGAAGGTACAGAATTTGTATGAGAGTGATAAGAAAATCAAGTCTTGTAGAGGTATGAGAGGGTTACTCAAGAAAGGAAAATGGAAGAAATTAATATTTTAGCCAACGACGACTTCTTGGATAGATAGCATCTCGAGGAGTTTGTAGGTAGGCATCGATTTGGCAATTAGTTCACCGTTTACTGAAGAGTCGGTCGATGCACCAGAGATTACACGTGGTTCCAAGGCATTGGAATTTCTAGGAGGGCTTGCTCTTGGCTTCGTGCCTATCGTGCTTCTGATCTACATTGAAATTTTTACGAACTTAATGCTCGATTCGCTAATTCAGATCTTTATCAGCACTATACTTGTGATTGGAGGAAGCGTGTTCGCATTTGTGAAAAGAAAAAATGCAATGGGAGCAGGNATTTTAGTTGGATTCTTTGGCGGTTTCGNCTTGGGNTTNGTCCTTGTTATGCTTTTCTTGTTCNTAGCATTGAGTGCAATTCCATAATTCACTCATTCAACCAAGATAACCAACGAGCAACTGCATTCTGAACACCTGGAACTTCCATCTCAGATCTGCAACATCTTTCCCATGCGAGTTGTTCGCTCTTTGGAGTAATTGAGAATAATTCATTCAGTCGGATTTACTCAAAAAAAACTCCATGAATTGTTCTAATTGCATTGGATTATTTATTGAACCGGATATATTTTCTTCCAGAGTAATTTGATAGCTCACAGTTTTTTCATTTAATTGGATCATATCGACCACATCTGAAAAACGAATTAATTTGATATTTTCATCTCCCATATCATAGAATCTGGAAAAAATAATTGAAAATTTTTGGTTAAACTGTTCCCAGTCGTTCATTCTTTCATGATCATAACCGATGGTGTTTACCCCATAGGATTTTAGATTATTAAGGAATTTTTTCCTCAACTCTTCGTCTTCAATTTTATTGATTATTTTGTTTGTTAAATCGACTATAGAGAGTCCACCAAGATTGAATTCTATACCGATGCTCCCGAGGAATAATCTAGTAACTCCACCATCGTCATCCCGTGGATCTACCTGATTTAGGTTGTTTATCATATGAGTTGACTGATTGCCAGTAGTCGTTTTAATTTCTATACAAGTATCTCCAAAAATAAAATCTCTTGATTTTGTTGAATGGCCGCTCCATGACCGGATTATCTCTTCTACTTCCAAATACTGAGACTCAAGAAAGGAATGAAGGAGGAATAACTCCCCGACTAGCCCAACTTTTGAACTCATATCTGGTGTGTATTTTGTTATCGCTTTCCTAATATGTGCTTCCAATTTTGTGAATTGCTCTTGCCCATCAATATCTGGCCGAGTGAACCAATTGCCATTCTTGACATCATCACAGATGGAGTTCATAATTGATGTTATTTCATATTGGTTAGGGAGGCTAATCTCTAAGCCTCTGTCCTTATTCTTGGTGTATTCTACTGGCCTAGTAACTGTGTTTACTATGGGATCAGTTATCTCATACTCTCCCTTGATAAAATAAGAAATATCATATCCCTTTTCAATTGTGTACATACCTTCACCATACCTTAATTCGTGTTTTTCTTTTATTTCTGTAGTCATAATTACACCTTCTTTTTCATCCTCTCATGGAACGTATATGCTCAGGGCTACCCGATGGAATTGCAATTCCAAACCCTAAATCTATGCTACCATCATCCTGTTGTATGAAGTAAATTGCTAATTGGCCTGGATGATCGCTGGGCCGAAACTTATCCGGGATACCTGCAAAATCTGGGGTGTCTTTTGGTATTGGCCTGATATCACTGTGATGATAATCAAACAACTTGTCGTCATACTGGTTAGAACTACCGCTTGCAGTACCCCATACATTGTTGACAAGATACCTGGAATTCGGGGAACGACTTCTCTTTACTGCATTAATCATAATCTCTCCCCCTAATGTATCAAAAGAAAGCTGGCCTCTGGTACCGCTTCTTATACTGATAAAAAAACCTGGAGAATTGGTGAATCGGTCTCTCCACAAAGTTGCTTCAGGCCAAACAAATAGATCTTCTTTTAGTGAGTTTTCCGGGGTTGAGACATGGTCCCAAAAACGCAGGAAGGCTGACACAGTGTAAGGACACCTCTGTGTTCCCAGCAATGGTCCCACAGATGAGTCAATTTTCTTCACAAACGCTCCCGAGGAATAGATATTAGCATATTCTTCCCACCTATTGTAGTCTGGAGAATCGTTGGAAGGACGATGTCTCGAAAATTCTAACGAATCTAATAGGTCAGCGATTACTAACGATGATACTGGTTCATCGCTTACGTATCCCTTTCTCTGATTAGCAATTTTGATTTCTTTGAAAATATTATTTTGTAAAAATTCTTCGATCTTATTTAGGTTGGATTTTCGAATTTCAGGATTCTCTTCAATAATTCCAAACTGGAGATAACTGGCTGGCCGCAGTGGAAGTTTGGTGGTAGCTGTTTTTGCTGTGGAGAGGTAATCGTCGCCTTCAAGTATGTATGGTAAATTCTCCAACTTCTGATCGACTAGGTTTTCTATTTTTGAGATTCTTTCTTTCAATGATTTGTCTGATTGATGATACTGCCTGAAACGTTGAAGTTGGTTTGCGTGAACAAAAATTCTACAAAGTGGCAGAATTTTTCCTCTATACCCAAACCAGCGCTGCATTTGCATTTGTGTATCAGCAGCGGGTATAATGGATTCTCTGGCAAAAATTGACACTGCCAATCCTTCAATTGTAAGCCCTCTACTTAGTACATTTCCGGCTACGAAAATACTGAGTTTGTCCGGTGTATTGGAAAATCGTTTATTGGTTTCTACGGGAGAAAATTTCGGCCTAGATTCTCCACCTGCTTTACTATTAATTACTCGAATTTTGATATTTGGAACTATCTCATTTAGTATAATTGAACTGATCTTAGACCAATCCCCCTCAATTGATTCGTAGTCTCCTCCTACAAATTTTGAGTTGCAGAATTCTGTAGTGGATTGAAATGAGTTGAGTTCACTTTGCCATAGTTCTTCATTTTCGAGAAAATGTCTATTGAATTTGGCTGGATCTATATCCTGATTATTTTTATTATTCGGGTCATATGAGAACCCTATATTTGTTCCATTATTAAGCCAATGTACTATCTGTTGCTTACCCTCAAAATGCTCTGGAGTATCAGCTGATGGATGAAAAACCATCGAGAATGGGTCTACCTGATTGCTTTTGGCATCCTCAAAATTTTGGTAATCTTCAGGTAAATCTGAATATAACTTGTCTGATTGTATCAAATGTATTGCAGCGCCTACTATGTACGCCCTCAATCCATCAGATAGATCTACATTACCAGATTCTGTGATAAATAATTCCTGGCAGAAATTGGCTTTTTCGGGATAATCGGAGAAGTCCTGTTCATAGAATATATCTCCTCCAGTGTAATATTTTCGAATCCCTCCTGGTTCAAAATATGTTATAGAGGTGTCAGATTCTCCGGGGGTTTCAATTCTGAAAATAAAATCAGTAGGGGCAAGAGGATTTGTTTCGACCTGGAGGATATTTGCCTGAGGCGTGGCTGTGTATGCAAGATATGTTGCATAAAGAAAGTCATTTGCGGTTCGATTAAAATGAACAGATTCGTCGGTTCCAGACCATAATCTCGTAATTGCGTAAGGTGTCGATTTTGTTTTCTGCGCATCAAGTATTGAGGCGTCGTCCGATTCATCATCAATAACCAATATATGTCGATTTTTTGGATGTGATTGATCAATAGCTCTATGCAAAACGGAGGCTACATCATTGATGTGATCTTTATGCTTGGGTATGACAAATATCAAACATTTGTCGTTTTTTTCCAGAGTTTGGCGTATACGGCTTTCTTGACTTGAGTAAAAAGTTACAGAATGGTCGGAATTTACAATATATTTTCTTGGTAAAATTAATCTTAATCTGGACCGAAGTTTCCTATCTTCAATACAATCTAACTCATCGTAAAATCGCAATAACGTTTGATGCCAAAGTGAGGTTTTTGTCCCGCTTAATAATACTATAATTTGTGTTCCTTTATCCAAGCATTTTCCAATAACTCCCATCATTGAAGCAGTCTTTCCGGATTGTATTGATCCGACTACCATGCCTTTTCTTAGACGGCCCTTACCCCATACTGATGTGTCCTCGAATAATTGAGTGGATTCTGAAATTAATCCACCTATTGAATTACTCAACTCCTCAACTTTGGCTACAGATGTGTTGGAAAACTGAAGATTATCGATATAATTTCCAAACCACTCATATGATGTTGAGATTGGAGAATTTGTTGATACAGAATTTTCCTGGGTAATTGGAAGCGAACCAAAGTCTCCCAGCACTCTGAATTCTTCTCCAGGTCCAAACATCAAAACACCGATTTAGACGTCAATATTTTCAATAACATCTGCAAAATAATCTAGCACAGAATATTTGTTAAATAAATCATATTTATCTTCATAATTTCCCTTATCTACTCCGAAGATATTGCAAACTTCGGTAATTGTTTTTGCAAAATACTCCCATTGTTTTCTCGACTGTTGTTTATCAAGAGGTTCATGATTCTCGAGATATTCAATAAACGCCTCATATATTTCATCGTCGTCTAACTTTTCTTCTGGATTGACATCATTAGAGTGACAGATGATTGATGCGGCCGCCATTGAAACGATTGATAATTGGGCCCATTTATCGTCGCCCTTCTTTGAACGCCAATAGGGGTTTTGATTCAAAACATCGGACATGAGTTCGCCTAAAAGGGAATCAGAAGCTCTTCCAAAAATTTCGGCTAATTTCAGGATATTCTTTTCTTTTTGTATCGCTCTTCTATGAACCTCTAGAGACATTTCGTTATCAAAAAATTGCTGAATTATGCCCGATGTACTTGGATAATTTATTGCTCCATTTGCTTTTTTCGGTGGCTGCCTGTATAGTAGTGCCAAAATCCACGAAGTGAGTTTTGCATATTGGAATCTGTTGTTACTCTCTTGACAATTTTTGAAGAATGACTCTAATTTTTTGCAATCAGATTCTATCTCGTGGTATATTCCGGGAAGGATTTCGTCTCCCCTTGAGGGTCTTATTCGCCCCATCGCCATCGTGAATTTCATTGCATCAATCGATTGATAGGCAGCGTTGTTGATTTCCGTAGGATTTAATTTCTGTCCTTGTGTATTGTATCTGTTGAAAACCCTTCTGATTTGATATGGTTTGGTCGACTCATCATATATGATCATCGGAATTTCATATACGTCATCTTGTACTTCAAACACTTGCGAAATTTTTGTTTTTTTGCCTCCTAATTGGATTTCCTCGTCTCTAATTTCATGGTAGAATTTTCCATTCAATTTTTCAAATTCTGAAAGCCCATCAAATTCCTTTGTGCCTAAGTTGAATGGTAATTTCTTTTTCGCAAACAATTTATCTTCATCACTGATGATACCGAACTCCTTGTTTGTTTTCCATTGTTTATACTTAGGTACATCTTTTTTAGGTAAATTTAGAGGGTTATTACCTGTTAAAATAACTTCAACCAACACACTATCATCGGCATTCTTAACCATTTCATTATTTGTTACCAATTTCAGTGATGTCATCTTTTTCTTGAGGAAACCTGTGGCTTCAGGCAAGGCTCCCATGAATCTAAGAATACTTGTGATTCTTTGCTTACCGTCTATTATTTGGTAAGTCCCATTTTGATCTTCATAAAGAATAATCGATGGTAGAGGAACACCCATCAATATTGAGTTAATCAGTTTTCTGCAGGCAGAATCGTTCCATACAAAATCCCTTTGATAAATTGGGTCAATATCCAATTTACCTTCCTTTGCCCAGGTGGCAATTGTAGCAATTGGTAGAGTCTTAGTTGTCGCAACTATTGGTTCGAAGACTCCTTTACTAGCGTCAATTTCATCCCAAGATTCCTCCCATAAGAATTTACATTTCCTCTTTGTTATCTCATGTATCTCAAGATTGGAGTTGAATTGCTCTAGTTGAAAGGCTACTAAATTTAGGTGGTCCATTATCGCCAAGGCATCTTCAAGATATGTGGGGCCCTGATCCAGAGAAAGTTCCGCAAATATCTGATTTCTAACTTCAATATCGCTCTGGTTCCATTCAACTTCACCAATATTGGGATACAAACACCCCCAAATTGGCCGTAAAGACCTGAGCCAGTTGTAATTCAATCCGTAATTTGAGAAATCTGACTCTTCAAATTGAATTTCCTCGTTTTCCAAGAAAAGTATGGAATTGGGATATATCTCCTCCAACGTTTCTATTATTTCTGATTTGATTTCTTTAATCGATGATTTGTCCTTGAAATTATTTTTTGACAATATCAAAAATTCCACAAAATATGGAGTTTTTACTGTAGAGCCTCCATTCGATGTTGATCCGGGCTTAGAGGTGCTAAACCACTCTTCTTTTACTTCAAATCCAGTTTTTTTGGCTATTTCTTTCGCTTTCGGAATTTTGTTTTTCCCCTCTATGAACGCGTCAAAATTAATCCTCGCATTCAGAATTTGCAGATCATTCAATCGGGTGGCTATATTTTCAAACCAAATAGTTGTAATTGTACTTCCCACCGCTGAAAATTCTTCTTTCCATTCCAAATTAAAGATTTCAGAAATCTGTTTTGCAGAATCCACTTTATTTACCATATTTATCACCAATATAATCTTGTATTTCGCTCATTATTTCTCTGGTCACTTTGACGTTTACCGCATTACCTAGTTGCTTGTAGGCTCTTGAATCACTACTGTCGAGTATGTACTCATCTCCCTTAAGGCCATCCACGTCGAAATCCTGAGCTCTGGCACACTCTTTCGGTGTCATTCTTCTCTGCTGCCAACCAATTATTGGAATCTGGGCTATCGCAACTAGAGCAGGGGTGTAATTGGTTTTCTTTACTCTAATTCCAGAGGGTCTGAATTGAATCATGTGTTTCCAAATATCCCGTTCTTCCCCACCAACCTGCCACTCAAACTTCTGGTATGTTTGTTTGAAGGTTCTGGTCTTTTCCAACCACTCATAGCCGATATCTATGGAAATTTCTTCCCATTTTTCTCGATTATTCAAAATAAATTTTTTTTTCCATTCCGGTAATGGTTTCCTCGCCGATACGATATATGGTGGAAAATGATTGAGAACTTCTGATCTGAATCTAGATGTTGAATATCTAATACCTTCAGTCTCCAATATATCCTTCAATTTGCCCACAGTTATCCGCCACGGCTTTGTAATAGGGTGTATTTTCTCCAGAGGATATTTTCTGCCAAACTCTTGGCTCCATGTCGGGCTCGAAGGAGTTACCTCTGGACTTATATTTTGAATGAAAAAGTTCCAATGATTTAGAATTTCAATTTCCTCTTCAGCTAGGTGGTATTTTTTTGGAACTGTAGATTTTTTGTCTAACAATGTCCGAACATTGGTTATCGGATTTTCGCAACTTGGGAATTCGAAATCTTCCGAATTACAATATTCTTTCTTTATTGCGACCATGTATAATCGCTTTCGGATTTGAGGGGTCCCAAATGTATGGGGGCTGAGTATACTGCTCCAAAATCTGTAACCTTCTTTTTCTATTGATTCCTTTATTATAGAGTAGGTATTCCCCTTATCGTGCCCATGAAGATTCGGGACATTTTCCAAAAACAAAATACTAGGTTCTGATTCTCTAACTATTCGCATTATTTCATGAAATAAAGTGCCTCTTGTCTTGTCTTCAAATCCTTCCTGGGATCCAGATTTACTGAATGGTTGACAAGGAAAGCCTGCACAAAGAATATCAAATTCTGGTAAGTCTTTACAATCACGAATATCTTTGTGAGCAGATATCCCAAAATTTCGCTCGTAAACAGTCGCTGCATCCCTATCAGAGTCACAAGCAAATACACATTCGTGTCCTAATTCGGATAAAGCAGAGTGAAAACCGCCAATCCCACAGAACAGATCGACGAACTTCATAATTTAATCCGTAAATTGTAGGTAAATAAGCTATGAGCTATTAGATGATTATTATTCAGAAAAATTACTCATTCAACCAAGATAGCCAACGAGCAACTGCATTCTGAACACCTGGAACTTCCATCTCAGATCTGCAACATCTTTCCCAAGCCAGTTGTTCTCCTTTGGGTGTGATTGAGAATAATTCTGCTCTCATCAAAACTCCATCGGCTGCGTCACATTTGCTTCGGTTATCATCTACAAAACAATGCAATAAATGCTTGGGGAAATGGTGCATCCTTCCTGACTCAGGGCAGCACAACATAACGCTGCGTTCGAGGAAAAGAAGTGATGATCCTGAGGTCTCGTCAACCTCATGTCCTTTGATGCGAGTGTCGGCGAG
>PBVQ01000009.1 GCA_002728715.1 Dehalococcoidia bacterium
AATTTATAGAAAGAGCCTTTTTACTTGCTGAAGAGAGCCTCGGACAAGTATCTCCCAGACCTTCTGTTGGTGCAGTGATAATTAAAGACAATAAATTAATTTCTGAGGGAAAAACTGATCCGCAACCTGGAAATCATGCGGAGGTAAATGCTATTAATAAGTGTAATGAAGATATAGTTAATAGTACTTTAATATGTACATTAGAACCACATTCATACCACGGAGTTTCGCCACCTTGCACGGAAGCAATTATAAAATCAGGTATAAAAAAAGTTATATGTCCAATCGAAGATCCTAATCCAAAAGTGTCAGGAAATGGTTTTAGGCAACTAATCCATGCCGGAATAGAAATAGAAAGAAATTTTTCTAAAAAGCATATAAAAAGAGCAAAAAAAATTATTGAAGGATTTGAAAAATCACTAGTTTACAAAATTCCATTTATAAGCCTTAAAATTGCATCTAGTATAGATGGAAAAATTTCAACAAATTCTAATCAGTCGAAATGGATAACATCTGAAAAGTCTAGAAACTATGGACGTTTACTACGATCAAAGTATGATGCAGTTATGACAGGAATCAATACTATAGAATCTGATAACCCTCAATTAACTTTTAGAGATAAAAATGACAATAATACAGGATACCCAAGGCATAAAATAGTTCTTGATTCTAATGGGAAAATTAATCAAGATGCAAAAATTTTTGATTCTAACGAAAAGACGATAGTATTTACTACCGATAAGAATAAAATAAATTTCAAGAAAAACAACTTAGAAATCTTTGAAGTTGGAAATATAGACGGACGAACAAATTTATCTGAAATAATGAAAATCCTAAATAATTTAGGAATTCATAAAATCTTGGTGGAATCTGGAAATATTCTAAATACGGAATTGATAAAGAAAAACTTCGTTGATAAAGTTTATTTTTTTATCTCACCAAAAATTATTGGGGGAGACAAAACATCTGTCGGAGACATAGGCATACAAAACATAAAAGATATAATTATGTTAAGAGATTTAGAGTACAAATATCTTGATGAAGATATCTTATTATCAGGTTATATAAAGGAAAAAAATAATGTTTTCAGGAATAATTGAAGAAGTAGGAAAAGTAATTTCTTATGACAAATCAACTATGATAATAGAAGCTAATAAAGTACTTGATGATTTAAAAATATCAGAATCAATTATGGTTGCTGGAGCATGCTTAACGGTCACTGATAGAAATACGAATAATTTTACAGTTGAAACAATCCCTGAAACATATAGAAGAACAAATTTTATGAATATAAGGAAAAATTCATATGTTAATTTAGAACGAGCCTTGTCATACGGTGATAGGGTTGGCGGCCATATGGTTCAAGGACATGTTGATGGAACAGGAATAATAATTTCAACCAAAAAAGAAAAGAATTCAAACATCATAAAAATCAAAACAGATCAAACTATAAATCAATATATAGTCGAAAAAGGATATATCGCTATTGATGGGGCAAGCCTAACGATTATAGACGTTAATTCAGATTTTTTCTCAATTGGAATAATACCTTTTACCTACGAACATACTACAATAAAATATAGAAAAGAAAAAGATTTAGTGAATTTAGAACTTGATATTACTGCCAAATATATTTCAAAATTATGTAATAATTATATAAAGAGTTAAGTATGAATGACAAAAAAATGACACAAAATCCAAGTAAATCTCAAATAGAGTCTGTAGAAAAAGCCATTGAATATTTCAAAAAAGGCAAGATGGTTATTATAGTAGATGATGAAGGCAGAGAAAATGAGGGTGATATTGCTATTCCAGCCTCTGACTGTAACCCAGAAGACATAAATTTTATGGCAACTGTTGCAAGAGGACTAATATGTACTCCTTTAGATGGAGAAATAATAGACAGGTTAGGTTTAGAGCCAATGGTTAGCCACAACAGTGAATCTATGGGCACGGCTTTTACAGTATCTGTTGATGCATCTTCAGGAATTGAATCAGGAATTTCAGCTAAAGACAGATCAATAACTGTGAATAAATTATGCAATCCAAAATCTACAAAAAGTGATTTTGTAAAACCTGGACATATTTTTCCACTAAGGTATCAAAAAGGTGGAGTTCTAGTAAGAGCAGGTCATACTGAAGGGTCTGTTGATTTAGTAAAGTTATCTGGAAAAGCACCTGCTGCGGTAATATGTGAAGTTATGAATGAAGATGGAACAATGGCAAGAGGAAAAGATTTAGATAAAATATCGAAAAAATATAATATGCCCATAGTTTCAATAGAAGATATTATTGCATATAGAATAGCAACGGAAAATTTAGTTCACAAAATTAGCGATACAGATCTCCCAACCAAATATGGAAATTTTAGAGTATATGGATTTGTATCTGATGTTGATAAATCTGAACCATTAGCGCTAGTCAAAGGAAAAATAAGTAATAATAAAACAACTCTTGTAAGGGTACACTCTGAGTGTACTACAGGTGACTTAATGGGAAGCTTAAGATGTGATTGTGGAGATCAATTAGAACAAGCCTTACTGAAAATTTCTAAATCAGAATCTGGCGTATTAGTTTATATGAGACAAGAAGGTAGAGGTATAGGTTTACTGAATAAATTAAAAGCATATAAATTACAAGATGAGGGTATGGATACCGTTGATGCCAACTTATCCCTTGGATTCAAAATGGATCTAAGATCATATGGAATTGGAGCTCAAATACTAAGAAGTTTAGGAGTTAGAAAATTTGACCTGCTAACAAACAATCCAAAAAAAGTGATTGGTTTAGAAGGATTTGGTCTTAGTATGAAAAAACAAATTCCACTAGTCACTGAAATAAATTCAAATAATGAATTCTACTTAAAAACAAAAGTAAAAAAAATGGGACATAATATCGATCTCAAAAATGCTAAAAGGTAAACAAACAACTACATGGCAGAGAAAGTAATCTTAGATAATTTTTTTGAAAACGACTTACTAGATGGATCGTCACTAAATATAGGTTTAGCAGTATCTGTTTTCAATTATGAAATAACCAATAAAATGTATAATCTTGCTTATGATTCGCTCGTAGAGCACAAGGTAGATAAAAACAACATCAAGAGAGTTGATGTCCCAGGCGCATTCGAATTACCATTAATATGTAAAAAAATGGCAGAGAGTAATAAATATGATTCTATAATTGCAATTGGTGTTGTTATTAAGGGTGATACTGATCATTATGAGTTTGTAGCAAATAATGCTTCTAATGGCATTGCAAAATCATCGCTAACTACAGGTATACCGATTATATTTGGTATATTGACAACAGATAATTATAAACAGGCAACAGACAGGATCATTGACGCAAAATATTATGCAACTTCTTCTATAATAGTCTCTAATATAATTAAGAAACTATAAAAGCCCTAATTTTTTTGCTTCCGTTATAACAAACTTTTTTTCTGATTTACTTAAAGGTAAATTAGGCTCCACAGGTAACCCGCAATCAATACCAGTCCTTTCAGATAGTATAGTTTTTGTTACTCCAGCTGGATTAGCAAAAGTACGAACTAAATGAACAATACTTTGAACTTCATTCTGTTTATCTTGGGCTTTTTTGAAATTTCCTTCTAGCCAAGAATTATATAAATCAACGAATAACCAAGGAGCAACTGATGGTGGAGCATCTACAACACCAACAGCGCCAATTGTCAAAGCTGGAAGTGGAAGTGCGCTATTACCAACAAAACATTTTAATCCCATTTTAGTAAATGCTGAAATATCACCAAAATTAGGAGCAGAATGCTTTAGACCAATAATATTTTCAACTTCCGAAACAAGCTTTTCCATAAAAGTTGGCGTTGTTTCAAAGTAAGTTAGTTGAGGTAGATTATATACAAAAAATGGCAATCCATCTGCAGCATCTGAAACTTTTTTATAATGTTCAATAACATTTTCTTCCTGCCTACCCAAAAAAAATGGCGGAACACAACAAATTGCATCACAACCATGTTTTTTTGCTGCTTTCGCACCTAATACTGCACTCTCTGTGCTAACAGCCCCAACATGCATAATAGATAAAGCTTTCCCTGAAATAGTTTCTCCGGTAATTCTTGCGATATCTTCCCTTTGATAGTCATTAAATAAAGGCCCTTCACCAGTTGAACCTCCTACCCAAAATCCTCCTACCCCATGAGAAAGATTATCTTCAAATATTGCCTTTAATGCACTTTCATTAATTTTTCCACTTGAATCGACAGGTGTTGGATTTGCAGGAAATACTCCCTTGTATTCCAAATTCATAATTTAAATCTCCTAGAACGAGGCTTACATATTGTTTTATAAAAAATATTATCAAAGGATTGAATTAAATAAAATTATAATTTAATAAATATATTTGAATAATTTGATAATATTGAAATATGTTGCCGATTCGTCTAGCGGTAGGACACCAGACTCTGAATCTGGGAGCCCAGGTTCGATCCCTGGATCGGCAGCCAAAAATAAGGCCCCATCGTCTAGTGGCCTAGGACACAGCCCTCTCAAGGCTGAAACAGGGGTTCAAATCCCCTTGGGGCTACCAAGTTGCCTTAACCTATTAATACCGTCTTGATTAATTAAACTCTGCCTAAACTTTTCATTAAGGTTGTCTGAAATTGTACTTGAGAATTTTGCTACTTCTTCAATTAAACTTTGGCCAGACAATAAATCAAACACAGAAATATATTCTTCTTCTACTTTTCCAGCACCTCTGTTATGCCAATTACCTAACGGATAAGCTAAGCCAGAAACTTTATAACCAAAAGCCTTAAATGCTGATGCTTCACACCCTCCTGCGCTCATAAGTTGACGTTGATATTTAAATTTTTTGTTTTTATTTTGCAGATTATCTGCTGAATAAATTAAAAATTTTTCAGTTGAATTATCAAAAGTTGAAATTCTGTCGCCAGTTCTAATAATCACGCCATCAGAAAGGTTAACTCCTGGAATTATTGAACTAGTCTCAACTGAAATTATATTAGTTTCTAATGGAATTATTTGACTCTCCGCCAAAGCTGCTGATCCTAATAATCCAACCTCCTCCGCCCTAGTGAATATTCCAAAAAAATCTCCTTGAATATTTTGATTACTTAAATTTATCAATGCCTGCATAATGCTACTACAACCTGCTAAATCATCTGCAGACCTCATATGTATAAGATTAGTTTTTTTATCAATAAAAAAATCTTCTAGGTCAAATATAACTTGAAAATTTTTATTATCTAAATCGTAATCTAGAGTAGAAAAAATTACATCGTTCCCTAACCATCCATCTTTTTCTCTTTTTAGATTAAATTCATTTGTAATTTCTGGTTTTTTAGTAACCGTTATCGGTATTTTATTATTTTCATCAATCAGTATCAAACTATTATTTTCAACTCCAGCATATTTAGATACTCCACCCATAGTTTTCAGAGTATATGTGCTATTATTGCAGGCTATAACTTCAAATCCTGGATGATCCATATGAGAAACAAAAGCAAAACTTGGAGCACTATCATTAATACCTTTTTTATGTGCTATTAGGTTACCAAAATCATCAAAATAAATTTTGTCAACAAATTCTCTTAGTTTCTTATAGATATAATTTCCAACCTCCTGTTCGTAATAAGATACGTTAGGAATTTTTGATAAGTCAGATAATATTTGTAATATAGGTTTTTCCATAATGTTTTTTATATTTTGTAAGTTTTATTTTTATTATAATGCCAAATGATAATAAAAATAAAACGAGAATAATAATGCCAAAAGTTTTACTAATTACAGAAGGTTCACTTCCTCTATTAGAGTTAACTGAAAAACTAAAACCAAATAATTGGGATTTAATTACTTTAGATCAAAAACAAAACTCAAGAGATATAGATCTTATTCAAGAGGCTGATTTCCTTTTGTCTTTTTCAGGAAAAATTCATGATGAAATATTACTCAATGCAAAAAACATTAGGCTTATTCAGCTTTGTTCTGCTGGGTTCGATGGTATAAATAAAAAAATAACTAGCGATATGAATATACCTATAGCAAATAATGGAGGAGCAAATTCCATCCCAGTAGCAGAATTTACGATGACATTAATGCTTTCAACAATTAGGCACATCGTTGATGCAGATAATAATACTAGACAAGGTTTATGGGATTCTAAACTTCAATCAAAAAAATCATATGAACTTTTTGGAAGTACTGTAGGAATCATCGGAGCAGGTAAAATAGGTACAAGAGTTATAGAGATGCTGCAAGGCTTTAATACTAACATCCTTTATACTGATATTGTTACATCTACAAAAGCTGAAAGCCTTGATGCAAAAAAAGTCTCAATGGAATACTTGTTAAAAAAATAAGATATAGTTTCACTTCATGTTCCACATGATAAGTCTACAGACAAAATTATAAATAAAAAATCTTTGAGCTTGATGAAATCAAGTGCAATAATCATCAATACATGTCGAGGTGGAGTAATTAATGAAAAAGACTTATATGACCATTTGTTTACAGAAAAGATTAGAGGAGCGGGTTTAGATGTTTTTGAGGAAGAACCAATTAATAAAGAAAACCCTTTGATAAACCTTAAAAATGTTGTATTAGCTCCACATTTTGCAGGAAAAAGTATCGAAAGTTATCCCAGAAGAGTTAATTTTGCTTTCGAAAACATGAAGAGAGTTTGGGATGGAGAAAAACCATTAAGTTTAGTTTAAGGAGAAATTATGAAAGAAAAAATTCAAAATATTAATGTTCTTTATATTCCACCAAAAGAATATAGAAATGATATGACAAAAATAAATTTATTCACGAAAGACCAAAGTAAGGCTATAAATGAGATTGGTGCAAACTTTGTTGTTTTTCAAGGAGAAACTGACGGTGAGTTAATTGAAGCACTGAAAGATGCAGATGTTGCAATTAATCAAGGGCACAGTATATCAACTGATATATACTCTGAAATAGGTAATAATGGAAGATGCAAAGGTGTTACTTTTTTCGGTCAAGGTTTTGACAAATTAGATTTAGAAACAGCAACAAAAAATGGAGTAATACTAACGAATACAGCCTCTTTTGGAACTGAAGAAGTTAGCAACCACACTATAATGTTATTTTTACTTTGCTCAAGAAAATATGTTCTTCATGATAACTTAATGAGATCAGGAGTATGGACCAGAGAGCATTTATCACCTATGGGACATATAATGGGACAAACTTTTGGTATTATTGGGTTAGGAAATATTGGTAGAGCTGTAGCAAGAAAAGCAAAAGCATTTGGATTGAAAGTAATAGCATATGATCCATACATATCGTCCTGGGATGCAAAAGAGTATGACATAACAATGTATGACGATCTTTACAAGTTAGCAAATGATTCTGATTATGTCTCTCCACATGTTTATCTTAATAATGAGACAAAGCATATGATCAACAAAAAGTTTTTTGATGCAATGAAAAATACAGCATATATTATAAATTGTTCTAGGGGGCCAGTAATAGATGAAAAATCTTTAATTTATGCACTAAAAAATAATGATATTGCAGGTGCAGGACTAGATGTATTCGAAAAAGAACCAATAGATAAAGACAACCCGCTGTTAGTAATGAAAAATGTTGCTGTAACAAATCATTATGCATCATATAGTGAAGTTGCGTGGACTAGAGGAAATCAGCAAGTAGGTGAAGAAGCTATGAGAATAGCTCTTGGTTACTGGCCTATGTCTGTTATCAACCCTGATGTATCAGCGTTTATTGACCCTATGAAACAATCTAAATCATGGGACTTGATAAAAAAAGAATATAAAAATTTATCTTAAATATTCGTTAATTTTGTTCCACCCACCAAGCCATCCATAACTTCTGACATAGATAAATATTCTTTGTGAATTATCATTTTTAATAATCATAGGGAATGTAAATTTATCAACATTGTGATCAGATATGTATAAATTTAAATCATTATCTATACTATATCTATATTCCGTTTTGTCATATAAGTAGGCACCTTCATTTTTTTCTATCCCATGATCCAATAGAGTTACACTATGTTTTGATTCATAATCATAAGCAAGCCTGCATTTAGATAAATTAAGATTTAAGGTTTCTTTATTGAGATAATACCACATCTCAATATCAGATTTTCCATAAATATAAGGAAGTCGAAAATCCGGATCAGAAATCAACCAGTCAGATCTAGTTAGACTTATTTTTATTCCTAAAACTGTATCTTGAAAATACCTAACACTTATAGACTTAACATATTTTTCATAAAAAAAAGTAAAATCAATTGACCTATCTCCCATCATCCAATCTTGGTGCCTCCATATACTCCTTAGAGAATCTTTACTAAAAAGAAATCTATGATTGAGTATCCTGAATTCATCATCCTCAACTACATGAGTAATATTAAAGTTTTTTTTATTCTTATACTTAATTTCGGTATTTCGCAGGGGTTGACCTGCTCTTTTAAAATAATCATCAAGTAAATTTTTTATCATTATCTTAATATGTTTGTTGTTAGTAAAAATATTCCTGAAAAAAAACAATAAATCACGAAAGGTTTGAAAGTACCGTTTTTCAAATATCTTATAATAAAAGCAATAGCAATGTAAGAAAATATAAAAGATAAAAAAGTAGGAATAATAAATTTTATAAATATATTTTCAAAATTCAAGTCATTAATATTATTTATTAACATCAAACATACAGCTCCTAAAATAGTTGGTATAGATAAAATAAAAGAATAAACTACTGCAGATTGTCTATCCATACCTACAAGTAAACCAGAAAAAATCGTTATGCCTGATCGTGAAACACCTGGGAAAATTGATATACATTGAAATATTCCAATAATTATTGAATCCTTCCTTGATATTTCACCTAAATGTTTATTTTTACTGGAAAGAAATTCACTAATAAATAAAATAAATGAAGTAAAAATCATAAATATTCCAACCCATGCAGAAGATCTAAATTTTTGAAAAAATTCTAGATCAAAAAAAAGTACACAAATAACAATTGGAAGAGTGGATAATATAATTATGGTACATAACTTCTTATAAGATATTTCATATACTAAATTTTGTACATAAAATTTATTATTAAACTTGAAAAATTCAAAAATATTTTTCCTAAAATAACAAATAATTGATAATAGACTACCCAGATGAACAGTAATATCGAAGTAAATATCAGTGGTATCAATATCAAATAGGTCAGAAAAAAATATTATATGTCCTGTGCTGCTTACAGGTAAAAATTCTGTTATTCCCTGTATTATTGATAAAATTATTATTTCTAAAAGTGACATGATTATAAAAATATTATAATGTATTATTTATATGAAAAAATATATGAAGTAGGTACATAATTGAAAAAAAATGTAATCATAAGAATTGAAACAATTTCAAATCCAGAATACCCTCAAATAGTTTGGTCAAAAATTTATGATTCCAATGGAAATTTTGGAATAGGTGAAACTTCTTTTTCACCAGAAACAGTACAAAAAAAAATACATGAAGATATAGCTTCATATTTGATTGGGAAGAATCCTGACAATTTAAACATGCATTGGGACAATATAACGAAAACTGTTGGTTCGGGTGCAAAATCAAGAGCCAGAGGTGTAGACTTTTCAGCTGTATCAGCTATCGATATGGCATTATGGGATTTATATTCTAAAAAAATAAATCAACCGTTATATCAGGTACTGGGTGGATTATCTAGGGAAAAAATTCGAATTTACAACACATGTGCAGGTTATTCATATGGAGTTAATCTTAAGGGTAAATATAAACCAGGTGAAATAGATTATAAACCTGATAATCCATATGAGGATTATCATGCATTTATGACAGATGCTGGTGCATTAGCAGATGATCTTTTATCTAGTGGAATTACAGCAATGAAAATTTGGCCTTTCGATAAATATTCAGTAGATAATAATGGACAATTTATATCATCAACTCAACTAGAAGAAGGCACAGAACCTTTTATAAGAATTAGAGAAAAAGTTGGAACTAAGATGGACATAATGTGCGAGATGCATTCACTCTGGAATTTATCCTCTGCTATAAGGATTGCTAAAAGTGTTGAACCTACAAAACCATTTTGGTATGAAGATCCTATCCCAATGGATAATATCGATGCTTTGGCTGAGTTTAGGAAATCAACTCATATTGCTACAACAGCCAGTGAAATAGTAACATCAAGATGGGGCTTTAGGGAAATGTTTGAGAAACAAGCTATGAGTATATGTATGTTTGATATATCATGGGTTGGAGGAATTTCAGAAGCAAAAAGAATTTCAGATATGGCACATACATATCATATGCCTGCGGCACCACATGACTGCGTAGGACCTGTAACATTAATGTTTAGTGTACACCTGTCTCTATCAGCTCCTAATGCATTAATACAAGAAACTGTAAGAGCTTATAATAATAGTTGGTACGGAGATATTGTAGACAGTTTACCAATCATAAAAAATGGCTTTGCATATCCACCTGAAGGTTATGGGGTTGGGACTAATTTTCTTGATAGTTTTATTAATGACCCTGAAACAAAAAAAATTACAACAGATATTTAGGAAAAAAGATATGGTAAAAAATCATAAAATTGCAGATTCAATATTTAAATTCAACGCTCCAGGACCAAAACCAAACGGTCTTCAAGCGTCAGAAGATGGATTGTGGATCATAGACCAAGGTAATAGTCATATTTATAAGGTTGATTGGGATAACGGAGAAATAATTCATGATATACCTACAGAAACAGAACATCCAAGCGGGATAACAATTGGAGATGGTTATGCATGGGTTTCCTCAACTTTTAGTTTGGAAATTTTTCAAATTGACATCCAGTCAGGTAGAACAATAGAAAAATTTCCCTCTCCTGGAGCTTCAGTTCTTTCAACTAGAGAGCACATGCCAGACTCAAAACCTACAGGAGATCATGGACTAGAATGGGGAAATGGAAATATTTATATAGCATCTCCACCATCTCAATATGTTCATGTAATTGAAATAGCTACTTGGAAAGAAATTCATAGAATGAAAGCTCCTGGATTTAGAGTTCATGGTATTGCATGGGCTAAAGAAGAGCAAAATATTTGGATTGCTGATACTGCTATGGGTATAGTAAGTAGACATCGACTAAGCGATGGTAGATGCTATGATGCTTTTAGAGTCCCAGATCCTGTACAAGTTCACGGTATGACAATACAGTCTATTATCTCTGAAAATGAAGAAATACAAAGACTATGGTATTGTGATGATAGAGGACCAATAGGTTATTTAGATGTAAATCTGATTCCTGAATTTTAATCTAGCCTATTTAGATAATTCAGAAGCCAAAATTTCCACAGCGGTTCTTTGGTCCATAGATCCAGTCTTTATAGATATATCTGTACTTAATAATTTGTTTTGGATTCTAATTAAGTTTTCAAGATCAAATCTATTAGATTGGGATAATGTTTTTTCTAATACGAAGTTATTGTTTATAAAAATACGCTTACCAATTTCTTCTCTACTTAAATTTTTATTTAAAAAATCCTTACATAATATTAGCAATCTTACTTGTCTTGCTAACATATTAATTATTTGCCCAATACTTACTCCATCTAAAATCATTGAGTAGAGTTCATTTAAAACTACTCCGGGTTTTTTATCCATAACAGCATCAATAAACAAGAATATATTTGACTGTCTAGAGCTTGAAATTAGAATATTTACATCTGAAACCTCAATCTCACGATCTTCCACATAAAGTGTAAGTTTATTTATTTCGTTTTCTAGCGTGTATAAATCACCAGAAGTCATCCATAATAACCTCTTTATAGCATTTGGAGAAGCTTTGGCATTTAATTCTAATATCTTATTTTTAATCCAGCTTTCTAGTTCATAACCTTTTTTCTTTTTAAAATTCTTTATCTCACATTGATCACCAATAGAATTAAGCCCAATACCGTTAGTTTTCAATTCGATATTTTCAACAAAAAAAATCTCAGAAGTTGGAGGAATTTCATCAATATATTTATAAAATTCTAGCCATTCACCAGGAATAGATTTTACCTTATTTTGAATTTTTGATAGTAAGTTAGATACAATAATTATTCTCCTATCTGACATAAATGGAATTGCTTTAGAAGTAGATAAGAACTCATGAAAATTTATCGGATGGTTGTCAAAATAAGAAACATTACTTGAAATTACATCATTAAGTCCAAGTTTACTCTTTATTTTTCTTATTTCTTGAGAAATAGAATAACTATCCTCGCCATGAAATACTCTAATCATATATTATTAAATAAAAAGTTATTTTTATAGTAGAAAAAATTTATGTTAAGATATTTACGCATATTCTCACTTTCTTTAGGCTTATTTAGACTAGCATGGAGATTGTTTTTAGATAAAAGAATTCCTAAATATAAAAAAATTATACCCTTAATTGGAATTTTATATTTATTAAATCCAATTGATTTAATTAAAGATTATATATTAATTTTGGGTTTTTTAGATGATTTAATAATTTTATTTGGATTAATTACCATATTTGTTTTGTCTAGTCCAGGTAAAATAATTTTTGAAAAATTAACCTTTGATAAAAAAAAACAAGGTAAAAAGACCATGAATGCAGATTATGAATTCATAGATGATGAGTAAAATATGCAAATTGGAATAGTTGGATTACCTAACGTCGGAAAATCTACATTGTTTAACGCATTAACTCAAACAAGTAATGCACAAGCAGAAAATTACCCATTTTGTACTATTGACCCTAATATTGGAGAAGTTGCTATTCCTGATATTCGCTTAAGTACATTGTCAAAAATAAATGATTCTAAATCAACAATACCCACAAAAATTTCATTCGTTGACATAGCAGGGTTGGTAAAAGGAGCATCTAAAGGAGAAGGGTTAGGAAACAAATTTCTTGCTAATATCCGAGAAATGGATGCTATAATATATGTTATACGATGCTTCGAAGATGATGATATAGTTCACGTAAACGGAACTATTAACCCTATTGAGGATAATGAAATAGTTGAAACTGAGTTATTGTTATCAGATTTAGAAAGCGTTGAGTCAAGAATCCCATCCATCGAAAAAAAAGCAAGATCAGGTGATCCTGAAGCAAAAGAATTACTACCAATTATAACTAGTGCCCATAAATTATTAAGTACAGGTAAACCAGTTCGCTTACTAGAAGTATCTGAATCTGATAAGACAAAATTAAAAAATTTACAACTCTTAACTAGTAAACCTGTACTTTACATATGTAATGTTTCTGAGAAAGATGCTATCTCAGGCAATAAATACTCTGAAGTAATACAAGATATAGCAAATAATGAAAATGCAATATCCATTATTATTTCTGCAAAAATAGAGTCTGAAATATCTTTATTGAACTTAGAAGAAAAAAAAGAATTCCTAATAGCTTTAGGATTAGATCAGTCTGGATTAGATCAGGTAATTCAATCAAGTTATAAACTTCTTGATCTAATAACTTATTTTACATCTGGGCCTGAAGAATCTAGAGCTTGGACTATTCCAAAAGGGTCTAATGCACCTAGAGCCGCAAGAGAAATACATACTGATTTTGAAAAAGGTTTTATAAGAGCTGAAGTAGTCAGTTATGAAGAATATGTATTATTAGGTGGTGAAAAAAAATCTAAAGAAGCTGGTAAAATGCGTATAGAGGGAAAAGATTACATAGTAAATGACGGTGATGTTATTTATTTCAGATTCAATGTTTAAGTTCTATTGCAGTTATCTCATAATTAATTATTAGTTGATAAAATATAATAGAATTAAGTAATTTAAATTTTCAATTTATTAACTATTAAAAATTTATATAATCTAAAGCTTTGATGTAATCAATAAAATCAGGTAAATTATATTAGGTAATAAATGATATAGAAATAATTAGTTTTTTGATTTAATTTATGAAAGGATAATAAATGAGTGAAAAACTTGGTTCAATAAATAAACCGGAAGCTGGAGATATAATGCAAAATAAAAAAGTATACATAGTCACACTAGTACAATCTCAACCCGGTGCACCAGAGGGTTTTGAGGAGAAATACAACAAATACTGGGAAGCTATCGAAAATCATCTATCTCAAATAGAAACTAAAGCAGGAATTGTAAATAAAATATTTTGTGAAGGAATTGTTGGCAAAGGTGATGATGCAAAATTAATGTTAGAGCAAAGTAATCCAGAAGCTTATAAAGTAGTTAGAAGAAGAATTTCCTCAGGAGCAAGTTTTGAAGAATTTGAAGATAAAGAAATTTTTGGACAATTAATAGACTGGAGTAGATGTCTACAGGTAGGCCTCATTAGTCAGCAAGTACAGGAAGAAATACACAAAAATTATACCTTGATTACAGAAAAAAGGAATAATTTTATTATGTCTCAATTAGAAAAAAATATATTAGAATCCGATAGTGTACTCTTAGTTGTAGGTAATACAGCAATGAATCTTCCAGAAAATGTCGAAAAATTTATTATCTCCCCACCCGAGTTAGATGAATTACAGAGATGGGTGAATGAAACAAACGAAGCTATAAGAAGACAAATGGAACAGCAACAACAGCAGCAGCCTGAACCTACACAAAGAGATGATGGTGAAGACACTGGAAGTAGTAGTTCAAAATTATGGACTCCGGGATAAAAATAAATCCAAAAGATTTTCGTAATAATGAATCTTTAGGAATCTATATACATATTCCTTTTTGTCAAACTAAATGTTTTTACTGTGATTTTAATACTTATACAAAAATAGAAGATCAAATTGATGAATATATCTCATGTGTAATTAGTGAAATAAATATATGGGGGGGAATTTTAGGGAAATCATCAATAACAAGTATTTTTTTTGGTGGAGGAACTCCTTCATACATTGATTCAAAATATATAAAAATTATTCTTGATAGCATATATGAAAATTTTTATGTAGATAAAAACATTGAAGTAACATTAGAGACAAATCCTAATGATGTTAGCAAAAAAAAATTTATGGATTTGATAAGCATAGGTATAAATCGAATATCTATGGGAGTTCAAAGTTTTGACGATAGTTTATTAAGAATCCTCGGAAGAAGACATGATTCTAAAGAAGCAGAAAACTCATACAAAACACTTAGAGAAACAGGATTCGATAATATATCTATCGATCTGATGTATGGTTTGCCATATCAAAGTATTCAAAGTTGGGAAAACACATTAGATAAAAGTATATATTTAAACCCTAATCATATATCACTTTATTCACTACAAGTAGAAAATGGTACACCATTGAAAAGCAAAATCAATTCAGGTGCTTATGAGAAACCAGATGATGACAAGGCTGCTGAAATGTACGAAATAGCAGAAAAAAAACTGTTCAATAAACATTTTTTTCAATATGAAATTTCAAATTGGTCAAAAAAGTCATTTGAATGTGTACATAATAAAATATACTGGGAAAATAATTTTTATCTAGGCGTAGGTGCTGGAGCTCATTCACACATAAATAATTTTCGTTTTTCTAATATCAAGTCACCTAAAACATATATAAATACTTTAATGAATAATAAAGTTTTAAAATCAGAAACAATGAAAATTGATTTCATTGAAAACCTAGATACTCTTTCATTCTCAGATGAAATATCAGAAACTATGATGATGGGTATGAGATTAAATCAAGGCATAAAGTTAGAAAAATTTAAACAAAAATTTGGAAAAACAATTTACGAAATTTTTAATAATGAAATAAAAAAATTAAAAAAGTTAAACCTTATTGAAATTACTGAAACTCATATAAGATTATCTAGTAAGGGAAGATTATTAGGGAATGAAGTTTTTCAAGAATTTATAATCTAAGATTCTTCTCGAAAGAATAGAGATTTTGATTCCCATGAAGCAAGAATTTGTGATGCGACAAATATTGAACTATATGTACCTACTATTACACCAAGTAAAAGAACAATTAAAAAATCTCTTAGAGTATTTCCACCAAACAAAAGCATTGCTAGTATGACCGTTATTGTAGTTATACTTGTCCCTAAAGACCTTGTGATTGATTCATTAATGGATTGATTGATTATGTTTTTCAAATTTTTGTTGGGATAAGATATTGCATTTTCTCTTACCCTGTCAAAAATAACTATAGTATCATTCACAGAATAACCAATTACTGTCAATATTCCAACAATAAATATCGCGTTAACTTGAGCGTTAATTAGTATTCCTAAAATAACAAAAATTCCTAGAACTATTATCACGTCATGAGTAAGTGCAAAAATTGCTGAAAAAGCATATCTATATGATTTACTAACTGAGCGAAATGCATACATTATGTAAGCCATCACGAATAAAGATGCAACTAATACAGCTATAACGGCATTTTTAACAGTGTCTTCAGCAATGGATGCACCAACTGTTGTGTTATCAAGGATAATAACTGGAGATTCTTCAAGTTCATTTAGAGCATCCTTGATATCAGTCAAACCATTGACTCCTAAGTCTTTTGTTCTTATAAAATATTGATTTTCTCCTATATTTTGTACAACTGATTCAGAGTAACCCATTTCTACCAACTCAGAAAGGATTGCGCCCGCTCCAGGATCTCCTTCTTTAAATTCTAAACTAGCAGTAGATCCAGAAGTGAAATCTATACCCAAATTTAATCCATTAGATATAAGCATAAAAATAGATAAAATTGATATGATTAATGAAAAACCAAGAAAATATTTTCTTTTTGAAACAAAATCCATATTTATCTCCTAACTATCTTTCTCTAGATTGATTCCAACAGGAGTAAAAAGCGAACCTTTTGATATAGAACTTATATTAGCCAGAAGTCGCAAAATTACCCTGCTTGTAAAAAAGGCAGTAAACATACTTAACAAAACCCCTATGGTTAATGTAAGTGCAAAACCTTGCATAACCGTTGTACTAAATCTATCTCCAAACCAGTAAAGTACTATAGCTACAATAATCGTAGAAAAGTTTCCATCACGGATTGACGGCCAAGCTCTGTCAAATCCAGAAGTAATTGCTGGAAGTATATTTTTTCCAGACCTAATTTCTTCCTTTGTCCTTTCAGCAATCAATACGTTTGCATCCACTGCAAATCCTAGTGATAAAATGACAGCTGCCGCACCAGATAAAGTTAGAGTTACTGACAACAACTTAAATGTTGCTAGTAGAAGTATAGTGTATATAATCAGTGTTAGGGATGCTACAACTCCAGGAATTTTAAAATAAATTATCAGGAATATCATCAACAAAACTAAGCCTATTATTCCAGCTAGTAGACTCTTTTCTAAGGAATCTTTTCCTAATGAAGCATCTACATTTCTCTCTTGTATTAGCTCTAAGCCAACAGGCAAAGCACCTGATCTAAGCTGAATAGCTATAGTTCTTACTCTTTCATTGGTAAAACTAGCTCCTTCTATTATAGCTCTTCCTCCTGATATACCAGTAGTAGCACTAGGAGCAACTAATTCTTCATCATCAAGATATATAGCTAACCTATCATCATGCCTTGAAATACGGTCCGTAGCTTGATAAAAAGCATCAGCACCATCATCATTAAATACAAGTGATACTATAGGTCTACTAATACCACTTTGTGTAGATACATCAGGAAAAGCATTTTCTAAGTCTGATGCCATAATTTCTGTATCAGATTCGACAAAGTATTTTGGATTCACACATCTTTCATTTATCCACTGCTCCTCAGATAATCCATCTGGTGGCCACATAATGCTAGGATCAGAAGAGGTTAGGTCTCCACATTCTCTGTATCTAAATTCCAATTGAGCTGTTTTTCCAATTAGATTTTTAGCTTCTTGAACACCTCCGCCCACAGTCCACTGCTCTAAATAGCCTTGAATATCGAAAAATTCAATTTCACCTAATTCACTAAGATTAGCAAAAATTATCTGAGGTTCATTTTGAATTGGATTTCCACTAGAATCTGTTGTTTTTATATCAAGACCAGAAAAACTAATAGTAAAATATGGATCATTTTCATTTATCTGAGAAATTTGAGCATCATTTTTACCTATATCTTGAAGTATTTTAGAAACATCTTCTAATTTAGGTATAACTGCTTGGTCTGACTCCTCTGATAATGATACTTTATATCCTAATTGTATATTTACTGGAAAAACTTCAATAATTTTATCACTCCATATATCTACTTCAGATTTGGTAAGGATATTTCCACCATCATCAAAAGTTGCAGAACTAACACTATCGAATCCCAGCCTAAAAGACCCATCATCATTTTCTGATATGGTTATATCATTACGGCCAAAATTATCAATAAAAAAAGATTCAACATCATCCATTGTTTGAGTATTAGATTTAAATTTCAAAGTTATATTTGCGCCAGATTGACCTGGAATCTGGACAAGTACTCTATCTGAAACAGTACCATCTGTTCCACCTAAAAGTTGTACCTTTGCCTCACTAACTCCAAACTCGTTAACACGTTGATTTATAATTCTTCTGACGCCTTCCATATCGTCTTGTGTTGGCTCTCTACCGTCTTCTGGTATAACCTCATAAACAAGGTGTGTTCCACCCTCAAGATCTAGGCCAAGAGTTAGCCCTAATAATGATGATCTAGAATCAGAGCCAATTTGCACACCAAATATGCTAAATTGTTTTAGTGAAAGTATTGAAATAGAAAAAACAACTAAAATAAGTATAAATATTAATGATTTGTATCTAAACAAAAAAAAGCATCTTTCATTATTAGTAAATATAAATATTATTTTTCGAATGAAAATTATTCACACATTAAATAATCGCACCAATTGAGTATAACATTCGAAATAAAATTATTCATCTTGAAATTAACATATTTTTTATAATTTTTTTGTCATAAAAATTCTAATTTTCTAAATATCCCTCATTAAAAAGATCATATTGCATTTGAGATATTGATGAATCAGAATATAGTTTTGAAAAATTCAATCTGGATTCTAATATTTCAATCGGTTCACCTTGTTCTTTGTGAGCGATTATTTTCATGTCAACGTCATGCGAATGAGGTTGATCTTCATTCAAGCCATCTTGCAAGCCAGCTTGTTTTAGTTTCTCATGTTCTAGCAAATGGTCAGTATAAAGAATCCCATTAAGATGATCAATTTCATGTTCAAGTGCCTGAGCAAATAATTCTTCTTTAGTAACCTTGTAAAGTGACTTATTTAGATCTAACCATCTCGCAGAAACCGATACGGATCTTTTTACCAAACCTTGATACCCAGGAAAAGATAAGCATCCTTCTAACACATCTCTTGTCCCATTTTTACTGATAATTTCAGGATTTATCAGTACCAAAGGTTTTTTTTCTTCTGGTATATGCAGAGTTATAATTCTTGAAAGTTCGCCTATTTGGTTAGCCGCTAATCCAACGCCTCCAGCAGCTAACATGGTTTCTTTAAGATCCTTGGCTATTCTAATAATTTTGTCATCAATATTTTTTACTTTTCTACATTTTTTTCTTAATATAGGGTCAGGGTAAACCCTAATTCTTTTTATGCTCAATATTTCCTCTCTTAATTTTTAAGATATCATTATTGGATCTACATCTATATACCAATCATTTTTTGGTTTAACTATATCAACTATTCTTTGAGGGGAAATACCTTTTATAATTATTTGCCATCTGTAATAATTTCTTATTTTATAAGGGTAAGCTGGAGAAGGACCCAAAACAACATTTGAAGTTTCACCATATAATTCCATTGCATTTTTTAAAATTCTCATAGTATTATTTACTTCTGATAAACCTTTTTTTTCATCTCTAGCAGAGTAAACTAATTTTATAAGCTTAGTGAATGGAGGATTTGTATATGTAGATCTAACATTAATTTCTGAATTATAAAAACCCAAATAGTCCTGGTTTGCGGCTTGTTGGATGGCTATATTTTCAGGATTAAAAGTTTGTATAATTGCTTTACCTCTTTTTTGTCCTCTTCCAGCTCTTCCTATAACTTGAGTAAGGATTTGAAAAACTCTTTCGTTAGCTCTAAAATCTGGTAAAGAGAGTCCAGTATCTGCCGAAATAACCCCTACAAATGACACTGAGGATATATCTAAACCTTTTGCAATCATTTGAGTGCCTACTAATATTTTAGACCCTGATTCTGAAAAAGTTCTTAGAATATCGTCGTGATTTTTTCTTTTTTTTGCTGTATCTGAATCCCATCTAATAACATCTATTTTTGGAAAGAATTTTTTTATATTTTTTTCTACTAATTCAGTCCCAGGATTTGATCTCCTAACTTGAATGGAATTACAATTTTTGCATGGTCTGTTAGGCTGCCTTTTTTTGTTACAATAATGACAGACTAACTTGGGCTTATACCCGGTTAAATTTTGGTGGTAAGTCATCGGTATATCGCAACTATTACATTTTTGAATTTCTCCACAATTTAGACACTGTACATATGATGATGAACCTCTTCGATTTAAGAAAAGTATAACTTTTTCATCAAAAGTTATTGATTTACTTATATCTTTTAACATAGCATCACTAAACATTTCAAAATTACCTTTCCTTCTTTCTTTACGCATATCAATAATCTGAACAGTAGGAAGACTATCTTTCTTTGTTTTTGAAAATCTAGAAGTAAGCTTTAATAATTCTAATTGTGATCCCATAGATTTTTTATATGAAACAATATCAGGAGTTGCACTACCTAATAATAAAGTAGCTTTATACATTTCTGAAATCAAATCAGCAACTTTCCTTGCATCATAGCGTGGAGATTTATCTGACTGTTTATAGCTCCATTCATGCTCTTCATCAATAATTATTAAACCTAAATTTGATAATGGAGCAAATATGGCACTTCTCGAACCTAAAATAATTTTGTATTCATTATTTTTGATTCTCCACCATTGATCATACCTTTCTCCAGATGTGAGACCTGAATGCAGAAGAGCAACTTTACCAGGAAACCTAGAAGCAATTCTATTCAAAGTTTGCGGTGTCAATGAAATTTCAGGGACTAGAAATATTACATTTTTTTTTAAATTTAAGCACTCTTCTATTGCTTGTAAGTAAACTTCTGTTTTACCTGATCCAGTTATACCATGTAGCAGAAACTTATGTGATGATTTTGATGTTATTTTTGTTTTTATTGACTGTGTTATTCTATCAATAGAGTATGATTGTTCTTTATTTGGTGTATGGGCAAATTCTTGCTGAAAAAAAAATTTACTTAATGGATCCCTAATTCTTTTTATTTTTCTCCTGATTATTATTCCTTGTTGAAAGGACCATTGAGTAGCTGAATAACCAAATTCTTTTATTAAGAATGTTTTTGTATCAGAGTAATTTTCATCTAAGAACCAGTTGATAAGTTTTTTGTGTTTACTTTTTTTTTGATCTAATTTTTCTGCTATTTCCGTGGCTTTATTTTTTGAAATTCCTAAAATAATTCTATTATGATATACCGGACCAATTTTTGGTTTATCCCATATATTTTCACATATTAATAAATCTTTTCTAATCATTTTATCAACTAATGTTTTCCCAGCAAGACCAACTTTTTTAACTAATTGTTTCTTAGTTATATTTTTATTTTTTTTGACAATGTTTAATAATTTTTGCTCAATGTTGGATAAATTATAATTTTTAATTTTTTCATCGTTTATGCACTTAATAATCGTAATTATTTTAGAGAAAGCATTTGGGGGGAGAAATAAGCTAGCAGTAGAAAAAAAAGAAGTTCGATAGTAATCAGAAATATATTTTATCAATTTTAACTTTGATTCATCAAAATATGGCCCGTCATTAATTTTACTAATTATATTTTTTATAATTTCTTCATCAATATTATGTTTGTTTGTTAAATTTAATACAACACCACACAAAGTTCTGCTACCAAAAGGGACCCATACTAAATCTCCGATTTCTATTAATAAATCATTAGGAATCTTGTAAGTATAGGCTCTCTGACTGTTGTCATGAAAATCAACGGCTATTTCAGCATATTTCATTAAATTTCCTTAATATGTTGATTTTAACACAAAAACCCTCTCCTATCTTGAGAGGGCTTTAAGAATATTATTAGCTTCTAACTAAGATCTTTTTTCTTTTATTCTTGCTTTTTTACCAGTTAAGCCCCTTAGGTAGTACAATTTCGATTTTCTTACTTTACCTTTTCGCGTTACTCTTAATGATTCAATATTAGGAGAATGAAAAGGCAGAACACGCTCTACTCCAACTCCATATGAAATTCTGCGTACTGTAAATGTATCACCCAATGCAGGAGTTTTGGATGTGATGAATCTACCAGATATAACATTACCATCAAAAGTTTGAACTCTTTCCTTATCACCCTCAATAATTCTAAGATTCACACTTACTGTATCACCAGGCTGAAATTCATCTAAATTATTAATTTGTTTTATGTATAAACTTGTATCTAATTTTTTACTCATAAAGAGACTTCTCACATGTAACTCGTTTCACCACAGAACTCTATTATACATATAAGTTATTCTATTTAAGCCTAAAAAACAAATAAAATTAGGCATATTATTTTTAATTTAACAAATCCGGACGATTATCTTTGGTTTTTTTTTGAGATTCTTCAGTTCTCCATTTATTTATTTCTTTATGATTACCGTTTAACAGTACTTTTGGCACAGCGTGACCTAGAAATTCTCTTGGCCTTGTGTATACAGGACCTTTTAAGTAAAAATTACCCTCTGAAAATGAATCGTTTTTGTTTGAATTATCATTTCCTAAAACACCTAATAATAGCCTAGTAACAGAATCGATGACTACCATCGCAGGGATCTCCCCACCAGTGAGTATATAATCACCTATTGATAATTCTTCATCTACGCATAGATCTATAAATCTTTGATCAAGTCCTTCATAATGACCACAAACTAAAATGACTGATTTTTCATTTGAAAGATTTTTGGCTTTGGTAAAGTTATAGGTTTTACCTTGAGGGGATAGTAAAATCACCTTAGATTCATTCGGTAGATTATTTTCCTTAATTTTCTTAACCGCATTATACAAAGGCTCCGGTCTTAGAACCATTCCAGGGCCTCCCCCATATGGAGAAGAATCCAAAATTTTCCTCGATGAATTTGTACTTTGCGCAAAATCTGCCAAATCATATATATTTATATTCACTTTTTTTGATTTCACAGCTCTCGAAATAATACTATGATTAAAAACACTATCAAACATTTTAGGGAAAAGGGTAATTACTGATAAAATCATTTAGGGTGATTACCTACATGCGAACCAATAATTATTTCAACAGCGTGTTCAATAGTACTTATAAGATTGCCTAAATTTTCATCAATCGATGCTGGGCTACCTGGTAAATTTAATATAAGAGTCTTATTTCTAATTCCACATTTAGCTCTAGACAAAATTGACATTTTATTTAAATTGTAATTATTAACTCTCATCACCTCTGGAATTCCTGGGACATCTATTTCAATCAATTTTTCTGTTACATTAGGTATCACATCTCTTTTGGCAAGACCAGTTCCTCCAGTTGTGAGAATAAGGTTTATTTTTTCATCTTCAAAAAACTCAATTAATTGGGTCTCCAATATACTAAATTCATCCGGTAAAATAACTTTGGAATGAAGCTTAAATTTTGAGTCATTCATAATCTTTTCAATAAGTTCACCACTTTTATCATGCATATCTCCAGCAAAACATCTATCGCTACTGGTTACGATAGAATAATATAAAATTTTTTCATGCGTCATAATTTTTTGTAATTCTTCCTCATCTAACTCGTAATCAGTTAATATTAAATCACAAATTACCCTTAAACGTGTAAATATATTATATTGAAGTTAATTTTTTTATTATGTCATAATTCAATAGTAAACAGTAATAAATATATGGTTAATTTTAAATTTAAATTAAACCAAGGTAATAAATGACTTGATATTAAAATAACTTAATTTATATCATACTCCCGTGCTAATAGATGAAGTTATTGAGGGATTAAGTGTTACTCCTGGAGGAAGGTATATAGACGCAACGTTGGGTGAAGGTGGTCATTCAACGAATATACTTCATGAATCAGATCCAGGAGGGCAAGTTTTAGGAATTGATGCTGATCATGAAGCGATTTCTGTAGCACAGAGGAGAGTGAATTACTCTTCTGAAAAATTTCTGGCTATAAACGATAATTTCAAAAATATTAGATCGATTGCTATGAAGTATAATTTTTTACCAGTTCACGGAATATTATTTGATTTAGGTGTTTCATCATTACAATTAGATGCAGAGTCAAGGGGTTTTAGTTTTAGGAGGGCTGACCCATTAGATATGAGATTTAGCTACAATCAAAATTTATCTGCATCTCAGATAATAAATAATTATGATGAAAACGAGTTAGCTAATTTGATTTTTTACTTCGGAGAAGAAAAAAATTCAAGGAAAATTGCAAAAACAATAGTAAGAAATAGGCCTATAAAATCATCTCTAGAGCTTGCAGATTTAATTTGTGAAATAATTCCAAAAAGAAAAAATCAAAAAATCAATCCTGCAAAAAAAACATTTCAAGCCATAAGAATAGCAGTTAATGATGAGCTGACAGCACTTGAAACAGCATTAAATGAATCACTAACTGTTATTGGTCAGGGAGGAAGAATTGCGGTGATTTCTTATCATTCATTAGAGGACAGAATAGTCAAAAACTTTTTTAAAAAACAGTCTTCTGAGTGTATTTGCCCTCCTCGATCACCCTTGTGTACATGTAAACATGAAAAAACGATAAAAATAATAACTAAAAAACCAATAGTTCCCTCGAAAAACGAGATTAATAATAATTCTAGATCACGAAGTGCAAAATTGAGAATAGCAGAAAGAATATAAATGGAGATAAAAATATGAAATCAGACGACATTAGAGTTGCAATAGATATAGGCACAACAAAAATTTGTACTATGATTGCAAGAATTAAAGATAAAAACACATACGAAGTAATCAATATTACTACTATGGATTGTGATGGCATGAACAAAGGTTTAGTTGTTGACGAACAGCTAGTTTCAGAGTGCTTAACTAAATCATTTGAAAATATATCAAAAGAAGTAGGAATAAACATAAATAAAGCATTTATTGGTGTATCAGGAGCACATTTAGAATCAAAAAATCATTGGACGAATATTTCAAGACCTTCAGGTATGACCTCTATTACTCAAGATGATATTGATGAGGCACTTAAAATTGCGAGTAAAATCGATCTAAATAATGATCGAAAATTGCTTCACGCTATTCCTAGAAGTTATACTTTAGATGGGTTACATGGAATTGTAAATCCCCTTGGAATGCACACAGCTGAACTTCATGTTGAAACTCATATCATAAGCGGTTCATTGAATAGTATAAGCAATATTCAAAACTGTCTCAAAAAATCAAAAGTAAAAGTTGCAGGAATAGTAGCAGAACCATTAGCTAGTGCTGAAGCTGTTTTATCCCCTACTGAAAAAGATGAAGGTTGTGTAGTAGTAGATATTGGTGGAGGAACAACAGATATAGCTGTGTTTGATAATGGCAACATTATCCATAGTAAAGTATTACCAATAGGAGGAAATCTATTCACAAGTGACATAAGCATAGCTCTCGATTTAGATTTTAACACATCAGAAAACCTCAAGATAAATTATGGAAATATTGGGCCAGATCAAAATAATGCTACTGATGAAATAAAAATCAAGCCCAGAAAAATGGATGAGGAAATTCAAATAACAAGGAGAGAATTAGGTCAAATCTTAAAAGAAAGGGCAGCAGAACTAATCAGAATGATATCCATATCACTTGATGAGTCTCACTTAGTAGATGCAAACATTGGTAAATTTATTTTTACCGGTGGAGGGTCAAAATTAAACGGATTTATGAATATTGCGAAATATATATTACAGAATAATGTTAGATTAGCTGAGCCTAGAGGTTTATCAGGAATAACAAATACTCAGAAAGATCCTACCATATCTACAGTTGCAGGCATAATGCTGTGGGGAGTTGAAAATAAAGAGGTTTCGAGTCATGCAAATCTCTTCAATGAAAATATCAATCAACAGGAAAGAGAAAATTCTTCAGCATTTTCAAAATTCATGAAAAAAATTAAATCCTAAATTATAAAAGAACATGAAAAGTAGAATTATTGCTATTAACAATTTAGGAATAAAGGTTATTGAGTCCTTACCAGTTGATGTTCTATATAATTTAGATATTTACCACATACATGATCAAAAAAATCACTCAAGTCTACCTATGGATAAAAATCTACCTAAAATTACAAAGATTATTACAAATACAAAAGACTTGAATCAAATAAATTATATTTTCGATTGTTTAGACTTATATATAGTTATATGCGATATACAAAATGAAGATGACTACAATTTCGTTATCAAAATATTAAATACAATAAATAAAAAAAGTGAAGTAATATTATTATTCTCGAAGAGTAATTTTTTATCTTATGACTTAATAAAAAAAATCAATCTAAAAGCCACAACAACTATGCTTGTGAGCGACATATCTCATTCAACTCATGAATTTGGTGCTCTTAGACTTTCAGAAAATAGAGACCTTTTGATTAATAACTTTGTAAATTCGATAGTTTCAATAAACCGTATTATCTATGAAACAGGAGATATAAACATAGATTTCGCAGACTTGATGTCAGTAATAAAAGACTCGAATACTTCATGGTTTGGTCACAGCAGAAGTAGTGGAAAAAATAAATCTACAGAAGTTATTAATAAACTTCTCGATTTACAGTTTTATCAGGAAGGGTTCTATAATGCTACAAGCATGATAGTGCAAATAATCTCAGGCGAGGAAATCAAAATGTCAGAAGTTAAGGAATTAACGGACAAAATCAAATCTTTTGCAAATAATGAATGTAATATATTTTTTGGAATAAAGAGAAAAAAATTATTACATAATGAAATTGAACTTATAGTACTTGCTTCAACAAAAAAAGATTATATAGAAAATAACTCTTTTTACAATATTGACTATCAAAAAAAATATGAAAAAAGAACATTATCTTTAAGTGAGATAGAGTTACCTCCATTTATGAGAAAACAAGAAAAAATTGCTGAAACATATTAGTTTTGGGAAATCTAATCTATAGAAAAATATATCCCAGAAAAAAATATNAACCAAAATCTTTTTTTTTTAAANTTTTTTANTTTATTAATTTATACTTATATATTACCTCTAAACAAACATAAANATACAAAAAAAAAGAAAAATTTAGTTTTAATATACCTTGCAATAACACAATAATTAGTGGTAGTCTTTAGATTAACTACTATATGTAGTCTTTGCTGTGTCCGCAGTAGACAAGGCGTATCATGTTATACAAATAACTGTTACAACCAGTTTTTTCTGCGTACCTGCTTACTTTTTTTTACAAGGAAAATTGTTTATGGAGTGCCCGTATTGTCATACAGTTGGTTCTAGAGTTTTAGACTCTAGAGAATCTACCGTTGGTATAAGAAGAAGAAGAATTTGCGATAATTGCCAAAAAAGATTTACAACATATGAAAAAGTTAGCTTTGTTCCAGTAATGGTAGTAAAGCGAAATGGCAAAAAGGAGATTTTTTCTACTGAAAAACTTGAAAATTCCCTAAAAATGGCTTGTGTAAAAAGACCTATAAAAAATATTGAAGTTTCAAACATAGTGGAAAAAATTGAAGTTTCGATTAATAAAAATTACCATAACGAAATACAAGCTGGAAAAATTGGTCAAATGTGCATTAAGTATCTAAAGAAACTTGATCATGTTGCATATATTAGGTTTGCTTCAGTTTACAGGGATTTTAAAAACATTGACTCTTTTACAAAAGAAGTCGAGTTACTAAAAAAATAAAATAGCTAATCAAGGAGAATAAAAAAAATGAAAAATACTGACTCAGAAACTAACTATGAATTTCAACCAGCCGAAATCTCTGAAAATGCGAATGTTGTTCTAGAAAAAAGATACTTACAAAAAAACTCAACAGGGGATATAGTTGAGACTCCTAACGAAATGTTTAAGAGGGTAGCAAAAGCTCTTGTTCAACCAGAAAAAAATTATGAAAAGTCCGACGATGAAATTCGACAAATTGAAAATGATTTTTATGAATTAATGGCGAGTTTAAAATATCTACCTAACTCACCTACACTAATGAATGCAGGAACAGGAGCAGGTACACTATCTGCTTGTTTTGTTCTTCCACTAAAAGATAGCATGCAAGGGATAATGGGAGCAGCACATGATGCTGCAATGGTTCAAAAATTTGGAGGAGGAACTGGCTTTGCTTTATCTGAATTAAGACCAAAAGGCACCCCAATAGCAACTACTCATGGTAAAGCTTGTGGACCAATATCTGTACTAAGACATTTATCATCTGTATCTACCCTGGTAACACAAGGCGGGAAAAGAGATGGAGCTAATATGGCTGTGATGGATGTACACCACCCGGATATTCTTGAATTTATTGATTGCAAAAAAATTGAAGGAGAGATACACAATTTTAATATATCAGTTGGTGCATCTGATGAATTTATGCAAGCTGTTAAGGATGCTACTACATACCCACTGAAAAAATTAGAAAATCCTGCCGATCCAAACAGTGATTATGTCGAAGTAGACAGAATAGATGCCAGAATGGTTTTTAATAAAATAATTAATGGTGCCTGGAGAAATGGTGAGCCAGGAATGATATTTTTAGATGAAGTAAATAGAAATAGCCCTGTCCTTCATATAGGAAAAATAACAGCGACTAATCCGTGTGGAGAGCAACCTTTGCTTCCTAATGAATCATGTAACTTGGGTTCAATTGACGTGGCTAAATTTGTCAACGAAAGTAGTGATGGAATTAATTTAATAGACTGGGACGACTTAGGAAGAGCTGTCAAAGTTTCTATAAGAATGCTTGATAATGTGATAGATGCTAATAAATATGCTGTTGATGCAATCAGAGAAATGACACATTCAACTAGAAAATTAGGCTTAGGTGTAATGGGATTTGCTGATATGCTTGTCAAACTTGGGATTCCATATGATTCAGATGAGGCGGTAGAATTAGGTCGTAAACTAATGAAATTCATTCAAGAAAATGCCGATGAAGAATCAATAAACCTTGGAGAAGAAAGAGGACCATTTCCCGCATGGTATGACTCAAAACAAGCAAAATCAGGTGGACCTAAGTACAGAAATGCATGCAGACTAACTGTAGCTCCAACAGGAACTATATCTATGATTGCTGGAGCATCAAGTGGTATTGAGCCTATCTTCTCCTTAGCGTACAGAAAACATAATATACTTGAAGGTGAGACTCTTTATTACGTTGACAAAAATTTTGAAAAAATAGCAAAAAAAGAAGGATTTTATAGTGATAATTTGCTTGAGCATCTATCAAATGGTGGATCATTGCAAGATAGAGAAGAAGTTCCTGAAAATATTAAAGAGCTATTCCATGTTGCATCCGATATATCTCCAAGAGATCACGTTCTTATGCAGGCCGCTTTTCAAGAAAGCACTGATGCTGGAATATCAAAAACTATAAATTTTCCTAACGAAGCAACAGTAGAAGATGTGGAAGATGCATATCTACTTGCTTGGGAAACTAAATGTAAAGGAATAACAGTTTACAGAGCTGGTTCAAGAGAAAAAGAAGTCCTTACAACTGGAACAAATGATACTACAAATGAATCTAAAGAACACGAAACAAAAGATTTAAATCAATATATAGCAGAAGCAGATAGACCAGCAATTCTAAATGGTATTACAAGAAGAGTTCGTACAGGAAGAGGCAATCTATTTGTTACGGTAAATATGGCTGAGAATGATAAACCATTTGAAATCTTTGCCACTCATGGGAAAGCTGGAGGAAATGACGCTGCAATGGCAGAAGCAGTATCAAGAATGGCATCTTTAGCATTAAGATCAGGCATCGATCCGGTAAATGTTACTGAACAACTAAGAGGTATAACAGATGTACCAACTTGGGATGCAGGTGAGATGATTAGATCTGTACCAGATGCTATAGCCTCTGTCCTAGAAAAAATAACTAGTAATTCTCCTTCAGTAGATAATCTTCAAGATAAAGAAACAAGCCAAGCAAATATGTTTACGCCACCTTCTCCTAAAGAATTAGGTATGCCTGTCGCTCAGGAAATAGAAATTTTAGAAAAGTCTAAACAAAAAGTGCCTGCAAACTCTTTACTTGGTGAAACATGTCCAGAATGTCCAGCTATCCTTGCGCATGAAGAAGGCTGCTTAAAGTGTTATTCTTTTGGATATAGCAAATGCTAGTAAAATAAGTATGAAAGATAACAAAAAAATTGCTATTACTATGGGAGATCCTTCAGGGATTGGTCCTGAAACAATAGTAAAAGCACTCTCAAGTGAAGATTTGGGTAACTTCATACCCATTATTATTGGTTCAAAAAAAGCCATTGCTAAGCAGATAAAAATTAATAAATCTAAAATATTATTAAAAGAAATTAATAATATTAATCAAGTCAACAGTCATAATCCGTACGAAGTTTTTATAATTAATCCTGGACTAGAAACTTATGATTTTCCTATCGGGAAACTGGATATAAGATCTGGAAAAGAAAGTCATAAATGGGTAGAGTTTGCAGCTAAACTATGTATTGAAAAAAAAGTCTCAGCAATGGTTACAGCTCCAATAAACAAAGAAGCATGGTCTATGGCAGGTATAAAAGATACAGGACATCAAGAAGTTTTCAAAAGAATGACAAAGTCTCAATATGTTGCCACTATGCTTGTAACAGGTAATTTAAGATGCATGCATTTATCCACCCATAAACCACTCATTGATGCGTGTAAGTATGTAACAAAAAAAAACATTATAAGAGCCATTAAACTAACAAATGAAAGTTTCAGAAGTTGGGGATATGATAAACCAAAAATAGCTGTAGCTGCCTTAAATCCACATGCATCAGATAATGGTTTAATTGGAGATACAGAATCTAAAGAAATAGCACCTGCTGTGAAATTTATGCAAGAAAAAGGTATAACTGTATCAGGTCCTCACCCTGCAGATTCAATATTTAATCAAGCCATCAATGGTAATTATGATGTTGTGATAGTTATGTACCATGATCAAGGTCATATAGCAATAAAGGTTCATGGCCTTGAAGAATCAATCAGCATAAATCTTGGAATACCATTCATAAGAACATCTGTTGACCACGGAACAGCTTTTGACATAGCAAGTAAAAATATTGCAGATTCAACTAGTATGAAAGAAGCTATTAAGCAAGCTTGTTTTATTATAAATAATAAAAAAATTTAATTTTGCCTATATAATAAAAATTAACTTGCTAATTTAGGAAAAAATATGAAAGTTGTATTTATTGGTGGAGGAACAATGGCACAAGCTATAATTTCCTCATTAATTAGTTCATCTAAAAAATTTGAAATTAAGGTTTCTGACCCTATACTAACAGTTCGAAATGAAATCAAAAAAAAATTTGAGCTATTTGTAACAGATGATAATTCATTGGCAATAAAAAATGCAGATTTAATAATATTATGTATAAAGCCACAACATTTTAAAATAGTTGCTAATCAGATATCTGGGGAAATTACAAATGATCAAACAATTGTTTCCATAATGGCAGGCATAAATATTAATACTATTTCAAAAGCATTATCCACTATGAAAATTATTAGAATAATGCCCAATACTCCAGCACAAATAGGAAAAGGAATTTCAGCATGGAATTCAACCTTGCAGGTCAGCAAGGAATCAAAATTAGCAGTTAAAGAAATCTTAGGCGTACTTGGAGATGAAATAGAGTTTAATGAAGAAAAATATATTGATATGGCAACAGCTATAAGTGGAAGTGGTCCAGCATACGTTTTTTTATTTATCGAGTTTCTACAAAAAGTAGGCAAAGAAATAGGGCTACCCAATGACAAAATAAAACAGTTAGTTATAAAAACAATTTCTGGGAGCGTAGAACTCTTAAGCAACTCCGATAAAAGTCCAGAAGAACTTAGAAAATTAGTTACATCACCAGGTGGAACAACAGAAGCTGGAATTAATTCAATGATAATGAATAATTTTCATAAAAGTATTGTTAAGGGCGTTAAGAAAGCATATGAGAGAGCAAAAGAACTCTCAAACGAGGAGAAAACATGATTATAATTTCAGACTTGCTTAGCATTTTATTAAGAATTTATGCGTATTTGATTATCATAAGAGCTTTTTCAACTTGGTTTCCACAATTTAGAAATCATGAAATAGTCCAAACACTATACAAAATTACAGATCCCATAATGAAGCCAGCCTCTAAGTATATCCCTCCAATTGGAATGATTGATATTTCTGCAATGGTTGTTGTTATAGTGCTTTTGACGCTATCTAACGCCCTTAGGTACTAATAACTGTTACTTCACCTGATGATAGATGCCATTGCTTCATATTCTCATCTAAAATTACAATCATGCCTTCATCATCTATATCAATTGCTTTACCACTAATATAATTAGTTGTCTCATTATTTTGAAAACTAATTTTTATATTTTTGCCTATGTTCATAATCTTATCTTTCCATTTAGGAATAATATTTTTACCAGATAAGATATGCGAATAATATAAATCTAAGTTCAATAATAATAGTTTTAGAAGCTCATACCTATCATATTCTACTTTTTTTTCTTTATATATACTTGTATATGTGTTAATTATTGGAGATGATTCATCAACTAATAAATTTACATTAACACCTATACCTATAACAGCATATGAAAATTTTTGAGAAATAATTCGAGATTCTGCTATTGTTCCTGCAATTTTTTTCCCATTAACTAAAACGTCATTAGGCCATTTAATTTGAGGTTTTAAGTCCAAAGAAATTAGTAGATCGTAAACGGATAAAGAAGCTATCATCAGCAGCTGGTTTAATATATTTGTTGGACACTTAACTGTTAATGACAACAATAAATCTTTTTTCGGTTGAGAAATCCATTTACGATTATATCTCCCTTTTCCTTGAGTTTGATAGTCTGTAAAAATTAAAGCCCCACCTGATTTTTCTTTATCTATACAATCCCAAGCAAGTGTCATAGTCGAATCTGTAGTATCAACAAAAAACACTTCCTTGGCAAAATTATTAAAATTTCCCTTTAAATTCTCTAATCTATTTTTCATATTCTCTATGATAATCTATTATAATTATCAAATGAAACATTTAGACTCAAAAATACTTTACTATACTCATTCTTCTCAAAATACAATAACTGCTCATATTAATCAGAACGAATGGTTTAAAGTAACAACACAAATGAATAGAGGGCCAGATTCAAAGCTTGTACCAAAGAATATTAGATCATTATATAATCAGTACAGATCTGACGATCAGCCTAAAGATTATGGAAATCCATCTTCAGGATGTATCTACATTAATGGTGCAAATATAGGGCAAGTTCTTGAAGTTGAAATAGGAAAAATAAAAGTTAACCCAGTAGGTTGGACTAGATATAGAGGTTCAACAGGTGCCCTACCGGGTTATTTAGGAAAATCTAACATAGGTGAACAGTTTAAAGTATGTATGATTGAGGACAATATGATTTTATGGGATAAAAATTTGTCATTTCCTGTTGAGCCTATGATTGGGGTAATTGGCTTAGCTCCAAAAATTGAGTCTAAACATAATGGATGGGCTGGGATTTGGGGTGGTAATTTCGATATTCAAGAAATTACCACTAATGCAAAAGTATATCTACCTATAGAACATCAGGGGGCATTATTACACATAGGAGATATGCATGCTCGTCAAGGTGATGGAGAAATATGCGGTGGTGGAGGAATTGAGACTGGTGGAGAGGTAGAGCTGAGAGTAAGGGCTATTGATAGACCTGAAAGTATGATATGGCCTCGTATAGAAGATGAAAATTATATAATGACAACTGCATGTGAAAAGCCAGCTGAAGATGCTTTTAGAATTGCTCTATGCGAAATGATACTATGGCTTGAAGAAGATTATAAAATGCCTCAAGGTGAAGCATTCATGTTTTTATCTCAATGTTTAGAAGCTAGAGTAACTCAGTTTGTAAATCCTACATATACGTACGTCGCAAAAGTAGCGAAAAAATTCTTAAGATAAGTAATAATGATAAAAAATATTTTATTTGATATTGGTGGTCCTATAGATAAAGAATCATTAATGGATAAGTTGATCGATGAACAAATAATTAATTCCCTTAAGTTTTTTGACATAAATATTTCAAAAACAAAATATATCGAAACCCAAAATAAGTTATTAATTGCATTTTCAAAAAATTTATATAAGGATATTATTTGGGAATTAACAAATAAAAACTATAAATTAGCTTCAATCATAGAAAAACAGCTATATGATACTGAAAAAGAGCGTAATAAAAAAAGAGGTTTTTTTGAGCCTCAAGAAAATATATTTAATATCTTGAAAAATCTCAAGAGAAAAAAATATAACCTAGGAATTGTTGCAAATCAGCCAACTAGGTGTTTAAAAATAATGGGAAAATTAGGATTATTAGATTTTTTTTCCAATAAATATGTATCTGATTCCGTAAATCTATATAAACCAGACGAAAAATTCTTTTTACACGTATGTAATCATATTAATGCAAATCCATATGAAAGCATCATGATTGGTGATAGAATAGACAATGATATTGTTCCTGCAAAAAACTTAGGAATAAGAACCATAAGATTTTTGACCGGTAGATATAAAATACAAAAGCCTAGAAAGAAATCTGAAAAAGCAGATTTCAGTATAAATAATATAAGTAATATAGAGAAAATAATAGATAATTATGATTCATAAATTCAGTAAATCGAAAAAAATGTATAGTGAAGCAAAAGAATACATTGCAGGAGGTATTTCTAGTCAAATTAGAATAAATGATCCAGCTAAAATTCCAATGTTTTTTTCTCATGCAAAAGGATCAAAAATGTGGGATGTTGATGGAAATGAATACATAGATTATGTACAAGGAATGGGGCCTAATCTATTTGGTCATTCCCCAGATTTTATATCGGATTTAGTAAAAAAAGAGATGGATAGAGGGTATGTTCTTGCTGGTCAGTTTGATAAAGAAATAGAAATCGCAAAAATGGCTTTAGAATTAATTCCAATTAAAAATGCAACAGCCAGGTTTGCTATATCAGGTACCGAGATAGATCAATTATTATTTCGAGTGATGAGGGGTTATACAAAGAAAAATAAAATTGTAAAGTTTGAAGGTCATTATCACGGATGGATGGATTCTGTAAACTATAGTGTACATCCACCTCTAGATTTAGCAGGTGATGAAAACAGCCCTGAACCTATACCGGAATCTACTGGAATGGACTTAAACACATCAAAAAACTTAATAATTTGTGAATGGAATGATGAAGAAAAAATTGAAAATGTGTTTAATAAATACAGTGATGATATTGCTGGAGTTATTACAGAACCAATTTTGGGTAATACCAACTGCATCCTTCCTAAAAAAGGATATTTAGAAAAAGTTAAGAGTTTATGTGAAAACCATGATGCGTTATTAGCTTTCGACGAAGTAATTACTGGGTTTAGAGTAGCAGCAGGCGGAGCACAAGAATTGCTAAAAATCACACCTCATATAGCCACATATGCAAAGTCAATGGCGGGGGGGGTTCCAATGTCAATGATTGTTGGAGAAAGGCAAATAATGGAAGAAATAGGTAATGGAAATGTTTATCATGGTGGTAGTTTCAATTCTAACATTATGTCAACAGCAGCTACATATGCCACCTTAAAATATTTACAAGACAGTAAAGCCACCTTCTATGAAAATCTCAATAAAAAAGGAGAGTTTATGATGAAAAACCTAAAATCTCTTTCAAAATCGCTAGACTCTGACTTGCATGTTCAAGGCGTTGGATCATTATTATCTATATCTTTTACTAATAAGGAAGAAATAAATAACTGGCGAGATCATGCTAAAAATTGTGATGAAAAAAAATATTCGCTTTTTGCATATGAAATGCTTAAAAATGGAATTAGACTATCATCAAATGGAAGAATGCATATTTCCTCAGCTCATACTCAAGAAGATTTAGAAAAAACCATTTCTTCAACAGAAAAGGTATTATCTAAAATTTAGATTTAATTTCTTCCTGTAATAAATTTTATATAGGAGAATTATTTGAATTGGATTTCTGCAGTTTCTGATATTTCAGATTATAATAAAGCTATATCAGAAATTTCATTAGATATAAAACAAAAATTAAATGGTAAAAAAGCGGATCTTGTTATTTTATTTGTTTCGTCACATCATTCTATAAACTACGAAAAAATTGCATCCTTATTTTCAGAAAAAATAAATACCAAATGTATCATTGGTTGTTCGGCTGCTGGTGTCATTGGCAATGGTCATGAAGTTGAAAGAAGAGCAGGAATAGCTGCATGTGCAGCATATTTACCGAATGTAGAAATCACACCTTTTCATATTCAACAAAATGAATTACCAAATGAAGATGCTAATCCTAATGAATGGTTCAATATTACAGGATTAAGATCAGATAACTGTAAGGCTATGATGATTTTACCTGACCCTTTCACAATAAGAAGTGATAATTTAATTGCAGGTTTAGACTATGCATTTCCAGAAACTACAAAAATTGGAGCATTAGCTAGTGGAGGAGGACAACCAGGGAGTAATGCTCTATTTATTAATAATAAATCTTATACTTACGGTGCAGTTGGCGTTGGATTTTCTGGAGATTTATCAGTAGAAACAATTGTAGCACAAGGTTGCAGACCTATAGGTGAGCCTATGATTGTTACTGATGCTGATATAAATGTTATTAATAAAATAGGAGATAAAACACCGTTAGAAATTTTAGGAGAAATATTTGAAAAAAGTTCCATACGTGAAAAAAGACTTATACGAAGATCTTTACAAATTGGAATAATAATGGATAGATTTTCTTCTGTAAATGATGAAGAATTCCTAATAAGAAATATTCTTGGAGCAGATGAGGAAGATGGAAGCATCGCAATAGGCGAAATGATTAATGAAGGACAAATAATTCAATTTTATATTAGAGACGCTAAAACAGCAGATGAGGACTTAAAAATAATCTTGGAAAAATACGCTGATAAATTTGAAGATAATAAACTAGAATCAGCATTATTATTTAGTTGCCTAGGAAGAGGTCAATATTTATACGGCGCTCCAAATCACGACACAAATTTATTTGCTAACATTGTTGGAGATATACCTATAACGGGTTTTTTCTCAAATGGAGAAATTGGATCAATAGGAGACCAAACATTTTTACATGGATATACCTCAAGTTTTGCATTATTTAAGTCTGAAAAACAAAAAACTTAATGATTGAGCGGTTTATCCATTACGAACTCATCTATTTTCATTCTTGAACTAGGAGTATTTTCAGAATCATTATCAAAATTTAGTTGTGGATAACCTACAGCTATGGCACAAATAGATGAATACTCATCTTTAGAAAGGCCTGATACTTTGTGAGCCATTTCATGATCAATTCCACCCATAGCTCTTGTATTCAAACCCATAATTTTTGCTTGTATAGCTAAAGACATCCAAGCTGCTCCAGTATCAAATTTTGAATTTCGATTTTCTTTACCATTATTTTGATTTTTTGAAAAAACTAATATAATCAGAGGAGCTTTAGTGGCCCATTTTCTATTAAATGGATTCAAAACCAAATTTAATTTTTCTCTAAAGTCACCCTTGGTAGCATAAACAAATTTCCAAGGTTGCGAATTACTAGAAGATGGTGCCCATCTTGCAGCTTCAAATAATGATAAGATTTGATTTTTGTCAACTAACTTATCATTAAATAATCTTGATGACCATCTCTCGAAAAAAAAGTTCTCAATATTATTTTCCGGGTGCCTATATTTATCTATGTTCATTTTTTCTCCTTGATAAATTTCTAATTTTTGTTGATGAAATATCATTTCTAAACTGAGATTCTTTTAGTGAGGAAAACATAAACTTAAATTTTTTTGGTATTAGTGATGAGTCCATATTATTAAAAATATTATTTTCACTCGTTCTACCCGCCACCAAAAATTTACAGTCATTTTCTTTTATAATTTCTAAATTTTGATTTATCGGAAGAGCTATGCTGGTCTTAAGGTCATTGTAATATTTGACATCAAATAATCTTTCAAACGTATCATTACCTATTAAGAAAATAGATTCTGGAAATAGATTGGATTTCTCAAAAAATCTAGGTGCATTAGAAACTATTAATGGAAATTTATGATCATTTACCATATCTATTTGTTTTTGTATATCAGAGATAATTAATTCATCTTTATCAACATTAGTTATAGATATTTCAATAAGAGCATTATAATTAGTTTCTTTTTGAGCAGCTAAAAGCATTTGCTTGTGCCCAACATGAAAAGGATTAAATGAACCTGACAAGATTACTGATTTTGCAGGGATTTCATAACTAAATTTATTTGCCCCATAAAATAAGCAAAAAGGAATTTTATGAAATATTATTTCAGTAATTATATTCTTCAATTTTTTCTGATTCATATAAATCTATGTTTAAGTATTCATTAATGCCAATTATTTTTGAAATAGTATTTAGGATTATTTTGGAAATTATTATATCTTCTTCTACCCTTTTTCTCCTACTTTTTTCTAAGAGAACTGATTTATAACCATTAGAAAGTTTACTATTCCATGCAATAAAAGCTCTGTCATCTCCTTTACGTAATCTATTAGTAGAAATCGCAGCAGTACAAGATAATCCAAAAATGTCAGAATTATTAGACAAAGCTCTAGATCTTATATATGATTTTTCTGCCATATCAATTGCTTCGATGTGTGAAACATGAGAATCCAAATTATTAGATAAGAAATCTGATAATGAATTTTTAGAGTAAGGAATTAATATCTCTAAAATAGTTTTTGAAGAACCTGGAGTTTGGAATAGATAATCAATAATTTTCATACCACCACCAGTTATAGAAAAACAACCTTGAAAGCTTGATGAATGAATTTTATTTACTAAGTTTTTAATATTCAAATGAAAATTTGTAGATATTTAATTAAATATAATAAACAAATTTTTAATAGAAAAAAATAACAAATACCAAATATAGTTGAATATTTATATCTTATTTTGAAGATGTTTCTAATATTTTCATGTTAAGAATGTAAGATTCTAATATATCTGTTATTTCATAACAAAAAGTACATTCTTTAGCATATAGTTTATTAGAATCAAATCCGTTTTGAATTGTAATAAAATTTTTTATTATATGTGAACAAAACATTTTCACCTCAATATATTTATGTATTTGAATTAACAGGTTGTTGAGATACTTGATTATCCAATTGATCTCTTATAGATTTAGAATTTATAGTATATCCACAAACTATGCATCTAAGATAAGAACCAAAATTATCTTTTACAAACTCTACTGTTCCATCCATACATCTAGCACATGATTTAAAATAAAGCATAAAATACCCTCTAAACTAACTATAATTATAAATATATCCGGTATCGGGTATTTTAAACATAGGAAAATTTTTACGAGTTTTAACTAATTTACATAATTTAGAAAAAAATTAATATTATTTTTATAATTTTCTATACTTAAAACCACCTAATATAAAGAAAGGTATATCTTTTTCGTATGAAATATTAATGACTTCGCCTTTTGCCCTGCCAGATAAAACTATAAAATGTTTTTTACCATCTTCAAGAAAACTAAGTTTAGATGGAGCATGCATTTTATACTTATTATAATTGTCATTATTTTGT
>PBVQ01000010.1 GCA_002728715.1 Dehalococcoidia bacterium
GGATAATACAGAAAAAAAAACTTGAAAAATTTGAATAATCCAGAGTAAATCTCCAGAAATAATGTTTCCAAAAGAAAAAATACCGGTATTATACCTAAGACCATAGATACTATCGAAAAATAAGAATAAAAGAAATATAAATATACGATTTTTTAGTATAAATAATTTTATAATTTTAGAATAGTTTTCGAGATTGATTTTTGTCAATTTAATAAAATATATTACGGTTCACAAGCTTATTATGAACCGTAATATATATTTTGTCATTTATTTACTTTAGGCCGCCCTCTTGAGTCCAAATCTTTTCACAATGAAAATCTGGATCAAAATGACATACTTCGTATCCTGTACCTAAAACATCGCCATTAGCATCAAAAGTGTGATTACCACTAGCACCGTCATAGTTTGTACCAATTGACTTTAGATCATCTCTTAAGTCATCATCACTGTCTGCAGAAGCTGCTTTAGCGATGATGGTCACAGCATCATAAGTTGAGTGGGTATAGATACCACCTGGATCTCCTCCAGCAGCTTTATAAGCTGATTCAAAACTTGATTTTGCTGAAGAATCTTGACCGGGTCTTGGTTTTGTAGCAACAACACCAGTAACTGCTGAAACATCTGTAAATTCATCGATAAATCCAGCGTCACCGATACCATCACCACCAAAAATTCCTCCTGAAAAACCTTGAGCTTTTAGTGCCTCAACGATAGCTGCACCATCAGTAGCATAGGACATCAGTACAGCAGAATCACAGTTTCCATCAACTACAGCCTGTGCCAAGCTTGATGCATCGTATGAACCTTCAGCTGGGTCATATCCAACTGACGTACATACATCACCATAAAACGCTATAAAGTTTTCTCCTAAACCTGCACCATAGTCATTAGTCATGTATAGAACAGCAGGACTTGTGTGTCCAGCATCTTTTACGATTTGTGACAACGCGTCAGACTGTTGTCCATCACTAGGTACGACTCGGAATAAATATCCGTTATCAGATGCATTTGTAATAGCAGCTGAAGTACTTGCATATGAAACCATAGGAATACCAGCTTCAGATGCAACTGATATTGCACCTAATGTAGCACCTGAACATGCTGCTCCAGCTATACCAACTACTCCTGAGTCGATAAGTGATTGAGCTGATGTAGATGCTTGAGTTCCATCACAACCTGAATCTGCAATAACTAGTTCATATGTATTTCCATCATCACTGGCATTTAACTCATCAATTGCAACATTTGCAGCTGCTTCAAATCCTGGGGCATAAACTGCTATAGGACCAGTTTGTGAGCTTAATAAACCAACCTTAATGGTTTTTCCGCTACCTCCACATGCTGAAATTATTGCAAAAATAAATAAGCCTGCAATAAGTAACATAGAGACTTTTTTTGAATTCATTCATAACCTCCTTGAATGAAGAATAAATATTCTATGCATTTGAATATTTACAATATAATTTCGTTAAATGTAAACCTTTTAACTTACAAATACAACAACAATTTAGCAAGTTAGATATGATAATATGAAACTTTTATATGAAACCAATTCAAAAAAATTATAATTTATGACAATTGAAACATTAATACCCTTAATATTAGTATTTATTTTAGGTGCAATGAGCCCTGGCCCATCCCTATTACTTGTCACTAAAAATACAATAACTAAAGGTACAAGAAGTGGTATTTACTCAGCATTAGGTCACGGCATTGGGTTTGGTCTATATTGTTTTACTGTGATGAATTTATATAAAATTATTATTCAAGCTTTTCCAAACATTGTTGTTGTATTACAAATCGGAGGAATTATTTTATTAATATATTTTTCTATAAACTTCTTAATTATCAGACCTAGCGAAAAATCAAGTGAAAAAAACAATTTTTTAACACTTAATAGACTGAGCTTTATTGAGGGTTTTCTTATATCTATAATTAATCCAAAAATTTTAATATGGATGATTGCTATTTTTTCACCCTTCATTGACGAGAAATTGCCTTTTTATTTTATTATTATAATTTCTTCCATTGGATCATTCATAGATGCATCTTGGTATCTTGTTGTTGCAATATTATTAGGAAAAAATCAAAAAAAAATTTCCACTCTACTTAATACTCAAGCATTAAATAAGATAATGGGTATAGTGATGCTTTTTTTTGCAGCTGTATTATTTTTCAGTATAATTTAAAAAATAATCATACTTGCTAACGACACTTTATATATATATCATAAAAGAAACCAAATATTTTGAGGTTGTAAAATGATCAATCTACTTTCTGAATATTTTAATAAATACTTTGACTTTCAAACAAGAACCACTAGAAGAGATTATTGGCTTACGTTTCTCNTGATTTNTTTACTTGGTAATTTATTTGGGATCCTAAATTNTACCTATTCACCTGAAACATTTCTTATTCNANATGTTTGGANCCTAGCTACATTNATTCCAAATTTAGCTATTGGTTCTAGAAGGCTGCATGATACAAATAGATCAGGATTTTGGCAGTTACTTTGGTTAGTTCCTATTTTAGGGTGGGTGGTAATTATTTACTTACTATCTAGACCATCAGTAGATTAAATATTCTAAACAATTAAATTCTAATGTTAAATATTTTGCTTTATAAACCTTTAATACCCCATAACACCGGTAATATTATTCGCCTTTGTGTAAATATTGGAGCTAATCTACACTTAATAAGGCCATATGGATTTGAATTAGATAACAAGCATTTGAGGAGGGCTGGTTTAGACTATTTGGATTTCAGCATAGTTAATGAATATGAATCCATAGAAGAATATATAGAAAGAAATAATACTAATATTGATAGAATTTTTGCTGTAACATCTAAATCTAATAATATATATACAGATCAAATATATATAAATAATGATACATTTCTTTTTGGACAAGAAGATCTAGGTTTACCAAAATCTATCATGAAAATAATACCAAATAACGTTTTGATACCAATGCAACCAAACAATAGAAGTTTAAATTTATCAAACTCAGTTTCAATAGTATGTTATGAAGCTTGGAGACAATTAAGTTTTAAGAAATTATAAGATTTTTGATAAAAATTTCTTAAGTTCTTCAGATTCTGGTTCATATATTATTTTTTTAGGGGTATCAACCTCCAAAAATTTACCATTGTCTAAGTATCCCATTTTGGTAGAAATTTTTTCAGCAAACTTTATCTCATGAGTTACAAATATCATAGTTTTACTACTCCTAGATAAGGAATCAATTAGTTCCAAGATGTCACTAATCAAAGCTGGGTCTAAAGATGCCGTAGGTTCATCGAATATCATAATTTCTGGTTCTAAAACCAACATTCTTGCTATTGCAACTCTCTGTTTTTCACCTCCAGATAAATCATTAGGTAATTTATTATATAAATTTTTAGAAATTTTTACTTTAGATAAAGTTTTAATTGCTTTTTCTATAGCTAGTTTAGAATTGTTTTTTTTAACTAATTTTAATGAAAGTGATACATTTTCAATCACACTCATATGAGGAAATAGATGATGACCTTGAAAAACCATACCAATCTTATTTTTAGGAAATTTTTTGTGATTATGATGATCAAAAACATAATCATCAATAATTATTTCTCCAGAATCAAATTTTTCAACTCCTATTAATAATTTTAATAATGTTGTTTTCCCAGATCCAGACGGGCCAATAATAGAAAATTTATCTCCCTTTTCTAATGAGATAGATAAATTAGATATTATTTCTCTTTGGTCGTATGATTTAGATAAATTATTTATACTTATAAAACTCATATTATTATTAAATAAAAACATGTCACAGTAAACTGCAACATGCTTTTATATTTTTTGTTCAATCTTTATGATCGTCTTCTAGAAGTAGTTCTTCTTGCAGAAGATTTTCTAGTAGTAGATCTCTTTCTTGTTGAAGTAACTGCCTTTTTAGCTACAGAAGCAGCTGCAGAAACTACAGTACCTTTATCAGTTGTAGCAGCATACCATATAACTATACCGAATGCTATTTTATTAACCAAATCAGCTAGATTGTAAATCAAGTTCAAATCACCCTCACCAAAAGGGGAATCTCCTATGATATAAACTAGCAAGTATCCTATTGGATATATTGCCCAACCTATGGTTACAATATACCTCAATGTTCTGAATGCTAACTGTCCAGCAGGGTTACCGCTAGAATCATTAGCTTCTTTGGCGTCACCGAAAAAGATAAGATACATTATGTATGCCCATCCAGCCATACCTACAACAAAACCAATGATTTCTTTTGAATCACTACCAATATTAGCCTCTCCGTAAAATCCTCCTAAGAGCATAACTAGAGACGCAACAAGTAGTTGCCAAAATAATCTTGCCTTTACCACAGTTACAGCGATAAGTATTAGATAAAATTCAACTATTTGTAATGGAACAGTGATGAACCAATCTATGTACCTGTAAACTGTAGGGCTTGTACCCGTATCTATCCAGACACTGCTCATTCTTAGGTAATGCCAAAAAGCTATACCAGTTATTAAAGCAGCTACTGTAAGAGAAGTCTTCCATTTTGGATTTACTTCAAATCTTTCTAAAATGAAAAATAAAGTTGCAGCAGCCATAGAAGCTGTGACTATCCAAAACGAAAAATCAACGACGTTGATATCAGTTGAAAACATGTAATCCTCCATGTTATTCGTTTGTAAGTTAACATTTATAAGATTATTTGAATTTTGTTTTTATGTCAATAGAATTGGTAATGTTAAGGTATTACAATTTCTTTTTCGTTCCATAAAGTTACCTTATCTATGATTAAATTTTCTTCTTTATCATCTTTTGAAGGTGCGTACAAATATAATTGATCTTTATTTGTAAAATATTCTATATCCTTAAGATATTCAGTCGTAAAATCTATTGGTGTACCTTGTATAATATGAGTTTCGCCATCAGCAATAAGTATCAACTGATTACCAACGATAGAAAGCCTAAATTCTGTAATACCGTAAACATCTGGGGTTTCCGCTTTAAGATTTATCGGATATTTCCAGTAGTTATAACCTGTTGGTTCATGAATTCTAGAAATTTCCACCACTTTTGAACCATCAAGATTTCTTTGGAATTTAGCTTCTATATAAGTCATAGAAAAAGGCATAAAAGCCCTGAATCCAACATCAATTGATGATCCTGTTGTAGAATCAGATAGCCAGGTTGGTATAATAAATTTCCCAGCTAAGTCATCATATTTATCAGTATTAATTCTTTTTTTTCTTTCCGTATATGAGTTGAATTCTAAGTCATATTTTACCCAAGGTGGTGGTGGAGGTGGTACATAAACAGGACCCCAATGAGCATTGTATATCGGTAAAGGGTCAGATTCTTCATATGTTTTTTGAGAATCACCAAATGTTACTTGTCTTTTTTTTCTAGTTTCATAATTTACAGTCCATATTGCCCCATTTATATTTACTAAGATTTCTTTATCATCAATTGACCAATGAAGAGTTCCTAATTCCGTTAGATTTTCAAAATATGATATTGGTATTGGATTTGACCCATCAATATTAATTATCCATAAAGAATCTTCCTCAGAAATAGCAGCAATATGTTTTTCATCATTTGAAATTGAAAAATACTTGTAATTTTGTCTAAAATTATCATCTTTAACTATGTCAAAAGTGTCGATGCCATTAAATGCCATTTTGTAAATTCTATTGTCACCAAGATAAAGAATGTATTCATCATTATTGATTATTTTTGGATATTTTTCTTTAATCGGAGTATAAGTCAGTCTTCTTTTATTTGATCCATCTGAATCCATTGAATATAAATCATTATTATCTAAATTTGTGTATATTATTAATTTACCATCACTAGAAAAACTAGCATCAACATGGCTCATAGTCGGTTCGTTTTGTCCAGTCAAAGGTAATTGCATAGTGCCATCAGAATTCATAGACCATAATTGCCAAAATGTTGAATCCCTTTTTGATTCAAAAACTATTTTTTGGCCATCAGGAGACCATTTAGGATTAATATCATCTTGATAATTATCCGTAAGTTTTGTTATATTATCTGAATTCAAATACATAGTATAGATATCATGATTTAAGGCAAAATGCTCAGCATTTGAATTGAAAACGAATCTTTCTAAATTATTAAGTACTATTGGAGTGGGAGTTGGAATAGGAATTGAAGTTGCAGTAGGTACAGGAGTGCTAGTAGGGAGTGGGGTAGATGTAGGTATGGGGAGAGCTGTTGGAGTTGGAGATGGAGCTGGTGCAGTTGGAGTAGGAAAAGGAGTAGATGTAGGCGGTGGGGTAGGAGTAACAGTGGGTGAAGGCAAAGCAATAGCAGTAGGAATTTTAGTTAACTTTAACACTACAGGAGTGCTTGTAGCTAAAACTAAAGCTGTAGGGTGCGGAGGTTGCAATTTATCATGGAGATTGTCATTATCTTCAATTGGTGTAGAAGTTGGGGATGAGCAGGATACCATAAAAAAATAAACCATACTTATTGCTAGAAAAAATTTACTTTTTTTTATCATCAAACAAAAATTTTATTAACCATATTTTTTTATAAATATTATCTCACATTTTCTTTCATTAAATTTAGATATTTTTTTTGAATATTCATATTCAGAATTATTTGTGAATAATTTTGATACTTTAAGAATTTCATCAATTGAATTAAAATCGCTTACTTTATTAAGTAAATATCTAATTAGGGATCCCCTAAGTGCTTTAGTCCAATGAGTAATAGATTTTAGCTCTCCATTTATATTTTCTTGTTTAAACGAAAAGGTTAATTCATACTTGTATTTTATTACTTTTGAGTCAAAAGCATTACTAAATTCCGTTGGTAAAAAATTGAACACTATTTGGTTTTCAAGTTCTTTTCTAAGGACTTCTGTTATTTCATCTTTCCAAAATTTAGATAACTTAATTCCATCGATTAATTTGGTTCCCATTTTTAACTTATAATCTGGTATTTTATCTTGAGGGCGAAGTAATCCAAACAAACCTGAAAAAATAATTATTGAATCATTAAATAAACTTTTTGCAGTTTCGTTTAATGAGTTGTAATCAAGAAAATCGTAAAGTACACCATTATATCTCGAAATAGAAGAAGAAACTTGAGATGTTGTTATTTTGGAATTGATTATATTTATTTTTTCAAAATTTTGACTTGAAATTCCAAGAGTTTTAATATATTGTTCTTTTGAAAGATTATTATTACTTAAGTAATAAATAATTTGTGATCTTTTACTATTTAAAAAGCTATACGACAAAGAATCAAGGGAAAAATAATTTTTATCGCTAGAGGGGTTTTTTCCCTCAGAGGGTGGTATTAGTATATACAAATAAAGCCCTAAAGTGCAGATGCGTTTGTTTCACCAGTTCTAACTCTAATAACTTCAGAAACCGGGTAAACAAATATTTTTCCATCCCCAATCTGTCCATTTTCGCCAGATTTAGCAGATTCAATAATAGCTTCGATTATGGTATCTTTTTTATCGTCATCTACTG
>PBVQ01000003.1 GCA_002728715.1 Dehalococcoidia bacterium
AATAGTTGGAAAAAAATAATGACGTGGAGATCTCACCTAAGTTGGTCTCCCTAAAAAAGAGCCCTATTTGGGTTATAAATAACACGTCCAAGGAGGAAACTCATTGTTTAAGGACAAAAATTGGAAGCTCCTAACAGGACTTCTAGTCGGTGGTCTAATGCTTGTTGCTATAGCATGTAGTTCAGATGACGCTGATGATTCTTCATCTGCATCTGCACCTGCACCTACAGCAGCTGCTGCAGCTCCTGCTGCTACTGCCGCACCTGCGCCTACAAAGGCGCCGGCTAAGGATGATGATCATGACCATGAAGATGGTGAAATGATTCATGCTCCTGACCCTACTACACCTGCTGGGGTTGCTGTAATTGCAACAAACGGTGTAATCAATGACGAAAACGGTCTTAACTCTGCGCAATCAGGTGATAACTTGAAAAACGTAGGTCTTACTGAAACTCTTTTCGCAAGAGCAGAAGACGATAGTACCGTAATGTGGCTTGCAGAATCATTTGAAATTGCAGATGATCTTTCTTCAGCTACAGTCAAAATAAAGAGCGGAGTTTCTTGGCAAGATCACCACGGTGATTTTGGTAATGTAACCGCTGAAGATGTTGCGTGGTCAATGAACAACGCAAACAGTGCTACTAACCCTGAGTCCATTCACGGACAGGCTGGTGACTTTGCTGGTCTATGGGGAGAGTGGACAGCAGTTGACGATTCAACTGTAACTTTCGAATTCACCAACTATGACTCAACATGGAAAGATGACTATGCTAACGCTTCAGGTCAGGCTTTCTCAGTTTTCTCAAAGAAAGCTTATGATGAAAAGGGTGAAGATTTTGTAAGAGACAACATTATCGGTTCTGGTGTATACCAAGTTGATGAATGGATCAGTGGTGAATCTTACACAATGAAGGCACGACCTAACCACCACATGTTCTCAGCAAAGACAGACACAATTAAGATTGTTGGTGTAAAAGAACCAACAACTCGTGCTGCTCTACTAAGAACAGGTGAAGTTGACATGGCTCACTTAGAGCCTAAAGATGCAGCTAAGTTTGACATGGATGAGTTTACTCAGACTTCAACTTCTGCAGCAGTTCAGCTTGGTGTATTCTTCTCTGGTAACCTATGGGAAGACACATACGCTGGAGGTGAACTCAAAGGTCAGCCTCTACCAACTAAAGCTACATTCGTTCACGACTTAGCTTGGATTGGTACAACTGGTGAAAGAGCATCCAACCACGATAAGAATGCTGACGACGGTGTCTCAGATGCCGACCAAGCAAAAGCAGTTCGAAGAGCTATGGCTATGGCTATTGACAGAGACCTAGTTAACGAACAGCTTCTAAGTGGTCTTGGATCTCCAGTACACGTAGAGTACTTCTCTGCATCACACCCTAACTGGGATTCTAAATACGAATACCCATATGACCCTGACGCAGCTATTGCTTTGATTAAAGCACAAGATGCTGACTGGGTAACAGGTTCTGGTGACAAATCTGGTGTTCTAGGCGATCACGCTTTTGAAGCATCTGTATACGCTGGTCCTGAACTAGGTGGTGGTGCTTCAATTACTGGTGAAGTTGCTGATGCAGTCGCAGGTTTCTGGTCTGACATTGGTATTTCTACATTCAGTTTGAAGTTCTCATACCAGACATTCCGACCAACAGTTGTTGGTAGGTCAAACACTCACCCATGGATCACATCTTGTGACAAGGGTCGTGAGTCTAACCCATGGCATTTCCCTAAGGGTCTAGTACAAACTTCTCTAACTCGAGGTGGATTCTCATGTGGATTTGAGTCACCAGTAATTCTGGATCTATACAACAAAATGGCTAAAGCTCCAGACTCAGCTGCTGCTACAGATGCTGCTAACGAGTACTTAGCTTACGTATACGACCAGTCACTACAACCAGGTGTTGTAGCTGTTCCTGATGCTTACTACTTCAACAACAAGAAGATTAAGTCTGCAAAAATGGATAAAGCTGCGGCAGCTTCAATCAACTCACTTTGGAACCTAGAATTACAATAGATTCTAATTAGAGAAACGATTATAAGAAAAGAGGCTCAATTTTGAGCCTCTTTTCAATTATGAATAAAAATGTATAAATAATTGTTTTTTATTAGGTAGATTATGATAATCTTTTTTGGTATGGTTTTTATATTGTAATTAATAGATATATTATTTTGAGAATTTAATGAGAAAGTTTATACTTAGAAGAGCTATATTTGCGGTCTTTAGTATCATACTAGCTACTTTTGCTGTTTTTCTAATATCAAGAGCCGCTGGTGACCCTCTAGACTTATATGCAAATTCTGGTTATGGTCTTTCAGAAGAAGGTGAAAGAGCACTAAGAAAAAAACTAGCACTAGACAGACCAGTAGTAGTCCAATATGGATTATGGTTAGGAAAAACTCTCCAAGGTGATATGGGTGAGACCTTACTAGAAAGAAAACCTGTTACACGTACTATTACGCAACGTTTACCCGCTACAATACATTTGGGATTAGTAGCATTTATAGGTTCATTTGCGGTTGGGATACCATTAGGTATACTTTCAGCCGTTAAGAGAGGATCATTACTAGATTATTGCGGCAGATTTATTGCTCTTCTTGGTCAAGCTGTGCCTCAATTTTGGCTAGGGTTAGTATTAATTTTTATTTTTGCTGTTCAACTGAGATTATTACCTGCAGGACTAAGAGGTGACGGTTTATGGGATGTCAAGCATCTAATTTTACCAAGTATAACCATGGCATCTGGTGGCCTAGCGTACTATACAAGAATAACAAGAACTGCCATGCTTCAAGTCTTAGATTCTGAGTATATACGATTGGCTAGGGCTAAAGGAGTTTCTAATAACGTGGTTATATGGAAGCATGCTTTCAAGAATGCTATTATTCAACCCTTAACAGGAATGACTCTTGGTCTAACCTTTTTCTTAAGTGGTTCTGTTTTGGTTGAAACTATATTCACTTGGCCAGGTATGGGAGATATGGCTATAACAGCAGTAAATAACAATGATTTCCCTGTTTTACAGGGTTGTGTTTTCTTTTTTACAATTCTGTTTGTTGGTAGTACATTTTTGTGCGATATTTTATATGCATATATTGACCCAAGAATAAGATACGATTAAATAATAATTATTGAGGAATATAAAAAATTATGAGTACAGGTTCAGAATCAAGTAGTTTAGGAAGTTCAAAGGGGTTACAGACAGTAAAAAGATCGCCTTTATCACAACTATGGTATCTACTACGAAGATGGCCATTAATCCCATTGTTCTTAATGATTACTTTAGTGCTAACTGGTTTATTTGCAGACGTTATTGCGCCCGAAGACCCAACTGTGCAGTCTCTAAAATTTCGTAACTTTGAACCAACTTGGGGTAGAGCAATGCCGGAGTATAATGTTGTGCCCAATCCTGAAGACTTTGACCTTGAAACCACTAGTGGGGTATCAGCCTATAATAGAGCAAAAAAATCTTCATTTCCGCAAAATAAATATATTTTAGGTGGAGATAACCTAGGTAGAGACGTTTTATCTCGTATTATTTATGGTGCAAGAATTTCACTTAAGGTAACTTTATATGCGCTTACATCGGGAATCATTGTAGGTACTGCACTTGGTCTAATAGGTGGATACTTTGGAGGTTGGACAGATGAAATCCTAATGAGGTTAGTAGATGTATGGCTTGCATTACCATTTATTCTTATAGCACTGGTTATAGCTCAGATGTTTTTACACTCAGGGGGTGCAGCCGAAGGGGTAATTATTTTCCTTATTGCTCTTGTGGCATGGACACCATTCGTTAGGCAGGTTAGAGCCGATGTATTAACTATTAGAGGTCAAGACTATGTTTTGGCAGCAAAGGTTGCCGGTGCAACACATCTTAGATTGATGTGGAAACATGTACTTCCAGGTACTGTGAGTACTATTTTAGTTGTTGCTTCTCTAAGAGTAGGACAATTGATTCTTACTGAAGCTACTTTATCATATTTGGGTGCCGGTATTCCAGATCCTATTCCAGCGTGGGGAAAAAGTGTCAAGGATAGAAAAGACTTTATTGAAGAAGCTTGGTGGATTTCATTTTGGCCAGGATTCTGTATATTTTTAGTTGTTATGTCACTAAACTTCTTCGGGGATTGGTTACGAGACCGACTCGACCCAAGACTTAGACAATTAGATTAAATTTAAAGAGGGTATCATGCGTATAGGCTTTGTTGGCTTAGGTAATATGGGCCAAGGTATGGCTGATAATTTATTGTCAAAAAAAACCGACCTTACAGTTTTTACTCGAACTAAATCTAAAATAGACTCCATGATTAAAAAAGGTGCAAAAGGCGCTAATTCATTAAAAGAATTAGTTGATAATGTTGATGTTATTATGACATGCCTACCTAATGTTGATACCTCAATTGATGTTATCTTAGGTAATGACGGGATTATTAATTACGTAAGAAAAAATCAGATTATTATTGATCACAGTACTGTTTCTGTATCCACCTCTCAAAAATGCAATGATGAGTTAAGTAAAAAGAATGCTATTTTTCTTGACGCACCAATATCAGGAGGTCCTACTGGTGCTTCTTCAGGGACGCTAACTATAATGGTTGGGGGAGATAAAAAAGCTTATGAAATTGTAAATCCGTATCTTTCAAAAATGGGCACCAACGTGAGGTACATGGGTAATGCTGGTGCTGGAACAGGAATGAAGTTAGTTAATCAACTGCTTGTTGGAGTTAATACAGTAGCTGCAGCTGAAGCATTTGCTTTTGCAAATAAGGTTGGAGTTGATGTTAATATTGCGTCTGAATTGTTAGGTGTTAGTTGGGGTGGTAGCACAATGGTTGAAAGAAGTGCTCCAATAACCAAAGATAGAAAATTTCCTAATTCTCCTGCTCCAGTTAGAAATGTAGATAAAGACCTAAAAATAATCATTGAATTCGCAAAAGAAAATAAATTATTATTAGACTTAACAAAAATATCACTTGATATGTTTTCAGAACTTATGAATGATAATAAATCTGAATATGATATTGCTGGAGTTATAGAAGTCATCGAAAAAAACTCAAAGAATTTATGATTCCATTTGAAAAAACCAAATTAGGAAAAACAGGGCTTATGATTCCTAATTTAGGATTGGGGACAGCACCTCTTTCTGGAGACATTTTAGCGGATGGCTTATATGGTGGATCAGCAGAAGAAAATGCTATAAAAGTACTAAATGAATCATATAATAATGGATTTAGATATGTAGATACCGCACCATTATATGGATCAGGTAAAGCAGAAAAAAGAATAGGGAAATCTGTTTTTTCAAAAATTAAAAAAGAAGAGTTTCTTATTTCGACAAAAGTTGGTAGATTAGTTAAGGAAAATTCAAAAAATAAAACATCTTACTGCATAGATGATTGGACAGAAAAAGCAATATATACTTCAATAGAAGAAAGTCTCAAGAGATTATGTATAGATTCTATAGACATTGTTTATGTTCATGATCCAGACACTAGAAATTTTGGTGAAGAACAAGTCATAAATTATGCTTTCCCAACATTAATAAAACTAAGAGATGAAGGATTAATTAAAGCTATAGGTTGTGGGATGAATGAGTGGCAAATGCCGAGAAAATTTGTCCGCAAATTTGATCTAGATATCATACTCTTAGCTGGTAGATATACATTACTTGAGCAAAGCTCACTTGATTTTTTGTCTGATTGCATAGATTATGATGTAAAAATTGTTATAGGTGGACCATATAATTCTGGAATATTAGCACGAGACTTAGATGGACCTGTTTCATATAATTATGAACCAGCACCACAAAAACTTATAGAAAAAGCAAAAAAAATAAATTTCTTATGCGAAGAGAATTCTGTACCTATGAAAGCAGCTGCTTTACAATTTGTTTTGCATCACCCAGCAATAATTTCAGTAATACCAGGAGTACAATCAATAGATGAACTTATTGAAAATATAGAAATGATTAAATTTGATATACCTTATTCTTTTTGGGACGAGCTAAAAAATAAAAACTTAATTTCATCAAATTCGCCTATCAAAAACTCAATATAAGTAGAAAGCCTAATTGGAGGAATATATGAAGTTTAATAAAACCACATTATTTGGAGCATTATTAGGATTGATAATGGGAATTGTTTTCACTGTAATTGCATTATTTCAATATGATGAAAACCTAACCAATTCAAGAGATGTATTATTTTCAAGCCTGTTTATTGGTCTACCTTTTTCTATTATGATAGGTTTACTAGTTGGCTGGATTTGGAGCAAATTATTTGGCAAGTCAATTTTCTGATAATAGTACAATTATCTCAAACTCTATACAATTAAAAAATTTTATAAAAAGCTTATCTCAAGAAAAAATTATTTCTTTTGATACAGAATTTATGAGACATAACACATATTGGCCGGTACTTTGCTCAATTCAAATGCATACTAAAAATAACTCCATACTTATCGATACCCTTAATAGAGAAATTAATCTAGAACCACTAAAAGCTATTTTGAGTGATAATAAAATCTTAAAAATTTTTCATGCTCACACCCAAGATTTAGAAATACTAAATAATCTGTTTAATATTAAAATATCTAATATTTTCGACACTCAAATTGCTGCAAGTTTCTTAGGTTATGATGATCAAATTTCTTATCAAAAACTTGTAGAAAAAATACTTGATATTGAATTAGATAAAAAAGAAAGAATTAGCGATTGGTCAAGTCGTCCCCTCTCTAAAAAACAGGTAATCTATGCTCTAAATGATGTTAAGTATCTGTATAAATTATATAAACCTTTATTTGAAAAATTATCAAGAGAAAAAAAAGCTGACTGGATGAAAGAAGAGATGAAATTATGTGTAAATAATATTTTCGAAAAATCAGAAAAACAAGATAATAAATATTCCGTATTATATAAAAAAATTTATGATTTTAGAGAAAAAATTGCACAGAAAAATAACGTACCAAGAAAATGGATTTTTGAGGACAAGCTAATAAGAGATTTCATAATGTCCAAGGATAGAAAGAATTTAGTTATGAAACTAAAAAGTAAATTTATTGATTTATCTGAAAAAACAAACTTATACAATTTTATAGAAATATACTTACAAAATAATCATATAATCAATAACATCCGAAACAAAAAACTTACTTCAACACAAAATAAATTATTAAGTAAGATATCAACATACTTAGATAAAACATCAATTATGTATAATGTATCGAGAGGGTTAATCTCAAACAGAAAAGATATTGAGGAAATTATATTAAATGATTACCCAGATAATAAATCTCTATTTGGTTGGAGAAAAGAAATATTTGGGAATAATGCCTTGATAATTAAGAATGGAGAAAATTTATAGATGTTTAATTCAGAGAATAAAAATTCTGATATTACTCTTTGCATTTTTCCTCACCTACAAGAATTTTTAGTTATAGATACCCGTTCTGGTAAAGATAAACTAGATGAAAATAGCGTATTTAGTTTATCACTTAATAAATTGCTTGATAACAAATTTCACAACAATCTTACAGACGAATTTTCCAAACTTATAAGAACTGATGATATAGATTTTATGAAACTTATATCTCTACCTCAAAAAATTGAAAAAATAGTTAGAAATGAAATAATTAAAATAATAATTAATGAAGTGGGTATATCACAAAATAATTTGTCTCAAGTAGGTATAATTTTTTTTAACAAAGAAATAATAAAATTATCAAAAGAACAGCTTAAGAATGCACTCCTTGAAATATTTTCTGATAAAACTCATGATTTTTTTATTGAAAATCTTACAAATAAGATTATGAACCTTATCAAACTTGAAATAGACTTTGTTAAAAATAATTATAAGAGTAATATAGAAAGTATAATCAATGAAAATGACGAATCTTATATTACTTTATGGAAAAAAGGGTCATAAATATTGAAAACATTTCTTGAAAATCTACTCGGAAATCCAGAAAAGGATACATTTTTATACTGGATAACAGATGGAGGTTTTTTAGCTATATTAATTATTATTTTTTCTATAATTTTATGGCTATTACTAAAGACATTCATTAAAAGTAAACTAAACAAAAGATTAACTATAATTACAAAACAAGAGATTGATAAAACGATTGATATTTATACATCTGGCTTGAAGTCTATTGAAGGTAAATACTTTAATGTTTTATCAGCATTTTTTATAAGTCTTATTGCGTTAATACTAATTTATTCAGTTCTTGGAAATAACGTTGACCCATTAATAAATATTTTAAATAAAATAGGTGCAAGTGTTCTTAGTTGGCTATTAATTGATGGAATCAGAATTCTTACAATTATTGTTTTATCATTTTTTTGTATAAAATTCTCCAAAAATTTTATCCCAAAACTACTTACATCTATAATGCTTGGACAATCATCCACATCAGACCACGATGAAATTTTAAAAAGATCGAAAACATTATCAGGAGTTTTTGTTGGTGCAGTTATTACACTAATATATATACTTGCTATTTTTATGATTCTTTCAGAGCTTTCTATTCCTATAGCACCTGTAATAGGAGGATTTGGAATTGCAGGGATTGCTGTTGGATTTGGAGCACAACATCTTGTTAGGGATTTAATATCGGGCATATTTATTTTAGCTGAAAATCAGTATCGAACAGGGGATGTTGTTACAATTGCAGGAATTTCTGGATTGGTAGAATCAATTAACCTTAGAAGAACAATATTAAGGGACCTTGATGGTCAGGTTCATATTATTCCGAATGGAGAAATATCGGTAGCTTCAAATAAAACAAAATACTGGTCACGTGTTAATTTAGATATTGGAGTTGCATATAAAGAAAATGTAGAAAAAGTAATATCAATATTGAATCAAGTAGGTAAAGATCTATCAAATGATGAATACTTTGGGCTAATGTTAATCACTCCTCCCCAAGTTTTAAGATTAAATTCTCTTGACGATTCAGCTGTAACATTCAAAATTTTAGGTGACTGTAAGCCTATGAAACAATGGGAAATAATGGGTGAACTAAGAAAAAGAATTAAGATTCGATTTGATGAAGAAAATATTGAAATACCATTTCCACACCAGACTGTATATTGGGGTGAAAATCAATCACCGTTTAAGGATGACAACTCAAAGAGAGAAGTTAGTAAAAATAGTGAGTATAAAATCAAAGATACAGACGAAATGACACCTGAAAAAAGAGAAGAATTACTAGCTGACAAATATTCTGATATGAAATCAAGAATATTATTTTCAGAGCCTGATGCTATGGAAAATACTAAATATATAGAATCAAATGATTCAGAATAAGAAATTATCTTTATGAAATTTACAATATAAATTATACTATAAAAATGAAATTTTACACCAAAGATACATTAAGGCAAACATTTCTAGATTTTTTCAAAGAAAAAAAACATTCAATTTTGCCATCATCCTCATTGATTCCGGCAAACGACCCTACGTTGTTACTAATCAATTCTGGTATGGCACAATTCAAGTCATACTTTTCAGGAGAAAAAATACCACCTAATCGAAGAATCACAACCTCACAAAAATGCTTCAGAACTACAGACATAGAAGAAGTTGGAGATAATACTCATCTAACTATGTTTGAAATGTTAGGTAATTTTAGTTTTGGTGATTATTTTAAAAAAGAAGCATGTTCATGGGCACTAGAGCTTATGACAGAAAAACTTAATTTAGACATAGAAAAAATATATATTACAGTTTATAAAACAGATGATGAAGCTGAAAAAATTTGGCTAGATCTAGGTATTCCAAAGGAAAGAATATATAGGTTTGGTGACGAAGATAATTGGTGGGGGCCGGCAGGAGATGAAGGTGTGTGTGGTCCTAGTAGTGAGATAAATTATTATTTAGGATTAGATGAAAACATCCCTCCAAAAAATGATCCAAAAAGAAAAGAAAAATGGGGACCAAATCTTCATGATGATTTCATTGAATTGTATAACTTAGTTTTCACTCAATATTATAGAGATAAAAATGGCAACGATACTATTTTACCTAACAAAAATATAGATACTGGAATGGGACTAGAAAGAATGTTAGCAGTTCTTCAAAATGTTGATAATGTATATGAAACAGATGTCTTTATACCTATAATAAAAACTGTTGAAAAATATTCAGATATTATGTGGGGGAGAAGTGAAGAAACTGATGAAGCTATAAGAGTAGTTGCAGAGCACGCTAGGTCAGCATCATTTCTTATAGGGGATGGAGTGTCTCCTAGTAATACTGGTAGAGGCTATGTACTTAGAAGATTAATTAGAAGAGGAATGTTGTTCGCTAAAAAATTAAATCTTTTAGACTCCACGCTTTCTTCATTAGTTGATGTGATAAGCAGAGAGATGGGAGAATACTACCCAGAATTAGTTGATAATAAAAACTTTATTATTGAAGTCATATCTAAAGAAGAAGAGAATTTTAGTAAAACTTTGTCTAATGGACAATCAGTATTAGATGGAATGATTAATTTTAGAATAAAAAATAAAAACAGAGAATCTTCAGATAATTTCTCTAAAGGCTTAAAAATTGCAGCAAATGAATCTAAAAAATCAAATGCGAAAAACTTTGATAAATCATTAACAGGTAGAGAGGCTTTTATTCTTTATGATACTTATGGATATCCTGTTGAAATTACAATTGAAGTAGCAAAACAAAATAATTTAGATCTTGATATAGATAGTTTCTACAAAGAGCTTGAAAATCAGAAAAAAGTTTCAAAAGAAAAAAGTGATCAATTTAATAAAAGTCAAAATTTAGAAATCTTTAAACATTTAGATATACCTAGCACCAAATTTGTTGGATATGAAAAAACTAATCATAATTCTAAAGTAATCAGTATCATTCATAATGATGAAATTGTAGAGTCTATTGAAGAAGAATCTAATGCCCGAATAATTGTTTCAGAGACTCCATTTTATGCTGAAAGGGGAGGGCAAATTGGTGATAGTGGTTATATGCATAATGATCAAGTAGATATAGTTATAAATGACACACAATCTCCTTACGGCAATATATCTGTCCATTTTGCAAGTAGCATAAAAGGAAAATTATCTGTTGGAGACAAGATAAATTTGCAGGTTGATGTTATTAGAAGAGAAAAAATTAAAAGAAATCATACTGCAACCCACTTGTTACAAGCTGCACTAAGAGAAATTCTTGGCACACATGTGAAACAATCTGGTTCTGTAGTTGAACCTGAAAAGTTAAGATTTGATTTTACTCACTTAAAGCCACTTACTAATGAAGAACTGGTTGAAATTCAAAATAGAGTTAACGAAGCAATAAGAGATAATCACAAAGTAAATGTAGATACAACAACATACACAGAAGCTGTAGATGATGGTGCATTAGCATTTTTTGGAGACACATATGACTCTGACGTTAGAACAATTAAGATTACACCTCCTTGGAGTTATGAATTATGCGGTGGCACTCATATGGATTATACGGGCGGTATAGGTAGTTTTATAATTACCTCAGAAACAGGGATAGGTTCTGGGATAAGAAGGTTAGAAGCGATCACTGGTATTACCTCAGAAAAACTAATAATTGAAAAATTTAATGTAATGAAAAAAGCAACTAATTTTCTAAAAGTTGCAGACAATGATCTTGTTGATAGAATTATTTCTATTAGCACCAAATTAGTAAATAAAGATAAAAAAATCTTAGATTTAGAACAACAATTACTTTTTGGATCTCTATCAAATGAAAATGATAACTATTCAGGCGATAAGAAAATTGAAATCAACAAGAAAATCATAGATGTTATTATTAGAGAAGTCAAAGCTTCAAACATACAATCTCTAAGACAAACTGGTGATCATTTCAGAGGTGAAAATGAAAATGCATTGATTATTTTAGGTAGCAACATAGGGGATCAGTCTTATGTAGTTATCATGTGCTCCAATTTCTTAATAGGCAATAATTTTCATGCTGGAGAAATAGCAAAGCAAATTTCATTATTGATGGATGGTGGAGGTGGCGGTAATAATAAAGTTGCACAAGCAGGGGCAAAAAAACCTGTTGATTTTTCTAAAGTATTAAATCAATGTACTAAGATTATAAGTAATCAAATAAATAAAAGTGAAAAATCTTGAGTATTCAACATAATAATCGAATTCTAGGGATAGATTACGGGGAGAAACGCTTAGGGATAGCAATCAGCGATGATACAAATACAATAGCCACACCTTTAAAATACATAGATAACAATAAAGAAATTCTTAGTAGACTTAATAAATTAATAAATAAATATAACATAAAAACTTTGGTGGTCGGATTACCAATTAATCTCGATGGATCGCATAGTAAGTCCTCAAAAAAAGTTCTAAAATTTTGCAAGTATATAAAAAAAGAATTAGATATTATTGTTCATACTACAGATGAAAGGCTATCTAGTGTAGAAGCCGAAAATAAATTGAGAGAATCTGGGAGATCGCCAAATATGTTTAGAAATCTTGATAGAGGTATAATTGATTCTGCTTCTGCAGCAATAATTTTAGATTCATTCATACAAAAAAAGGAACCCAAACTATATGAGAAATAATATTGGAGTGATGGGACATCCAATAAATCATAGTATGTCTCCAGTTTTCCAGCAAGCTGCCTTAGATTATTTAGGGAATAAAAATATTTTTGAAAAATGGGATGTTCATCCTGAAAAATTAGAAGAAAAAATCAAGTCTTTTAGAAAAGAATCTTTTATTGCTTCATGTGTCACATTACCTCACAAACAGAATATTATTCCCTTAATTGACGAATTATCTGATTCGGCTAAAGCTATAGGAGCAGTTAATTGGATATACAATAAAAATAATAAACTACTAGGAGACAATACAGATTCCTCAGGTTTTATTAGATCACTAACAGAAAAATATAATTTCCTACCAAAGGATAAAACAGCTTTAGTTTTTGGTGCAGGTGGAGCCTCTAGAGCAATTATTTACGGGCTAATAAAATCTAATGTAAAAAAAATCATACTATGTAATAGAAATTATGATAAAGCTAATGTTATTTCAAGAGAATTATCTACAAATAAAGTAAAGATAGAACCAATTTTATTTAATAGAGACTCATTAGCTAATTATGCTCCTTATACAGACATCATAATAAATACAACATCTTTAGGGATGGCAGGAGGCCCTGCTCCTACAACTACTCCTATTTCATCTGAATTAATTTCATCTAACACCTTCGGTTACGACATAGTCTACTCGCCTCTAATAACTCCCTTTATAAAAGAATTTGAAAAGTCAGGTGCAGAATATGGGACTGGGCTTAGTATGCTTTTGTATCAAGGTGTAGAAGGAATAGAAAAAGCACTAAATACAAAAGCTCCAATAAATGTTATGCAAAAAGCATTAGATGCTTTATCATAGTAATGTAGGTGATTAATTATGTCAAAACTTAGATACTTAACTTCTGGAGAATCTCATGGACAAGGCTTAACAGTTATTGTTGAAGGTATACCAGCTGATCTTAATATTTCTGAAAATTATATTGAACATCATATGGCAAGAAGGCAAAAGGGGTATGGATCGGGAGGAAGAATGAAAATTGAAAAAGATAAAGCTTTAATTAAATCTGGTGTACGCCATGGAAAAACACTTGGATCTCCTATAGCTTTATGGATAGAAAATAAGGATTTTGAAAACTGGAATGAAGCAATGTCTATTGAGGAAGTACCCGATGATGTTGACAAAAAAGTTTTCACTAAGGTAGTTCCAGGTCATGCTGATTTTCCTGGAGCTCTTAAGTACAATCAAACAGACCTTAGAAATATATTAGAAAGAGCAAGCGCTAGAGAAACTGCATCAAGAGTAGCTGCCGGTTCAATCGCTAGGAAATTCTTAGAATTTTTTGGCATATCTATTCATTCAAGAGTTATATCTATTGGCTCAGAAAGCTCTCAAAAACTTAATTATGAAAATATAGATTGGGAGTTTATTGAAAGCTCTGAAGTTCGTGCAAATGATCTTGAGTCTGAAGTAAAATTTAAAAAAGAAATAGACTTAGCCAAGTCTCAAAGAACAACCGTTGGAGGAATTTTTCAAATAATTACATACGGTGTCCCCGTTGGCCTAGGAAGTCATGTTCACTGGGACAGAAAATTAGATGGGCAAATAGGACAATCTATACTTAGTATAAATGCAGTAAAAGGTGTAGAAATTGGAAATGGGTTTGAAAACACTACAAAAAAAGGTAAAGATGTTCATGATGTAATCATACCTGATAAAAATAACGTAAAAAACTTCAAGCATATTTCTAATCATGCAGGTGGAATTGAGGGTGGTATGACTAATGGAGAACCAATAATTGTAAATGTGGCAATCAAACCTATAGCCACTATGACAAAACCACTTCCTTCAGTTGATATAAATACAGGAGAAATAGTTGAAGCTGCCTATAATAGAAGCGATATTTGTCAAGTTTCTCGTGCATGTCCAATAGGAGAATCAATGATTGCACTAACACTAGCTAATTCTTTTTTGGAAAAATTTGGAGGTGACTCAATGTTAGAAATCCAAACAAATTACACAAGTTTTATAAAAACACACAAAAACTTTGGTAGTAAGTAGTGAATTCTCAAAAAAATAATATTATTTTTTTGATTGGATTACCTGGTTCTGGAAAAACTCATATTGGTAATTTACTCTCTGAAAGTATGTCATGGAATTTTATAGATATGGATGATCATATAGAAAAATATACAAAAAATACAATTAGTGATATTTTTAAAAATTTTGGAGAAACACATTTTAGAAAAATTGAATTTGAAACACTGCAAAACCTAAAGAGCTTAAAAAAAACTATAATATCTACTGGTGGTGGATGCGTAGTGAGCGATAAAAATAAATCTATCATAAAAAATTCAGGCACAGTAATTTGGTTAAAAGCCGAACCTGAAACATTACATAATAGACTGAATAATAAAAATCAAAAAAATATAAGACCTCTTTTAGGTAAAAATATAACCCTTGATAAAATTATTAATTTATCGAAGGAAAGAAAAAATCATTATATTATTGCTGATTTGACTATAAACACCGACAATAAAACTACTAACGCTGTAAAAGATGAAATCATAAAGTTTTTAAGGAGAAATAATATTGAGTACTAAAACAATAAAAGTAAGTACAAAAAATGAGTCCTACAATGTAATAATAGGCCTAAATATGATTTCAGAATTAGGAGTTGAAATAAAAAAAATAGGGTTACCAGGTAAAGCTTTCATTATTATAGATAAAGCACTGTTTCCTGACCCTGCTCGTGAAATCCAAGAATCATTAGAAAAAAATAATTATGAAACCAAAATATTAAATATCGAAATAGATGAATCCAAAAAGAATATTGACACTGTTAACGTAATTTATGAATGGCTTGAATCTTCAAAAATGGAACGAAGCGACTTTATAATTTCAGTTGGAGGTGGAGTAACAGGTGATTTAGTTGGTTTTGTAGCATCAACTTGGGTTAGAGGAGTTAATTTAATACATGTCCCATCAACCCTTATTGCTATGGTAGACTCTTCTATAGGTGGGAAAACTGGATACAATACAAAAAATGGGAAAAATTTAGTAGGAGCATTTTACCAACCAAAACTTGTTTTTCAAGATATTAATTTTCTGAAAACATTACCTGATAGAGAGATTAGTGCTGGATGGGCTGAACTTATAAAGCACAGTCTAATTTATGATAAAAAATTATTTGATCATTTTTATCAAAATCACTCTGATATCAAAAACCTAAATAATATTAACTCAATAGAAGCTATCTCAAAAAGTGTTGAAATAAAAGCAAAAATTGTTTCAGAGGATATAAATGAAAAAGATCAAAAAAGAATTTTACTTAATTATGGTCATACAACAGGTCATGCACTGGAATCAATAACTAATTACAAAAAACTTTTACATGGTGAAGCTGTATCATTGGGAATGATGGTCGCTGGTAATATTTCATACTTAATGGGGCTTTTGAGTTATGATAATCTACAAATCCAAAAAAATATTCTCGAAAAATATTCTCTTCCGACTTTCATTAGTGAAAACTTAAGTATAAATACTATTATAGATCTGACTAAGAATGATAAAAAAAGTAAGTCAGGAAAAATCAATTGGATTTTATTAGAGGATATAGGCAAACCTACAATTAGAAATGATGTACCTGATGAGATGGTAATTAAGTCCCTTGAAAGTATATTTATCTAGTTTGTCCGCCAGCTACAGCTGGGACTATAGTGATTTCTTCGTTGCCTGAAAGTTTAGTAGCTAAACCTTCCAGGTATTTTACATCTTCACCATTAACATAAATATTAACAAAGCCAAAAATATCACCTGTAGAATCAATTAATCTATCATAGATACCTGAATAAGATTTATCCATATTTATTATAAGATCCTTAATATTTTCACCATTTGCTAGCACTGTGGATTCTCCATTAGTAAATTCTCTAAGTGGTGTTGGTATTTTAATTTTTATAGTCATGTATTATCTTTCGTATCTATGGTAACAAAAATTTATACTAAACTTACAATAATAATAGTGCCAAAAAATATCAAAATGATACCTATAACTCTCATTTTTTCTAATTTTTCTCTGAGAAAAAACCAACCAAACATAGCACCAATTACAACTCCTATCTCTCTCATTGGAGCGATAAGACTAACTTGAGATATCTGCAAAGCACTTAGGATAAATACGTAAGATAAAAAAGAAAACAGTGCTCCTAATGAATTTCTCAACAAGTTTTCTCTTAAGATTTTCTTGATCGAAACATGACTATAGTTATATTTATAAACTCCTAGGCCTGCACCTACACTACCCAAACACATTGCAGACATATAAAATAATGGATCTACATATTTCACACCTTGTTTATCCCAAACTGAGTAAGCGGATACGGTTAAACCGGTAAGAAGAGAGTATACAAATGCTCTGGATTTCAGAAATTGCCTCCCCTGAATAGAATGAAAAACTAAAAAAATATTACTTTTTTTATTACCTCCAACTAATAAGACTCCAACAAATATTGAAAAAATAGACACTAAGCCCAAAAAGTTAATCTCTTCATTTAAAATTGTTACGCCTAATATCGGAATTAATCCTATACCAAGTCCTCTAGCTATAGGGTATACGAATGATAATTCTCCGTGTTTGTATGATTTACCTAGAAAGATAAAATACAATATATGAATAATTGAAGTTCCAATTATAAAAATCCACCCTATTAAATCTGGTATTTCTGATATTAGAAAATATATAAAAATAATTGGCAAAGAAATAAATCCTCTAAATATATGGATTACAGAATTGGATAACTCAGGATCTTTAGATCCACGAATAAAAAAATTCCATGATGCGTGGAGAAGAGCAGAGAATAAAACTAAAATTATTGCTAATGAGTTCAATCCAAATCTTTAGCCTGCTAAATTAAATTTATCTACTGTGTGATTATTTATCCAATCCCAATCAAGTTCAACACCAATTCCATATCCATCAGGAGCAAAAACATTTCCATTTTTATCTACTGCATCAAGTTCATCGCTATAATCTTTATATACTTTTGACCATACATTAAATTTATTTAACTTTGGATGAACTAAGCCCAGTTCATAAAAATTAGTATTTTTTATTGAAGACATTATATGTCTATGCACAGGGCCAGGTCCATGAAGTTCTACATCAAGACCAAACCCTTCTGTTGCATGAGCTATTTTCATAGTTCCAGTTATACCTCCATCTTGATAAGCACCAGCTCTGACATAATCCGTTGATTCCGATAAAATGAAATCTACATGTTGTTCTAAAAATCTTATATGTTCTGTTTGCAGTATTGGAGTATTAATCATTTGACGTAATTTTCTGTGAGCAAATTGTGAAACACCTCCATCTGCATACGGATCTTCAAGCCAGAAAAATTTAGCTTCATCACAAGCCCTCCCAATTCTTAGGGCATCTCCAAAATTTTTTATTTCACAAGCTGGATCAATCAGAAGATCAAGTTTGTTCTCAAAATTCTTTCCTAGTAATAACACATTTTTAATTTCTCTATCTATATCGTTTCTAGCAAGCCCCCAACCGTGGACCTTAAATGCTTTATAACCTAACTCTAAACATTCTTGCGCAAAATCACTAAAGTCTTGAGGTGTTCCCAATCCACCATTTTCATCTCCATGAAGAGTAGACGCATATGCTTTCAAAGGTATTTTTTCTCCTCCAAGAAGCCTATAAATAGGCTCTTCATAAATTTTTCCTGCTATATCCCACAAACAAATATCAACATAACTATTAGCAGCATTTAATGATTGCCTCATACCTCTCTTGATATCCTTGTAAATTTCTTCTCTGGATAATGGGTTTTTTCCTATTAGATAGTTTGATACAGATTGAATCTCAGCCACATCAACTCCTGCATTCATAGGATATTCTCCTACTATACCTTGGTCAGTATGCACCTGGAGTATAGCTGCTTTTTGTTTCTTTTTTGAGCCAGGATCATATACTTGATTAAAAGTATTATAATCTGTACCGAGATTTAATGACTCCCATTCAAAAATAACAACAGAAATTTTATTTATTTTTGGATATTTTTTCATTGCTTTCCTACTTAGACTGAAATGTAAATTACGTATATACTACATCAATATAACAAAAAAATAAACTAAAATTACTACTTATGATATTTATGGAGAGAAAATGAATTATCAAGAAGAAAGATCATCTGATTGTAGAATATCTGACGCTTGGACTTATAAAGGGCTAAAGACTGTCATTATAGAAAACAATTTGATACAAATTATTGTTTTGGCTGATAAAGGTGCAGATATATTTAGTTTTATAGATAAAGAAACTGACACAGATGTTCTTTGGAAAACTCCGTGGGGAGTAAGAGACCCCAAAACAACTATACCTCCAACTGGCGACCCTGCCTCTGTTTGGTTAGATTTTTACGAAGGAGGATGGCAAACAGTTTTACCAAATGGTGGATATCCTGGTAATGTAAATGGTGCAGACTTAGGGCTTCATTCAGATATCAATAATATTCCTTGGGATTATTCAATATTGGTTGACTCACCAGAAAAGGTATCAATAATTTTTTCTGCAAAAAGTATAAGATACCCATTGAATATTAAAAGAAAATTAACTTTAAATAATCATTCAAAAATCCTAGAAATAGAACAAACCATTCATAACGATGGCGAAGAAAACATAGATATAGTTTGGTTAGAACATATAGCTTTAGGAGAACCAATTATTTCTGAAAATTCAACACTGTATTTACCAGAAAACTCAACGATACTTACACACCCAGATGATGTTGAGGCAAGTTCTAAATTAAATCCTGACTTCAAGGGGCCATGGCCATATGCTGAACTAAAAAATGGGAAGAAAATAGATTTCAGAAAAATACCTCCGAAAAATGATAGGTCTTTAGACATGGCTTATATATCCGAAATGGAAAAAGGTTGGTACGCAATAAGAAATGATAATAATAATTTAGGATGGGTAGTAAGTTACCCTAAGGAAATATTTAAATATTTATGGTATTGGAGAAATTTTGGAGGAGGATACGGTTATCCTTTTTATGGAAGAAGTTACAATGCGGGATTAGAACCTTGCACTAGTTTTAATAATCAAGGATTAGAAGAATCAATAAAAAATGGAACATCATTAAAATTGAAGCCTAAAGAAAAAATAAACGTTAAAATCAACGCCGGTATATTCTCAGGGAGTGGTAAAATTATTGATGTTGATGAAAATTGCAATATTGTATTTGAGGAATAAATAATGAGAAAAAGAACATTTGGTAATAGCGATCTAGAAACATCTGTCATTGGTTATGGGGGTTGGCCAATGGGAAGAGGCCAATATGGCCCGTTTGATGACGACAATGCTATAAAATCGGCTAAAATATCATATGAAAATGGTATTACATTATTTGATACTGCTGCAATTTATGGTTGGGGTTATGGAGAGAAACTTATGGGTAAAGCTATAAAAGATTTTAGAAAAAATATAGTTTTAGTTACCAAAGGAGCGAGGGAGTGGGATAGAAATAATCCTGACAGAAATACCGCTACAATTGCAGATTCTGATCCAATAAAGCTAGCGAATTCAATTGATGAAAGCTTAAGAAGATTACAAACAGACTACATAGATTTATTTTTAATACATTGGCCTGATAAAACTAGACCTTTTTCAGTTCCTATGGAAGTTCTTGAAAAAGCAAAAAAAGATGGCAAAATAAGATATTCAGGAGTTTCAAATTTTTCTGTTTCTATGATGGAAGAATCTCTTCAATCGAGCGATATAATAACAAATCAAATTGGATATCATATTTTTGATAGAAGGCCAGAAGAAGAAGTGATGCCTTATATAAAAAAGAAAAATATGGGAATTATGGCTTATGGATCTATGGCTCATGGATTATTAACAGGAAGATGGAATACTTCTAAAACATTTTCTAATGATGATTGGAGACAGAATACTACTAATTTTGGTTTACATTCATGGAGTAAAGAAAACTTGAAGAGTAATTTAGAGGTTGTAAATAAAATTCAGGAATTAGGGAATGAATATAATAAATCAATTACTCAGTTAGCTATATCGTGGGTTTTAGCAAATGATACCGTAAGTGTAGCTTTGGCTGGTTCTACAAAACCTGAAAATAGCAAAGAAAATATAGGTGGTGATTGGGATATGCCAGATGAGCTAAAAAAAGAAATTGATAAAATTGTACTTACAACTGGATCAGGTGTAGGAAAATCTGGAATGGAAATAGCCACCTAATGATTATTGATACACATTGCCATGCTGGTAATAATTGGTTCCTTCCAATAGAATCTTTAGAATTTGAGATGAAAATGTCTAAGGTTGACGCTGCACTCTTAGTTCAACATGGAGGAAATTATGATAATGATTACATAATTAATCAGTCAGATAAAAATCCTAAAAAATTCAAGTGTGTAGTACTCATTGACCCAGACGAAAAAAAACCATTAAAAAAACTAGAGCAACTGAAAGAAAAAAATATTTCTGGATTAAGATTATTCCCTAACAGCATTTTTTCAAATTTAACTGACCAAAACGAAATTTGGTCAAAATCAGGTGAACTTGATATCTTAATAAGTTGCCAACCATTTTCTTCTGAAAAAAGTCTCTATGATAAAAAATTCATTAATATAGTAGAAAAAAATCCCAAAACAAATATTATTATTGAACATTTGGGAGGTATAGGAATAAATGGTTCACTAGAAAGTTTCAAGAAATTCTTAGACATTGCTAAATATCCTAATATATATATTAAAGTTCCTGGATTGGGAGAGGTACTTAAAAGGCCTAAAATACTAAAACCCGAATTTTCTTTTCAAAAAGAATCTGAATATTTTGGACTAACTTTAGATGCATTCGGTTCAGAGAGAATGATGTGGGGCAGCGATTACCCTCCAAGTGCAGGTAGAGAAGGATACCGTAACACAATGTTAGGTATTATAGACAACCCTATCTTTTCAGAAATTGACGTGAAAAATATTATGGGTTTAACAGCAAAAAAGTTGTTAAGTTTATAATCATAAATTTTCGCTTTCAATAAGTAACGAAAATATATATATTGTCGAGTAAAATATATATGTATTATTTTTATTATCATGAAATTTAAACCTGTAAATAAAATTCCAAATATGGAAGACATATCTTCTGAGATTATTCAAAAGAGAGATAACATTATATATAAATTAGGATCTTTCCTAAATTTATATGGATATGATCAAGTTGAAACGCCTATTATTGAAGAAACTGAATTATTCATTAGAAAGTCTGGCGGGGAATTATCTAATAAGTTGTACTCATTTGTCGAACCAGGAGGTAATAAAGTAAGCCTACGCCCTGAAATCACATCAGGTTTAGTTAGAACTGCAAATCAAAAAATTAGCACCTCTAAAAATCTTAGATTCTATTATAATGGTCCAGTTTTTCGATACTCATCACCAGAGGAAATATATGCAAATAAATCAAGGCAATATACTCAATTTGGCGCTGAACTTTTTGGTTCGAAATCCATTCATTCTGATGCGGAAATTTTATCGATTGCAATAAAAGGCCTTAAGATAATTGGCATTAATAATCCAAAAATTTGTATATTTAATATGAATATAATAAATGAAATTCTTTCAATTTTTAATATCTCAGATAGAGGTAGATTGTTTTTAATAAAGAATGTTGAAGACATAAAAATTTTATCAAATAAAGAAATAATAAAAAAAGCAAAATCTATAGGAATTATTAAAAATAATAAAATTGAGAAAAACATGACTTATTCTAAGGATTCAATTAATGGCTTTATTGGGAGAAGAACCAAAGCTGACATTATAAATAGAATTAAATTAGAAGAAAATCTTTTAGATGAAAACAGATTCCTCTCAGCACTAAATTTTGTAAAAAAAATGTATAAAATATCTGGAGATCCAGATAAATCATTGAGTAAATTTTCCAAGTTATTAGATAATTACGATAGCAAATTCAAATTACTCTCACAATACTTTATAGATCTTATTGAAGCTTTAGAGATGGAAAAAATAAATATCTCAAATATAATTTTAGACTTTGGTCTATCGAAAAGTATTTCATATTATAATGGACTTATTTTTGACATTTATGTTAATAGCAAAGCCATTGAGTCTATTGCTAGTGGAGGAAGATATGATGATCTAAATAAAATTTTAGGTTATCAAAATAATTTACCTGCGCTTGGTTTTGCTTATAATATTGATGAAATAACTAAATTACTCAGAAGTGAAGAAAAAAAAGTTTCAGAGAATATATTAAAACAAACCAAAAGCAATAATATGAGAGAAATAATTAATAAAGTAAATAAAGATAGAGAATCTGGTTTTAGATCCTATGTGGAGTACATAGAATAACCATGTCAAATTTACGTCTAGCAATTCCTTCTACTGGAGCATTATACGAAGACTCAATAAATTTTTTACAAAAGAAAAACCTAGAAATTAATAGGTTGAATTCAAGAAAGTATACTGCGAATATACCTTCGCTAAAGAATATAAGTGTTCTTTTCCAGAGACAATCAGATATCACTATGGAGCTAGATAACGATAGTGCAGATATAGGAATTGTTGGACTAGATAGATATTTTGAATCGAGATTAGAAAAAGGAAATCTCGAAATAATGGATAAAAATTTGGGTTTTGGCCACGCAAAATTAGTTATAGCCATTCCAGACTCTTGGATAGATGTAAACTCTATGTTTGACCTAGCTGATATATCTCTTGAGTTTAGAAAAAAGGGTAGAAACATGAGAATCGCAACAAAATATCCAAGATTAGTTAACCGTTTCTTGCGTACAAATGATGTAAATTTTATTGATATAGTTCATATATCAGGAGGATTAGAGGCAGCTCCTATTATGGGTTATGCAGATATTATTGCTGATATAACTGCAACCGGTACCACATTAAAAGAGAATGACTTAAGAATAATTGATGATGGGATAGTAATTGAATCACAAGCTGTAATGATTTGCAATTATGCATCAATCTTAATTGATGATGAAAAAATCAATCTATTTAGCACATTATACGAAAGAGTTACTAATAAATCTGCTAAAGTGTTTGTTGATAATATAAGAAAGTATAAAACATTATGAAACATATAACTAAGATAAAAGATGCTATTACTTTTTTTGAAAATGAGAGAGTCATAAGTAATAATAATATTCTTTCAGATGGAAATGGTTTGTTTCCTAAAAAATATATACCATCTTATTTTGTAAAAAAAATTGATGAAATAGTTAGAAAAGAGGGAGATGAAGGTCTAAGAAGAATATCCTCTTATATAGATAGAAATAATCTCGTTGATTTTGAGATACCAAAAAATGAAATCATAAAATCTATCGAATCATTAAATAAAGATGAAGAAAAGGCGATAAAAAATTCTATAGAAAGAGTAACTGATTATCAAAAAAAATTATTGAATAATACTTGGATGAATGAAGATCAAACAATTGGAGAAAAAGTTGTTCCAATGGAATCCTCATTAGCGTATGTTCCATCGGGCACTGCTCCTTTGATATCAACTGCAATAATGACTATTGTTCCTGCAAAAGTAGCTGGTGTAAAAAATATTTATGTAACTACTCCTGCTGATAAAAATTCAAAAGTGTCTGAAAAAATTCTTGCTGCTTCTTATTTGTCTGGGGCTGACCGGATATTTAAGATAGGAGGAGCACAGGCCATTTCTGCTTTTACCTATGGGACCGAGCTTATCCCAAAAGTTGATATTATTTGTGGTCCAGGAAATTTATGGGTAACTGCAGCAAAAAAGCATGTATATGGCGATGTAGGAATTGATGGGTTATATGGTCCAACTGAAACTTTGGTGATTATTGATGAAAATTCTGACCCAGATTACGCTGCGTCAGACCTCATAGCCCAAGCTGAGCATGATGTTAGTGCTATGCCTATATTAATATCTAATTCAGAGACAGCAATAAATAATGTTATGAAATCTATAAAAAAACAGGTTATAAATTTAGAAAGAAGTTCAATAATTAATCAATCTCTTAAAAATAGGGGGGTAACCATTTTTTTGTCTACTCTAGATGAAATAGCTACTATTACAAATTATATTGCCCCAGAACATTTATGTATAGCAACAAAAAATCCAGAAAAAATATATAACAAAATTACAAACGCTGGAGCAATTTTTATGGGGGAGTGGTCAGCTGAAGTAATGGCTGATTATATTGCAGGTCCTTCGCATGTTATGCCCACCTCAGGAACTGCAAAATTTTCATCATCCTTGTCCGTTCGAAATTTTCTAAAATATATACCTGTATTAAACTTTAAAGAATCTACTTTTAGTAAATTATCTTTAGATGCTGAACTTATTGCAAATATGGAAAACTTGAGCGGACACGCAAATGCAGCTAAGATAAGAATTGAAAAGTCAAATGGATAAAATATCAAAAAAAATAAGAAAGCACTTAAGAATTGTTAAGACCTATGAAGGTGTTGATTCTAATATAAATTTATCAAAAAAATCTGGAATACCAACAAAAAATCTTATCAGGCTAAATGCAAATGAAAACCCTTATGGAACAATTCCTGAAGTCAAGAATTCTCTTCAAGAAATTGCACTACACGAATATCCAGACCCAGAACAAAAAATTATACGTAAAGCTATTTCAGAGTATGTTAGCCTTCCTGAAAATTTAATTATTGCAGGAGCAGGCGGGGATGAAATAATCGATCTTATTCTAAGATTATTCATTAATGAAAAAGATGAAGTAATTGATTGTATTCCTACTTTTGGAATGTATAATTTTGCAGCAAAACTATCAAATTCTTCCATTATCTCAATTTCAAGAAAAAATAACTGGGAATTAGACACAGAAAAAATAATATCCAAAATTACCGATAAAACAAAAGTCATTTTTATAGCTTAACCAAATAACCCAACTGGGAATTTGGCTCAGGAAAATCAAATAATTGATCTCCTTGAAACTGGAATAATAGTATGTCTAGACGAAACGTACTTTGAATTCTCAAATTTTTCTTTTTCACATCTATTAAATAAATACAGTAATTTAATTATTATTAGATCTTTTAGTAAATGGGCGGGGATAGCTGGCCTAAGAGTAGGATACGCAATTAGCTCTGAAATAATTATTAAGCATCTTATGGATATCAAGCAACCTTATAATGTAAATGTTGCAGCAGAGAATGCGGTAATACAAACATTAAAGTACAAAGATAAATTATTTGAAAAAGTAAAAAAACTCATGGATGAAAAAGAAAGATTAGAAGATTACATAAAATCATGTAATAACATAACTTCCTTTCCATCTCAAGCTAATTTTATTCTCTGCAAATTTTCAGAGTTCAGCAGTGAAAAAATTTATGAAATTTTTGCATCTGAAGGTATATTTACAAGAAAGTTTGATCAAAAAATGCTTGAAAATTGTATAAGAATAAGCGCCGGTACACCAGAACAAACAGATAAAGTAATAAGTGTGATTAATAAAATTGAAAAAAATTTTTATATATAATGGACAAATCAAATAATAGAAAAGCAAAAATTTCTCGTGAAACCTCTGAGAGCAATATATCTGTATCGATAAATTTAGATGGTACAGGTAAGTCTAATATTGATACTCCTCTTGGATTTTTCAAACATATGTTAAATCAAATTTCTAAACATGGATTAATAGACCTAGATATTTCTGCAAATGGAGATCTTGAAACAGGAACACACCACACTATTGAAGATACTGCAATAGCATTAGGAAGAGCTATTGATTCTGCTTTAGGAGACAGAAAAGGTATAATTCGCATGTCAAATAAAATTTGTCCACTTGATGAATCATTATCTCAGGCAGTTATTGACCTTTCTGGACGAGGCTATTCAGTTGTAGATATGATGTTGCCTAACAATATTGGAGAATTCCCAACTGATATGGTAAGACATTTTTTTGAGACTCTAGCTGTTGAAGGTAGATTTTGTTTGCACCTAAGTGTTCTCAAAGGAGAAAATGAGCATCATATTATAGAATCTGCTTTCAAAGCTTTTGCTAGGGCACTAAGAGAAGCATCTACAATAGATCCTAGGTCGCCAAATGTTGTACCTAGCAGTAAGGGTACTCTTACAAGTTAGCTATGTTTTACTTATAATTTCATAACTATATGTTTCAATTATAGGATTTGTAATTACGTTGTCGCAAATATTTTCCACTATTTTAGCAACTTCTTTTTCTTCGTCGCCATTTATATTTATTTCAAAATATTTCCCAGATCTAAGAGAGTCAATTTGCTTATGATCTAACCTGTGAAGTGCCTCTAGAATTGTTTGTCCTTCTGGGTCATTCACGGTTGATTTTAGTTTTACTTGTACTTTTACTAAAAACATGACTAATAAAGATTATACCTTATAGTTTGAGGACCTCTATCTTGATATTCATCTATAAATAACTTAATTTTTTCTATATCCACATTATCAAGCAATAGATGATGTCTCCAGGCAGTGATAGCTATTTTTTTTGGCATGTAAGAATGAGGGGACATAATATATTGTGAGGAATCAACAGGAATTATATCTTCTAATTCACTAACTATCTCTGGGCACTCTTCAGGACAATAGTAATGTAAACCTATTCCACCGAATTCTAGGTTCTGTATCAATATTTCAGGAATTATTTCATAATCATAAATTCCCCACCGAGCTGGAGAAGGTATTCCAAATGGAGTCTCTGGACCATTCCAGTGTGGTCCAGAAGTTGGAGGGTTTGTAGAATATTCACCTTGGTATCCTACCCCAATTTCTAGTTCTTTTCTTCCGTCATTTGGGTCTAAAGGCAAATGTCCGGAAGTATTTATGCCTTTAGGATTAGAATTATTAGAATTGGTATTGGGGGATAAAACCAAAGATGCAATAAATAATACTGCTAACAAAATACCAAAAAACATAAGAATTGATCTTTTCTTACGAGCTCTATTTTTACTTCTCTCCCTTCTTTCTTCTCTTATTTGAGCCTTAGACATTCCGCGTCTTTCAGGAGGTCGGGTAGAAGCTTTTCTATTATCTTTCATTGATTATTTACCTATTTCTAGACTCTTGTTTTCTATATTAGTAAGTCTTTTAAAAGATTCCAAATATCTTTTTTTTGTGTCATTTATTATTTTGTTTGGGATTTTTGGAGGAGGGTATGTCAAATTCCAATTAGATTTTAACAGCCACTCCCTTAGGAATTGTTTATCAAAAGCTGGAGGAAATTTACCTACAACGTAATCATCTTTATCCCAATACCTACTGGAATCTGGAGTCAATAATTCATCTATTAATATAACTTCATCATCTAAAATTCCAAATTCAAATTTACTGTCAACTAATATCATACCTTTTTCTTTTGATAAATCATGGGCAAAATTATAAATTTCTATACTTTTTTTTTCTAAAAAGTTATACATTTCATGTCCAACTAAATTTTTACCATCTTTTTCGGATAACGGAACATCATGACCGGTTTCTGCTTTTGTAGAAGGTGTAAAAATAGGATAGTCGAATTTTTCTGCTGGAGAAAGTTTCTTTTGAAAAAGTTTATCATTTATTGTATTGTTGTTTTTATACTCGCTCCATGCAGAACCAGCTATGTATCCACGAACAATACACTCTATATCTAATCTTTTGGCTTTTTTTACAATCATCGATCTTGATTTTATATCTTGATTAATATGATTTTTGAATAAGTTCATATCTACATCTTTAGTATTTATTACATCATCTATATTGCCTACAAAGTGATTTGGAATAATATGTTTTGTCTTTTCTAACCAGAACGTTGACATTGAGTTTAAAATCTCACCCTTTCCCGGAACTGCCTCATTCATTACAACATCAAAAGCTGAAATTCTATCGGTTGACACCATAATCATATATTTATCATTAATAAAATAAGTATCTCGAACTTTTCCTGAATAAAGATGATTAGGAAGATTCGTTTTTATTAATATTGAACCCAAAATTATCTTATCCCTAAACGCTTATATATTTCATTTACATGCTTTAAGTAAAAATTATAATCAAATAACCCCTTTAATTCTTTACTATCTATAACTGAAAGTACTTTTTTATCCTTTTGTAATAAATCTCTAAAATCTAACTTTTTATCCCAAGTGTCCATAGAGTGCTTTTGAACAATATCATATGCTTCGTCTCTATCTAAACCATTTTCAACTAATTTCAGCATTACTCTTGGGGAAAAAACTAATCCACGGTTTGACTCAAGATTTTCAAGCATTCGATCAGGATATACAACCATATCCTTAATTATTCCAACTGTCAGGTGCAATATGTAGTCTAATCCAATTGAAGAGTCAGGTAATATTAGTCTTTCAGCAGAAGAATGAGAAATATCTCTTTCATGCCATAACGAAACATTTTCAAGAGCTGTAACTGAATGCCCCCTAATTAATCTAGACAATCCACAAATTCTTTCTGATAATTCAGGATTTCTCTTATGAGGCATAGATGATGACCCTTTCGTTACATATCCTGGAGTACCAAATGGTTCTTCTAATTCTCTTACTTCTGTTCGTTGCAAACCTCGTATCTCGGTAGCAATTTTTTCTAATGAAGCGGCAACTAGTGCTAAAACTTGAACATACTCTGCGTGTCTATCTCTTTGTATTATTTGATTTGTTATTGGATCTATAGAAAGCCCAAGCTTTTGACATACTTTTTCTTCAATATCTGGAGGAATTGAGGAAAAATTTCCTACCGGACCAGAAAGCATGCCTACCGATACTCTATTTTTTACTGATTCTAAGCGTAACTTGTGTCTTTCAAATTCAGCATACCAGAGTGCTAACTTTAATCCGAAACTCATCGGTTCTGCATGAATCCCATGTGATCTTCCTATACAAGGGGTATTCTTAAATTCAATCGCTCTTTTTTTTAGGTTGAGTAGGAGATTATCAATAAGATTGAGGATTATTTCTGTGGATTGAAATAATTGAAGGCTCAGAGCAGTGTCTTTTATGTCATTAGATGTAAGCCCATGATGAATCCATCTTTTTTCATCGCCTAAGGATTCACCAACAGAACGAGTAAAAGAAACAATATCATGCTTAGTTTCAGCAAAAATTTTTTCATAAATTTTTCTACTAAACTTTGCTTTTCTAATTTTTACAATATCTTTTGAACTAATAACTCCTTTTTCGTGCCAAGCTTCAGAAGCAGCAATTTCAATTTTAAGCCATAAATCAAACATATTGTCATCAGACCACACTTTATCCATTTCTTCACGGGAATATCTAGGAATCATTTTTTTCTCCAATAGTTTTTCTATCACTTATTAATTATCTACATTACAAATTACAATAAAATAAATTAACTTTCATTTATAGCCCTTTTTCCAATATCTTTTCTATAAAAAGAATTTCTAAAATAAATTTTACTTACACCTTTATATGATTCATTTATTGCATCTATCATACTTGCGCCTTCTCCTACTACACCAATAACTCTTCCACCATTAGTAAATATATTTTTGTTTAACTTTTTAGTTCCAGAGTGGATAATATTGTACTCTTTTACATTTTCTAAGCCACTTATCAATTTACCTACTTCATAATCTCCAGGATAACCTTCTGATGTCATCATAACAAAGCAAAAATTTTTATTGTTCCAAACAACTTTATTTGGGTCAAAATTTTTTTTTGAAATATCCATACAAATTTCAAATAAATCAGAATCAAGTTTAGACATCAAAATCTGTGTTTCTGGGTCTCCAAATCTGCAGTTATATTCGATAACCATTGGACCAGTTTTTGTAACCATAACACCTATATAAAGCACTCCTGAATAACTAGAATTTTCTAATGAAAGGGCATTTATTGTTGGGTATAAAATTTCACTTTTAATTTTATCTTCTAATTTTCTCTTCCAAAACTCAGGAGGAGAATATGCACCAACTCCACCTGTATTAGGACCTTCGTCATTTTCAAAAATCCGCTTATAATCACAAACAGCTGCCAATTCAGAAGTTTTACCACCATCAACAAAAGCAAAAACACTAACTTCTGGACCATAAATTCTTTCTGAAATAAGAATTTTAGAATTAAGTGAACCAAAAATTTTTTTATCTAGTATATCTTCAATAGTTTTGTTAATTTCATCTTCTGTCTTTGGAAGAAAAACTCCTTTTCCTCCAGCTAAACCATCTGCCTTCAACACCAAATCATTAGGATTGAAATTTCGTACATATTTTTTTGCCAATTCAGACTGATCAAAAACTTCAGATTTAGGACAAGGTATATTATATTTTTCCATAAGTTTATATGCCCATATTTTTGAACCTTCTATTCTTGAAGCCTTCTTTGAAGGACCAAATATATTTAAGCCATTTTTCTTAAACACATCTACTATACCACCAACTAAGGGTTGCTCAGGACCGACGATGGTAAGGTCAATACTTTCAGTCGAAACAAAATTAATTAATTCATCTAAATTTGATAAATTAATATTTATGTTAAATATATTTAATTTAGGATTTGAAGTACCTCCATTACCGGGACAAACAAAAGTTTTATAAACATTTTTACTGCTAGAAATCTTTTTCACTAATGCATGTTCTCTTCCACCTGAGCCTAAAATAAGAATATTATGTTTTCTATTAATCATTTATATCTCCTGAGAAATTTCTATTAAATTACCATCTGGATCTCTTATATATATTGATAAAATTTCACCTTTTGCACCAGTTCTTTTTACAGGTCCATCTTCAATTTCAATTTCATTACGAATCAAATAATCAATCCAATCGTTTAAAGATGTATTAGATAAAAAGCATATATCTGTAGATCCTGAAGTTGGTTTTTTTGCATGAGGTATATGTTTTTTGTCAACTGAATGAATATTAATTTTTTGGTTTCCAAAAGAAAAAGAAATTCGTTTTGTATTATCATTTTTAGCGGTATAAAAACTTAATTTCATGTTAAGAACATTCTTGTAAAAATAAACTGTTTTATCAATGTTTTGAACTGTAAGAACTATGTGATCAATAGACTCAACAGAAAAAGAAATATTTTTATTGATTATTCCCACTCTATTGTTCCAGGCGGTTTACTTGTAATATCATATACAACTCTATTCACATCATTTACCTCATTAACAATTCGGTTTGAAATTTTTCCTAACAGATCGTAAGGTAATTTACTCCAATCTGCAGTCATTGCATCTTGACTATCAACTGACCTAATTGCTACCACGTATTGATATGTTCTTTTGTCGCCCATAACTCCAACTGTCTGAGTGTTTGTTAGAACTGCAAAAGATTGCCATACTTTCTCATATAAACCAGCAGATTTGATTTCATTCACAATAATCCAATCTGAATCTCTTAGGATTTCAAGTTTTTTTTCTGTTATCTCTCCAATAATTCTAATAGCTAGTCCTGGCCCAGGGAAAGGCTGTCTATAAACATTTTGTTTAGATAATCCTAATTCAATTCCAGCCAATCTTACTTCATCTTTAAATAAATATCTAAGTGGCTCGATCAATCTTAATTTCATTTTTTCTGGTAACCCACCAACATTGTGATGAGTCTTAATTTTGTGAGCTTGACCTGTTTCATTACTGGTAGACTCTATTACATCAGGATATAAGGTACCTTGCGCAAGATAGTCTACAGTACCTATTTCTTCAGCTACTTCTTCAAAAATATTAATAAATTCAGCTCCTATGATTTTTCTTTTTTCTTCAGGATCTATAATATTTTTCAAAGATTTCAAAAACCTTTTTTTCCCATCATAAAAAATCACTTTAGCGCCAATATCTTTCGTAAAAACATCTCTAATCCTTTCTACTTCACCTTTTCTCATTAGCCCATTGTCTACAAATATGCATGTGAGATTATCTCCTATTGCCTTATGAATCAAAGCAGCAGTAACAGTAGAATCCACACCTCCGGATAAAGCGCAAATCACTTTATCGTTTCCTATTCTTTGTTTAATATTCTTAACAGTTTGTGATACAAAATTTTTTGATGTCCAACTGCCACTTGAATTACAAATTTTAAATATAAAATTTTTTAATATTTTAGTTCCATTAGGAGTGTGAACTACCTCAGGATGAAACTGAATACCATAATACATCTTGTTCTCATCTGAAATTATAGCATTCGGTGAATTATCACTAAAAGCTATAGTTTCAAAACCTATTGGCTTAGATTCTATTCTGTCTCCATGACTCATCCACACTGTTACATCATCAGCAATTTCCGCAAGAATTTTACTACTTTTATTCTTATGTATTACAGTATGACCATACTCTTTTTTTTGGCCAGGAACCACCTTTCCTCCAAGTTGATGGGCAAGTATTTGCATACCGTAACATATACCTAAAATAGGCTTGTTTGATGCATAAACCCAATTTGGAGCAAGGGGGGCATTTTTATCATAAACACTATTTGGTCCACCTGAGAAAATAAACCCTATAACATTTTGCTCATTCATTATCGAAGGATCTGAATCAAAATTTATGATTTCACAAAAGGTATTTAGTTCTCTTACTCTTCTTGCTATAAGCCTTGAGTATTGAGAACCAAAATCAAAAATTACAATAGTCTGATTTTTCGAATCAATTTCTGGGCTAGTACCCTTAAGAGTATGGGATTTAGCAATTTCTAGATATGTACCTAACTCAATATCATCTGAAGTTGATATACGTAGATTATCTTTAATATTTTTTTCATGTTTCATTTATATAAATTATCATTTCCCTAGTAAAAAAAAAATCTTACAAAGGTGAAATAATATTTTTTTGCATCTTTATGTGTAAAATATCTGCTTCAAAAAATTCATCCCCAACAGGATTAAATCCATTTTTCAAGTAGAATTTTTCTACATACTTTTGTGCATTCAATTCAATTTTTTTTATTTGCTTTTTCTTAAGATAATTTTCTATAAATAGCAGTATTTCACTTCCAATTCCATACCTTCTATGTTTTTTCTTTACAGCCATTCTACCTACTTTGTATTTTTCTTCTGAGATTTTTTGTAATCTTGCAGTTGCAACAGGTTGATTTTTATAAAAAGCAAGTATGTGTTCACATTTATAATCTATATTATCTATCTCTATTATAGGATTAACTCCTTGCTCATTAATAAAAACTTCTTTTCTAATATCTACACAAAGTTGTATTTCTTTTTCGCTTTTAGCTTCTATTATTTGAAATAAATTAAACATATATATATTATTTGTTTTTTTTTACTTAAAATCAAATTAATTTAATTTATAGTTAATATACGTTATGCAATCAAAAATCAATCAGGCAATAAAATATATAATTGACGAAAAACTCGTAGCAGTACCTACTGATACTTATTTCGCACTTAGCGCCAATGGGCTGAGCGCTAGAGCCATAAAGAAAATATATTACGCTAAAGGCAGACACTATTCATCTCCAATACCACTTTTGATTTCCAGCCAAGATATGGCTAAAGATATATCTAAAAATTTATCAGATTTATTTTTTAAATTAACTGAAAAATTTTGGCCAGGGCCACTAACTGTTGTTGTTGACGCAAATGAAAATATACCTGAAATTGTAAAATCTAAATCTAATAAAGTTGGAATAAGAATTCCTAGCCACAAAGTATGTTTACAGATAATAAAAGAAACTAATTTACCTATTTCTGGTACCAGTTGTAATATATCAGGAATGGAGCCTAGCAAAAGCTATAATTTTATTAAGAAAAATTATTCAAAACTTGTAGACTTTGTGCTCGAAGAACCCTGCGGAATTGAAACTGCTCCAAGTACCGTAGTGGAAATAAATAATAATTCAATTAAAATATTAAGACTGGGAGCCATCAAAAAGGAAGCCATTAACAAACATTTGCCTGAGATTTTAATCAATTAAAATATATATAATAACTTTAATGAAAGAGAATAATCTTGGTTAATAATAGTAATTATCTAGAAACTGACAAAAATCTACTTGAAGAAGCATTAAGAAAATTTATCCTTAGTAGAGATCTTCCTATGTATAAAATCATGAGTTATCATATGGGATGGTTAGATAGAAACGGCGACTTAGAGCATTCTATATTACCAAATAGAAATATAGGCAACCTTTTACTAAAATTTTCAAGATGTATAGATGAAGATAAAATACCACCAATATCATTAGCTGTTTCAACTGAATTACTATCTAATTTCCTTCAGATTCATGAAGATGTAAAATATGCAAATACCAATAGAAACAACCGTGAATCTGTATGGTGGATATGGGGTCCAGCCCAAGCAATAAATACTGGAGATGGTGTTCATGCTATGGCTAGAGTAGCTATATTTGAACAGGAAAATTTTGATAAAAATAATTTATCAAAAAACCAAATACTCTATGCCTTAAAGATTTTAGATGAATGTATTCTTTCTGTATGTGAAGGAGATTATTTAGAAAATTCTTTTCAAGAAAGAGCTAATGTAACAGTAGATGAAATTTTAAGATCTGTTGAGAAACAATCGAATTTGTATGGATGCACAACCGCATTAGCAGGAATAGGCAATATTACCGATAAAAAAAATATAAATACCCTAAAGTACACTGGGATAGAAATAGGAAAATGCCTGATATTAAATAATGATTTAAAATACTTTATAGATAGCAAAAATAATCTAATCAACGATACAGATTTAGGCAAACTTCAGTCTAAAAAAAAGTCTATTATTACATCACATGCAATTGAAAATGGGACACCTTCAATAAGAAGAAAAATGGGTGAAATATTCATGAAAAGAGTTTTAGAAGATGCAGATCTTAACGAAATAAAAAATATTGTTGAAAAGACTAAAAGTGTAGAATTTGCAGAGCTTTATATTTCTGACCTAAAAAATGAATTGTTAAAGACTATTAAGAATTCATTTTTCGAAAACAATCAAAAAAAATCAATTTCAAGCCTCATTGAAAATATAAATTAAATAATAGCGTATGAAAACATTATCCGAATCAGAAATATACAATAAAAATATTTTTCTAAGAGTTGATTTAAATGTACCAATGATGAATGGTAAAATTAGAGACGAATCTAAAATAACAAGTGTTATACCTACAATAAAATATTTGATAAAAAATAATAATAGAATAATTATTTGCTCTCATTTAGGTAGACCTAAAGGTTCTTACGATAAAAATTTATCTCTTGAACCTATTGCAAAAAGATTGAGTAAATTTCTTGAAAATATAGAAATTAAAATCATTAATTTACCCTTTGATAATCTCAGCAGAGACGAATTCCAAAGTTCTAATATATATATGCTTGAAAATATACGTTTTGATAGCAGAGAAGAGTTAAATTCTGAAACTTTATCTAATGAACTAAGTAAATTTGCAGATATTTATATCAACGATGCTTTTGCCAGCAGCCATAGAAAACATGCATCAACATATGGAATAACAAAATTCCTCCCAAGTTATGCTGGATTTTTTTTAGAAAAAGAAATTAATTCTTTGAACGAATTATTTTCAAAGAAATTTTCAAAAAAATTAGCTATCGTAGGTGGGGCAAAAGTCTCAGATAAAATACAGTTGATTAATAACCTATCAAAAAAACTTGATTTTATTCTTATAGGAGGAGGGATGATTTCCGCTTTTGTTCAAAAAAATCATCCAGACCATGCATTTGCAGAAGAAATAGTCATAAATAGTAAAGCAAAAATAATTATTCCAGAATACGTTTTAGTAGGAAATGAGTTCAATGAAAACACTAAATATAAAATCATTAACACCGTTGACATTGAGGATAATCTGAATATAAATATTTTAGATATTGCGGAAAAATCATTTGAAAAAATTTCAGATTATATTTCATCATCAGATATGATTATTTGGAATGGACCTGTAGGGGTTTTTGAATGGGCTAATTTCTCTCATGGGACATTAAGATTAATTGAATTATTGAAGAATACGAAAGCAAAAACATTTATAGGAGGTGGCTCTACCGCTGAAATAATACATAATACTTCCACGGGAAAATTTTTTACACACATATCTACTGGAGGTGGAGCAACATTAGAATTTTTAGAGGGTAAAGAGTTACCAGGCATAAAAGCACTATTATGAAGAATAAATCTTATATATCTACCGTAGTTGCAAACTGGAAAATGCATAATGATTTCAATGCTGCTTTAGATCTAGTAATAAAAATTTTTTCATACTGTAATATGGTAAAAAATGTAGAAAAAATTATATGTCCTCCAGTTGTAAACATTATACCGCTTTATGATCAATTTAAGAATTCTACATTTAGTTTAGGTGCTCAAAATATTAACGAGAATAGTAAAGGGTCATTTACGGGTGAAATTTCCGTGAATATGTTAAAAAATTATATCTCTCATGCTATCATAGGACACTCAGAAAGAAGAGTGATATTTAATGAAAGCAACCACACAATATCTCTCAAAGCGAAAGCACTATTAGATAACAAGATTGTGCCTATTATTTGTGTAGGAGAACCTATTGATGTATATAAAAAAAATAAATCTGTAGATTTTATAAATAATCAATTATTTGAAATTTTTTCTGAAATCCAATTAAATAGTGAAATAGTAATAGCGTATGAGCCAATTTGGTCTATTGGAAATAAAAACCCAGCAGACCCAATATATGTAGAAAAAATCATAACTAAATCCAAGGATTTCTTATGCACATTAAAACATCTTAGAAATACAAATCTTAAATTTTTATATGGGGGTAGCGTTAGTTCTAAAAATGTATTAGATTATACCAACCAAAAAAATATAGATGGAGTTCTAGTTGGAAGTGCGAGTTTAGATGCTAGTGAATTTGGGAAAATAGTATTACAAATATCGAAAAATGGATAAAAAAAACAAGATAATTGTAATAGTTGGAGCTACTGCAAGTGGAAAATCTAGCTTAGGTATAAAACTAGCAAATCACCTTAGTTCTGAAATTATAAATGCTGATTCAAGGTTATTTTATAGAGGGCTCAATATTGGAACAGCTAAACCCACTAAGAGTGAATTAAGTCTAACTAAACATCATTTAATTGATATTTTAGATCCTGATGAAAAATTTACTTTAAACAATTTTTTGATTTTAGTTCGAAGACAAATCGAAAAATTACACAGTGAAAAAAAAATCCCCATAATTGTTGGAGGCTCAGGTCAATATATTTGGTCACTTATTGAAGGTTGGAATATACCAAAAGTAAAACCAGATACTGAACTTAGGTCAAATCTAGAAAAACAACTTAATCAATATGGTATTGAACACCTTCAAGTTATGCTAAAAAATTTATCTGAGAAATTATATGAGCAAACAGATTTACTAAACCCAAGGAGAATTATAAGATCTATTGAAATTGCAAAAAGTTCATTAGACAATAAGGTTCAAAAGAACGAAAATCTAACGTATGATTCATTTATTGTCGGACTAAATATAGAAAGAAAGTTACTTCACTCAAAAGTACGAAATAGATTAAACAAGATGCTAAATGATGGCTTTATCGAAGAGATCAATACTCTAATTGCAAAAGGATATGATAGTTCTTTGCAGTCGATGAGCAGTATTGGTTACAAAGAATTTATAAATTATGTAAATGGTGAATACTCAAAAGAAGAAGCCATTGAGAAAACAATTATTTCTACAAATAGGCTAATTCGTAATCAAAATAATTGGTTCAAGCAGAGCGATGATAGAATCTTTTGGATTAATAATAATGAAGAAAAAAATTTTAATTTGTTAAAAAATCTTATAAAAAAATGGATAAAAACATAAAATTTCAATAATTTTTTTTTACAATATAAAATATACTTATATTATGATTATTAATTTCACAAAATTACAGGGCGCAGGTAATGGCTACATAGCCATAGACGGCAGAGACATCACCGTTTCTTGGGGGAAATTAGCAAAAGAGATGGGTGACCCAGCTTTCGGAGTTGGTTCAGACGGGATTGTAGTGGTAGAAAATTCTAAATTAGCTTCAATTAAGATGCGAGTATTCAATACTGATGGATCAGAAGCCGAAATGAGTGGTAACGGTATAAGACTATTTTCTAAATTTGTAATCGACAATAAAATTTGTTTACCAGTCAATAACGCTTTAGATATAGAAACATTGGGAGGTATTCGAACTGTTTGGCCTGAAATTTCAAATGAAAAAATGATCTCAGCTAAAGTAGCCATGGGTAAGCCAACATTCAAAACAGAAAAGGTCCCTGTTGATGTAAAAAAAGTTGAGGATATTTCACCTGTCCAAAATTATTCTTTAAAAATCAATCATGACAAATTTAAGGAAATTAAAATAACATGCTTGTCTATTGGTAACCCTCATGCAGTTTGTATTTTAGACACCCCTGTAGAAGAATTCCCACTTAATGATATTGGTCCATTAGTTGAGAATCATGAAATTTTCCCAAACAGAATAAATTTCGAAATAGTTAATGTAATAAACGAAAATACTATCCGTGCAAGAATATTTGAAAGGGGAGAAGGAGAAACATTATCATCGGGAACAGGAAGTACAGCATCAGCATGTGCATCAAGAAAGTTAGGATTTGTAAAGGAAAAAGTTGAAGTGATACTTGATGGTGGGGTACTAAAAATCTCATGGGATAATGATGGAGAAGCGTACCTTGAAGGTCCCGCAGAGGAAGTTTTCACTGGAAAATGGGAAATTAAAAATCACTAAGGAAATAAATTATTATGAAATTTGCTAAACGAGTTGAACAATTACCGCCATACCTTTTTGTTAATATATCAAGAGCTATCGCAGAAAAAAAGAAACAAGGAATAGATGTCATATCTTTTGGAATTGGAGATCCAGATATTCCTACTCCTCAAAAAGTTTTAGACGCACTTATAGATTCGTCACAAAAACCAGAAAATCATAAATATCCAGAAAGTGAAGGATTACCAGAATTTCGCAAGGCTGTGGCTGAATTTTATAAAGACAGATTTAATGTGAATTTAGATTATGAAACAGAGATAATTAATTTAATTGGTGCAAAAGAGGGTATTGCTCATGCCGCTCTATGCTTTATAGACCCAGGAGATATTTCATTAAGTACTAACCCAGCATACCCTGTGTACGAAATAGGTACTATGTTTGCTGGTGGTCAAACTCACTTTTTGAATTTAGAAGAAAAAAATCAATATCTCGTTGATTTTACTTCAATTCCAACAAATATAGCAAAAAAAGCAAAAACATTATGGTTAAATTACCCAAACAATCCAACAGGAGCTATTGCTCCTATATCATTTTTTGAAGAAGCAGTTAAATTTTGTAAGGAATTTGATATAGCCCTACTACATGATGCTGCTTACACAGAAGTAACTTATGATGATTATGTTGCTCCAAGTATTCTACAGGTTGAGGGAGCTATGGATATTGCGATGGAATTCCACTCTTTATCGAAGACTGCCAATATGACTGGCTGGAGAGTAGGTATGGCTGCAGGTAATAAAGACATGGTTAATGCACTTATGAGAGTAAAATCTAACATAGATTCAGGCCTATCTCAATCAAATCAGTATATGGGAATAGCAGCGTTGAAACTTAGCGACGATTGGTATAAGCAAAACAATGAAATTTATAAAAAAAGAAGAGATAAAGTAGTAGATGTATTAAATAGTATCGGAGTAAAAACAGTAAAGCCTAAAGGAGGCTTGTACATATGGACCCCTGTACCAAAAGGTTATACATCTGCTGAATTTGCAGAGAAACTACTAAATGAAGCAAACGTTGTTGTAACCCCGGGTAATGGATACGGTGATGCAGGTGAAGGTTATATTAGACTTTCATTAACTATCCCGGATGACCAGATAGATGAAGGATTAATTCGACTGTCAAAAATTAGAGTTAGTTCCTAAATAATACTTAATGCCAAAACATAAAACCTACAAAACTGGACCGTTCTTTGAAAGAGCAGTACTTGTTGGTATAAGTTTAAGAAACAAAGAGAATAATTGGAGTATAGATGATTCCCTTTCAGAACTTTCTCAACTAGCAATAGCCGCAAAAACCAATCCTATAACTCGATTTTCACAATCATTAAATTCCCCTAGTCAAACGTATTTAGGAAAGGGTAAATTAAATGAACTAAAAGATTTGATTGATAAAAAAAAAATAAATGTTGCAATATTCGATGATGAATTAAATCCAAATCAACAAAGGATGCTAGAAGACCAACTAAAAATAAAGGTTATTGATAGAACAGCACTAATTATTGATGTGTTTGCACAAAGAGCAAATACAAAAGAAGGGCGTTTGCAAATTGAATTAGCCCAAACAGAATATTTGTTACCTAGATTAGCTGGACAATGGTCCCATCTTGAGAGATTAGGTGGTGGTGTTGGAACTAGAGGACCTGGTGAAACTCAAATTGAAACTGACAGAAGATTAGTTAGAAAAAAAATTAGTAGAATTAAAAAGGAAATAGATAGAATAAAAAGTCAGAGAGAAAACCAAAGAAATAATAGATATAACAATTTAACTAACAATGTTTCAATAGTTGGATATACAAATGCAGGCAAATCAGCATTATTTAATAACTTAACAAGTTCAAAAGTAATCGAAAAAAATCAATTGTTTTCAACGTTAGATACTACTTCAAGAAAATTATTTATAAACACAGATCTTAACTGCATAATAAGTGACACTGTTGGATTTGTAAATAAACTTCCACCTATACTAGTAGCTGCCTTTAGAACAACTCTTGAAGAGTCTATTAATTCTCAATTATTATTACATGTTTCAGATATATCAAGCCCGTACCTTATTGAGCAAATCACAGTAGTAAATAAACAACTTAATGAACTTGGAATAGGTAACAAACCAAAAATTCTAGTTCTAAATAAAAAAGACCTTATAAGTGCAAAAGAATATGACCTAATCGATAAAAATATATATAAAAAAATATACGAAACCGGAATAACATATGAAGACATAATTTTATCTTCAGCCCAAGAAAATTGGGGTATAACAGAAATCAAAACATCTATAAAACAATTCTTCAACTAACTGCACCTTAAATCGAACGTCGCACTATCATTGTTATGTAAAGTTAGCAGTAGTACTAGAATACTAAACTAAATACGAGTAAAATATATAATATGAAAAAAATTCTATTAATATTACTTACAAGCATATTTGTTATTAGCTGTTTTGATAGTTCTGATAAATCTAAAACGATCGAAATTACAAATAAATCTAACGAATATAATGATGAAAAAATTTCAGATGAATTAAAGATTATCTGGGAAGCTTATGAAATACTAGCCGAAGAATATATAGATAAGGAAAATCTAAATCCTGAAAATCTTGCAGAAGAAGCAATTAAAGGCATGTTGAACTCACTAAATGACCCCTACACATCATATGTCCCTCCAGAAACGTTTAAAATTGACCAAGAAAGCTTTATGGGTCATTTTGGCGGAATAGGAGCAAATGTTGAAGATTCACCTGATAATAATGGGATATTAATTACAAAACCTATGCCAAATACGCCAGCTGAAAATTCTGGAATAAAATCTGGGGATAGAATTATCAGGATTAATGGTGAGGATTCTACTAAAATGACTTTATTAGAGGCGGTTAACAAAATCAGAGGAGAAAAAGGTACTCCAGTAACACTTACGATAAAAAGAATTGGAGTAGAAACCGAACTTGACATAACAATTATAAGAGACATTATTGACACCCCAAGTGTTGATTCATATGAGGTGCCTGATACAGATTTTGTTAGAATTGTTATATCTCAATTCACCGCCAAAACCCATGATGAAATTATTAAAATTATTGACAAGCATACAGATGAAAACATCAAAGGTTTTATTTTGGATTTAAGAGGTAACCCTGGAGGCCTTCTAAGCTCTACAGTAAATGTTGCTTCCCTATTCATTGATGAAGGTCTGATTACTTACGAAATAACCTCAGATGGTAATCGAGAAGAGTGGAATGTAAGAAAAACAAAAGATTATAAAAACTTACCAATTGTGACTTTAGTTGACAGATATTCAGCAAGTGGATCTGAGGTCCTCGCTGGAGCATTACAAGATCATAAAAGATCAATAATAATTGGTGAAAAAACTTTTGGTAAAGGAAGTGTCAATATGATGAGTTCCCTTTCAAATGAGGGAGGTATATACGTAACAATAGGAAGATGGTACACCCCAAATGGTAGGTTAATTGAAAAGCTAGGAATAGAGCCTGATTTAATTATTGAAAACAAATTATTATCTGAATTGAATGCATATGATAAAGATTTTGTTGATTTGCAGCTTAATGCAGCAATTACCCAATTAAATTTTGAGATAAGAAACTAATATGAAATCAAAAGATTCAAGTTTAGCTACCAACCGTAAAGCCAGATATGACTATTCTATATCTGAAACATTTGAAGCTGGTTTAGTACTTTTAGGGACTGAAATAAAATCTATTAGAGAAGGTAAAATAAATATTTCGGAGGGATACATTTACATAAAAAATAATGAAGCATGGTTAGAAAATGCAAATATTCCTATTTATTCTCCAGCGGGAGAATTCAATCAACATGACCCCTACAGATCAAAAAAATTACTACTTACAAAAAAACAAATAAATTATATAAAAAGTGAAATAGAAAAATCAGGTTTTTCTGCAATTCCTCTAAAAATATACATAAAAAAAAGAGTTGCAAAATTGCTTTTTGGAATAGGTAAAGGTAAAAAGCAATATGATAAAAGAGAAGTTATTAAAAAGAGAGATTCAGACAGAATAATTGAACGTGCAATGAAAAAAAGAATATCAGATTTTCAAAAGTAATATATATATATATAATAGATACATGGGGACGCGTGGTTTAGACAGGAATTTATTTTTTTGATTTGCGGGTCGTGGCACCGTGCACCACGTAAAAAGCGGTAAAATTATAAATGGCGATAAAGAATTCGCTCTCGCTGCCTAATAATTAGTTAGCGACGTTCAAAATTTTTTCTGCTCGATGGAATTTTTTGAACGACGATTAGTCGAGCTGCAGTGTATGATTTGTTAGTATCATATAAATAAGAACCCACTAACTGGTCATTGTAATTTCTGCCGACGGGATTATTACAATGATAAGATTTTTTCCGACGGCTACACTCGTAGAGGTCAGACTTATAACTTTTCTGGACGGGGAGTTCAACTCTCCCCCGTCTCCACCATTGTTTATTTTGTGTTTAAAGTATAATCTGATACCGGACCAGAAAAAATAATTTTACCATCATCTATTTGTATAATTTCATCTGAAAAAATCTTTGCAGAATTAATATCATGTGTAACAAGAATAATAGTTTTTCGTAAAGATTGTATTTCCCTAAGCAACTCATAAAACTCTAGTTTAGATGCTTGATCAATTGAAGATAATGGTTCGTCCATTATAATAATTTCCCTAGATTGAGAGAGGCAAAATGCAAGCCAAACCCTTTGTTTTTCACCCTCAGACAAATCATAAAAATATTTAGAATATAATTTCCTAATCCCACACTGAGAGAGATATTTATCTATTAGTTTATATTTATATTTTTTATCCATATTTAATAATGTCATACCAGATAAGACTATTTCATAAACTTTAAGAAAAGGGGGATCTTGTATTTTTTGGGGAATGTATGAAATTTTTTCTGAAATAGGTGCAATAATCTCTCCACTTGAGGGATTAATATTAGATGTTAGCAGGCTAAGTAAAGTAGTCTTACCAGACCCATTAGCACCAACAATACTTGTAAATTTTTCAGGAGCTATAGAAACATCAATTTTATCTATAATTTTCACATTATTCACAATATATTCTACATTTTTTAATAAAATTTTCATTTTAGCTTTAACCTATAACCTATAAAAATCATTAATGGAGCTGCAAATGCTGTAGTTATCATTCCAACGGGTAATTCAGTTGGAGAAAACAAACTTCTAGCAATTTGGTCAGCAAAAAGAACAAATACCCCCCCAATTAAAATAGTTAATACTAATAGTTTTTTTGAATCATTTCCTATAATATTTCTTGCTATATGAGGAGACAACAAACCAACAAAACCAACAATACCAGCAGCATAAACTGAGGTTGATGCAAGTACACCAGCTATCGTTATACAAACTAATCTTGATTTTCCTGGATTAACTCCTAATGTTTTTGCAAGTGTATCTCCTAAAAGTAAAGGTGTAAACGAGTTAATAAAAAATATTGAAATGGCTATTGATAATACAAACACAAAAAATGTATAGATTAATATTTCCCAACTACTAGAGGAAAAAGATCCAGATATTAGGCCTAAAGCTTGAGAAGGAAATACCTTACCATATGACACTACTCCAGTGCTAAGAGCAACACTAATTGCGCCTAAAGCAATACCAATAATTGTAATTTTTATTGGAGGGAAATCTTTTTTATATAAAATTACTACAAGAATAGAAGAAACAACTAATCCTCCAATAACACTTGAAAGAAATAAATTAATATTACTAAAACTTATAATTCCTGCAACAACAAAAGCTTTGAAAAAACTAGCTCCTCCTCCAACTCCAAAAATATGAGGATCTCCAAATGGAGAGCGTGTTGAAAATTGTATGAGAGCACCAGAGAGGCCTAGACTGCAACCAACGATAAAACTACATAGTATCCGAGGTATTCTAATATCCCAAATAATTGTGTAAAGAATGTTTTCTTGATCACGATTTATTATTACAGAAAAAACTTCTCTTAGAGAATTATCATATGCACCCTTAGATAATCCCCAGTAGACTGAAATAACCGTGAGAAACACTAAGAGTGCATATGAGTAATATTTTTTCAATTTTTAGACTAAAAGTTTTCTTTCATGAAGGCTACAGCATCAACAATCCTTGGACCAGGTGAATTAAGAAAGATTACTACATCTGATTCAATGACCTTGTTTGTTTGCATAGCTTTTAAACCCTTGAATGGAGGAATAAAGCCCAGAGACTGAGATAGTCTAGGAGCAGGCTCAGGAGCAGGCGTTATTGTGAATATCATATCGGGATTTGCCCTCAAGATTTGCTCGGTAGACATAAGAGCAAAGCCAGGATAAGGACCACTATCTTCAGCATCACCTGCTGCATTTTCAAGACCCGCTAAGCTTGCAATCAAACCAGTATATGATTTTTTTGTAGCAGCATACAAATTTTGATCTTGATCCCCTATTAACATTAAAGCAGTTTTACCTTCTGCACCAGTACCATATGTCACTAGGTCTTGCTTTATAACCTCTACTACACTCTCTGCATACCCTGTGTCTCCTAGAATAGTTCCTATATTTATTAATGAATTATATAAATCATCAATTGTTTCTATCTTTATTGCAAACACCTTTAAGCCCAACTGTTGCAATTGACCTATAAATCTCGACTGAGTTAGAGCTTCGATAATTACTAGGTCCGGATTTTGCGCAACTAAATCTTCAATAGATGGGTCGTATGAGCTACCTACGCTTGGCAAACTATTTACCTCTGCAGGATACCTAGAAGCCCTATCTCTTATAATTGCAGTACCTCCAGCTTTGTACAGGATTTCAGTAGCACTTGGACTAATAGTTGCAATCCTGTTTGGGATTGAGTCAAATGACACTTTGTTTCCAAGTGCATCAATTACAGAAAATTCGACTTTAAGATCTTCAGCTTTTTTTGCTGGCAATGGATCAGCAGCTGGATCAGGATCAATAGATGGCGCCGCTTCTGCTGGAGCCAAAGGCTGCTTCGGGTTTGAAGATGAAGCTTCCTCCCCTGATGAACAGGCTACTGACAAGATTAGAACCATTAACAATAATATTCTTTGCATTTTACTTAATACCTCAACAAATAGTTTACTTAATTAGTACACTTTAATTTTACTAATTTTAAACCAATTATGTAGTACAAATTTTATGAATTATTATATTTTTTATAGATGACATAACACTCTTCGTATGGTAATATTTAATTTTTCTTCAATACTCTCAAATACACTCCTTAGTTAGTCAATTATTGGTAAATAAAAATTCAAAATAAACTAAATATAGATGATAGAAAATTTTATCACGGATGGTATATAGCATTTGTGTCTTTTATTTCTATAGGAACTGTTCTTGGTACAACTCAATTCGTATTTGGGCTTTTCATAATCCCATTTGAGGAAGAATTTGGCTGGTCAAGAACCGAAGTGAATCTGGCATTAACTTTTGGAGGAATAACTTCGTCTTTAATTTCCCCCTTGATAGGAAATACCTTAGATAAATATGGCCCAAGAAAAACTATGATTATTTCAATATCTTTAGTCGCAATGGGATTTTTACTAAGATCTCAAACCCAAAATTTAACATCATTATATATTTTTACTATCCTAATGTTTTTAGGAGTACCTGGTTCAACCATAATGCCAGCATCAAAATTAATAATTACCTGGTTTCCAAAAACAACTGGAAGAATGATGGGAGGTGTCACATCAGGTAATAATTTAGGAAGTGCCTTTGCAGTACCTGCAATTGCAACCCTACTAACAATATTTGGTTGGCGTTTAACTCATTTAATTATTGGTTTGTCATTGATAATATTACTTTTAATTATTTTATTTATAGTAAAAGATGATAATAAAAAAGTTATAAGCCAAAAATATCCTTCAAGAAAAAAAGATCAATTAATATCACCTAAATCAAAGTTATTAGAAAATATATATAGAAACCAAATATTTTGGTTAATAATTCTAGGCATGACTTTGCAACAATTTTTGAGATTTGGAGTAGTTAGTCAATTAATCCCTCACTTTGATCAAATTGGCTTATCATTATCTATGGCTTCTGGATTAATGATCATCCTCTCAATAGGAGGTGCCTCGAGTAAACTTATATTTGGACCATTAAGTGAAAAAATAACAGCAAGAATAGCTTTCATATTAATTATGATTCTCCAAACTATTGGACTACTAATATTGCTTCACTCGGAATCTATAATATTCATTTGGACATCAATTACTATTATGGGCTTAGGAATGGGAGGTGTTGGAGCATTAACACCCTTAGTATTATCAGAAATTTTTGGAACAAAAAATTTAGGTCAAATTATAGGAGTAAGCAGAGTTGGCCTAGTTGCACCTGCAATAGCTGGACCAATATTAGCAGGATTAATTTTTGATAATTATAATAACTATAAATATTTGTTTTGGATTATGATTTTTTTGCTTATATTATCAATTATTTGCTTTATCTTAGCATCCATTATCCATAAAAAAACTCATAGAAATATTTCAAAACCCAGCATTAAATAAAAAAAGAGAACACCAGCGTCCTCTTTTTTTATCAAATGAAAGATTGGTCACAAACTTCCAATTTCTATTTAGCAGATAAACCTTCAACTAATATTGAAACGTTATTTTCTATCCAATCAATATATGATTGATCGGCAGATTTCATATTTTCAACAGTCATACCTGTAATAAGAGTTATACCTGTATCATCAACCATAGAATCTGCCATCTTTTTAGCTACACCATCTTCAACAATAAGAAAATTCGCTTTAGAGTCATTGATTACATCCAACATTTCTATATACTTAGAACTTGTAATCTCCAAATCTTCAAGGTTATAAGCATACACACTACCTGCAGCAGTTAATGAATACTTTGTAATCAAGTATCCTAATGATTCATGCATTGTTATAAAAGGAACACTTGAAATCATAGAATTATCGATTTTTTCTTTAGTTTGAGTAGCAAAATCAGCTAATTTTTTAGCATATGCAGACTGATTGTCAACATATGATTTTTCATTTTCAGAGTCTAAGGCTACCATAGTTTGACTAATTTTTTCTGTAGCAAGAATAACCCTATCTATATCGAACCAGAAATGTGGGTCAAACTCACCATGATCATGACCTTCATGACCAGCATGGTCGTCATGCTTATCTTCATCACCGTGATCAGCATGGTCGTCATGCTTATCTTCATCGCCGTGATCAGCATGGTCGTCATGGCCGTGGCCTTCATGATCATCATGCCCATCTTCTTCAAAAGCCATAGGGTTGACGTATGAAAGTAACTCTACATGATTTATGTTATTCTCTTCAATAAATTTGATTAGAGAAGAGCTTTCATATCCTTCCCCTATTAGGAAAAAAACATCAGATTCAGATATTTTTGTAAAATCTTTTGGAGTAAATTGATAATGATGCGCATCTGAATCATACGGAATCAAGTTTGTAATATCATTATTATTTTCTCCATCAATATTTTTTATCCAGTCGGTAATTATTGGACTTGATGTAGTTATTGTTAGGCTTCCAATTTCTTTTTCATCATTAGCTACTTCATCTGTAGAACATGCCAAAAATAATGAAAAAATTATCAATAATAATGACATTGAAATTTGAGACCTAATATCTTTTATTTTTTTGAACAATTAAAGCACTCCATATATATTACAAGTTGGTGAGAAATTAAGTTCCAATCTTCTGTAGAACTTATATTTTTCATAATTTTTTCTAAAGCAGGGAAGTGCTTATCTGAAACACAACCGCACTTTACACAAAGAAGGTGATGGTGATGCATTGTACTAGAAGATCTAGTATAAACAACCGAACCATCATTATCTATTTTGCATATTGAACCTATGTCTGATAAATTTTTCAGAATTCTGAAAATTGTTGCCCTACCAATGTCTGGCGCAGAAGTAACAAGTTCCTCTGAAGCAAAACTGTGTGAGTGATTTATCTCTTCAGACTCGCAACATAAATCTCCATCTAAATGGTTGGAGGTCAATTCAAGTATTTTTTTGGTTATAATCTTTCTAGGCTTAGTAAGAGTATAACCAGCATTGTACAATTCTTTATCTAATAAATTTTGAGACATGGTATCATTTTACCCTAAAAAAACAATTATGTCTAATAACCCGAATTAAACCTGTAAGAAATCATCATTATAAAAATCAGCACAAAAAATAATGCTAAAAAAGCTTTAAAGTAAATGTTTGTTATTAATTTATAAATAATTCTATTTACCCCAAACACTCTTTCAAATGAATCATATGTATAAATTTCCTTATTATTCCTGGGCACTATTAGTATAGATATAATTAATCCGGATAGAATACCCCCCAAATGTGCAGCATTATCAATTCCCGATGAAATAAATCCAAAAATTAACGAAATTGAAATTATAGCAATTATTGATATAAGGTATTCCTTAGCAATATTACCAAATATATTTTTATTAAGATAAAAATATGTTAGCAGAGAGGCAAGAACTCCAAATACAGAACTACTTGAGCCTACTCCAAGATAAGGACTAAAATAAAAACTAAAAGTATTGCCATAAATTCCTGATAAAACATAGATAGCGATAAACTTAATTGATCCTAGTTTTTTTTCAATTATTGACCCAAAAACTAAAATACCAAATAAATTTGTAACAAGATGGAAAATATCAGCATGTAAAAAAATCGGAGTTAGCAGTCTCCAAAATTCACCATTGATTATGCCATAACTCGATTTAGCTCCAATTTCTATTATTTTTCCATTAAGCAACAAGTCCAATAATAAGACTAAAATATTTACTGAAGCCAGTAATATTGTTATTGGAGATTCTTTTCGACTAAGCGAAATGTTGAAAATTCCACTGCCATTTGACTGATAATTATAATTACGAATATAATCACTCTTACAATCTACACAAGTACAATAAGGTGGGCATTCATCATCATATTGTCTATTAAAAGACATTTTCTGCCTGAATAATATCTATTTTTGGCATTGTATCTATAATATTATTTTCTACTGAAAGTTCGTATAACTTTGACAATGCTTCCCTACCCTGCTCTCCCATATCAATTGTATCTTCATTTACATACATATTTATAAATTTCTTGATATTTTCATTACTTTCATCTAGAGAAGAAATTTCTTTTGAATATTCTATTGCATCATCCATATTTTCTAAAGCATACTTAATGCTAGCTAGTGAAATATTTGCTATGTCTTTACATAATCTTTCATCTAACTGCCTACAAACAACATCTAAACCCAAAGGCAATGGCAACCCAGTTTCTTGGTACCAAGACTCTCCAAGATTTAATAGTAAATTAAAACCTCTTTTTTCATATAAAATTTGCCCCTCATGAAGTAAAATTCCAAGTTGTGCTTCACCACTTTTTACTGTTTTTTCAACATCATCAAAATCAACAAATAATGGAGTACAGTTTATTTTTGCAAAAATTCTAAATAGTGCCCACGATGTTGTATTTTTACCTGGAACTGCTATTTTTGATCCTTCATATTCACTAAGAACAGAATTTGCTTTTGTCGTAACTACTACAGGACCATAATTTCTTCCGATAGAAGAACCACATGACATGATTCTATATTTATCAGATACTGACGGATATTTTGAGGCAGATATTGCCGTAACTTGATAAACATTTTTTTCAGAAATTGAATTTAGTGTTTCAATATCTGCCATGTAATGATCAATTGAATAACCAGGAATACCAAATTTGCCTTTAGCAATACCATAATACATGAATGCATCATCAGAGTCTGGACTATGTGCAAAAATTAATTTTTTATCTGAAGGCATTCTCTGCCTCTTTCTTTGGAACAATTTCATAGTTAGTTAACCTCTCTGTAGGATTAAAACCAGCTTCTGAAATCATGTCTTTTATCTCATCTTCTGTTGTTCTATTATAAAAACCAGCAGCTAACATTACATTTTCATCAAATAGTGTTCCTCCAAAATCATCTGCACCAAACCTCAATGCAATTTGTCCAGTTTTTTTCCCTTCTGAAAACCAAGATGCCTGTATATGAGGTATATTATCAAGCATAATTCTAGAAACAGCTATAATTCTAAGATACTCATTTGGTCCTGATTCTTCTGATACTTTTTTTGCCAATGCTGTATTATCTTTTTTATAAGACCAAGGAATTAATGCAGTAAACCCGCCATTATTTCCATTTTGCAAAGCATCATCCTGTACCAATCTTATGTGATCTAAAGATTCTATAACATGGTGTATTTTTTCTACATGACCATACATCATGGTTGCAGTAGTCTTAAAGCCTATACTATGTGCTGCTCTATGAACTTCTGTCCACTGATCAATAGTATTTTTAGGCTTGAATCTAGAAATTTCAGACTTTACTTCATTGGATAAAATCTCTGATCCTCCTCCAGGCATGGATCTCTGGCCTGCATCCCATAGAGCTTTAAAAACTTCCTTGTATGACATTTCTCCTACCTCGGACATTCTTATAATTTCTGGAGCTGACCAAAAGTGAGGTGTTATATTAGGAAATCGTTTTTTTGTCTCTTTTACCATATCAATGTAATAATCAAAAGATAAATTACTATTTAAACCTCCTTGCATTAGCACAGTTCTCACACCATTTTTTTCTGCTCTTGAAATTTTATCCATGATTTGTTCAACAGTATATGTGTATGCAGAGGGATCATTTTCATCCGTTCGATAGAATGCACAAAAGGAGCAATACGCATCACAAATATTTGTATAATTTAGATTAGTATCTACGACATATGTAACATTCTTATTAGGATTGTGTTTAGTTCTCCAATGATCAGCAAGTGGTATCAAGTCTAATAATTCTGATTCCTTAAGTAACCAAATTCCTTCTTCAATGCTTATTCTTTCAGAGTTAAATATTTTTTTTGAAATTTTACTTAGCATGTTTTATTTCCTAGTATAAAGACTCCCATAAATTCAACGTTTCTAACCTTTTCCTAAATTCTAACTGGCCTTTTCTACACTCATCATCCAATATATAGGTGAAATTATCAATGTAATTAACTATCTCATTTTCATCAAAATAATGATCAGAAAAATTTTGAGTTAACTTTTCTAAATTCTTTTTACTTAATTTTATACTATTTTTTATATCCTCTGAAAGAATATTTGATTCTTCTAAAGAGCTTTGATTTGAAACCCACTCAGCAAAAACAAAAGGTAATCCTGTCAATTCTTTCCAAATTAATGCCAAGTCACAAACAATTTTATATGAACCAGATTTTTTTACTTTTATTGCAGGGTCTCCAATAACTAAAGATACATCATGAGGTGAATCTTCCTTAACAAACTCATAATTTTCTAATGACCAATAATCTCTTAAAAGAATTCTAAGAAGTTGAATAGAAGTAGCTGAGTGAGAAGTTACTGCAATAATTATTTTTTTCTTTCTAAATTTTAATTTAGAAATACTAGTATCTGAAAAAATAAAAACACTTTTTGCGTCATTTTTACAAGCAACCCCAATATTTGATAATGGGGTTATTTTTTCTCCTAACCTAATAATTTCTGCATAAGGGATTGGACCTGCAAAAATTTTATTTTCTTCTATAGATTTTGCCATTTCTCTAGGCGTATAGGGAAGTAATGAATATTTACATTTAGGTAAATTAGAGTAAAAAACAGCAGAATTAAGGTAAGTCATGTGACCCAATTTAATTTGCTTACTAGGTCTATTCATATACCTTGATTTCATTGTATAGTGCATCTCTTTCGACCGGGATTCTTCTAGCTTCCTTAATGGATGCAACCATTTTTGCTTTTGCTACTCCTGCAGGAGATTCTGCTAAAGCAGCATGAGCTATTCTTTCCTTACCAATAGTACCATCCAAGTCATTAGCACCAAAGTTTAGCCCTATGCTTGCCGTAGCTTCTCCAAGCATAACCCAGTAGGCTTTAACATACTTAATGTTATCAAGCATTAGCCTTGCTACTGAAATCATTTTCAAGTCATCCATAGGTGGAGTGTGCCTAGGACGGAGTTTTGTCATACCTATTTGATATTCTAGAGGTATAAATGCTAAAAACCCACCTGTTTCGTCTTGAATCTCTCGCAATCTGATTAAGTGATCAATTCTTTCTTCATAATTTTCAACATGACCATACAAAAGTGTGCAGTTTGTAGGAATACCCATATTATGAGCTATTTTGTGTATATCTGCCCATCTATCAGCATTAGCCTTTCCAGGTAATAACATTTTATGGACTCTCGACGAAAAGACTTCAGCTCCACCTCCAGGCATTGACTGAAGACCAGCTTCTTTTAGTATGGCCAGAGATTCTTCTGGAGGAACTTTCCATCTTCTTTGAAAATAGTCTATTTCAGATGCGGTAAAACCTTTTATTTGAACATTAGGATTTTTTTTGTGTATTTCTTTTACCATATCAACATAATATTCAAAGGGCCATTTAGGGTGGTGCCCTCCTACAATGTGTATTTCATGAATTTCATCATCAACATGGTCGAGAATTTCTTCCATGTTCATAGCATAGGCACCCTCTTCACCAGGTTTTTTTGCGAAATCACAAAACTTACAACTTAATACACAAATATTGGTCGGATTGAGTTGTCTGTTTAGTACAAAATAAACCTTATCACCAGTAACTCTTTTTTTTGCAAAATCTGCAATTCTGCCAATCGTGGATAAATCATCTGACTCAAAAAGCTTAATTCCATCTGTCATGGTCAATCTTTCATGATTTTGAACTTTATCCCATACATTGAATAAATTTTTGTCAGTAATGTTAATATCTATTGATAAATTTGGTTGAGCTACCTTGTATATAGATGCCAATTGTTATCTACTTTCTTAATTATATCTTCACTCATTACTAGTGGTTTTTGGTAGCCTTCTTTCCATGTTGCATCAATTCCCATAACTCCAGAATAGACTGGCGCTATATTCACAAATTTAGAATTTGAAAACATAACATCCCTTACAGCATCAAAGCGGGTAAAAATTCCCCAAATAAGATTTTCATCATCATTTATATCAACATCATCTGAAACTACCACTATCATCTTAATTTTACTCAATAATGGATTTTCAAGCGCAGAAATTAAAGTATCTCTACCATTATTTTTTGTAGCTATAACTAATAATGTGTTTGAAATAAACCTATATGCATAAACATCAGGAATGATATCAGCTAGATTACCAGGTATAGGAATAGCACTAATATAATTATGAACATTTTCTCTAGACGTTGCATCAAGAATCATCTTTGAACCTCTATTTATTGTCCCACTTGTGAAATCTAAAGTATCTGCTGCAGTTTTAGACAATAAATGAAATCCAGATTCTGGATTAAAGTTTTTTCTGATGGACTGTAAAACCTCTTTGTAGTTTTTTGGATTAACATCATGATCAACAAGTATAAGAGTTTTAGTTAATGATAATTGACCTTCACCTAACAATCCTAATGCTGTCTTCAATGGTTCTTGTTCATACCTATTGTCAACAGAAACTACCAATAAATTATGAAACCCAGCTTCGTAATATGCCCACATGTCTACAACATCTTTTCTAATAATTTTTATTAGCGGAGTTAATGCTAATTGAGCTGCATCACCAAGAAACTTATCTTCCTGCGGGGGTTTACCTACAACAGTTGCTGGGTATACTGGATTTTTTCTAGATGTGATGCTAGTAATCTCAAAAACAGGATGATCATCCGCCTGCGAATAATGACCAAAATGATCCCCAAAAGGACCTTCTAATCTTCGAACTCTGGGCTGGAGTCTACCTTCAAATATAAATTCAGCATTTGCCGGTACATTCAAGTCAACTGTTTTAGCTTTTGTAATAGGCGTTCTGATACCTCTTACTATTCCTGAAAAGGCCACTTCGTCTAAACCTTCAGGCAGAGGCATTATAGAAGCTAAAATTAGACTCGGGTCACCTCCGACAGCTACAGCCATATCTAGAGGTTGATTCAATTTTTCTGCATTTTGGTAATGGAAACCTCCTCCTTTTTGAATTTGCATGTGCATACCTGTAGTAAGAGAATCAAAAACTTGCATCCTATACATACCCATGTTCATAGTATTATCTTTGGGATCTTTTGATACAACTAATGGTAGTGTTATAAATCTTCCACCGTCTTCAGGCCAACATTTCAAAACTGGAATTTGGTTAAGATTATATTTATTTTCCTCTTGTTGAACAATTGCCCCTCTAACTTTTTTGGGTCTAATTTTTAAAAGCCTCCATAAAGTTTTTTTATTTCTCCAAAAAGATGATATTTTGGGGGGATTTATATCTTGAACGAATGATAGTATCTCCTCGCCTAATTCTTCTGGAGGCCTTCCTATAGCAATCTCTAATCTTTTCATACTAGCCATAGAGTTTATTACTAATGGTACATTCGAGCCAATAACATTTTCAAATACAATTGCCGGACTACCTTGCTTAACTGCCCGTATAGCAATTTCTGTAACTTCTAACTCAGGGTCTACTGGTTCAGTAACTCTAATAAGTTCACCTTGTTTTTCAAGTTCAAATATGAATGATTGAAAATCAGTAAAAGACAATTATTTAATCTCCTTTATTTACACCTAACCACGGCTTTAATAATTTGTTTTCAAACCCTAATAAAGATAGTATTCTGCCGGCAACAGTATCAACAAGATCAGAAATACTTTTAGGCTTATGATAAAATCCAGGTGAAGCTGGCAAGATAATGCCTCCCGCTTCTGTAATTGAGGTCATATTTTTTAGATGAACAAGACTAATTGGCATTTCTCTAGGAACAATAATCAATCTTTTCCTTTCCTTTAGACACACATCTGCAGCTCTTTCTATGAGGCCATTTGAAATACCATTTGCTACTCTACCAATAGTTCCACCTGAACAAGGAACTATGGCCATAGCCGTAACTGGATATGACCCGGAGGCAATTGGAGCAGAAACATCTTTGGAATTATAAATTTCGAGAGATCCTTTGGGTTTGTTTACCTCTGACCAAGAAAGTAATGTATCATATGTGTTTTCAAGTTTATTGTCTAGCAAAATCCCCTCTTCAACTTCGAGAACTTTTTTTCCTGCATCAGATACCACAACCTTGATGTCATGCTCTGATAGAAGTAATTGCTGCAGAACTCTCCTAGTGTATGGAACACCACTAGAACCAGATATAGCTAAAGTGTATATGCTCATAAGTTAAGTACTTCTCCTAGAATTACAAAAATACCAAAAACAAAAGATATCACACCATTCATTGTAAAAAATGCCATGTTTAATTTCTTTAAATTTTTATAAGAAATAAGTGATTGTTCGTAAATTAGTAGAATTTTTGTGCAGATTACACCTATAAAAAATAATAAGCCTGCATCCAATACTATCCCCGCTAAAAACAACATTGCGACCGAAACTGTATGACATAATCTTGAAATATTTAAGGAATTTTTTATCCCAAATTTTGCAGGTATGGAGTATATATTCTGTTTTATATCAATCTCAAAATCATTAATAGCATACAAAATGTCGAAACCTACAACCCAAAACATAGCACCAACACCTAATAATAATATCCCGAGAGAAATATTACCATTTATAGCTACCTCAACAGCGGAAGGAACTATTAGGTATACGATTCCTAGACCAAAATGTGCTAGCCATGTAAACCTCTTCAGGTATGGGTAAATAATCATCACAGCAATGGGTATTGGTAAATATTTTTGTGCTGATGAATGCAAATTAAAAACTGACAATAAAAATAAAATTAAACTAAAAGTTGTAAAAAATAACATTTGATTTATGCTTATTAAACCCTTAGGTAATGCTCGATTACTAGTCCTTGGGTTTCTAGTATCTATTTCTTTGTCGATTATACGATTTGCACCCATTCCGAATGTTCTCATAGATACCATGGCTATTATAATCCAAAATAAGATAGTATAATCTGGATTACCTTCGTAAACGATAAAAAGTGTAAGCAAGGCAAAAGGAAGAGCAAAAATAGAATGCTCAAGTTTTATTGCTTCAGAATAAACCTTGAAATTCTCGGACAATGTTTTTATATATGACATATAATCCTCATAGCGAATTTTTGAAAAAAATAAAAATCAGCATATAATTAATTGTATCTTCTGGAAAATTATTTGCAATTTTATTATGAGTAAAAACTTAGAAAACAAGCCGAAAAAATTTAAAATTATTACTGAAGGGATTATCAACCCTGAAGGTCCTGTACTTGGACCAGATGGAAATATATACCTTGTTAGTGCTGACGAGTCTAATATTTATATGATTGATAAACAAAATAAGGTTTCATCAATTGGTAAAACAAATGGTAGGCCTAATGGATTAGCTTTTAATTCAAATGGAGAATTATTTGTTGCTGATGCAGGCCACAAAGCAATTCTCAAAATGAAAAATGGTAAATTTGATGTTTTTGTAGATGAATACGATGGATCAAGATTAGATGGACCAAATGATTTATGCTTTCTGCCAAATGGTAACTTGTTATTCACAGACCCTGTTAGAAAACCATTACCAGACCCTTCTATAAGCCCAATATATAGTGCTGAGCAAGGATCAGGTAAAGTAAAAGTTTTTGCTAATGATCTTGCATATCCAAATGGAATTGAGTTATCAAATGACAAAAAAAATATATTTGTTTCTGAAAGCCGAGCAAATAGATTAGTATCTTTCCTAATTGACGAAGAAGGTAATTTATTGGATCAAAAATTAATTAGAAGATTTAGAGACCCAGGACATCCTGATGGTCTAGCCATAGATTCAAATGGGGATATACTCCAAACTTTACCGGGAATAAGATCAATATGCTACCTAGACCAAAAGGGAAAAATGAAAAATTTATATCATATACCTGATTGGAGTCCTTCAAATATAGCATTTGGGGGAGGAAACCTTGACGAAGTTTTTGTTTGCGGTGGTTCAAAAAATGTTATCTATTCTTTTATACATGAGGTTCCAGGTAACAAAATTTTATAATTATTTTCTAAGAAATTCTGAATCAAGAATTTCATTTTCAATCTGCATAACTGTTGGTCTTCCATGAGGACATGTTTGAGGAGAATCACATTTTTCAAGCATTTTGATTATATTTTTCTGTTCATCCAAAGATAAAATTTGACCAGCTCTCACAGCTGAATGACATGACAAAGATGCCACTATTTTGTCAAGCCATAAATCACTGTCTGACAAAACTATAACCTCATCTAATAAATTTTGAAATATACTTTGAATATTACCGTTGACCAAACTTATATTATTTTTTGTAATTATACTTGGAACTTCCCTTATCGCTAATGATGTAGGACCAAATGCATCAACCTGCCAACCACAATTACTTAGTTCATTTTTGTATTCGCTCAAGATACTTGTTGTGTCATTATTTACCTCTATTATCAAGGGATCTAACAAAGGCTGTGAAGATAAATGTTTTTCCTTTGATAAATGATTAAATATTTGCTCATATTTTACCCTTTCATGAGCTGCATGTTGATCTAAAACATATAAACCATTAGGACCTTCACAAGCTATATATTTTTTTGAAAATTGCCCAATAACTCTAAGTATTGGAATAGTATTTTTCATAGTTTTGGAATATTCATTTTGCGAGTAAATCATATCTTCTAAACCATGAAATTTTTTTTCAATAAAGTCTGATTTTTCTGATGAAAACAAATTTATATTTTTTTGAGAGTCATATAAATTTTGTTCATTTTGATTAACTACTTTCACAGGAGATCTGAAACTTATAGTATTTCTAATATTTTTTTGAATCATAGAAAAAACATAATCCTCATTTATGAAACGAACCTCAGCCTTATTTGGATGTACATTTGGATCCACTTGATTTAAAGGAGCTGTTATTCTAATAATTCCCATGGGAAATTTTCTCTGTGGTAAAAGTCCAGCAAATGATCTCTCTACAGCATAATTTAATTTTTTCGAATTTATAATTCTTCCATTAACAGACAAGATTAAATAATTTCTATTGGATTTATACATAGACGGCGATCCTATCAAGCCACTAATTTTATAATTAGAACTTTCATTTTCATCATCAATTAGAANTAAATTATTCTTAGAATAAATACCATANATCATTTTATAAATATCTAAAATATNGCTTGACCCAGTAGTATCTAGTTTCAATTTTCCATCAGTTATAAGNTGAAAATCTATNTTTGGGTANACAAGACTAAAATAATTGATTAGATTGTGAATCTTTAATACTTCTGAATTTGCACTTTTTATAAATTTTAGACGAGCTGGNACATTGCTAAATAGTTTCATTACTGAAATAGATGTNCCGGTATTACATGAAATTCTTTTTATTTTTTTTTCATTCAAAAATTCGCTATCAAAAACTGAACCCATATTTTCGTTTTTTGTTTTTGAAATAGCATTTACGATGGAAACAGAAGCTATCGAAGGTAATGCTTCACCTCTAAAACCCAAGGTCTGAATAGATGTCAAATCTGATGAATTATCTATTTTAGAAGTAGCAAATCTCTCAAATGCTACAGGTAAATCCGAACTTGGTATTCCATCTCCGTTATCAGTAATTTTTATAAGCTCTAATCCTCCATTTTCTATTTCTATAAAAACTTTAGTAGAATTAGCATCAATTGAATTTTCAACTAATTCTTTGACTACAGAGAATGGTCTTTCCACTACCTCTCCAGCGGCTATCCTTGATGATAGATTTTCACTTAATACATTAATTTTCATATTATAATTTTCTAATTCTAGATGTAAATATTGTATAACCTAAAGCAAAAATAATTAATAATAATCCTGCGAAAAAATAAGCCTGTTGAATACCTAGAATATCAGCTATGAAACCTAAGGGTATCGCACCTAAGGGTATAAGGCCAAAATTAATTGTATATAATCCCATAACTCTTCCTCTATATTCATCATCTGTATTTTCTAATATAAGTGAAATATTCAATGCTCTTCTTCCTGAATCACCTAAACCTAGGAAAAGCATTAAGACAATAGCCAACAAATAAGATGAATTCAAACCAGATATCATAATTGTAAACCCTGACAAAATACTAGTAAAAATGAGTATCCAACCTCGTTTATCTTTTTTACTTAGACCTGCTATGAAAAGAGTTCCAATTAATGCGCCCACCCCAATTGCACTTAATAAAAGTCCCAAAGCTTCTACTTCTTTATTAAATACTTCTTCAATTTGTACTGGTAATAAAGTTCTATATGGCATAGACAATAAAGCCGTACTTAGTGCTACAACTAAAAGATACAGAACTGTTCTATTTTTAGCTACATAGCCAAAACCTTCTTTTATATCTTTATAAAAATTTTTTTTTGGTATTTTTTTTCTTACTGAAGGTACAAACCCAGTCATCAAAAACGCAATAAAAGCAAAGGCTGCAATTATATAATATGTTACAGCCGCGCCAAAATATCCATAAACTAAGCCTCCGATCCCCGGCGCCAAAAACGACATCAATGACATTCCTGATGCATTTAAAGCGGTAGCATTAGTAATATGTTCATCGTCTACAAGTTCAGGAATAATTGCTTGTCGTGCGGGCATTAAGAATGCCCAAATAGTACCTTGTAATAGCGATGATACAACCAGGTGATAAATAGTTATCGATTCAAAAGCTATGGAGAAACCTATAAATAAAGCAATTAGGGCTACTCCTAATTGACCATATTGAATAATTTTCCTTAGTGACAATCTATCAGCAACTGCACCTCCAAAAATTGAAAATAGTAATATAGGAGGAGCAAATCCGGATCCTACTAGTACAACTGCTACTGGAGATTTTGAAAGGTCCCATGTCAAGTAACCTCTTGCTAAAATTTGTATACTAATTCCAGCCATAAGAAATAATAGCCCTAGCCATAAATTTCTATAGGCTGGCACTGATAAAGATGAAAAGGTTCTATACAAATAACTTTTTAACAATAGAATTTTTTTGTTTATGAAATTCTTCTAATAGTACCTGAAAATATAAATATAAATAGTGAAAAAATCAATAAAAATACGCCAGAAATGAAGACTGGGACTTGAGCTCCAAGCGTACCCATAGCTAAACCTAGCGGTAACATACCTAAAGGCATCAATCCAAATGTCATCATTAGTATACTCATCATTCTACCTCTGTATTCTTCCTTTGAATTCTCCATCACTAAACTTTGACCAAGAGCCCACCTAGCTTGTTCACCAAGACCTATACCAATTAGGCCAAATACTCCAGCTATAAAATATGGTATATAAGATACTAAAATTAGCGCTAAACCTGAAACTACAGCTCCAATTATTAGGAAAAATCCTCTATGATTTCCTTTCCTCAGATTTGCAATTAGGATAGATCCTATAATACCACCTATCGCAACAGATGTCATAAGCATACCTACTTCGGATGGTAATGATCCATATACATCTTTTGCAAAAACCTGAATTAACATTCTAAATGGCATTGTAAGTAATGCTACAACAATGCTATAAATCAAAATCGTATATATTACCTTATTTGAAGCTAAGTAGGTCAATCCTTCATAAAATTCTCTCAATACTTTTTTATGTTCTATATGTTTAGGATACATTTTAGGTACTTGGGATGTAAAAAAAACAGCACTCATCAAAACTAGCGAGGTCACAAAATAAACTCCGTAAGGATTTATCCACTCATACAAAAAACCAGCCAAAGCAGGAGATAATAAACCCATCAAACTCATAGCCATAGCATTCAATGCATAAGCATTTGGTAAGCTTTTTTGATCAACGATTGTTGAAATAGCTGCCTGCCTTGCTGGCATCATTATTGAAAACATAGCCCCTTGAATAACAGATACTATTAGTAAATGCCACCAGAATATTAATTCAAAAAGAATCAAAAAACCTATTGAGGCAGCCAAAACAGCATTGGTTGTTTGGGCAATTTGAATAATGAATCTTCTTTCTAATCTGTCACTTATGACTCCTCCATAAATTGAAACGAAGAATAAACTTGGAGCAAAACCCATCCCAACAAATCCTGTCAAAAAAGCACTATCTGTTATGTCGTATACATAAATACCTCTAATGACCATCTGCATCTGTATTCCAGCCATACCAAAGACTACGCCAAACCATAACATTCTGAAATTCTTAAATCTCAATGATTCAAAAGTATGAGATAAAAATTCAAGTATGATATTCAAGATAATCTTAAATCTTTTTCAGCATCAATAATTTCTTTTTCTAAGAATTTTATTTTTTCATATTCTTCTCTATACATTGCATAGATTCTATCAAGATATAATCGTGCCAAATTGATATATTTTTCTCCAGGATTTTTACATACTTTTATCAATAAATCCACATTCCTATTTTCTGGAAGTTGTTTTCCTATAGATAAAATTTTAGCTTCGCTTTCCTTGATACCATCTTTATCATTTCCTGAAACTTGATACTGAAATCTACCGATTATGATTGTCAATTCGGATAATAAATCAGCTTCAGACATCATACTATAAACGACATCATTTACGTCATCCAATTGATTTTCTATAATTTTTTTTTTCATACTTTTGGTGATTATTATCATAAGATTCAGAGTATATATCTAAGATTTTGGAAACTTCATTCATAAGATTAGTTACATCTGAAAGATTATGAAAACCGCCAAATATTAGATCATCATCTCTTTTTTTCGCAGTTTCATTAATCCATTCTTCAGAATCAACAATTTCGGGCGCAGGAGGGAAAGAAAATGAAGACATATCTTTACTTGAAAGACTATCAACTTGATTAGAAAGAAAAGGTGGCACATACTTTGAAAGATCTACCGTTATTGGCAGTAAAATTATATAAGAAGCAGAAACTTTTTTACTATCAACAGTATCGATAAAATATACTATCGCATGACCCTTAGGCCTTAACGAATCACCTATCTTGTATTCTAGAGACATTTTTATTACTTATAAGTTTATAATTTGTTGAATATAATAATACAATAACAAATAAATTATTATCATATTAATTTAGGAGAAAATAACGAATTTATATAACTATACACTAAGGCCATTAATTTTTAGTCTAGAACCTGAGTTAGCTCACAAGATAACTGAATTATCTTTGAGAGTCCCTTACGTATGGAATTTATTTAACATAAACAACTCTGTTGGAAATAAATCACTAGAGACAAAATTATTTGGTAATTCTTATCCTTCTCCTTTAGGGCTAGCTGCTGGATTTGATAAAGACTGTAATACATTAAATAATGTTATAAAGTTAGGATTCGGCTTTGTTACAGGAGGTACAGTAACCCTAACTTCTAGGCCGGGAAATCCAAAACCAAGAGTCATAAGAATTACTAAAGATAAAGCGATTATTAATGCTTTAGGTTTCCCTGGTAAAGGTGTTGAATATTCGGTAAAAAACTTAAAAAAGTTTCAGAGTATTAAAAGAAGAATTATTCTAAGCGTTTCTGGAACTATTGAAGATGAGATAATAGAATGCATACAACTATCAAAAAGTTTTATTTCTGCTTTTGAGATAAACATTAGTAGTCCTAACACATCAGGATTAAAAGTTTTTCAAAATCCTTCAAGGCTAGGGGAATTAATTGAAGCAGTTAAAAAAAATACGGATAAACCAATAATAATCAAGTTCCCCCCATGGAATAATTCATTTGATAATAAAAAAGAAATGATAAAGTTGATCGAAACATCCTTAATGACAAATGTTGAAGGCATGGTTATTTCAAATACACACCCAAAAGAATCAAAAAGTATAAAAATTGGTAGAGGTGGATATAGTGGAGAGCCAATTTTTCCAGATACTTTAAAAATGCTCAGAGAAGTTCAAGCAATAAATAATGGCTGTGCCGATATAATAGCATGTGGTGGAATATCTTCAGCTAATGATCTTTGGAAAGTTTTAGCTTGTGGAGCAAAAGCTGGGCAAATTTATACTTCACTAGTGTATCAAGGACCATCATTACCATCAAAAATAAATAATGGTCTAATTAAACTAATGAAAATCGCAGGAATAAATAAAATAAACGAAATCAACGGAGAACCTCCTAAAATATAAGTATATTTTCTTAGGAGTTTATAAACTCAATGACTTCGCCTATTAACGGCATAGAATTCTGAGCACCTTCGCGAGTTACAGACATAGAAGATGTGGCAATAGCTAACTCTATTGAATCAAGAAGATTATTATTTTTTACAATCCCATATCCGAGCGCTCCATTAAATGCATCTCCTGCTCCAACAGATGATTTAGCCTTGACTTTGAAACTCTTAACATGCTCTGAAATATTTTCTCCCTCAATCCAAATTCCTTTTGCACCCAAAGTAATAATCACATTATCACATCCAAGATTTCTGATAAATCTTGCTGCTTTTTTTGCAGATGGTATATCCTTAACTTCAGTATTACTTATACTAGATGCCTCAATCTCATTTGGGGTAATAATGTTTATATTTTTATAGAATTCAATCACATTTTCTTTATACGGCGCAGGATCTAAAATTACTGGTATTTGTTTTTTATGAGCAGTCTTCAAAATTAATTTTAAGGTTGTGTCAGGTATTTCTTGTTGAAGTAATAAAACACCTGCATTATCAGAAATTTTTTCAAAATCGTTTATTTGAGACTTATCAATTTCATAGTTAGCCCCATAAACTGCATTTACTGAATTTTCTCCACTTGGCATTATAAAAATTGAAGCAATGCCTGTTGATATGTTTTTTGTAATTTTTACAAAAGAAGTATCAATATTTTCACTCTTGAGGTTTTTTAATATTTCTTGACCAAAAATATCTTCACCAACTCTGCCTATAAACTTTACTTTATACTCTTGACTAGCTAACCTAGCAGCAGCAACTGCTTGATTTCCTCCTTTGCCTCCAGGAGCAGTGTAAAACTTATCGCAAACTATTGTCTCACCTAGATTAGGAAACTTAGTTGTATTAACAACTAAATCCATGTTTAATGAACCAAAAACTATTATGTCTTTTTTAATCATAAATTCCTAAATCATATTTATCTAAAAGTTTAGATTATTCTCATAAAGATTTTCTAAAAAAGAAGCTAATCCTTCGTCTTCAGGAGGTGGAATCAGGATATCAGATGATTTAATAACATCTTTATGACCATTTTCTATCCCTACCCCCAAACCAGCCCAGATTATCATACTTTGATCCCCTTTACCATCTCCAACAGCTATAACATTAGATTTTTCGAAACTATAACTCTTTAATAATTCTTGTAAAGCCTTATCTTTTCCAGCATTTAAATGTTCTATTTCACAAAGCATTGGCAATGAATGAGTAACTAATGCATCATCCTTTAATCTTAACTTTAAATCATAAACTAGATTTTCAACTATTTCAGGTTTAGAAATACCTATAATTGCTACAGGACTCGTTTCTTTATATGAATTTAAATCTTTTGATTCTAAAAACTTAATTTCATTTCTTTTAGCATAATTCCTAGCCCATCCAGATAAATTATTTGAACATATCATATCATCATAAAACAACATGACTTCAACCTCTTTTTTAGTAAAATAATCAAGTGATTTAACTACAATACTATTATCTAATTTTAAATACCTAAGTACTTTTTCTTTACCTAAGTCATAGGTCATAGCGCCTTGGAAACATATTAATGGGCCGTTACAACCTGCGAGAGTTGAAAACTTTTTTGCAGAACTAAATGGCCTTCCTGTAGCTATAGAAACAGTGGCTCCTATTTGTTGAATTTTTTTTATGGCATTTTTTAGTCTTTGTGAGAGTTTTTTGCTATCACCTACCATTGTTCCATCTATATCTAAAGCAATTAGGGAATATTTATTTTTTTTCATTTAAATATTTTATTATCTTTTAAAAGATTTTTCTGTGGATAAAAACATCGGATAATTAATAATTACAAGAAAACAAAGTAAAAGGCCTAAAATTGAAAAAATAACTAACGCTATATTTGCATTATATATTGAAGCTGTAAAGCCTAAAAGTATTGCACCTAAAGGTGCTGTGCCAATTGATGCTGCTAATACACCTAATACTCTTCCTCTGTGGGCTTTATCGGAGTTCGAAATAATGATTAGCTTTTGTGTTATCCCAAAACTTGCCATAGACATCCCAGCTAACAATATGAAAATCATTGCTAATAAAAATTTATCATTCATACCAAATAAAAATATCATTATTAAAAATAGGATACAACCAAAAAAATAAAATCTATTAGATAATTGAATACTTAATTTTAGAGATATTACAAATGAAGCAATAGTAGCTCCTATACCTTCAAAAGATAGTAAAACACCTACTAAAAAGGGAGTAATTAATAAACTTTCAGCTCCAATAACCGGAACCATATTTCTATAAGAAAATGCAAAAACATTCATTATTACTGTGATAATCAATGCGGGAAAAATTATTTTACTCGATCTTATATATTTTATACCCTCAAAAATATTAGAAAAATAACTACCAAAATTATCATTTGTATTTTCATTGCTATTATTAGTTTCTTTTAATTTATAAGCAATTTGAGCTCCAACTAACATAAATATTACACCTGATATATATAGAGCTTCTATTCCTATAGATGACATATATATCCCAGCTACAAAAGGCCCTATAATCCTGCATATATTGCTCGTAGTGAGATCTAAGCCAACTGCTTTTGATAAAAATGATTCATTAATTTCATCTGATATTAGACCCATTCTTACAGGAAAATCTTCTGCCCATATTATTCCCGATAAAAAAGTTCCAAATAATATATGCCATAGTTCAAGAAGCTCAAATATTGCTAATAAAAATAATAATGAGTTAATTATTGAAAGAACAAAATAAGAAATAAAAATAATTTTTTTTCTTTGATATTTTTCTGAAAAAAGTCCCAATAGTGAACCAAATAAAAATAATGGTAAAATGTGCGAAAACCCTACCATAGCTACCCAAAAAGCTGACTCTGTTATTTGAAAAACAAATATTCCTAGTGCAGTTAGCTCCATCCACCTCATGAATGCCTGAATAAGACCAATTCCCCATAATTTTTTATAGGAATCATTTTTAAACAAGGAGGTCAAAGAATAAGAGTTATTTTTCATGCTATATTTAGCGTTATAGTTAGTATAAATTCAAACTAAGATTTCATCTTTCTTCCTGTTTTTTTTCGACCATATTCTGCATATTCCTTAGAGTGTGAACCGGTCATTTTGCAACCTAAAACATCTAATATGTAGTCTAATCTTTGCTCGTCACTCAAACTCTCATCAAGCCAACTAGAATAAAAATTAATAGCATTTTTTTCTAGAGCATTCTGTATTTTATTTCTTGCATCATTCATTATTTCTGGATAAGGTGGATCATGAGCATCCGGCTGGCCAAAAGACATACCCATATCTCCTGGACTCCACTCGGCAAATGCAATACCAGGAACTTGTGCTATATCATCAACATTATTCAAACAATGCCTATCTTCTATTTTTAGACCTAAAATCAGCTCTCCATCAGGATTTAAAGGCCAAGGATCACACTTATTAGCATACTCAGCAGTTGAAAGCCCCCATATATCATTTGCAGGTTTTTGCCCCCCTGCCCCTCTTAGTCCTTCTCCAATGATATTTCTTGATAATGTTTGAAAAGGATATCTTGTGACCTGAACAAATGCTTTTACTGCTTCTGCCGTTCTTGCATGGGTATTTAGGATTCCGTGTACCCCTGCAGAAAGAACATGTCTAGCCTGCCAAGCATTATATCTAACCTCCTCAGGAGATATTGCATTTGAGGGTAAAGTTGTTACTACTGTAGGAGTAATATGTCCACTGGGTGTGGGGCCACCATCTTTCAAACCTTTCATATAATTTGTTAACCCGACAATATCAAAGGGGTGATGCTCAAAATCTATTAATAGTAAATCAGCCCAAGTCTGAGAGTCTTTGAGTCCAGCATCATATGATAAATCCGTAGGATGAGTTAGATAAATCGGCTGTTTATCTTCCCATAGTTCAATTACTTTGTTAATTCTTCTTGCCATAATATGATTTCCTTTCAAAATATTTAGTTTAATCTCCATTTTATAGATAATTCATTTGTAATATCCTTAAACCAATCTATTACTTCTGGGTGATATGGTATACCATTTTTACGCCTTTCAATTTCTTCTTCGTATTCTGGTAGTCCAGCATAAAATACTCTAGAAGCACCCTTAATAGGTGGAGTTGATTTAATTTCATTCATATATTCATCCATATCAGACTTAAATTTATCAATATCTGTAAATGCTTCAATGTTATATGCTATAAAGTGATGAGAAACGGAGCCTTCCCTATTAGGACCTGCTCCTGTAGAACCTAGTAATCCACACATAATTTCAACCCATATACCTAAACTAGCACCCTTATGAGAACCATTTTCTCTAGAACCACCTGTAGGAAGCATAAAATATCCTTCAGGTACTTCTTTTTCCTCGAGAATTGGGTTTCCTGATGAATCAGTTACCCATCCTGGTGCAACAGGGACATTTAGTCTTTGGGCTAATGCTATTTTATTTCCAGCAACTGAACTCATAGAAGCATCAAAAATAAATGGAGCTTCAGTGTTTGTTGGGACAGCAATAGCTATTGGATTTAATCCAAACATAGGTTTAGAACCATCAACAGGAACTACCTGCATTCCGCCTGTTGTCATAGATAAGCCGATCATATCATGGTCTAATGCCATTGCAGCATGAAATGCTGCAGCTCCAAAGTGCTTACCATTTCGAGCTGTAATCGTACCTATACCATATTTTTTTGCTCTCTCTATAGCCATATCCATAGCCATAGGGCCAACAACTAATCCATGACCATCATCGCAATCAAGTAATGCAGCTGCAGGCATATCTCTTATAATTTTCGGTTTAGGTGTAGGGTTAATATCTCCTTTATTAAAAGCCTCAACGTATCTTCTCAACATATTAGAAACACCATGCGATTCAATTCCTCTAACATCAGCATAAACTAAAACTTCTGATGCCTTATTCGCATCATCATGAGACATACCCATTTTCATAAAAATGTCCAAAACCGTTGCGTGCATATCTTCAGGTTTGATTTTTACAGCAATATCATTTGGAACATGAAATCTTTCTAACAAATTTATCTCCTTTTTTTATACTAAAACTTAAATTTTTCTTTATATTCTTTAATTTTCTGGCTAACCATTTTAGTTCCAACTAATAATGGATCACTAATATTCATCATTTGGTAACCTTCAGGAATCCATCTTTCACAGTCATCTAAATTAGTAAAAGTCGTTGCTAGAAATTTATCACTATTCTTTATTTTAGAAGCAACATCGATCATTATATTTTCTACCTTAGAATTATGTATATCACCTGGTATTCCTAAAGAAGCAGAAAGATCAGTTGGGCCTAATAATAAAACTTCGTATCCTGGAATTTTCAAAATTTCATCAATATTTTCATATGCTTCTAAACTTTCCATCTGAAGTATCAATAAAGTTTCATTATTAGCATTTTTTAATACTTCCTTAAGAGAAATTTCTAAATAGCTTGCAAAAAATGGTGATATACCTCGTTCTCCAATGGGCGGATATTTCGCATATTTTACAGCTAATGTTGCTTCTTCAGGAGTATCAACCTGAGGAACCATTACTCCAACAGCACCAATGTCATATGCTTTTTTAATATCTCCAGGATTATTATAAGGAACTCTTATTACAGGAGCACAAGCATTCTGCCTACCTTGTACACATATTGTTCCTATAGATTCTGTACCATAAGGAGCATGTTCTTGATCAATCCAAACCCAATCACACCCTGTTTGATAAATTCTTTGAGCAACAAATGGATCCCTAGTAAACATTCCTGTACCGATTACAGGATTGCCTGAAGATAATTTTTTTCTTACTTCGCTTGGATACATCTCAAACCGCCTAAATTAGATAATTATTTGAAAAATGTTACATCCACATAAAGATTAATGAAATAAAAAAAGTTATTTATATTATTATTTTTATACTATTTAGTAAAATAATAAAAAAAACTATGCCTTCATTCCAAAAAAGAATCTGAAAAACCTAATTCTTTTTATAACCTCAAAAATCAAGTAGCAAATCAAGAGTGTAAAAAATATCGATAAAATTATCTGAATAGTCGCTGGCAAAGATATTTTTACTACTTTTGATACTACAAACTGCTGTACAGGAAGATGTATGATATAAACTGGATAAACTGAAATTGTAAAGTATGTAAGAAATCTTGATTTTTTATTTATAAATCTTGAAGTAAATCCTACAGAAGCTAGAATCCAATTTGATGCTTCAAATGCAGTTAATATATTAAGTATAAACCTTGGTAAGAGAATTTCTCCGTCACTAAATGTAGGAAATATTATAATCATCCTAACAATAAAAAGTATAATTGCTATACCTAAACAAAATGTGCTTATTTTTCTAACTGATTCCCAAAACAGTTCCCCTATGCTTATAAATAGCATACCCATATAAAAACAAATTAAACCTAGAAAAAAACCATGAAGATTATCAAAAATAAAAAACCAAACATGATTTGCAAATGATTCGGTATTGATTATCCCCCCAATCAACATTAAAGGTAAGGAAAAAATTAGTAATAAACCAAACCTTTTTTTCAAGATTTTTTCAGTTATCTTTTTAAATGGTAAATTATTATTTTTTAGTAATTTAAAAATTTGAAATATAGCAAATAAAAAAATATATACTTGTATTGCCCACAAAAACCATAAATGACCTGGATTTAATAGTTCACCCGATATTATCCTTGCAAGATTTTCGGATAAAGTGAAAGTATTTTTTCTATAAAAACTTTCAAAAATAATCCCTGAAATAGGCACAATAAACCAAGACCCGAAAAGTAATGGTATAGATATTCTCAAAACCCTATCATTAAAAAATTTACTCAGAGACCTTCTTTTTAATGAAAATGCAGCACCCATACCAGCAACTAAAAAAATTATGGGAATTCTCCAAATATTTAAAGCTTGAGATGCTAATAAAAAGTAATAAGAAGAATCATTTTCAGGTACATCTAATGATATAAAACCAATTCCAGTAATCTCAGGAGATAATACAATAATGATATGGTAAATTATCAAAAGTATTACAGCTATTGATCTAATTGCATCTACTTCATATTTTCTCATAAAATAGCCCTTTATTATTTTCTACTTATTCATATATATTATTAGTATGAATTTAGAAGAACTAATAATAGCATTTTTTCGTATTTTAGCATCAACAATAGTATTTAAATTTAATTTTATTGGTGGACTATTTGTAATTTTTATAGATTTTTCAGACCTCATTATTATGAACATGATAAATCTTGGAGGAGTAAAAAATTATCAATCTTTAGATAAAATTCTTGATCTTTTCTACATGAGTTACTTCCTAATTATTTCTTTGAAATGGGAAAAAACAATCAAAAAGATCAGTTTTTCACTATTTTTCATGAGAATGATTGGATTAGTTTTTTTTGAATTAACAGGAACGAGAATGATTCTTCTAATTTTTCCAAATGTCTTTGAATTTTGGTTTATAGGAATCACATTTTTTAAGTTTAGAAAAATCCAGATTTCAAATAGAAATATCTTTTGGATTTTGACAATATCTATAATCTTAAAAATAGTCCAAGAATTTATACTTCATTATTGGAAAATTCTTGATAAATATACATTATTAGAATTTATTGAAAAAATAACTAATTTTTAATTTGATTATAACTTTTCATAGCTTCTTCTCTTGAGTTATATAAATCTATTATTGGTTCATAATAATCGACATTTTTTTGTTCCCAAGGTGTATGTATATATTTCGTTTCAGTTTGAGATAGTTCAGGAATATATTTTCTTATGTATTCACCATTGGGATCAAATTTTTTCGACTGAAGAACAGGATTGAAAATTCTAAAATAAGGGGCTGCATCAGCACCAGATCCAGCAACCCATTGCCAACTAGCACTATTACTCGCTAAATCAGCATCCACTAAACATTCCCAAAACCAATCTCGACCATGATGCCAATGTATTTGTAAGTTTTTCACTAAAAATGATGCAACAATCATCCTAACTCTGTTATGTATATATCCTGTTTCCCATAGCTGTCTCATTCCTGCATCTATTATTGGGAAGCCTGTTTTACCTTTTTTCCAGAGACTGAATAGTTTTTCATCATATCTCCAGGGAAATTTATCAAATTTTTTTTGAAAATTCTCTTCATCTAATTTCTTAAAATGATGTAGTAAATAGTATGAGAATTCTCTCCATCCAATCTCGCTTAGAAAATGATCACTATCTTTATCTAGGGGATACTTTTTTATTTCATGCCATATCTGATTTACTGATATTTCTCCAAAATGTATGTGAGGAGAAAGCATAGAATTATTTTTACCAGAGGGAAAATCCCTCAATTTTTTATAGCCTATTAGTCCTTTACTAATAAAATTTAATAATTTATTTTTTGCATGAACTTCACCAATACTCCAATATCTTAGTATTTTCCTATTCCATTTTTTGTTGTCAGATAAACCTAATAAATCGATAGGTTTTTTTTCATTACAAGAAAAAAAATTTATATTTCTACTAATATGAATAGGTTTTCTAGGTTCATCAGATAATGACAAGCAACCTTTTCTATAAAATGGAGTAAACACTTTATATGGAAGTCCATCGCTTTTTAAAACATCCGTAGGTTCCCATAACAATGAAGCATTAAATTTAGTAACTTCAATATTTATTTTTCTTAGTGATTTCTCAATTTTTGATTCTAGCGAGGACAATTCTGGTTCAAAAGATTTATTCCAAACTACATTTTGAATGTTGTGTTTTTTACATAAAGATAAAATAATATGGAGCGAATTACCAGAAAAAAAATTTAAGTTATTATCTAAGCTTTTATCTAACGATAATAATGAATTATGTAACCATAATTTACTTGCGGAGCCAATTTTTGAGTTTTCGTCATGAATGTATATCGGAAAAACTAAACCCTTATTGGATGAAAAATTAAGTCCAGGATTGTCATTAATTCTAAGGTCATTTTTGAACCAAAATAATACAGTTTTACTCATTTAAGTACTTTCTAGTTTATGAGGGATATATTTTAATTTTATCTTAAATAGAGGAGTAAAATGAAAAAAAACATCCCAAATCCATGGATTGCATTATTCTTAAACTCTTTTGTACCAGGTTTGGGATACTTCTACTGTGGAACAAAATGGAAATGGTTTAACATAACTTTAATATTTATAGAAATTTTACGTTATCTTGAACTGATATTTTTTGGTACTTCATTCGACAACAAATCAATGTATCAATTATTCATTGGAATAATTCTAGGAACTATTTTTGGAATAGATGCCTTCAGAGATGCATACTTATTAAGGAAAAAAAATGTTACTTAAGGTGGAATTACTCAGAGAAAGAATTAGGGGCGTAATTACGAATAAAAGTGAACAAGGATATAATACCAAGGGCTTGATAGAAAAACTTGAATTAATCGAGGATAGTTATGATGAATTAATAAAATTTGGAATAAGTTTGTCTGACATTAGGATTAATGAAGATTGGCCATACATAGAACCAAATAACTTAGATGATATTCGTGAAGAATCAAAAAATAATAGACCCACAAAAATAATAAAAAAAATTGATCTTAAACTATCTAACGATAAAATTAAAGCTGCATTTTTAGGTTCAATTTCTGGATGCATACTTGGTAAACCTTTAGAAACTTCATTAACTGGAAAAGAAATAAAAGAAGCTCTTGTAAAAATTAATGAATGGCCATTAAGTTATTATGTTCCAAAAAAAATTAAAGATGCCCTGCCAAGAGTCCATGATTCTTTTCATGAAACTTGTAGAGAAAATATAGAATATGTTGCCCCAGACGACGACATTAACTACACAATTATGGGAATGCTAATAATTGAAAAATTTGGAAAACATTTTTCTCATAAAAACCTAAGTGATATGTGGTTACATCATCTCCCTATAAATACTACTTTTGGACCAGAAAGAACTATTTTACTAAAGTCCGGACTAGATTCATTAAGTAGATTTTCTCGTTCACAATTCTCTATGAAAGGAGGAGTAGGCTTCAAAAATTCAGAAGAGATTAATTACTCTTCTGAATTAAATCTAATCAATGAAGTCTTAAACCCAGGAGATGAATTGTGTGGAGCCGCTATTAGGGCTGATGCTTATGGGTATGCATGTCCAGGAAATCCAGAACTTGCTTCAAAAATGGCATGGATAGATTCTAGTTTTACCCATAGAAGGACTGGAATTTATGCAACTATGTTCTTATCTGCAGCAATCTCCTGTGCCCAGGTACTTGAAGATAAAATGGAAATCATAGAAACTGCTCTAGAATTTGTTCCTCAAAAGAGTAGATTTTTTGAGAGGTCATTAGCATCTTATTTAGATGTAAAAAATTCAATAAATTGGGAAGATGGTTACGCTAAAATCAATAATAAACTTGGAGAATATGGTCATTGTAGAATATACCAAGAAATCGGTATGGTCATAAACACCTTTAAGCACGCTAGAGATATAGGTCACGGGATATGTATACAAGTCTCTCAAGGAGCAGATACGGATAGCTTTGGAGCTTCTGCTGGTTCTTTGCTTGGTGCTTTTTATGGCACTAAATATCTTGATGATAAATGGATAAAACCATTTAATGATGATATTCATACCGGTTTAGCTTGGTTTTTTGAAAGATCTGTAAATTCATTATCAAAAAGAATGGGAAATTTGCCAAGGAAAATCAAATAATTTGATAAAAGAACTAAAAAAATTGTACAAGAATAAATTTTTCTTAAGCTTTTCAATTTCTAGTCTCTTCATGTTTTCAGCAAGGTATATGGATTTTGCAATTATTGGATGGCTTATTACTAGTCTTTCAAATGACCCTTCTTCAGTTGGATTATTAATTTTTCTAAGATTTATACCATTAACAACTTCAGGTTTAATATCTGGTTGGCTGGTTGATAAATTTCCAAGACTAAAAATTATTAAAACGATAATCGTTATAACATCGATTTATTACTTTTTGTTATCTTATTACTTACTTATAGGTAGCGAAACTATTGAAATCTTTTATATTCTTACATTTATTTCAGGAATTTTGTCATCTATAGATCTTGCATCAAGGCAATCATACTTATCAAATTTAGTTAGAAGAAAAACATTAAAATTTTCATTAGCTATAGACATAATTTTAATGAACCTGTGTATATTTTTAGGTCCAAATATTGGCATGCTATTTTACGAAATAATAGACTTCTATCAAATATATTTTTATCTAGGCATAGTAACCTTACTTAACTTACTAATAATAAGAAAAAATCCAAATTTATCAATGCTTAAAAATAAAAAGGAGGAGTATTCAGGTTTTGCTAAAGGCGTAGGATTTGCTATAAAAAACAAGTTAATACTTTCAACTCTATTAATTTTAGCGTTTGGAAATTTTTTCGCATTTTCTTTTGAATCCATGGCCCCCTATGTCGGAAAAAACATACTAAATTCATCTCCTCAAGAATTCTCATTCTTACTTTCCATGCAAGGCTTAGGAGCTTTATCGGGTGCAATACTATTTTTCCCATTAATAGTAAAAATTAATCGGCCTGGTCTTGTTTTTGCAATCTCAAGTATTTCATTATGTATTTTCTCTTTTTTATTTTCGTTTGAAAATTCTTATTTTATGACCTGCGTAATCATATTTTTTGGAGGTTTATCAATCGCAATTTTTGGCAACATGCATACCAGAATATTAATTTCTCAAACCCCGAATCCATTACGTGGAAGAATTCAGGGATTGAGGCAATTATCGATAGGTTTTTTTCCATTAGGAAGCTTATTTTTAGGCTTGTCTGGAGATTATTTTGGTATTTCTGACAGTATTAGATTATTTTCATTTACAGGTGTATTAATTACAATTTTCATACTAATATTATTTAGAGAATTAAGAGTAAAAATTTTCAACAAATAATAAATAAACCTTAATTATCTTTTTTATACCTAAAACTCACTAATATATGTTGATTTTTAGAATATTGTACAGTATTCTAAAGTCATAAATAGGAGGCTTATATGCCAAAAGGTGGAGCTAGGCTAGGAGCAGGGAGACCTAAGGGGCAAGGTAAATATAAAGAAGCTACAAAGCCTATTAGAATCCCTGAAAGTAAAATAGAAAATATATTTGATTATATAAACGGTATAAATTATAAATTACCACTATATTCAAGTTCAGTTCAAGCTGGATTTCCATCTCCAGCAGATGACTATCTTGAAGAAAAATTAGATCTTAATAAATATCTTATAAAGCATCCTTCAGCTACATTTTTTGTGAAAGTTACCGGTGACTCAATGATAAAAGCAGGTATTCATAGCGGAGATATACTAATTGTTGACCGTAGCATAGAGCCAAAAAATAATAAAATAGTAATAGCTGCAATAGATGGTGAGTTGACTGTAAAAAGATTATCTTATGAACCAGACGGCAACTACTTACAACCTGAGAATGATAACTACAGCCCAATAAAAATAGATGAACATAACGACTTGACTATATGGGGAGTAGTTACAAATGTTCTTCATTCAGTATAAATAATGCACGCATTTGGACTGATAGATTGTAATAATTTTTATGCCTCATGCGAGCGTGTTTTTCAACCTAAACTTAAGAATTCTCCAGTAGTAGTCCTATCTAATAATGATGGGTGTATTATAGCTAGATCAGAAGAAGCAAAATCTCTTGGCATACCAATGGGAGCTCCATATTACAAATATAAAGATTGTATAGAAAAAAATCATGTGAATATTTTTTCATCTAATTATGAACTTTATGGAGACATGTCTGAGCGAGTTATGGACTCAATAAGACTAATGGTTGAAAAAAATAATATTGAAGTATATTCAATTGATGAAGCGTTCATAAAATTATCAGGAGATAACATATCAGAATATGCAAAAAAAATATCCTCAAACATAATGCAATGGACTGGCATCCCAACTTCTATCGGTATTTCCAATACTAAAACTTTGTCTAAAATTGCTAATCATGTGGCTAAAAAAATAGCTGAAGAAAATGTCTTTGACATGAGAGATGAAAAAATAAAAGAAAAAGTGATGAAAAAACTACCTGTTAATAAAATATGGGGAATATCAACAGGCTGGAGTGAAAAATTACGTAATTTAGACATACATACTGCTTTAGAACTAAGAGATGCAGATAGTAATTTTATTAGGAAAAAGCTCGGCGTCGTAGTAGAAAGAATCGTCCTTGAACTAAGAGGAATATCATGCTTAGATATAGAAAAATACAAGAATAAAAAATCTATAATCGTATCTAAATCTTTCGGTACTCTAATTACAGACATAAATCTATTAGAGCAAGCTTTATCGAATCATGTTGCCAGGGCTTGTGAAAAATTACGAATCCAAAACAGTAAAGCAAAATCTATATCTATTTTTATACAAACTAATAAATTTAGAAAAGATTTACCCCAGTATAAAGCAAGTAAACATCACATACTAGAATTACCTAGTTCTGATACAGGAAAACTTATTAAAATTAGTAAAAATCTTTTGAATATAATTTTTAAAAATAATTATCTGTATAGTAAATGTGGAGTAACGTTACAGGATATATCTAGTAATAATTATGAACAAAAACATATGTTTGAGAAAAATGACCCGATTATCGATACTCTGATGAAAAGAGTTGACTCATTGAACAGCTACTTGGGTAAAAATTCGGTTTTTCATGCATCACAAGGTACCACAAAAGAATGGAAAATGAAAAGAAAAAACCTATCACCTTGCTACACAACAAATTGGAAAAGCCTTCCATTAGTAAGATAGATAAATTAACTATGAGAAAATTTTATTATTTCCTCAATTGATATATGATCTCCAATATCTTTCCCATATTTAACATCTTGAACCTTGCCTTTTTCGTCGACAAGAATATCAATCGGCATTATATCTATATGGCCTTTTATTGTAGGTGAAATATATAACTTAAACGCAGCTCTTAAGAATCTAGGAGCCCTTAATATAAACGTGGACATAAATCTAATAAAAGATCTCTGAACATCATATTTAGAAAAATACTTGAAGTCTTTATCAGCCATTATTATGAAAGGAGAATCGTGTCGTTTCATAAACCTTTTTAGATTTGAAATTTCAGAATGAAAAATCCCAACAACTGCAAAATCATCACCTAATTCATCATATCGATTAATCATCTCATTAATTCTAAGGCTACACATAGGACAACTAGCAAATCTATAGAAAGTAAGTAAATATTTTTTCCCTTTCAACCTAGATGTATCAAAATTTTCACCATTTATTGAAGGAAGTACTATATTTTCAATATGATCTAATTTTTTTATTTTCATATTATGACAATGATAAAATAAAGATGTTTCAAAAAAATAAATTTATCTATGGCACGCCCGGAGGGATTTGAACCCCCGACACCTAGGTTCGAAGCCTAGTGCTCTATCCACTGAGCTACGGGCGCATGTTAAAAATGGGGTGGATGGAGGGACTCGAACCCTCGATCTTCTGGGCCACAACCAGACGTGTTAACCACTACACTACATCCACCATATATGTTTTATATTACTAAAAAAGAGTTATTTAGTAGAAAATATAAACACAATAAAACATTAATTATAAAGATTAAAACTATAATTTCATAAAATATTTTTATAGATTTATACAAAATTCAATCAATGTTCTGGTAGGAACTCCTGTTGCTCCAGCAACATACCAGTCTCTATCACTATCTAACATAGATGTAGCAGCTATATCTATATGAGCCCAACTAACTCCTTCAGCAAATCTAGAAATAAAGTGCGCTGCCGTTGTTGATCCTCCACCTCTACCTCCAGTATTTTTAATATCAGCAACCATAGAAAAATTTTGCTTCTTGGTAACATTATCGAGCGGGAGTTGCCATATCATTTCTCCAGTCACACTACCAGCATTTATGACTGAGTTAATTAAGTTTTCATCGTTCCCAAAGATAGGACTGACCCCATCTCCCATTGCTATTCTTGCAGCCCCAGTTAATGTTGCTATATCTAAAATTTTGCTAGCACCTTTATCTTTTGCATAACCAATTGCATCGGCTAATGTCAGCCTTCCTTCTGCATCTGTGTTATCTACTTCTATCGTCAAACCATTGTATGCCTTAACAATATCTCCTGGCATTTGAGCATTACCACTAGGCATATTATCAGTCGCAGCACAAACAACGTTGACGTTTATTTTAGGTTTTAATTGAGAAATAGCCTCCATAGCAGCAATAACAGCAGCACCACCTCCCATATCACCTTTCATTTTCCCCATTCCAAAACCAGGCTTCAAGGAAATCCCTCCACTATCAAAAGTTATTCCTTTTCCTATAAGCCATATATTATTTTCAGGACTACTTTTATCACCTTCAAATGTCATATGTATAAATTTCAGGGGCCTATCACTACCTTTAGCGACTCCAAGAAAAGCACCCATTCCTAATTTTTTTACATCATTATATTCAAGTATGTTAACTTTACATCCATGCTTCTCAGATACCTTAACTGCTACTTGGGCTAGATCTGAAGGGGACAACATATTACCAGGTTCATTAACTAGATCTCTAGCTAAAATTTCTGCATTTGCAAATATTGACCCAACCTTGATGGATCGATTAATAATTTTTTTATTTTGTTCATTTGAATCTAAAAAAGTGAATTTTTCTAAGTTGCCTGAGTTTGCTTTTTCTTTGTATTTATCAAAACTATAATTACCCAGTATAAGCCCTTCAGTAAATGACTGAGAAAACTTTTCAAGATTTAATTTCTTACTATAAACCGACTTTTCATTCAATAAATGGACTTTCTTAACTTTTAATTTTTTAACTTTTTTGACTAAAGATGCTGAAATATTTCTAACATTATTCGTTGACAATAAACTAAAATCACCCATACCCAATATCATTATTTTTTTCGGATAAAAGTTTTTTACAGACAAGTTAGGAGTATAAATTAGAGACATTTCTCCTTCATTTCCACTAATATCAGAATTACTAATAAGAGACCCAATCAAACCATCTAAAACTTTATCAAATTTTTTTATTGTTGGCGAAATTCTCGCTTTATTATCCTTCGTGTCTAGCATAAGTATCAACAAATCAGAGCGAGTTGCAAAAGGATCAGATGATTGAGTGTGTATATTCAAAAAATTACTCCTAAACAAAAAAATTTTATATATATTAAATCTACACTAAAATTAAATTTTTGCAATTATAAATACCATTTTTTTCAAATAAATCAGATAAATTAATGTAAAAAAAAGTGCAATATAAATAAACTCAAAATTTAATTACTGTTTTGAACAAATAAAAAACTAATTCTAAATTAAAACAAAATAAAGTACTAAAGTACCTTGCGTTGTTTTGTAAAAAATCATACGATACCGTGTAAGGGGATAAAATAATCTCACTAAAATCTTAATAAGTGTCCGCTTATTAACAAAAAAAAGAATTTTCTTTTTGGAGGCGTAATATGACTACTAATACCTTGGCTGTAAAATTAGTTAGCGATGGAACTTTTCTCTTAGATGGAGGACCTATGTTTGGTTCAGTACCAAAAATTCTATGGGAGAAAAATGCTAAGCCAGACCGAAAAAATAGAGTTCGACTTGGGTTAAATTCCTTGTTAATAAGAACTCCTCAAGCAAATATTTTAGTTGATGCAGGAATAGGTAACAAAGAACCTGAAATTACAAGAGAGATTTACGGGCATTCTTCATCAAAATTAATAAGAAATTTAAGGCACAATGGAGTCAGTGCTCGCGATATAAATTATGTTATTCTGACTCATCTTGCCTTTTCTCACAGTGGAGGAGCAACAAAATTGGATCGAGAAGGTAAAATAATACCTACGTTTCCAAAAGCAAAGTATCTGATTCAAAGATCAGCTTGGGATGAAGCTTTTTCACCAAACGAAAGATCTAAACCTATATATGGCACTGGGGTTGAGCATCTTAAAGTCTTAAATGACAAAGGATTAGTTCAGTTACTAGATGGTGATGTTGAAGTTGTTCCAGGTGTAAAAACATTAGTAACACATGGATACTCTGATGGGCATCAAATTGTTTTTATCAACACTGGTAGTGAAAGAATAATTTATTTAGCTAACCTTATACCAACACCTAATCATATTCCCTTACCGTACATAACTGCTTTTGATCGATATCCTGATCAGACTTTGAAAATGAAGAAGGAATTATTAGAAAAATGTGAGAAAGAAGGATGGTTAATGATTTTTGCACATGGATATCATCAATCCGCTGGTTATTTAGAGAGAAGAAAGGGCAACATAGAGCTAAGACCAATTGACTTCTAATTATTAGAGTATAAGTATAATAATCACATAAATAAAAAAGCTGCTTTTATTAAGCGGCTTTTTTATATTAACTTTGATATTACTACATTATTTTCAAGTTTTTCTAATCTAACATCTTCTATAGATGAGAAAGGATAATTGCTATTATCATCGTGGTTTGCTTTTACTCTTATATAATTATCTGTTAATCCACTCTTTCTATTTTTACCCTCCCAAAGAACTGACTTAGTCTTACCATAATTAGATTTTCTGAACTTAATAAATTTTCTTTGGATAATATTCCTTAATTCTGCTGATCTTTGTGACTTAATTTTTGGGTCAAGTTGATTTTTCATGAAAAAAGCTGAAGTGCCTTCTCTTTTAGAATAAGGAAAAACATGCCCATCTGAGAGTTCTATTTTTTCTATAGTTTCCTTTGTTTCTTCATGACTATAATCATCTTCCCCAGGATAACCACATATAATATCTGTAGTTATAGAAGACTCCGGTAACTCAGCCTTAACCTTCTCAGCACATAGGATAAATTCCTCTTTGGTATACGTTCTTCTCATTGATTTTAGTATTTGATTGCTTCCGCTTTGTAAAGGAATATGGAAATGCTGGCACAGTCTACGCTTTCCCTCATTACTCCATATTGATAATAAATCTTCAGAAAATTCTGACGGCTGTATAGAAGAAATTCTTAACCTTTTAACATCAGTGTAATTTAAGATAGATTTAATAAGATCTATCAAATTAGTATTTTCTAAATCAAAACCATATGATCCAAGCTGAGTACCAGTTAAAATTATTTCCGGACACCCTTTATTCACAAAAAAATTAATATTTTTAATAATTTTTTCTTTTGGGATACTCCTTTCTCTTCCTCTAACCTTAGGTACAATACAATATGCGCAAACTTGATCGCACCCTTCCTGAATTTTTATTGAAGCTCTAGTTCTACCTAGTAATAAATCTTCATTAGAATTTAAATTTTCTTCAAGAGTCTTAACTTCTTCGTATCCAAGTGCTGATGAAATTATTGATACCAATTCATTTTTTTTTGTATTAGGGACTACCAAATCTATAGATGACATTTGTTCTAGGTCTTCATAAGATCTTTCAGAATAGCAACCAGCAGCAACAACCAATGCTTTTGGGAATTGTCTTCGTGCCTTATTTAGAGCTTGCCTAGCTTTTTTATCTGCAACGTGTGTAACTGTACAAGAATTTAATATAAACAAATCTGGGGTGTCTGAAGATTTAGATAGTTGATATCCATTGTTTATAAGTTGATTTGAAATTGCTTGGCTGTCAGCAGTATTTAGTTTACATCCGTGAGTTTCAATTAAAAATTTCATACTAATTTCAGACTAATAAAAGTTTAATGTTATAAATTTTTATTATAAAGAATTAAATTAGTATAAATCTATTAGAGAATTGAAAATTAATAATTGTTATACTCAAATTATAAATTTGTATGGAGATAAATTAATGTCAAAAAAAGTAATGGTAACTGGGTTAGGACTTGTCACTCCAATAGGTAATCAAGTTGATATAGCATGGAACAATCTAATTAATGGTAAATCAGGAATTGATTATATAAAATCATTCGATCCAGAAGAGTATGAAACTAAAATTGCTGCAGAAGTTAAGGAATTTGATCCTAGTGAAATTTTAGGACGTAAAGAATCTAAAAGATTAGACAGATTTTCACAATTCGCGTGTGTTGCTTCTAAAGAAGCAGTAAATCATTCTGGATTAGATATTCAAAATGAAGATGCGACTAAAATTGGTGTAATTATTGGTAGCGGAGTGGGAGGAATTATCACTATTACAGAACAGCACAAAGTGCTACTTAACAGAGGACCTAAAAGAGTAAGCCCTTTCCTTGTACCAATGATGCTTGGTGATATGGCTTCAGGCCAAGTTTCAATGATGCTAGGCGCCAAAGGACCAAATTTTTCTACAGTTTCTGCGTGTGCTACTGGAGCTGATTCAATTGGTGAGGCGTATGAAATGATAAGGAGAGGAGTTATTGATGTTGCTATAGCTGGAGGTACTGAAGCTGCAGTATGCCCAATAGGAATAGCTGGATTTAATTCTTGCATGGACCTATCAACAAAAAATGATAAACCACAATCTGCATCTAGGCCATTTGATAGAGAGAGAGATGGCTTTTTGCTTGGAGAGGGCGCTGGAATAGTTATACTTGAATCTGAAGAACATGCATCAAAGAGAAATGCAAATGTTATTGCTGAATTATTGGGCTATGGAGCTTCAAGTGATGCCCACCATGTAACTCAGCCCCATCCTGAAGGTGAAGGTGCAAGTAGAGCTATGGAAATGGCTCTAGCGTCCAGCAAAACAAATATAAACGAAATAGATTATGTAAATGCTCATGGAACTTCTACCCCACTGAACGATAAATTTGAGACTATTAGTATAAAAAACACTTTTGGTGAACATGCCTATAAAATGCCAATTAGTTCTACGAAATCAATGACTGGTCACCTTCTAGGTGCTGCAGGTGCAATCGAATCTGTAATTAGTATATTAACTATAAATAATTCAGTTATACCTCCAACAATTAATTATGAAAATCCAGATCCAGATTGTGACTTAAACTATGTGCCCAATCAATCTATTGAATCCGATGTTTCTAAGGTTATGACTAATTCATTGGGTTTTGGAGGTCATAACTCTAGCTTAGTCTTTGGGAAGGTCTAGTATATATTGAAGAACGAATGGATTTTAAAATCTTATCCTAAAGAAGGTTTTTTTATAAATTTAAACCTAAATAAATTAAATATTCCCTACCACATAGCAAGTAAAATATTCTGGAGTAGAGACTTACGGAGTCAAGAAGATATTAACAAGTTCCTGAACGTAAATGAAAATAATTTTTACTCTAAATTTACGCATATGAATCTTGCAATCGAAAGAATCAACTATGCACTGAAAAATAATGAAAAAATTGGAGTTTTTGGAGACTTTGATGTTGATGGTCTTTCAGGTACAGCATTAATAATAAGGCTTGTAAAGAATTTCTCAGGAAAAATTTATCCGCTAATTCCAAAGAGAGAGCAAGATGGGCATGGTCTTACAAAAAAATTTGTTGATGCTTTTAGAGACATTGGAGTTAAATTAATCATAACCGTTGACACAGGTTCAACATCCTTAGAAGAAATCGACTATGCAAATCATATGGGTATAGATACCATTATTACAGACCATCACTTAAATGATGACGAACAACCAAATGCCTATGCAATAATTAATCCTCATGAGAATTCTAATCATAAAATCCAAAATGATTACTCTGGTTCAGGTGTTGCATATAAGCTAGCAGAAGAATTTTATAAATATAAAAACATTGAAATGCCAGATTATTTTACCTCACTAGCAGCACTAGGTACTATCTCTGACCAAGTATCTCTAAAATCAGAAAATAGAAAAATTGTATCTGAAGGTCTCAAGGCTCTAGGCAAGACTAATTTACCCGGATTACGAGAACTATTTATTGTTTCAAGACAAAATAATAGCTCAGTAAAAATAAACACAGAATTCATTTCTTTTTACGTTGCACCTAGGTTAAATGCTCCTGGTAGGCTAGGAGATTCTGAACCAAGTTTACAACTCTTAATTACCAATGATGAAACTGAAGCGAAGCTACTAGCAAATAGGATTAATTTTCAAAATGAACAGAGAAAAAATTACAGTTCGAAAGCATGGGATTTAGTTATTCCTATAATTGAAAAGCAAAAACACGACTTAATTCTGGCAGTTGATTTATCAAATTTTCCGCTGGGTATACTTGGTCCTATAGCTGGTAAAATTTGCGAATATACATCAAAGCCTGCAATAGTTTATAAAATTGATTCAAACTTAATAAAAGCATCATGTAGATCTAATGAAAATTATGATTTATTTTCAGGTTTATCTGAGTTTTCAAAAATTTTTGAGCGTTTTGGTGGACATAAAAGAGCTGCAGGGTTTACTATCAAAAAAGAATTATTTGATGATTTTATATCTCAACTAAAAAATAATGCTGTTTTTTCTAAATTATCCTCACATGAAAATAAAAAAATAGAGATTGACGCAGAAATTGATGTAGAAGATTTGACCCCGTCATTATGGAAATTTACAGATCTGCTAGAACCTTTTGGAGTAAATAACCCAGAACCTATATTTCTTATTAAGAATCTTTTACCAAATGAAATCTCCAAAGTAGGTAAAGAAAAAAATCATGTTAAAATTAATTTTAATAGAAATGGGAAAAAAATTGAATCCATTGGTTTTAATCTTGCTGAAAAAATTTCCAAAATTGAACAAATTGATATAGTTTTTACCCTGAAAACAAATATTTGGAGAGAAAAAGTTAATTATCAATTAAATCTAATTGATGTAGAAAAATCCCAAAGAAACTCATTATAATTTGTCTAAGATTTGAGTTTTTATTTTATTCTTACTTTCTTGAAGATATATGGTAAGGATACAGATAAAACTAAAATAGCTATGATATGAGCTTCCTGTAGCCCTAAGAATTTAACATCATCTAGTCTTAGGAATTGTATAAAGAACCTTCCAATTGAATACCAGGTCAAATAAACCCACCATATAGAGCCATCAGGGGTAAGTCTGCCTCGTAATTTAGTTATCACATATAAACCTATCATATTCCAAATCATTTCATACACTATCGCAGGATGTACAGGTCTCTCTGGGTCACCAAAAAATCTCTCGGCCCCTATCCTGGCAGGGCTATCTGGATGAGTAAAGTACCAACCCCAAAAAGTATCTAACGCTCTTGACCAATGCTCACCATTAATAACATCCCCTACTCTTCCAATTGTTTGAGCAACAAACATAGCTGGTGCAGCAATATCCATCAATTTCCCAACAGATGCACCTGAATATTTTGCATATAATACCCCTCCAAGCCAACCACCAAGTATTCCACCCCATAAACCTATACCACCAGTCCAAATAGCAAATATTTTTGTTGGATCGCTAGAATAAACCCCCCAATAATCAATTACATGAACAAGCCTAGCGCCGATTATTCCACCTATAATTCCAAAGATTGCAGTGTTATACACCATGTCAGGATCTAAATTTTCTTTTTTAGCTGCATTACTTACCATCCATATTGCAACTGCTACTCCAACAAAACTCATTAAACCATGCCAACTTATTGATATGAAGCTACCAGCCACAAGATTAGGATTAAATGGTATTTCAATGGATAATAAATCAAACAATTTGGTAAACTTTCTACTAAGTTATTTCATAATAATAAATTTATAATATAGTTTATCAAAAATATTTAACTAAATGAAAAAACAACTAGAAATATTTAGCAACTATCTGTCAGTTGAAAGAGGTTATTCAACGAATACATTAGAGGCCTATAAAAATGACATACTTGACCTTTTAAAATTTCTTGAAAAAATACAAATCAAAAATTTAAAAAATGTCTCGCAAGAAAACATTTATGGCTATATAGAAATTTTAAATTCTAAAAAATATAAAAATTCAACAAAATCTAGAAAAATAGCATCAAATAAATCTTTTTTTAAGTTCCTTAGAGCTGAAAATTATATCCAATCAAATCCATTTTCGGAGTTTTCTCAGCCTAAAGTATCAAATAAGATTCCTGACATTATTTCTATTGAAGAAATAGACTCAATAATTGAATTGTCTAAAATTAATAATAATAAATTTCAAGGCTATAGAGATTCAACTATGATTGAACTAATGTATGCTACAGGTATGAGAGTATCAGAATTAGTTAACTTAAATTTATCAAACATATATTCAAGTGATTCAATAATTACCACAATAGGCAAGGGAGATAAACAAAGAAATATTCCAGTTTATAGAAAAGTCATAACTAATATAGAGTTATATATAAGTACATATAGAAAGAAATATGCTAAATTTGAAACAGATGCACTTTTTATTACTCGTTTAGGAAAAAGAATGTCGAGACAAGCATTTTGGCTAATAATTAAGAATATTGCTACTAGCGCTGGTATAAGTAAAAAAATTAGTCCTCATATGATCAGACACAGTTTTGCAACTCACTTGCTCCAAGGTGGAGCTTCATTAAAGAATGTGCAAGATCTACTAGGTCATACAAATATCGCTACAACACAAATTTACACCCAACTTTCTAATGAGTATGTAAAAAATTCTTACAATAAATATCATCCAAGAAAATAGGAGATCAATTATGAATGTAATTACAATTGAAGGCAGACTCGGATCTGGAGCACCCGAAATTGCTAAGGATATTGCAAAAAAATTATCTTTTGATTATATAGACAGACTAATAATGGCTGAAATTGCGAAAAAAGTAAACACTTCCCTTAATCATGTTATGGAAACAGAAGAAAATGTTAACTCAGGGCTTAATAAATTTGTCAAGGCTATACAAAGAATAATTAAAAATTCTGCCTCAGTAGGAATGGCTGGTGATCCATATTTTGGACCAGACATAGAACATATACTAAGTACACCCTATCAAAAAATGAATAAAAATAATGAAAATTTTGATGAGGAAATGTTCATTCAAACTTCATCAGAAGTGATTGAAGATATATATTCAGTAGGCAATTCAGTAATTATTGGTAGAGGGGCCTCAGAAATATTAAAAAATCATAAAGATGTGCTTAAGATTGGAATTTCATGTGATAAAAAAGATCGAATCAATCGAATAATGAAAGAACAAAAGATTAACCATTTTCCAGATGCAAAAAAAATTATTGAACAGGCTGATAATAATCAAAATAATTATTACAATCATGCTTTCAACTCTAGGCCTCTAAATGAAAATTTACTTGATGTTATAGTTAATTCTTCCCATTTTTCAAAGGAAAATATTTCTAAATTATGTATAAGTATTGTTAAAAATAAAAATAACTTGTAAAATACAACTATGGCAAATAGAACAAAAAATAAAAAAAATAGAACAAAAAAAGTAAATGTATTTAATCAATCATTTACTAAGAATCAAGTAAATGAATTTGATGACCCTGTAAAAAATGAAACATCTAACATTTCTTCTTCAAAAATTAATAAAGTAACTAAAAATATATCTACTAAAGAAGAAATCAATCAAAAATATCTTCCATATGAGTTAAGAAAAATTGGAATATTAACATCACTTGTTGCAATCTCACTCATAATAATTTCTTTTATCATTTGATCAAAGATAAATCTACATTTGAATCAAGAATATCTATACTACCCAAAAGCCCGGGTATATATATTTTTTTAGATGAACTCAAACAAATAATTTACATAGGTAAGTCAAATTCCTTAAGAGATAGGATTAGTTCATATTTCAGATCAAATAAAAATTTTTCTTCTAAAACTTTAGAACTTGTGAATAAAATTCAAGATTTTGAGTTTATCACTACCGATACAGATCAAGAAGCTATTCTTTTAGAAAATTCACTTATAAAGAAACATAAGCCTAAATACAATGTTCGACTTAAGGATGATAAAAATTATCCATATATAAAAGTTGACTTTAATGATCCGTTTCCTAAAATATATGTTTCAAGAAAAGCATCTGATAAAAATGCTAAATACTTTGGGCCTTTTGCTTCAGCATATAGTGTAAGAAAAACACTAAATTTACTTAATAAACTTTTTCCCTATAGAACATGTACAAAAAAAATCACAGGAAAAGATTCTCGTCCTTGTTTATAGTTTCATATAAAAAGATGTATTGCCCCTTGTACTGGGTATGCGAGTCAAAAAGAATATAAAACAGTTATTGATGAAGCATCTTTATTTCTTTCAGGTAATACTCAAAAAGTAATGTCAGAATTAAAAAATGAAATGAAAAGTGCGTCTGAAAATATGAAATACGAAAAAGCTGCTTTGATTAGAGACCGCATAAAGGCTATAGAAAATATCTATGAAAAACAACAGGTAATGGGAGTTGGTTTCAAGAATACAGATGTAATAAATATTTCTGAAAATGAGAAGGAATCATGGATAGAAGTTTTTTTTATTCGAAACGGGAACCTTCTTGGACGTGAAAATTTTATGATGCTACAAACACAAGAAGAAAGTACAGAGACTATAATTTCTAAATTTATTGAACAGTTTTATTATCAATCATCTCATATACCAAAAGAAATCATAATTCCTGAAAAACTACAAAAAAAAACCAAACTAGAAGTTTGGCTAAATGAGATTAACAACGAAAAATATAATGTAAAAATTATAAAACCTACCATAGGAAAAAAGCTCAAGATACTAAACTTGGTAAAAAGAAATGCTCAATAAGGATATAATCAATATAAAATAAAGCATAATGCTAAAACAAGTGAAGAAAAAAGAACACTTTCTGAACTACAAGAGGACTTAAACCTAATCTCTCCACCAAAGAGAATTGAGTGCTTTGATATTTCTCATATACAAGGTACTAACACAGTGGGTAGCATGGTAGTTTTTGAGAATGGAAAACCAAAAAAATCACATTATAGAAAATTTAAGATTAAATCTCACGATAACAATGATGATTTTGCATCAATGTATGAAGTTGTAAAAAGAAGATGTAACTACTTGGTAGATAAAAAAAATAAAGAGTCAAGTTTTTCACAAAAACCAGACCTAATTATAATTGACGGAGGAAAAGGCCAATTATCGAAGTCATTTCATGCTTTACTACAACTTGGACTAGCGGATATTCCTATTATATCTCTCGCAAAAAGAGAAGAAGAAATTTTTATTCCGCATCAGGATAATCCATTAATAATTGATCGAAAATCAAAACCCCTATTCTTATTACAGAGAATTAGAGATGAATCTCATAGATTTGCAATCAATTTTCATAGAAATTTGAGAAGTAATAACTCAAATAAATCTATACTTGATTCTATAGATGGTATTGGAGCAGCAAAAAGGAAATTTTTGTTGAAACATTTTGGTTCAGTAAACAATATTAGACAGACCCCAGATTCTGAAATAGCATTACTGAAAGGATTTTCCAAAAAATTGGCAAAAAAAATTAAAGAGAATATATAAAATGCTAAGCCTACATATTGATAAAAACAGAGTATATATAGCAAGCAATGAACGACCTGAAATATGTGAATCACATGAAGCAATAATTATGGTAACTAGTAGTACTATATCAGAAAGAGATAGATTTTTTGCCCACTATACAAAATCTAATAATTGCATCCCAGGTTCAGAATTTGCTGGAAATATTGTTGAAATAGGATCAAATGTTAATAAATTTGACATAAATGATTTAGTAATTAACAATTCAAAACTAGAAGATAGAAAAGAACTTTTTTTTGGAACCCCTAAACTACCTGGAGGGCATGCAGAATATGTAAAAATCCCCTATGCTGACAAAAACCTGATTAAGATCAGCCCAGCAATAGAGGAAAGAGCAGTATTACTTGGAGGAGATTATTCATATGGATATTATTCTATTGAAAATTTTTTACAATCTAACCCAAATATCAAAACATTTATTACTAACGGTTTTTACAATAGCACAATAGGAGCAATACATTCTTTATCAATGAAAAAGAATTACAATATTTGTGTCAAAGAAAAAAATATTTTCAAAAAAAAAATATTTGAAAATTTAGTAGACAAAGTTTATTCTTCAAAAATTCCAATTTTCGATGCATTTATAGTTGGATTAATTGAAGATCAAGAAGATCTTTTCAAAATAATCAGTGAAAATAATTTTAAGAAAATTATATTTATTGAGGAACAATCAGCCTCACTGTTTCTGAACCGATATAAAATTGAAGAAGATACAATTTTTATAGATAAACACCCTACAACAAAAAAAGTAGAATTATTGGTCAAGAGACTAATGATAAAGTCTATAGAAATAACAGCACTAGTTTCTCACGTAATTCCAATACAAGATGCTATAAATGCATACCAACTATACAAAAAAGAAAATACTACTTCTATTGTTTTAAAGCCATAATTTCTACTTATTTCTAATAAGAATTTCTAATGGTGAAGGTTGAGATTTACTAGAATTAATTTCTAACTCTGATCTTTTACTCCACAAAGAAACCAAAGCTGTATCAATATTAGAAATATTTAATTCAGATTCAATAACAAAATCATCAAATTGAATTTTTAATTTTTTTGCATCTGTTCTGGAATGATTTGAATTTTCAAGATTATTTTTTGACATAACGTATCTAGATATCTGATGAAAAATAGTATAAATATGGTTTAATTTTTTATCATGATCATCAATTGAGGAACCAGTAATATCACAAATAATAATTTTTATTTGTTCTTTTGTATAGTGCCCCCCTAGCCTATCGACCCTGGTTGCAATTTCATTAAACAATGGAACACCAAGTACAATATCCTTAATTAGTAGATCCGGTGAATAAGAGTTAATAATATTTATACCGTAAGATGTAATCTTAAGTTTGCTCTTACCCTCTAATAAATTCCATATCTTAAATGAAGCCAATCTATCAGTAAATGCTCCTCCACGCTCAGACATGGACATTATAGACGCTAAACCAGCCCTAGAAACCTCTCCTGCAAAATTATCATATATATTTCTAATAATATCAAGAGAGCCCTGCAAAGAGTACTCAGGATATAAATAGGTATTAACTTTTGGCATATTATCTTACTTTAATCTTATTTAATCTTAATACTATCCAATTAATTAGATAAAATCAAGATGTTTATATTGTATATTGTTTATATTTAATCTTTTTTTATAATATTTTATTAAATACTCTCTTTTTTATCATTTTGTTTATAATTTTTTTACTAATTAATAAATTAGTTTAATTCCAATAAAAAGTAATCTAAAATATTGACAATAATACATTACATTTCCCTCCATATAACAACTATTTAAATTATTTATTATTCTTACCAAACTATCAATTTTAGTGTTATATTTAGACTGTAATGCTTTGTAATATTCATACTCAATTCATATTGAAGGTTTCTGATAAATCAAAACATAATAAAATATAGCATTTTATTTAGTGACAAACTCATCTATAAGTGCTAAATTTTTTTATTATGATTATTAAAAGCATTGATATTTTTCATGCATCAGATGGCACAAGAAACAATATATTCATAGAGATTACAACTAAGGATGGAATTGTTGGTACTGGTGAATGTTACTCTATAGGACCTGATAAATCTGTTATCTCATTTGTAGAAGAAATAAGATCTTGGTTTATTGGAGAAGATCCTACAAGAATAGAATGGCTTCTAAAAAGAGCTAAAAATAACCTTAGATTCCCTCTTGGGCAAGTTGGTTGGTCTGCCCTATCAGGAATAGATATAGCATTATGGGACATAATAGGTAAAAATTCTAATCAACCTATATATTCACTACTTGGGGGAGCTACAAGAAATAAAGTTAGAGTTTACCATGCTATATATGGAGATTCCCCTGAAGAGCTAGGGAACAATGCTTTATCCTTAATTGAAGAAGGGTACTCGGCTTTCAAGACTAGCCCCCTTCCATCATACTGGAGAACTATTAACTGGCTAGATGCAGTAAAAGAGGCTGATAATAGACTGAGTGTCATTAGGAGTATTGTTGGGGATGAAGTCGATCTTGCAGTTGATTTTCACACATCGATACCTGAACCTTCTAAGTCTATTGAACTTTCAAACACTTTGTCAGACTACAATCTTATGTTTGTTGAGGAGCCAGCGAGAGCAGATTTTGTAAATTCAAGCTACGAAATTAGAAAAAATATTAGAGTTGCTCTAGCTACTGGAGAAAATTTGTATGGTATTCATAGATTTACTGAACTTATGGACTCAAATGCAGTTGATATTATTCAGCCAGATCTACTATGTTGTGGAGGTCTTTTAGAGGCAAAAAAAATCGCTGCAATTGCTGAAGCTCACTACGTTACGGTAGCACCTCATAACCCATTGGGACTTATAAGTACAGCAGCTAGCATTCATCATGCTGCTTCAATTAATAATTTTGCCATTCTGGAATGGCATGGTGATAACAAAAAAGAAAAATCTAAATTTATCAATGAAGATTGGTATCCTGTAAACGGTTTTTTCAATCTTCCAAAAGAACCTGGCCTAGGAATGAGTCTAAACCATAAAGAAATATCAAAAAACCCTCCAATGAATTGGGATAGAGGTTTTAAGGATTATCTGGATGGATCTCCTGGGTTTCTATAAATTATCAGTTACAAGGTTAATAAAAATGAAAATAACTAAAATAGAATGTCTCTTATCTACACATAAAAACAATGGAAATCTTGTTTATGTTAGAACCCATACAGAATCTGGACTTTATGGTGTTGGGGAGATTTATCATGTAGGACCTGATAAAGCAGCGCCTGCATGGGTTGAGTATTTCGCTGAACAACTAATTGGACAAAATGCTTTTGAGATAGAAAGAAATTGGGCTTTATGTTATCAAGGGGCAAGATTTCCTATAGGATCATCTGGTTTATCAGCTCTATCTGGAATTGATCAAAGTTTATGGGATATAAAAGGAAAATACTTAAATGTGCCAATATATGAATTACTTGGAGGGAAATACAGAGACAAAATAAGAGCATATTATGATATTCATGGATCGACTCCAAATGAACTTGCTGATGATGCAAAAAAATATGTTGACTTAGGTTATACTGCGTTAAAAACAAGCCCATTTAACCCTAATTGGAGAGATATGACATGGAATCAAGCTCTAAAAGATGCAAGGGAAAGATTTTTAGCTGTAAGAAATGCAATAGGAGACAGTATAGAGGTAGGATTTGATGCCCATGCAGCAATTTTTGAGCCTATAAGAGTTCTAGAATTATCAGATGTGTTAATGGAGTTTAATCCTTGGTTTGTTGAAGAACCAATTAGAATGGAAAATAGATTTGAAATGGGGAAATTAAGGGAAAAAATGAAATGTAAACTTGCTACAGGCGAGTGCTTGTATACAAAATTTGAATTATGGGACCTGGTTAGAGAGAATGCTGTTGACATTTTACAACCTGAATTATGTATTGTAGGTGGTATTACAGAAATGCGAAAAATTGCATTTATGGCTGAAGCCCACGATCTTACCGTAGCACCTCACAATCCTATGGGTCCATTGGCAACTACGGCAAACTTACACTTTGATACGGCTACTTCTAATTTCTTAATACAAGAAACTAGGACCTACAAAGAAAATGAGATTGAATCTGTTACTAATGTACCTAATGTCATTGAAGGATTTTACAAAATACCTGAAGGTCCTGGACTGGGAATTGATATTAATGATGATTTTTTCAATAAATACCCTTACAAGAATTCATGGCATAGGGGCGACAAAGTCTACCCTGATAACTCCATAGCATATATTTAGACAAATTTAATTTGACCCTGATGCGCCAACAGAACTAGCCCATGCGCCCTTAGCCATCATACCACCATCTACATTAAAATGAGATCCTGTAATAAATTGAGCATTATCACTTGATAGAAAAAGTGCCATTTTTGCTATTTCTTCAGGTTTACCATTTCTTCCCAAAGGATGAGCTTGAGCAGAATTTATTAATCCCTCTTCAATATTTTCTCCTGTCCCTTCAAGAGCATTAAAAACCATAGGGGTTTCTATCGTTCCAGGATTTATCGATGCAAAACGAATGTTATCTTTTGCAAAATCCAAAGACATTTGCCTCATAAGTGATAGATCACCACCCTTAGATGCAGCATAAGCCGGCACAAGAGGCATTGATTGTAATCCTTGAACACTAGCTACAGAAATTATTACACCTTTACCTAATTTTTTCATGTGAGGAATTGAAAATTTTGCCATCAAATATCTACTTTTTAGATTTACATTTATTATTTGATCCCACATTTCCTCTGGTAAGTCTACCGCATCAAGATAAGAGTCAGGTGGCTGTATTGCAACATTGTTAAATAGAATCGAAAGAGATTTATATTTACTTATTGCCATACTAACCGCACCAAGACAATCATCAGATTTACTAGCATCTCCATGAAAAAGTTGAGCTTCTCCACCTTCTTCAGTTATCGACTTTACAGTATCCGTACCGGCATTTTTATTGAGATCAAAAATAGTTATTAAAGATCCCGCTTTAGCGAATGCTTTTGCAGTTGCTGCTCCAATACCCAAGGCACCTCCGGTAACAATTACTGATTTACCTCTTAATTCTTGATACATCTTTTCACCTTAAATTTTAGTATTTTCACTTGAAGTTATAACAAACTAAATGTAAATTCAAGTTATAATATTTTTCAAGTCTATCATAATAAAGAGTACTAGTATTTTTCAAATAATTAATAATTTTATATCTGATCTGAAAATCTTAGGTAAAGATTATTTTTTTCTGTGGCTGTCCGGAATTAGCATGCTTGTAGCAATGCAACTAAGATTACTCGCAAGCACTCAATGGCTATTTGAAGAAACTGGATCTGCAGCATCACTTGGATTATTAGGAGTTATTCAGCTTGGGACTATGCCATTAATTATATATGGCGGACTCTTAGCGGATATTTTTGACAGGAAAAAACTTATGATATTTACCCAAGGATTTTCCTTTGTTGCCCTTCTTTTTTTAACTATTGTTGCTTTTACCAATACTCTAGCACCATGGATGATCTTTGTTACTACGGGTCTTACTGCAATTGTTAATATGCTAGGCAATTCAGCTAGACCAGCATTATTACCAAGAGTGATAAAAAAACAAAACATGACCAAAGGAATTACAATTCAAACTGCCTCATTTCAAATTGGGCAGATAGTATCTCCTCTAATATTTATGCTATTTTATGTCCAGTTTGGTGTATCTGTAACATTTTTAGTTGGCACAATTTTTGGATTAATTAGTATGGTTAGCCCAGCACTAATTATGGCAGATGGAAAACCAGATCAAAGTACAAAAAATATATCTCAATTTGCAGCACTAAAAGAAGGAGCTGTTTATGTTTTCAAACATCCAATACTTCCTGGATTATATCTTTTAGATGTTGGAGTAACAATTTTGAGTTTCTACAGAATGCTTTTTCCTTTATTCTCTCAAGGACTTTATGGTATGGGAGCAGAGGGAACCGGTCTACTAGCTTCAGCAAACGCCCTTGGAGGGGTACTTGGATCATTAGTAGTACTTGTTACAGAAAAAATAAAGGCAAAAGGGAAAATAGTACTTTATTCTACTATGGCATACGCGATAGGTTTAATCTTATTTGGATTAAATCCTATTTTTTGGTTAGGCCTAATCATTGTAGCAATTCTAGGAGCAACTGATTCTGTTGGAATGACTATGCGTCAAACAATTGTTCAATTAACCACACCTGACAGATTGATAGGAAGGGCGTCAAGTGCTCACTCTTTTGCAGCTCAAAGTGCTAATAATATTGGCCAAATGGAAGTAGCATTTTTAGCCGTAATTATAGGTGCTAGCGGAACAATGATAGTAGGAGGTGCGCTATCAATATTTATAGTAATAGCAATCTGGATTAAAGTCCCAGGTATCAGAAACTACAGATATTATAAAAAATAAATATTAACTCCAAGTTCTATCATGTGAATCAATTTCATTCCATTCGTCGGTATTTTCAAACAAGCCTTTAGGATATATTGAGAAATACCTTCCTCGTTTATCTGATCTTGGATCAGCCAAATATTCTTCTATAACTTCTTCATTCAGCTCAATACCTAAGCCAGGGCCAACCGGTACATCTACATAACCATTTTTAATAATTTTTTTATCATTTGACCCAACAATGCTAACTAAATCGTCCCACCATGGATTGTCTACAGAATGCATTTCTAAAGCAATAAAATTATCAATCGCAGCTGCGCAATGAACGTTGGCCATTGCAACTACAGGAGAGCCTGCTTGATGCAAGGCTACTCCAATACCAGCATCTCTACAATAATCTGCAATTCGTTTGGTTTCAATAATTCCACCTGATGTCGCTAGATCAGGATGGGCAACCGAAATTGCTCTTTCTTCAACAAGAGGCTCAAAACCTGATTTCAAATATATATCTTCTCCTGTGCATACAGGAGTATCAACTCTATTTTTTAGCATTTTCCATTGGTCAACAAATTGCCAAGGTATCATATCTTCATACCAAGCTAATGAAAATTCATCTAGGGCTTTACCAATTCTTATTGCATTTTCTACACCCATATGACCAAAATGGTCTGATGCTAAAGGAATTTCATATCCAATTACATCACGAACAGCTGAAACATAGTCTTTCATTTTAGAAATCCCATAATCAGTAACTTGGATGCCAGTAAAAGGGTGCATAATGGATGCAGATTCTTTGATTTCTTTCTTATTAATTACTCCATTTTCAAATTCTGAAGCAATCCACAAACCTATATCCATTTTCAAAAATTCAAATCCTCTCTCCATCCTACCTTTCAATGCTTCTCCCATTTCCTTAGGATCTTTTTTTAGAGGGGTGTCAGCATACACTTTGACTTTATCTCGATATTTGCCTCCGGCAAGCATATAAGCTGGAACACCGTACGCTTTACCGGCAAGATCACAAAGGGCCATCTCTACTCCACACACACCTCCTCCAAGCCTACCATGACCTCCAAATTGTTTGACTTTTTGGAATAATTTATCAATATCACATGGATTTTCCCCAATAAGTCTACTTTTGAGCATTAGTGCATACCTGGCAGAAGCTCCGTCACGTACCTCGCCCAAACCAATTATATCTTGATTAGTAAAAATCTTAATTATTGGCCACCTCCATCCACCCTTACCTACTACAGCAATTCTCATGTCTGTAATTTTTAAGTCGCTTGGACTAGAATTTTTAGAAATATTTGTTGTCATATTATTGTCCTTTATTAAATTTGTGGTGCTGGAGATCCATCAGAGTTCAATATTCCAGCAAAAATAAGAGCATCTTTTATCTCTTCAATTTGGTCTAAGTTTAATGGCAAATTAGGTTTTCTTGGTACTGTTCCTTCATAACCAAGTAAGTTTAGTCCTGCCTTTTGCACCCCAACTCCCCAAGATATACCCAAATAATCAATCCAATTAATTTTTTGTTGGAGTTTTTGTGCTTCTTCAAATCGTTTATTCATACATAAATCTATTATATCTATAGCGATATGAGGGCCCCAGTTGCCAAAAAGTAAACATGCACCAACAGCTCCCAGCATTCCAGATGCTAGAAGTAGAGCACCGTTACAAGACCAGAACTTAACTTTTGGGTTTATAAAAGCAGGCATTCTAGTCTCATACCTAAAATTCAAGGAGTGTATATAGGCAAACATATTATCCATAGAAGTTATATCGGATAACTCCTGGGGAGAAATATCTACCCCTCCAGGTGCTTTTGGTTGATGTATTGGAATTATAGGCAAAGGGCTATTTTTTGAGATTTTTTCAAAATAATCTTGTATTGATTCCTGATTAGGTTTTTTATGGTAATGTTGAGGTGCAGATGGTGGAATTCTAACTCTAACCATATCAGCACCATTTTTTGCATAAAGTTCAGACATTCTAATAGCTTCTGTTGGAGAAAGAGCATCAATTCCAGCAATAACAAATTTTCTTCCGCTATGAGCCTCTGATACAGTTTTCATTGCCATAACTTTCTCTTGCTCACTTATATGAAATTCTTCTCCACCGTAACTTCCAACAACGAATCCAGAAAGAGCAGTATCACAAAATTTTTCAATATTTCTTGCTAATGCATCATAATCCAATGAATCATCATCTTTAACAGGTAAATTTGTTGGTGCAACTATAATAGGATCGATATCTGGAATATTACTACTAGACATTTATGATTTCTCCTTTAAGATATTTATCTAAAACTTCTTCGTTAATTTCTATACCCAAACCAGGTTTTTGAGGAACTTCTACAGAACTATTCTTTAGTATAAACCTATCAGTCAATTCATCTCTAATAGGATGAGGAGTTTGGTCAAATTCTAAAACTGATTGATTTTCATATGGAGAATTTATTTGACTGTTATTTAGAATTGGCTGAACAGACATACAGTGCAATACAGCTGCAAAACTTATCCCGGTACCCCAAAAATGAGGATTTATTTTTACTCCAAAAGAATTAGCCATACTTCCAACTTTTCTCATTTCAGAAACTCCGCCTACTGAACAGATATCAGGTTGGATAATATCAAAAACATTTTCTGAAATCACTCTAGAAAATTCTAGACTTGTATGAAGAGACTCTCCGCCAGAAATAGGAATTTTTGAATTTTCTGTAACATATAGATTACTATGAAAGTCTCTAGATGGACACGGTTCCTCAAACCATGTTATTTTATCGTCACTAACAAGTTCAGACATCTCTAATGCCGTTCTTTTGTCATATGCTTCATTTGCATCAATCATAAGCTTAATATTTGGACCAATTGCTTCTCTAGTTTGATTGACTCTTTTTGCATCATCATTAATAGACAATCCACCTATCTTCATTTTCATCCCTGTAAAACCTTTTTCAACATATCCAAGTGCCTCATCTAAATGAGGCTTTATAGGAAAACCTTCAAGATAATATAAACCTGTGGCATAAACTGGAATATTTCTTTTTAAACATCCTCCAAGAAGCGTAGATATAGGTTCATTTAGAAATTTACCTCTTACATCATATAAAGCAATATCTAATGCACTCACAAAAGATGAAGCTGCCCCAGCGAAGGCATGACTTTGAAATGTTTGATCAAAAATCTTGTTATTAATTTTGTTTATATTATCTGAATCATGCCCAATAACTAATTCAGCTAAAGATTTCATCTCAAGACATGTATTGTAAGATCCATATGTTTCACCCCAACCTACATAATTTTCCGAGGTTGTAAGTTTCAAAATGATAATACTTCTTGACGTAGTCCATCTTTGCGACCAACCAAAAGGTTTATCTAATTTTGCTTCTAAATACCTTATTTCAATACTTTGGATCGTGCCTGCAGAATTTAACATTTATCAACTTTATTTCAAAATAACAATTTAAACATTAAAAATATTACAACTTTTTTATAAATAAACATATAAAAAAATGTAAAATTAACTACTATTATGAAGATTTATAAATTATTATTTTTACCCGTTTTTCTTCTAATTATTTTTGGATGTTCATCCAATGAGAAACAAGCAGATCAAGTTGATATAAATGTTCGTTTACTTGCTAGCGACATAGGAGTCGGAAAAGCTAGATTACCCTTTATCCTGAGTGATAAAAATAATAATCCCATATATGATCTAAAAAATAAAATTTCTATAGAATATTGCCACCAAGAAACTTGTTTACAAAAAAATCTTCAAGAAGAGGTTGAATGGAGAGAATGGCCGATAAAAGGAGGAATTTACACTACTTACCTAACATTTAACCAACCTGGATTCTGGAAAATTTATCTTTCATACATAAAAGATGGTAAAAATTATAACGGAGAAGCAGCGATTTTAGTTAAATCAAATACAGAGACTCCAAACGTAGGTGATTTAGCACCACTTACCATTAACAAAACAGCTACTAGTATCGAACAAATCAAAAAAATAAGTAGTGCCATAAATCCTGATTCAAGGCTTTATGCAAATAACCTAGTAGATTCTTTGAATAACAAAAGACCAATTATTTTATCCTTTTCCACTCCAGGATTCTGTTTTACTAAGACATGCGGTCCTCAAGTAGAAGTATTGTCTAGACTCGCAGACAAGTATTCAAATATTATTGATTTTATACACGTAGAAATTTTCGAAAATCCAGATGAAATGTTACTCAATGGAGATTATTCTATAGGGATACAATCTGAAATCGTTTATCTATGGGAATTAACTACTGAGCCTTGGACATTTTATATTGACGAAAATGGCATTATAGCTGAAAGGTTTGAAGGGTTTGTGAATATGGATGAAATTGAAGAATCAATTTTAACTAGTCCCATATTTCAGTAATATATTTTTTGCTATCTTTAGATAACTCAAACCTAATTTTCAGTGGATAATCTTGAACTATATGCTCCTGTAAATGAGATGGGAAAAATCCAATAAATTCTTCTTCAGCATAGAATTCCCACTCTTTACCATCAAAATCGATAATTCTAATACTAGAAAATGTTGTTAGAGATGTTTGTTCAAAGTCAATAATTCTTCCTTCTACATAATCACTTTTTTCATTTTGAGGTGATAGGATTAATAAAATTATTAATAACGAAAGTAGTGATAAAATTATAATTATTCTTTTAGACATAAAATTTAAATTTTAAAAATTAGTATATAAATATAAAGATTTCAAATAAAGAAAAATTTTCACTCATATTGAACAATAATAGAAACAAATTAGATAAAGAAAATATTATAAGAAGACCAAGACAGTCTGAATTATCACCTGTTATTACTCATATTGAAAAACGTAAAGTGTCATATAGAGGTCCAACGTCCCCTTTGATACTAGTATATAGTTTTTTGGCATTTGCAATAATTGGAACTATACTTTTATCATTACCTATTTCATCAGAAGAAAATAAATTTACATCCATTAATATTTCTTTATTTACTTCTATTTCAGCAATTACTGGTACAGGATTAATAGTTGTAGGAACAGATAGTTACTGGTCAATATTTGGGGAAATAGTTATAGGTGCTTTAATTTTTGTTGGTGGATTAGGATTTATAACAGGTATAGCTTTTCTTCTTTTTTTGAGTAGTGGACATAAGTTAGAAAATAGAATGATTACAAGAACCGGACTAGGCGAAAATAGGATTGGAGTAATATCTTCTATGGCAAGAAATATTATATTGGTTGCAGTTTTAATCCAAATAATTGGATCTTTGATATTTTTTATAAAATGGAATTTTTTTACTCCTTTATGGTCAGGAATTTCTTCTACTCAAACACTTTATCAAAGCATATTTTTATCAATATCGTCATTCAACAATGCAGGATTTGAAATCCTACCTGATTCTAAGATAGGAGGTAGCAGTTTAATAGGATTTGCAGATGATAAAATAATCTTAGCAACTGTTTCAGTAATGATTTTGATGGGTGCATTAAGTTATGCTACCCTCTCAAATATTATTACCAAGAAAAAATGGAGTTTATTCAATCTTGATACCAAACTTGTAATTATTGGAACTCTATTTGCTCTAACACTTGGATTTATAAGTTTTTTTCTAATTGAATTTAGCAATACTGGCAGCATTGGTAATGAAAATATTGCTAATAAAATCTCTCAATCCCTTTTCCACACAGTTAATAGAACTTCGGGCTTCTCTAGTGTAGCTTATAACAATCTTGAAAATTCAAATATTAATGTATCTGCATTGCTAATGTTTATAGGTGGAACTACCTCTTCGGTCGCAGGTGGTATTAAGGTTAACACATTGATGATTATAGTGATCGCTACCTACTCAATTTTCAAAGGAAAAGAAAATATATCCTTTAATAATAGAAAAATTAATTCATTTGATGTATTGAAATCAATGGCTGTGGGGGCTACAGCCATTGTAAGTATAATGCTACTAGTCATTTTATTTCAGGTTTTTGAGCCTCATGCTGATTACAAAGAATCTGTGTTTGAATTAGTCTCAGCATTTGCAACCTGTGGTTGGTCTATAGGAGAGACAAGCCAGTATGGTGCAGTGGGTCAACTAATATTATCAATTGCTATGTTCACTGGTAGGTTTGGACCAATTACATTAGTACTATTTATGTCTAAGGAGAGCCAAGAAGATATTATCTCTTACCCTGAGGAAAGAGTTAGAGTTGGATAGTATCATTTTATTTTTTCAAAATTATGGACCTAAGCAAAGCTAGAGTAAATACCATGGTTGAGACAACACATATAGTTGGCCCAGATGGTAGATCCAAATGATAGGAAAAATACAAACCTGTTATAGATGAAGCAATCCCTATTATAATTCCTATAATAATAATGCTTTTGAATCTCTTTACCATTAGACTAGCTGCTGCTGCAGGAGTTATTAATAATCCAATAACTAAAATAATACCAACTACCTGAAGTGAAACTACAATAACGATTGAGAGTAACACAAGTAACAAGTAGTCAAGTTTTTCAGATGGAATACCTGAAACTGTTGCTCCATAATAATCAAATCCAATATATACCAAAGGTCTATAAAAAATTAATGTTATTGAAATAACTGTCACTGAAAGTATTGAAGTAATTATCAAGTCTAGATTAGATACACTTAATACTTGACCAATTAATATCTCCTCTAAGTTAATTCTTGTCCCTCCGATTATTGACATGATGATTAAGCCTATTGAAAAAAGAAAGGAAAAAATTATTCCAATTGATGTATCTGAGGAAATTTTAACTCTTCTAACTAATAAACCTATAACTAAGGCTATAACTATTGCGTTAGGTAAAGCCCCTATAAATGCATTTATCCCCATCGAGTAAGCTACAATCATACCAGGTAAAACTGAATGAGCCATTGCATCTCCCATGAAACCTAATTCACGATTTATCACAAAAGAACCTAACAAGGGGCATACGATACCAATGAGAACACACACCAAAGTAGCTTGTAAAAAAAAGTTATAGGTTAAGGGCTCAATGAGTAGATCGTATAACATTATTAATGGCTTCCAATTCTATGATCTACTAATCTATCCCTGTGGACTCCGTATAACTCCTTTAATACATCTTCTGTTAGTACCTCTTTGGGTGAGCCAAATGCACAAACATGGCCATTCAAGCATAAAACTTTATCATATCTATCAGATAAGCTATTTAGATCATGTGTAGACATGAGAATTGTTTTAGATCCAGAAGCTAGCAATTTTAGTACGTCAGAAATATCCTCTTGCGAACCATAATCAACACCACTAAAAGCTTCATCCAAAAGTAATATTTCTGACTCTTGAGCTAAAGCTCTTGCAATAAATGTTCTTTGTTTTTCTCCACCTGAAAGGTTGACAATCATTTCATCTTTTTTTTCATACATATTTACTTTCATAAGAGAATCAAGAACTATATCAGTAGAAAAACCTAAAATATTACGAAAACCTCCCCCTCGTATTTTTCCCTGTGAAACTACATCATATACCGAAAGAGGAAACTTCCAATTTATCATCTCTTTTTGAGGGACGTAACTTATTTTACCTAGGCTTTTTTGTGGGCTTTCACCATTTATTTTGATTTTTCCATGAGTTATATTCTCTAAGCCAGCTATAGCATTGAATAAAGTACTTTTCCCTCCTCCATTAGGACCTAAAACTCCAATAAATGATCCTTTCGGAATTGAAAAAGAAACATTGTCTAGAGCTAAAATATTTTCATACTCTACACAACAATCCTCAACCTGAATGCAACAGTTTGCTATATTTATTTCATTATGCTTAATGCTCATGTTTTGTACCTTATTAAAAAATAATTATACACAATTGATACTATGTATCAAAACTCGAGGTAATACATAACTGAATACTAAAAACACTTTTAAGAAATCTTTTATAAGAAATCTCTTAGCAAATGAAGTGATTAATCAAAGAGTTTATACCGAAATATTCCATGTCCTTCAGTACCAGCAAAAAGATATTGCCCATTGGGTGAAAAAGTTAGAACTTGTACTACTCCTGTATCTAATCCTTTGTTAGTTCTTTGCCAAGAATCGCCTCCATCTTGACTCAAAAGCACACCACTATTCCAATCAGCGACAGCAATAATCTTCGTATTTTTTGGGTTAATTGCAATATCAATTGCGTGTGCGTGGTCACGTTTCGAGGTATTAATCGCCTCAGTGCGCCAGAGTGTTTCTTCCCAACTTGCTCCACCATCAGTAGTTTTATAAACGCCATGAACATTGGTACCAAGAAATATCTCTTGATCGTTTTGTGGATTAATTGCAATACTCATCGCGTGTTTGCGTTGAATTATATTAGTGTGTTCCATATCTTCCATTTCAATTCTTTCACCATCGTCATTAACACACGTATGTCCACAATCATCCCATGACATACCAGCAGGCAAATCA
>PBVQ01000004.1 GCA_002728715.1 Dehalococcoidia bacterium
CCAATCTGAAATTCCCATTGACCTGCCATAACTTCTGCATTAATTCCTGCAATATTTAGTCCTGCATCTATACATGCTTGAAGATGTTTATTTACAACTTCTCTACCAAAAATTTCTTCTGCACCAACCCCACAATAGTATCCTCCCTGCGGTGCAGGGAACCCATTATCAGGCCAACCTAAAGGGTATCCACCTTCAAAAAATGTATACTCTTGTTCTAGGCCGAACCAAGTTTCAAAAGAACCATATTTTTCAGCTACAACCGCACATTTTGATCTGGTGTTAGTGGGATGAGGACTCATATCTGTTAAGAAAGTTTCACAAAGTACCAATTTATTATCTCCGCCTCGGATTGGATCCGGAGTTATCATTACGGGACTTAGTACTACATCTGATGATTCTCCTGCAGCCTGATTTGTTGAAGATCCATCAAAACCCCATATTCCAGGTTTTTCACTATCTGCAATAACTTTTGCTTTTGAACGAATTTTTGCCGATGGTTTTGTTCCATCTATCCATAAATATTCTGCTATGTAGGACATATATCTATTTCCTATCTTTAAATTGTTTATTTTATACAATATAATTTAACAAAAAAATGTTACAAATTTGTTTCAACTGCTAGTAATAATATTTGGTATTAATGCTCTGAATAGGTAAAAATGAACAAAAATCATCTAGAAATTATATTAAAATCTGATTTTAAGGATATTGAGAATTGGCACGAACAAAATCAGTATGAAGAATTGGATCTAAGTGGTGCTTTTTTTTCTGGCAAAGATTTTAGCAAGTTTGATTTTTCACGATCAATACTAGATCACAGTACTTTTATTGATTGTAATCTTCAAGAAACAGTTTTTAATTCTGTTAAGTTTAGAAATGCTACTATAGAAAATGTTTCAGCAGAAAAAAGTATTTTTAATAGAACAAATTTTTTTAATTCAAACTTAAAAAATATTGACTTTTATGGATCAAAATTTTATAGATGTGTTTTCACAGATGCTAAAATAGAAAACATAAGTTTGAAGTCTACTGCATTATATAAAGTATCTTGGCCTGCAACATTTAATCACCTATCTAACTAACAGGTTGTTTTCTATACAAGAAAGTAGAATTTCCTGAACTATTTTTTCATGCTCTAAAGATCTTTTTGGGTTTGAATTATTGATAATATTATCAATAAAGCATTCAAAAGATTTTTTATATCTAGGCCTGTTTTCTAGGTCTATTATGTTTATTCCTTTTTTATAAAAATTTTCATCATTTTCTAAGTATAATTTCAATTTTTTAGCTGGCTCAAATGGTTCAAGTATTATATATCCTTTTGTTCCGTATACTTCAAATCTTCTTGCTAATGGATTAATTTCTGATGCAGTAATTTCTATAGTTGCTAGAGCATTCCTAAATTCTAAAACTCCTAGAGTATTATCCTTAAAGCTTGGTAAATTTTTAATATTTTCATTTGGTTTTAAGAAACTAAATGCTCTTTCAGGTTTTCCTAATATTGAGATAATCTGATCTATCATGTGTCCTGCTAAATCAAAAAAAATGCCCCCTTTAAATGAGCTAATTCCCTCTTTGCCGGTGAGCATCCCTTCTGGATTTTTTTCTGGTATTTTTGTAGACATATGTGCTCTTATTTGAAAAATATCGCCAATTAAATGAGATCTAGATAAATCCAAAATTTTTTCAAATCCATCATGATCCCTAAACATATATCCGAGTTGCAAAAGATTATTTTGTTTTTTTGCTAGCCTTAATATTTTTGAAAATTGTTTTTTATTATTACCGCCTGGCTTATCATAAAACACGTGTTTGTTGTTAGTAATTAATTCCTCGGTAAAATTAAGGCTTTCTATATTTGATCCCTCACATGATGCAGCAACAATTGATGAGTCATTTAGGAAGCTTTTATCGTCAAGAAAATTTACTTTGTTCCAGATAGAATTTTTTATTTTTTTTAATTGACCAATTCTTTTTTTATCAGGTTCGAAGACTCCAACAAAATTTACATTAGGATTATTTAAAATTACCTCTAAAACTCCTTGAGCATGGCCATGCTTTGTTCCGTATTGAACCATCTTTATTTTTTTATTTGTCATTTTTTTGTTTTTCAATATTTTTTATATCTTTATCGTAGTTTAATTTTTCTGAAACAATTGTTCTGCTTTTTTCTTTTTTGACTTCACGATTATTATATAAATTTCTCAAAAAGAAATTTTTCGTTGAATTACTTATATCGTCAAAAGTTTTTTTATCCCACCAGCCATGTCCTCCATTTTCAACTGTGATAAATGTTAGTTCAGGATTATTATTAGGATATATTTCTGTAAATTTCTTACTTAACATATCACCATGAATATATGGCACAAGTTTATCATCAGTACCATGAATTATCATATATGATACGGATCTACCTTTACCTATATAGGATATTGGACTAGTGCATGAATGACAAAAATCACTTGTATCTTCACAGTTTGGATCTAATCCTTTTTTTAGGTCACAAAACATTTTTGAATCAGCATGACCATAATAATTTATTGCAGCGCTAATTTTTGAAGATTCATTTTTATTGTTACCAATATTTCCTTCAACATCAATAATATTTCCATTAATTTCTACTTTATTTATCCCATTGGTAAATGCCATGTAAGATGTCAAAGCTCCACCTGCAGATTCTCCGTATATACCTATTCTTGATGAGTCTATTCTTAAATCTCTGCTATTACTCCTCAACCACCTGATTGCCGCTTTAGCATCATGTAAATAATCAGGAAACTTACTTTCTGGTATTAATCGGTAGTTTATTGATGAAAATGCAAATCCTGCTTCTAAAAAATCAATGTTTGGTTTCTCCATTTTTTCTCCAGTTGTAAAACCTCCACCATGAATATGAACAATTAATGGAAATTTTTTATCACAATGATGAATTTTACATGGAAGCCAAATATTAAGTGTTTGTCTAATATTGTTATTTTCAGCATAATTTTTGTCTAAACAAGCGGTAATATTGCCGTTTTCTTCACACCCAACATCCACTAAACTCTTTGTTGATTTGCAGGAGATCGCAAAGGTAATTAAAAAAAAAACAAGAATAAAAAAAAGTTTAGTGTTTTTCATATTTTCTAACCATTTTTATAAATTTAGCAATCTTTTGATTATCTTTTTCTCCATTTTCTTCGACTCCACTAGAAATATCGACTCCCCATGGTAAGAAATTTAGAGCTTCTTTTATATTTTTAGAATTTAAACCTCCTGCCAAAAAAACATTCTCTGATTTTATAATATTTTTTACTAACTTCCAGTTAAATTTTTTTCCTGTTCCTCCACCAATATTTTTATCAAAAGAGTCGAGTAAAATTTTATGATTTAATGTTCTATAATGATTAATTATTTTTAAAATATTTTTTTCATTGTCATCTTCTTTTATAGATATTTGAACAATTTTTGGATATTTTATTTTTCCAAGCAAATCGTCATCAAATTTTCCAGCAATTTGAGCAAAATCAAGTTTTAGTTTCTCCATATAATCATTTATTGTTTCTGGACTTTCATTTTCAAAAACTCCTACAATATTTGTTTTGTAGTTTGTTTTTTTTATTTCTCCTATAAGTTTCTCAGCTTTAAGAAAGTTAATATATCTTTTTGATTTTTTTACAAAAATTAATCCTAGATAATCTGCTTTATTTTCTAATACACATTTTGCATTATTAAATTTTTTTATTCCACAGATTTTTATTTTTGTTTTGTTTTTCATTTTGAAGTAATAGTTGTTATTTTTTTCATAAAACTACTTAAGTCATTATTTTGTTTCATTAGGGTTTCGCCAATTAGTATTCCATTGGCTCCATAGTCTTTCATACATTTAATGTCATCAATATTTTTCATGCCACTTTCTGCAATTTTAATTATATTATCAGGAATGTATTTAGATAAATTAACAAACACTTCCAAGGATGTATTTAGTGTCTTTAGGTTTCTATTATTTATACCAATTATTTTTGGTGATATTTCCATTGCAATATCAAGTTCCTTTTCATCGAAAATTTCAACTATCACATCTAGTTCTAATTCTTTACACAATGCATATAAAATTTTATATTGTTCTGGTTCTAAAATGCCAATTATAAGTAAAATACAGTCTGCACCGTTCGCTTTAGCTTCATAAATTTGATATTCATCTATAATAAAATCTTTGCATAAAAGAGGAACCCCATTGGGTTTGGATATTTTTGCAACTTCTTTAAGGTCTAAGATTGAACCATTAAAGAAGTCTGGTTCAGTTAAAACAGAAATACCTGTAGCTCCAAATTCATGATATTCTTTAGCCCTATTTTTAGGAATTAAATTTTCTTTGAGGATTCCAGCAGAAGGGGACGACCTTTTCATTTCAGCTATTACTGACATATTTTTATTAGTATTAATTTTTTTTTCAAGTGAATTTATATTAGTTATTTGATTGCATTTATAGATTAATTCATCCTTATTGATAAATGTTTTTTTTTGTTCAATATCTATTAATCTTTTTTTTACTATTTCACTTAAGATATTTTCGGTTTTCTTCAAGAGAGTTCCTGACTGATTTTTATAAGTTCTTCTAATTTTTTATTTGCATTACCTGAGTCGATTGAATCTTTTGCTATTTCTGCTGCTTCTTGAAATGCATTAGCTTTACCTGCAGAAATAATTCCAGCTGCAGCATTCATTATTACTATATTCCTACATGATGTATCTTCGGATAAGTTGATTCTTTCAGATCTACCTTCACCTGCAAGAACTTTTTTGATTTTTTTTGAAGATTGACTTATGTCATCAATGATTAAGTGCTCCCTTCTTCCCTCAGGTAAACCAAAATCTGCTGCTCTTGTTTTTCTTCTTTTAATTCCATTTTGATTAATTTGATAAACTAAAGTATTGCCTTCCACATCTATTTCATCTGCACCAGATTCTGAATGAACAACAAACGAATATTTTGTTCCTAAAATCTCTAATGCTTTTGAAATTTTTTCAACGAAATCAATATTTGAAACACCTAAAACTTGATTAGATGCATTAGCTGGGTTAGTTAGCGGTCCAAGGAAGTTAAAAATAGTTGGTATTCCTATTTGCGGCCTAAGAGGTCCTGCAAATTTCATTGCTGGATGAAAAGTTTGTGCGAATAAAAAACCTATTCCAATATCTTCTATGCACCTCTTTACTTGTTCTGGTTTCAAACTAATATTTACACCAAGTTCACTTAATACATCTGCGCTTCCTGATTTTCCTGATATTGCCTTATTCCCGTGCTTTGCAATTTTTATACCTGCTCCAGATATAACAAATGCGCATGCAGTAGAAATATTGAACCAATTTAGACCACTTCCGCCTGTTCCACATGTATCAAGTAAGTTTTGTTTAAGGTCTATTTTCAATGATACAGACCTCATTGCTTTAGCCATACCGGCTATTTCAAAAGCAGTCTCACCTTTGATTTTTAGTGCTGTTATAAAAGATCCAAATTGCGCAGGTGTAACCTTATCTGTCATAATCTCAAACATTACTTCTTGGGCTTCTTTTTCACTTAAGTCTTTATTCTGTACTAAATATTTTATTGCTGTCTTAATATTCATTTTGATAGAAAGTTCTTGATAAGTTGTTTGCCACTTTTGGTATTTATTGACTCAGGGTGAAATTGTACACCGTCTAGATCAAATTTTTTATGTGTTATACCCATTATAATGTTATTTTTTGTGGTAGCAGTTATCTCAAAATCTTTAGGTAATGATTTTTTTTCTACTGCTAAAGAATGATACCTAACAGCTTCGAACGGATCAGGTAAATTTTTAAATATTCCTTTATTATTATGGTATATTTTTGATGATTTTCCATGAAAAATTTCCTTTGCTTTAATTACTTTGCCACCATAAGCATACGCAATACATTGATGTCCTAGACACACACCTAGAATAGGAATTTTTCCAGCAAACTCCTTGATAATTTTCACAGAAATACCAGCATTTTTAGGATGTGAAGGGCCCGGAGAGATAATGATTTTTTTTGGCTGAATTTTTTCTAATTCTCTTACTGTAATTTTATCATTTCTTTCTACTATTACAGTTTCACCTGATTCAGAAATATACTGAAATAAGTTGTATGTAAAACTATCATAATTGTCTAGTAAAAAAATCATATTTATATTTTATCAGGTATTCTCTGAGGATAACTCAGCATGGTTAATTGCGGCCATCATGGCGCTCATTTTATTAATTGTTTCTTCATACTCTTTTTCAATATCGCTATCTGCTACTATTCCTCCCCCTGCTTGTAAGTATGCAATATTATCTTTTACAATCATTGTTCTTAATGAGATTGCCGTATCCATATTTCCTGTGAAGCTAAAGTAGCCTACAGCGCCACTATACGGCCCTCTTTTTGTAGGTTCTAATTCAGAAATTAGTTGCATGGCTCTTACTTTTGGTGCTCCTGAGACGGTTCCAGCTGGAAAGGCAGATTTCAAGGCATCATAGCAATCAAGGTCATCAGATAATTTACCGGTAACATGAGAAACTATATGCATTACATGTGAATACTTTTCTATTTCAAAACTTTGCGTTACATTTACGGAATTAATTTCAGATACTTTTCCAACATCATTTCTACCTAGATCTAGTAGCATTAAGTGCTCTGAGAGTTCTTTTTCATCATTTATAAGATCTTTTTCTAGACTTTTGTCTTCTATTTCATTTTTTCCTCTCGGTCTAGTACCAGCTATAGGGTGAACAGCCATCTTTTTATCTATTACTTGAGTCAATAATTCTGGTGAAGCACCTACAATATTAAAATCATCTAAGTGAAGAAAGAACATGTATGGTGAAGGGTTAATGGCTCTTAGAGAACGATATAAATTAAATGGTTTAATTTCAGTATACCTTGATAGTCTTTGAGAAAAAACTACCTGAATAAGCTCTCCGTCATTTATTGCTTTTTTGCATCTAGAAACAGAATCTTTATAATATTCTTTGCTCATATTTGGGATAAAAGATTTATTTTTGTCTTTTATTGAATCTTTATAAGATATTTGATTATGAAGATTTTGTATTTGCGATATTGGTATAAAATTTTTAATTTTTTCTTCTCTAGGTAATTCTTTACCGAGTTTATTAATTAGTGAGGTAATTGTATTTATCGCATCATTGTAAGCACCTGAAACATCTGAGCCAATTTCTGCATGAGCTACAACTATTATTGTATGCTTGACGTGATCAAAGATTAATAATGAGTTAGTTAACATAAACACCGATTCGGGGACATTTAATCCTGAATCTTGACTATTTATTTCAGGGACAGTTGGTTCAAAATATTTAATACTGTCATATGAAAGATATCCGACAGCACCGCCATGAAATTTAGGTAGTCCTTCTACAGGGGCATAACTTATATTTTTCATTTTGTTTCTTAATTGATCTAAGGGGTTTTTCCCCCCATTGGTTGTATTTTTTCCAGTCTGAATTACTTCTAAAGGATTCGTTCCTATAAAGCTATATCTAGCTACATTCTCCCCACCTTCAACATATTCTAGGAGAAAAGAATATGATCCATCTGATGTCTTAAGGTATGCAGAAACAGGAGTTTCAAGATCTGCACTTATTTCCTTATATACAGGAATAAGATTATATTTTTTTGATAATTTTTTAAATTCTTCAGAATTAGGATAAAAATGATTCATAAAATATCTCCCGATTATCTAATATACTTAGAAATTTTCATCTTTTCTCTAACTAATTCTATCGTTTGAGAAGCCAAAGGTTTAATGTTGGTTATGCCGTTGTTTAAAGATTCCTCTACTAGTGAAATATTGTTCTCATAATATACTCTTTTTTCTCTGATAGGTTCTAAAAACTGATTAATTGACTTAGCAAGTGCAGTTTTTACTTCAACATCTCCTATGTTTCCTTTTTGGTATCTATCTTTAAAATCTTTCACTTGCTCTAGGTCTTTATTAAATGCATCATGATACTCAAAAACAGGGTTACCTTCGACTTTTCCTGGGATGTCAGCTCTTATTCTATTAGGGTCTGTGTACATAGATTTTACTTTTTTATTGACTGTTTCTTCGTCGTCGCTAAGCATAATCACATTGCCTTTAGATTTGCTCATTTTTCCTTGTCCATCTGTTCCAGAGAGCCTAGGCACCTTGCCAATTAGTGTATCTGGTTCAAGAAAAACTTCACCAAACATTCGATTAAATTTTCTAGCTATTTCTCTTGTCATTTCTACGTGTGGAGATTGATCGTCTCCAACAGGAACAAGTTGTGCTCGAGGTAGTAATATATCCGCAACTTGACTCATTGGATAGTTATAAAATCCAACAGTTCTTTTTTCAATTTCTAGGCTGTCAAGTTCTCCTTTTAATGTAGGGTTTCTTTCAAGCATCCCCAATGGAGTTATGAAACTTAGAAGCATCGTTAATTCTGCAAATTCGGGTACATAGCTCTGTATAACAAATGAAGATTTTGCAGGATCAAGTCCTACAGATAACCAATCTATAGTAACGTCAATTACAGATTTTCTAATCAGATCAATATCATTGAAATGATCGCCTAAAGCCTGGTAATCAGCGATTAAAAAGTAACAATTATATTCCTCTTGAAGATCTATCCAATTATGCAAAGCACCAACATAATGACCTAGATGTAGCGCTCCTGTTGGCCTAATTCCAGTAAGTATTCTTTTTTTATTTTCATCAACCATATAAAAAATATAAATATTGCTTTGTTTTTTTTGTTCTAATTATAGTATTCTATATATAAATATTATTAAGTTCATAGATAATTTATATCAATAAAGAAAATAAAGTAACTTTTAGGGCAATTATGAATATAAACAATAAAACATTTATAGAATCATGGAAGTCAGAAATTTCCGCAGAATTAATAACTAAGCAAGGGTTAAGATTGTCAGAAATCAAGATTGATGGAGAAAAAATTTACTGGCTAGAAGGAAGACCTGAAGAATCTGGTAGATATGTAATTGTAAGTAAATCTCTAAATGAGTCTAAGATTATAGATGTTTTGCCAAGAGGTTACAATTCAAGAAACTCAGTTCATGAATATGGAGGAGCTTCTTTTACAGTAAAAAATAATAACGTTTTTTTTACAAATTGGGATGATCAAAGAATCTACTGCATTGATAATCAAAAAATATTTCCTGTCACTCCATCTCCTCATGCTGAAAAAAGTCTTAGGTACTCAGATTTAACTTTAACTGAAGATGCTAAATGGCTAATTTGTATAAGAGAAAATCATAATAATGAAGGAGAGCCTATAAACGAAATTGTTGCTGTAAAAACAGATGGTTCACTTGATGTAAAAATATTAATATCAGGAAATGATTTTTACTCTTCGCCTAGGCTAAATAAAAATAATGATAAATTGACTTGGACTCAATGGAATCATCCTAATATGCCATGGGATGAAACAGAGTTATGCATGGCCCAAATAGATTTAAAAAATTGTTCGATCGGAGAAATAAATTTTATCGCTGGAGGTAGCGGTGTTAGCATTTTGCAACCCGAATGGTCTGACAAAGGCGACCTTATATATGTAAGTGATGAATCTGGTTGGTGGAATCTTCATAAAAATAATAATGGTAAAAATAAAAATATCCTTGATGAGTCTAAAGAGCATGCAGGCCCTTCATGGCAATTTGGATTTAAGACATATGATTTTTATAAAAAGGAAAATATTATTCTAAGTGGATTATCGGATGATAAAAAAGAAGGTCTAATTAGAATTTTAGATCTTAATGGAATAATTAGGGAAGAAATTAATCTACATTACACTCAAATTTCGTATCTAAATGTTCATGGTGATAATTTATTTTTTATAGGTTCTTCACCTTCAAAAAATGACGAGATAATTAAGTATAGTATTGAGGATAAATCAATAGAAATAATTAAAAAGTCATCGGATTTAGAAATTCCCAGTTCGGAATTATCAATTGCAGAAGAAATTAAATTTTCAACTACTAATAATTCAAAAGCATATGCATTTTATTATCCTCCAAAAAATAAGAATTATTCAAACAAAGATCTAAATCCTCCCTTGCTTGTTATAAGCCATGGAGGTCCAACTAGTGCTGCAAGTAACTCATTAAGTCTATCTATACAATTTTGGACCAATCGAGGCTTTGCTGTTGTTGATGTAAATTATAGAGGTTCAACTGGATATGGAAGAAAGTACAGAGATGAATTGAAGGGAAATTGGGGAGTCTATGACGCAGAAGATTGTATCGCAGCAGTGAAATATTTATCTGAAGAAAAATTAATTGATCCTAAAAAAGTTGTCATAAAAGGAGGATCTGCTGGTGGTTATACAACAATTAATGCCTTAACTTTTTATGATAATTTTGCTGCCGGTGCCACATATTATGGTATAGCAGATTTATCTGTATTTATAAATGACACTCATAAATTTGAATCAATGTATTTAGAAAGTTTAATAGGTAAATACCCAAAAGAGAAACAAAAATATTATGATAGGTCAGCAATAAATTTCACTGAAAAATTATCTGCTCCAATGATTATTTTACAGGGCTCAGAAGACAAAATAGTCCCTGTTAGTCAGGCTGAAATTATGGCTGATGCTTTAAGGAAAAAGCAAATACCACATGCTCTTATAATTTTTGAAGGGGAGCAACATGGTTTTAGAAAAGCAGAAAATATAAAGTCATCTCTAGAATCAGAATTATACTTTTATTCTCAGGTGTTAGGCTTTAAATTAAATGAAAATATTTCAATTATAAAAATTCAAAATTCTGAAAATCTATAATTATAAGATTACCTAGGTTCTTTGATGCCAATCATTATCTAACAATTCAAATCTTTTATTTAATTCACTGATAATATTTTCTTCTATGGGTAATTCTTTTTTTATCATATGGAGATTATTTCTTAAGTGATTAATATTTGTAGTTCCAATAATAATCACATCCACATTAGGATTTTGAATAGTATATCCCATAGAGGTTAGTATGCCGTTTTCTGACTCATTTTTAATTCCACCTAGAGCCCTCATAGCCATAGCTCTTTGAAGGTAAGGATCGTCGTATGCTCGAATTTTTTGTTCTGAGTTTTTGGAAGTGGCCCTATGCCAACTACCACCTGCTATTGGTCTCTTAATAATGATTCCCATGTTGTTTTTTTTTGCTTTTTCTAACAATCCTGTAGTTCGAGCATGTTGCTCTACCAAATTAAAACTTGTTTGTAGAGTTGAAAAAATTTTTGAATTCACGGCCCAATGAGCGTCGTCATTATCTCCAGAGTAACCAATAAACCTTGCTTTACCTTCCTTTTGTGCGTCCTGAACAGCGGTTATGCTTTCACCATTTTTTAGTGTATTGATATCACATGAATGAAGCTGAATTAAATCAAGATATTCAATTTTTAGTCTTTGCAAACTTCTATCTATAGAATCTTTTATTGTTTCATATGACCAATCATTTCCATTTAGGTTTCCATTTGCATGTCCAGCTTTTGATGCAATAAAATATTCATTTCTTCTGTGGCTAACCGTCTTCCCAATTAGTTCTTCAGAAACTCCATAGCATGATGCCGTATCCAAAAAATTAATTCCATTATCGAGAGAGAAGTTTAATAAATCAGATGCTTTTTTATCATCATTTACTGAGAGTTCAGATCCAATTTCAGATAGACCTATTCCTAACTGGCTTACCTCAATTTTAGTTTTTCCTAGTATATTTTTTTTCATATAAAACCTCATGATTTAAATAAATAAGGCTCGTTTTTTACGAGCCTTATTCATTTTAAATTTTTAAAGTCTAAGCTTTACCAATCTTGAACATTTTTGTTCCACAGTTTGGGCAGACTCCTTGAGTAGCAGGTCTTCCATTTTTCATTGTGATCTGCTCAGGATTATTCATCTCTCGCTTAGCCTTGCATTTCATGCAATATGCTTCCATAGTTTTTCCCCGTATTTTTTTCACTCAATAAATTATACTGTATTGCCGAGTGAAGCATTACAGTATGTTTTGATTCAAAAAATTTATGAATCAATAAAGACTTTACTACATTATTTGTTATTTGTCTGTAGTTTGAGTATCAATATTTTTATATTTACATGAAGGTAACATTTAATATAAATATAGATTATATCGAAAAATTGCTAAAATAAATTAATATAAATAATTTATTCGTTAAAAAATAAATATAATTAAACGTATATCGTTATAAAGTAAAAAAACAAGAAAAAAAGTCAAGATTTGTATAAAAAGATAAATTTCCCATCTTTTTATGTTTATATTTACACATGTCTACTTTGATTATTTCTAATATAATTTATATGTAGTTTATTTTATAGAGAATAAAAAGGTGAAAATTGTCAGAAAAAAATATCAAAGAATTAGATGATATTAAACAGCAAGCTCTATTAGGTCTTAGCAGTTTAGGTTCTGTTGATCAATTAGAAAATTGGAGAGTCAGGTATTTAGGGCGTAAAGGAGATTTGACAAACGTACTTAGGGGAATTTCAAATCTACCTATAGATGATAGAAAAATAGTGGGATCTAAGGCTAATAAATTAAGAATTTATTTAGAGGAAGAATATCAAGTAAATTTATCAAAAATTAAATCTGGGAATCTTGATATTCAAGATGCCATTGATATTACTCTACCTGGAAGAAAAGTAAAGATGGGTAGATTGCATCCATCAACGACTATGATTAGAGAAATTATTCAAGCTTTTAATGAAATGGGATTTCAAACTGTTGAGGGTGATGAGATTGAATTAGAAAAATATAATTTTGACATGCTAAATATTCCTGCAGATCATCCAGCAAGAGATCAATGGGATACTATTTGGATTGATTCAGATCAACATGATGACTTGTTACTTAGGACTCATACTTCTCCTATGCAAGCTCGGGTAATGGAAAAAAATGACCCTCAAGTAAGAGTAATAGTACCCGGAAAATGCTATCGATATGAAGCGACTGATGCAACTCATGAATGGCATTTTAATCAAATTGAAGGTTTAGCAGTTGATACAAATATTACTTTTGCTGATTTAAAGGGCACCTTATATGAATTTGTAAAAAAAATTTTTGGACCCTCAAGAAAAGTAAGATTTAGATGTGATTTTTTCCCTTTTGTTGAGCCAGGAGTAGATATGTCAATTGACTGGAATGGTAGGTGGATTGAGATTATGGGAGCTGGTATGGTGCATCCTAAAGTTTTAGAAGCTGTTGGTTATGATACGGAAAAATATACAGGTTTTGCTTTTGGAATGGGCCCTGAGAGAATCTCTATGTTACAAAATGAAATAACTGATATTAGGCATTTTTATTCAAATGATTTACGATTCTTGAGTCAATTTTAGTGGGTGAAGTATTATGAAAGTTCCATTGTCTTGGCTTAAATAATATATTGATACAGATCTCTCCCCAGAAGAGATATCTCATAAGTTAACTATGGCTGGAAATGAAGTAGATTCTATAGAAAAAATAGGTATTATTGATAATGTTTATTCAGGCCAAATTATTGATATATCAAAACATCCAAATGCAGATAGATTAAGTCTTGTAAAAGTGCGTTTAGAAAATGAAGAATATGAGGTAGTATGTGGGGCAAAAAATATTTCTTTAAATGACAAAATTGTTTTTGCAAAAGAAGGTGCAATTCTCACGGATCCCTACTCAGAGGATAGTAAACGAGTAAAACTAAAAAAGTCAAAAATAAGAGGGGTATTATCTACTGGAATGATTTGTTCATCAAAAGAGTTAGGAATTGGAGATGATCATGAAGGAGTTGTAATTCTTCCAAAGGATACGAAAATTGGTATTCCTATAAGTGAAGTTTTAGGAGATGTGGTTTTTGATTTTGAATTAACTCCTAATAGGCCAGATTGTTTAGGTATTTTGGGGATTGCTAGAGATCTCGGAGCAATAATTGGCAAGAAACTAAAAAAGTTTGATTTATCTTATAATGGCTCGGATAAAGAAAATAATTCTAACCTTAATATAACTATTGAGGATCCTGATCTTTGCTCAAGATATACTGCAACAATTATTAAAAATATAAAAATTGAGCCCTCTCCAGAATGGCTAAAGAGTCGATTAATAGCTATAGGGGAAAGGCCTGTAAATAATATTGTTGATGTAACCAATTATGTAATGTTTGAGACCGGTCAGCCTTTACATGCTTTCGATTATGAAAAAATTCAAGGTAACAAAATAAATGTTAGAAGAGCAAATAATGGAGAAAAGTTAGTTACACTTGATGGGAAAACTCGTAATTTAGATAATTCTATGGTTGTAATATCTGATTCAAATCGTTCTATTGGCCTAGCTGGAATTATGGGAGGAGAAAACTCAGAAGTATCTGATGATACTACAAGTATTGTTTTAGAAGCTGCCACATGGAATTCAACTAACAACAGGCAAACCGCAAAAAAGCTAGATTTAAACAGCCAAGCTACACTAAGATTTGAAAAAGGTTTAAAAAAGGGTCTTTGTGAAATTGGATTAAGAAGAGCGATTAATCTAATTATGAATATTACTAATGGTGTAACCTCTAAAAACATTCTTGATATTAATACTGATATTAACGTTCATCCTGAAAAAATATTTTTTCACTATGAAAAGATAAAAAAAGTTCTTGGGTTTGAGATAAAAGAAAAAGTAACTGAAGAAACTCTTGAATTATTAGGGTTTAAGTTGAAAAGGCAAAAAGAGGGTTGGGATGTTGAAATACCATGTTGGAGGCCTGACATATCAATTCAAGAGGATTTAGTAGAAGAAGTTGCTAGAATTGTAGGTTATGATGATATTCCAACTACGATTTTGAGCGGAGCCCCTCCAAGCTCAAAATCCCAAGATTTTATTCAATTAAGAGAGAAAATGTCAGATGTATTAATTGGATTGGGAATGTATGAGTCGATTAACTATCCAACTACATCTGTTGAGGCTGAAAAAAGAGTCTTAATCAATAAAGAAGAACCTAAATATATTAAATTAAAAAATCCAGTAAATTCTGAATTTCCTATCATGCGTCGTTCATTGATTGAGGGTGTACTAGAAAATATAGCAAATAATTCAAAAGTTTGGAAAGAGCCAATTAAAATTTTTGAATTAGGAAAAGTTTTTCATGACAATGGAGGTCGAAAACCAGACGAACCATATTATATAGTTGGAGGATTTGCTGGGCCAAGAAAAGAAATAAATTGGGATTCTGATAATAGTGACGTCGATTTTTATGATGTCAAGGGTGTTATAGAATCATTGTTTGAAGAAATAAATTTAGAGCCAGATTTTGAAGTTTCAGATAATCCATTATTTGTACCTGGTATATGTGCATCTATAAAAATCTTTAATGAAACCATAGGAGTCCTAGGACAAATAAATTTAAATATTGTAGAAAAGTTTAATTCTGAAATTGAAAAAATATTTATTTTTGAGCTATCTGTTGAGAAACTTTTTGATCTAATTAAAAAAAATAAGAAATATACGATAAAAAAATTCAATGAATTTAGTAGACTCCCATCTTCATATAGAGATTTATCTTTGATAATTAACTCTGATATTTTTGTAGAAGATCTAATTGATCAGATATCCAAAAACAGGCTAGTTAAGAATATAAATATTTTTGATGTTTTTGAGGGAAAAGGTGTCCCAAAAAATAAAAAAGCAATTGGATTAAGGTTGACTTATCAATCTTCAAACAAAACGATAACATCAGATGAAATTAATAAATCTGAGCAGAAAATTGTTAAAGAACTAAAAAATAAATTTGATATAGATATTAGAGAGTAGTTATTTGAGAAAAAACCACTATCACGAAGAAATGCTTAGCGTTGAGGACGCAAGAGATAAAATTCTTGAAAATTTTTCTATTTTACCTTCAGAAGAAAAACCAATCTTAGATTCTTTAGGTCAAATATTATCTGAAAATATAACGGCAAAATTTCCTATACCTCCAGTAAATAATTCTGCTATGGATGGTTATGCAGTTTTATCTGTTGATACTGTAGGATCTACGTACATTCAACCTACTAAACTGAAAGTGATTGGTTCTATACCTGCTGGTTATGTTCCTACGAAAAAAATTGAATCTGGCCAATCAATGAGAATAATGACGGGAGCTCCTATTCCTGATGGTGCAGATGCAGTAATACCTTTTGAAGAAACAGATGAGAAAACTAGAGATAATCTAGATTATATTGCTTGTAATTCAGAGATGAAAAAAGGAGATAATATTAGACTCTCTGGAGAAGATGTTGTAAAAGGTGAAGAAATATTGTCATCTGGTACTTTAATAAAGGATGCACATGTGGGTGTTATAGCATCCTTGGGTAAATCTAAAATAAAGGTAATAAAAAAACCAGTTATCAGTATCATTTCTACAGGTGATGAAATTTTAGAACCCGGTGAGAAAATTAAACCAGGAAAAATATATAATTCAAATGCTTATTCAATAGCTTCTATGGTAATGAGTAATGGCGGTATTCCAAACATCATTGGTACTGCAAGAGATTCTGAAGAGTCATTAAATATGCTTCTAGATATGGCTTATAATTCAGATCTTATTGTGACAAGTGCAGGAGTATCAAAAGGAGATTATGATGTTGTAAAGGACGTACTCTTTAAGAGGGGCAAAATCAAATTATGGTCAGTAAGGATGAGGCCTGCAAAACCATTAGCTTTTGGGGTTTTGGATATTAATGAGAAAAGTGTACCTCACCTTGGACTTCCTGGTAATCCAGTGAGCGCAATGATTGCTTTTGAGCAATTTGGCATACCTGCGATAAAAGTTATGATGGGTAAAAAAGACATACTAAAGAATCCATTTAAGATAATAATTGACGATGAGATTATTAATTATGATAATAGGAGAGTTTATGCTAGAGCTTTAGTATTTAAGGCTGAGGATGGCAAACTCCACGCAAACCTTACAGGTAGTCAAAGTTCAGGTGTATTAACATCAATGTCTAAGGCTAATGCTTTAGCTATTTGTCCTGAAGATAGAGAGAAAATTAATATAGGAGAAGAGATAAATGCTATTTTCTTAGATGATATTGATGATTTATTTTTTTAATTTTCGGTTACAATAGTATTATGAGCATGTTAAATCAAATAGAAAATCTAAACACCAAAAAACGTACTTCAAGAAAGTCTGGGGAGAGTCCTAGATATCATATTGACCAAAAAGCTTACGAATCTTCTGGAAGATCCCTTGCGTTTACTATATATTCTAGATTGTCAAAAGAAGGTAAGCAAGCAGCATCGGATGCCGGGTTCGCTAATGGTTTTGCTCCTGCAGCAGAATATATGAAAATAATGAGTACAATCTGCTCAAAAAAATCCGACTTTCTTCTGCCTGGTACACCTATTACTGAAGCAGTGTTTAAGTTGTTAGCATCAAACTCAAATAAACCTATGACAATAGATGAAATTTATTCTGGTTTGACCGATGCATGGACAAGTGTAATTTACTTAAAAAATCTTTCCGATGAGATACTATCTTTGATACTAAATAATGACAATGAATACTTGATAAGTCAGCATGTTAAGAAAAAGAGAAAGTCTAAAAAGACTCAAAGTTAATTTTTATATATTTTTTTCTCCTCACTTTCGAACCACTTAAAAAATAAACTCACTAGAGTAATTAAGTAAACTATGTTTCCCGGTATCCACATCAGTAAACCTGCTATTTTTTGGTCTTCTAGTGTAGTCCAACTAAAATGAGGAGGCGACCCTATATAAAATTCATATATAACATTATTGGATAAAGTTATTACAGCTGCAAGTAAAGCTGTAGGAGTTACTGCACAAAGTAAATAGGTTATTCTTTTTGGATAACTTAAGACACTGTTTGTTGGAGGAGGGCCTATAATAGGCCACCAAAAGATTATAGATGTAAAAAACATAGTAAAATGCATGATTAAATGTACCCAAGCATTTTCTAAAGATAGATTGTAAGCAAATGGTATGTGCCAAAAATATAAGGTTAATATAAATGCTATGATGCTAAATTTAGGATTTGTGAGTTTTTTAATAACCAGAATGGTTTTACTGTTTCTTGTTAGGAAGGTTCCTGCCCCGATTCTCAAGAAACGAGGCAAAGCCCATAAATAAATAGGCATTGGTCTCCCAAGTAAAATTAAAGGTGCTGCAAACATAGCCAATGTTATATGTTGGGCCATATGCATTGTAAAAAGATCATCAGAAAAACTGTCCAGTGGGCCTACTAATGAAAAAGCTAAGAGTATTAATCCTAAAAATGTATAAAAAAATAAACGATTTATTTTATAACTAGATATTGCTAATAACTTAATTGCGCCAACAATATAACTAAAAAAAAATAGTAGAAAAATAAAAGCTTGTGGAGTTGAAAAATTCCATGATAAAAAAAAGTCTGAAAAATTATCGATCAAATTAATATTATTCGATAATTCCATTATCTATCTTGTCATATATGCGGCTTCTGAAATAAACAATAATAAAGAAAAGACCACCGTTCCTACTATCATACCACTAGCAAATACGTACGAAAAAAATCTATTATCAAATCTTAGATGCATATAAAAAGCAACAACGGCTACAAATTTAATAAGAGCCAAAATCAGTAAAATTGGAATATAAAGAATTGCTAATTCTGATTCTAGTTCAAATGCCCATACTTCTAAGGCAGTAATAATAGCTAGAAAAATACCAACGATAATGTAAAATCTTGGGCCTGCATGAGATTTTCCTCCATAGGTCATAAGATTAATCATTTTGATCAACCAAGGCCCACCTATAGGGCCTTCATAAGGGGGATTAGGTTTTCCACTCATATTTTTTGGTAGGTTCCACCAACCGTTACCATCGTGATAAAATAATTTTTTTAGTAATTTTTTCATAATCAATCTTAGGTAATTAGTGTATCAATAGTTCTGAGCCTGCGGGAGGCATATCATTTGCTGAAATCAGGTAAATTACAGTAAAAATAATAATCCAAACAATATCCACAAAGTGCCAATAAAGTCCAGCAATTTCTAAATCTATAGCATTGTCTGATCTAAGAGTTCCTTTATGAGAGCCGTAAGCAAGAAATGCCATCCATAATATACCGATTGTTACGTGGCCACCATGTAGACCGGTAAGGATAAAAAATGTAGTTCCAAAAATATTTGTTCTTGGGGTAAGACCTAAATGAGCAAAATGATTGAATTCATAAAACTGAAAACCCATAAAAATCGTTCCGAGCAACACAACCCCTAGTATCCATAAAGTCGCTTTATTTTTTTCATTTTCTTTTAGATAATGTAAGGCTAATACCATAGCTAATGAACTCATAAGAAGAATGAATGTAGAAACTGTAGTTATTGGAATATCAAGTACCTCTGATGGATATGGCCCAACCAAACTTTTGCCTCTGTATATCAAATATGTAGAAATAAAAGCACCAAAAAACATCACGTCTGATGCAAGAAACAGCCACATCATTAACTTTTTGTTACTTAATCCAGTAGAAGTATTTTCTATTTCATCTTGATGATTATTTATTACTGCAGTTTCACTCAAAATTTATTCCTTATTAGTTGTTTATTAGTGACCATCTGGGTGAGGATCATTAACAGGCTCCATAGACCAGCCCAGCAAGCCCCAAATCATTATTGGTACACTAATGGCTATTATATATATGTTGGATAAAAATCCGGCTCCTAAAATTGCTATACCTACACCAAGTATAAAAGGATAGTAAGACATATCAGGTAGATGTATTTCATCTTCATGGTTAGATTTTTCAGAAAGTTTATCTTCAGTATCTTCTTCTATTTCTCCATGTTCATAGTATTCTTTTATTGTTTCTGGATATTTTTTGAACCAAAAGTCATCTCTAAATTTTACCTGAGGTATCTCATCAAAATCATGTTCTGGAGGAGGGGACGAAGTTGACCATTCAAGTGTTCTTCCATCCCACGGATCTGCGCCTGCAACCTCTTTATGAATCATAGAGTAAATAACGTTATAAATAAATAGCAAAACTCCAACACCTAGTATAAAGCCACCTATGGTTGCTGCTAGGTTTGAACCTTCCCATCCCATATTTTCAGCATAAGTATAAATCCTTCTTGGCATTCCATCCATACCTAGCCAGTGCATTGGCCCAAACTGTATGTTAAACCCTATTAGCATAAAAATGAAATTTAACTTTCCAATTTTTTCATTTAGGAAGTATCCTGTGAATTTAGGCCACCAAAAATAAATACCACTAAAAATACCAAGTAAAGCACCTCCAAAAAGCACATAATGGAAGTGAGCAACAACAAAGTAAGTATCTTGTTGTTGAGCATCTGTTGGTGGAGAAGCGTGCATTACCCCACTAAGACCTCCTATAGTAAACATTGCTATAAATCCCAAAGAAAATAACATAGCTGTATTGAATCTTATACTTCCGCCCCACAAGGTGCCTAACCAATTAAATATTTTAATACCAGTAGGAACAGCAATAAGCATTGTAGAAATTGAAAAAGCCGAGTTGGCTGCAGGGCCCAAACCAACAGTAAACATGTGATGACTCCATACGAACCAACCCATAAAACCTATAACAGCTCCGGCAAATACAACAAAGGAATATCCAAATATTGGTTTTCTGGCAAAAGTTGGTAATACCTCAGAAACTATGCCCATCGCAGGTAAGATTAAAATATAAACTTCAGGGTGTCCAAACAGCCAAAATATATGTTGCCACATTACAGGATCGCCACCGCCCAAAGAATTAAAGAAGTGGGTTCCGTAGATTCTATCGGTTTGAAGCTGAATTCCAGCTACTGCCAAAATAGGTAAAGCAAGAATAATTAATATCGAGGTTACTAGTGTCATCCATGTGAATATGGGCATTTTGAACATACTCATACCAGGTGCTCGCATATTAATTATTGTTGTAACAAAGTTTAGTCCAGCTGCTATGGAAGAAATTCCTAATACATTTAGACCTACAACCCAATATGTCATACCTTTCCCGGGATTAAAAGTTACACCTGAATTAGGAGCATATCCAAACCATCCGCCATTAGGTGCTTCTCCGGTTATCCAACTAAAGTTAATTAAAATAGAGCCAAATAAAAAGATCCAGTAACTTAGAGCATTCAATCTAGGGAAAGCTACATCTCTGGCTCCTATTTGAAGTGGAATTAACCAATTAAAAAATGCAGCAGATAATGGCATTACTACTAAAAATATCATAGTGGTACCATGCATTGTAAATAATGAGTTATACATATCTGGAGAAAGAAAATCATTATTTGCCTGAGAAAGCTGAATCCTTATTAACAATGCTTCAAGTCCAGCTACAATAAACCAAAAAAATGAAGTTATACCGTACAAGGTACCAATTTTTTTATGATCAACAGTTGCTATCCAACTCCAAATTCCCGTCTTGGAGTTAGGCCTAGGAAAAAATCTAGGAAAGACTAATGATTTAGTTGCAGGTTTAGTTGTCAAATTTTACTCCGATAGTTTTAATATTATTCCAAAGTTAATAAATATTCTACAAGTGCATTCACTGTTTCGTCACCAAGACTAGCCCACGCTGGCATAACTGGTGGATACCCTTCAACAATATATGCTTGTGGTTCCACGATTGATTCGTATATATATTCATAGGCTGATAATCCGCTAACTCTATCACCAGCTCGGTCTTTAATTCCACCCATACCTGGACCAACAATCACATCATTTCCTAAGGAGTGACATGCGGCACAATTTGTTGCGAATACTGCCTCTGCATCTATCAATCCATCAGAAGGAATATCATCTATAACCATTTCTGCACCGCTACCAGGCTTTAGTGAAAGTAAATAATATGCTATATCTGATATTTCGCTATCTGTAAGATTAGCTTTACCATCTCTAGTGTTATAAACCATAGCTTGTTTTTGCATTCTTGTACCTTGCTTGATGGTAGATGGGTCAGCTATCCATTCAACAAGATTTTCATGATTAAGTTCTTTTATACCTGAGCCAAGTGTAGTATGGGTTCCAAAATGTGTAAGATTAGGAGCAGAAACTAGAGCGGAATTTTCAGTGTCATCTACCCAGTTATTCCATCTAGCATCTTGTGTATTTATCTCCATAATATAGCTTCCAGGGGTCGTAGAATTGTTTGTATGGCACATTGAACAATTCGCAGCAAAGAGCATTTGACCTCTTGATTCTGGAGTATTGGGCATTGGAGGATCAGCTGGGGTATGCATTTGATCTACCCATGCAAGAAAATCTTCTTCTTCGTGAACAAATACTCTAAATCGCATGTGTGCATGAGATGTACCACAAAATTCAGCACATTGGCCATAAAACTCACCTACTTCATCAGCAATCATCCATATGTAATTGTCATTCAGAGGAACCATGTCAACCTTACCAGCGAGTTTTGGAACCCAGAAACTATGAATTACATCTTGGGAAGATAGTTTAAAAGAAACAGGCCTACCTTTAGGGATATGTAATTCATTGGATGTAATAACCTCATAATCAGAATACCTAAACTCGAACCACCACTGGTGGCCAACCGCCTCAATGTTTAATACTTGTCCTTTATCATCGGGCACCCCATTTTGCTGAGACCAAATTCCTACCAAAGTTGGTACAGCAACGAAAATTAGTATCACAGCTGGAATTATAGTCCAAGTGATTTCTAGCTTTTTATTTCCATGAGTTTGATAAGGTAGTTTGTCCCCTTCTCTTCTTCTGAATTTGATTGATATGTATATCAGTGCTGCTTCAACTGCAATAAAAACGACCACAGCTATAGCGAAAATTAATATGAACAAATCAGCTTGGCTACTTGCAATAGGTCCTGCAGTTCCAAAAGTTGATTGGTTATTTTCTGGAGTACAGCCGAAAATAGTAAAAATAGAAAAAACAATAAATAGAAGTGATAATTTTGATTTTTTATTTATAAAATTTTTTTTCATAATTGGATTGAACTTAATCCTGTAATAATTTCTAATCATTAATTTATTACTATATTAGCTAGAATAACTTACAATTGGATTTTAGTAATTGATATTATCTAAATAATATATATATGAATTTTAACACTCGAATAAGCCTATATCAACGTAAAAAAAAATCAATTTACTGGATTTTGGCTAAGTATCATTTGAAACTATATAATCATGCACAATAAATTATTGATCGCCTCACATAATAAAGGAAAAGTAAAAGAGTTCCAAAGAATGTTGAAATTAGATGGGATTGAGTTATTATCATTAGAGGATCAAGGTATAACATTTGAAGCTGTTGAATGTGGAAAGACTTTTCAAGAAAATTCGGAAATAAAAGCAAAAGTATATGGAAATTTATCTGGATTGATAACTCTGGCTGATGACTCGGGTCTTAGTGTAGATTCACTGAATGGAGCCCCTGGGGTTTTATCTGCCAGGTATGGAGGTGAGAATTTATCAGATGAAGATAGAGTTGAACTATTATTAAATAATATGAGAAATGTTCCTGTTGCTGAAAGACAAGCAAAGTTTATAGCGGTTTTAACACTCTATAGACCTGGCAATAAAAATATTAGTAATAAATTAATTTCAGTAGCAGGTACTTGTGAAGGGCTAATTACCAATAGTCCTGTCGGAACTAATGGGTTTGGATATGACCCTGTCTTCTATATTCCGTCATTAAAGAAAACAACAGCCCAGATATCAAGTATGGAGAAAGATTCTATAAGTCACAGGGGAAAAGCTCTAAAAAAAATGAGAATTGAACTTCAAAAACTTTATAATATAGATAATGATTAGTAAATTTCCAAAAGATAAATATAAACGGCCCATAAAAGATCTAAGAATTTCTGTAACTGACCGCTGTAATTTTAGATGTAATTACTGTATGCCTGCTGAAATTTTTGGTGAAAGCTATAAATTTCTTCCAAAGCCAGAGCTGCTATCTTTTGAAGAGATCGAAAGAATGGCTAAAATCTTTGCAAAATTAGGTGTTAATAAAATTAGAATCACTGGNGGAGAGCCATTAGTAAGNCGAAATATAGAATCATTAATNCAGNCTCTATCTANCATAAATGGTATTGATGACTTAACTATGACTACTAATGGTTTTTTACTATCAAAGCATGCTAGAAGCCTAAAGAATGCCGGTTTAAATAGATTGACCGTTTCATTAGATTCTCTAGATGAGAAAATATTCAATGAAATGTCTGGAGTTAGTCATGGACCTAAAAAAACAATTGATGGTATAACTTCAGCTATTAGAGAAGGTTTTGAAAATATTAAGGTAAATGTAGTTGTGCGTAAAGGTGTAAATGATCACACAATACTAGATACCTTAGATTATTTTATAGATAAAAATATTATTGTTAGGTTTATTGAGTTCATGGATGTTGGTACAAAAAATAAATGGCAGATGGATGAAGTTGTCACATCTCAAGAAATACTAGATATAGTAAGATCAAAATATGATGCAAAACCAATAAGTCCAAATTATAAAGGAGAAGTAGCAAGCAGATATAAAATTCATGATTATGATAATGAAATAGGAATCATTTCATCTGTTACAAACCCTTTTTGTGGAGCTTGTAGCAGGGCCAGGCTTTCAACAGACGGTAAATTAATTACATGTTTGTTTGCATCTGGGGGAAAAGATTTAAGAAATTTGTTGAGATCTGGTGCTAGTGATAGCGAAATATCTGCAGAAATTACGAAGGTATGGAATCTAAGAGAAGATAGGTACTCTGAACTTAGATCAAAGAGCGGGGATAGAAAAGATAAAGTTGAGATGTATTATATTGGTGGATAAGATTTGAATATTTCAGAAAAAAAAATAGTATATGCTTTCTCTGATGGTAGCTCAATTGGGAATCCTGGTCCAGGCGGATATGGAGTAGTTTTAAAATTTAGCGATAGTGTAAAAGAATTGAGTAAAGGTTTTGTAAAGACAACTAACAATCGGATGGAATTACTTGGAGCAATAATTGCTTTAGAAACCTTAAAAGGAACCCAGAAGGTAATTTTGTCTACTGACTCACAGTATGTAATTAACGGAATAGAGAAAGGCTGGGCAAAAAAGTGGAGAGATAATGGATGGATGAGGAATAAAAAAGATAAAGCTCTAAATTCTGATATGTGGAGTAGGTTACTAGATGTTGTTGACCAACATGATGTAAAATTTATATGGGTTAAGGGGCATTCAGGTCATGAAGAAAATGAAAAATGTGATCAATTAGCAAATCAGGCCGCAAAAAGTGACGACCTATATATAGACGAGGGCTTTATTGAAGAATAATAAACAAAATAATAATGGCTTTACCCATATTGATTCAGATGGATCAGCTCATATGGTTGATGTTGGAGATAAAAAAACAACCAATAGAGTTGCGGTTGCTAGTTCTGAAATAATTATGGAAAAAGAAACATTGGACCTTATTCAGAATGGTGGTTTTGAAAAAGGAGATGTATTAGGAGTTGCTAAGGTTGCTGGTATTATGGCAGCAAAAAAATGCTCAGAATTAATACCTTTATGTCATCCATTGAATATTAACCAAATAGATATATTCTTTGAAGAAAACCCATCAAAAACAGGAATAATAATTACAGCTACCGTGAAGGTTTCAGGTAAAACTGGTGTTGAAATTGAAGCAATAACAGCTGCTAGTATAACTGCTATTACTATATATGATATGTGTAAGTCCAAAGACAGAAGTATGGAAATACTTCGTACAAGATTGATCTATAAAAATGGTGGAAAAAGTGGAGAGTATCAAGCAAAGTAGTGATTTTAGTTTATTGACCATTAAATTTACTGTAGTAACATTATTTAAGTGAAATTTTCAATATTGACGTGGCGATGTAGCTCAGCTGGTTAGAGCGCACGCTTCATAAGCGTGAGGTCGAGTGTTCAAGTCACTCCATCGCTACCACTAATAATAAATTTATTAATAACATTCTCAAATATTTCTGTTTTCAATCAAATTTCAAGTAAATACTATAGTTTAAGTTATCAAAAAAAAGAATAGAATATTATATAATGCGCTTGTAGCTCAGTTGGATAGAGTGCAGCCCTGCGAAGGCTGAGGCCGTGGGTTCGAATCCCGCCAAGCGCGCCATAAAAATTTTCTTGGGCGATTAGCTCAGTTGGCTAGAGCACCTCGTTTACACCGAGGGGGTCATAGGTTCGAGTCCTATATCGCCCACCAAGAACAAACTAATCTCAAGCTACATCCCTATTTTTACTGATGATTTATGTGTTTCTACACCATGTCTACACCATATGAGAAATTAACTACCCTAAAAATTCCTTAGTAACACATAGTAACAACATAGTAACAACGGTGTTACTAGCCGATACAACCATGACTCTAATCATATATACATGGAGGGTGTTTGAGTGCTGAAGTAATTGATGGATATTATGTTAGCTTTTGGATTTGTGTTCGAGATTGGTAAAATTTATAGGTGTATAATTAGAAAATATATTTAAATTGTGATATGAAAAAAGATAAAAACCAAAATAGTAAATTAGAAAATCTACATGAAGAAGTGTTTGGAATGATGTCTACTAATGCTTATTTTTTTGGAGATGATTCTGTGTATAAAGATAAAATTATTAGTCTAGGAGAATCAGGAGAACAACTATTTAAATCTTTAATATATA
>PBVQ01000005.1 GCA_002728715.1 Dehalococcoidia bacterium
TGTCCGCCCGTTAAAGCGGCACGCGAGCTGGGTTCAGAGCGTCGTGAGACAGCTCGGTCTCTATCCGCTGTGCGCGTAGGATATTTGAGGGGATCTGTTCTTAGTACGAGAGGACCGGAATGGACGAACCAATGGTGTGCCGGTTGTGACGCCAGTTGCATTGCCGGGTAGCTATGTTCGGAAAGGATAAAAGCTGAAAGCATCTAAGCATGAAGCCTACCCCAAGATACGATATCCCATCTTTTTATAAGAATAAGACCTCCGGTAGACTACCGGTTAGATAGGCCACGTGTGTAAGAGTAGTAATATTTTGAGCTAAGTGGTACTAATAGGTCGAAGGCTTGACTCACCTTAAGGAATCTTTATTTGGTTCTCGGAGAATGCAAAATCACTTTACTACTGTTCTTTAAATATCTCGACGTTGCGGGGTGGAGCAGTGGCAGCTCGTCGGGCTCATAACCCGAAGGTCGTAGGTTCGAATCCTACCCCCGCTACCAATATTCCCAACTTTTTTTCTTGTTTTAATAAATTTTATCTAATATAATATATTTTGGTGGTTAGAGCGTAATGGACCCACCCGTTCCCATTCCGAACACGGAAGTGAAACTTTACAGCGCCGACGATACTGCATCTGCGAGGATGTGGGAAAATAAGTCACTGCCAATTCTAAAACCCACATTTGTGGGTTTTTTACTTTAATCTACTATTTTTTTTCTACTTTAATTTTTTTAGTTCTAGGTTTTTTTTCTTTTTTTTCATCTGTATTTTCGTCAGACCAAATTTTTTCTAATTCATTAAGAAATGATAATATTGCGCCTTTTGTTTTTGATAGATTATCTTTTTTTGTATATTTTTTGAACTTTTTTTTAGAATGATTTATTAAATTTGAAAGTTCCATACTTTCATTATCTTGAATTTTTTTTTCTATTTTTTCTATTTTTTTTTCTAAAATTCTTAAACTTTCTGATATTTTCATATTTTTTCTCCAAATATTATGGTTAGTTTCTTATCTTCGAGTACTGCTTTTTCAATTTCTTTTCTTTTTAACTGATCTGGTAACAAGAAAATTTTTCTAAATCCGCTCATAGTAAATATGATATTTTCTTCAGTTCTATTAATTTCAAAATCATCTACAGCTGTTTGAGAAATATTGATTTCAAGTTTAAATTTTTCCTTTGAATCTTTCAATCTTTGTATTTTGAAGGAAGTATCTTTATAAAATATTTTTGATGGATCTTCGTTACCAAAAATATTCATACCCAGCTCACGAAGATTTTCTTTTCCAATTTCGGATTTGAAATAATCAGAAAATTTTATTGGTAAAGGATCAAAAGAATCTTTGATTCTAGCGATATTTTTTTCTTGTTGCTCTGATCTTTCAGAAAAATATCCTTCTAGAGCTTTTTGGGGGAGTATTCTATTACATATAATCAAATCGCAAAGATATCCAAATATTCCAATAAGCGAGTATGATCTTTGTGTCTCATCTATGACCATTTTTTCTGGATTCATAACAATTCGTAATGAAGTTAATTTGTGATCTGAAATTAATTTTTGAACTTCACTTACTTTATCGAAAATGTCTTCAGCTGAATCAAAAACATCATCGTTAGGTAAAGGAACCTCAGATAAAAATTTTGAAATAGGTCTTGCTATTCTATTTATCCGTTTACTCCAAGGGAAAATTTTTTCCATCCACCAGTTTCCAGCTTCTGGTAAAGATAGTAGTTTGAAAGTGTCTCCAGTTGGAGCACAATCAACTACAATTAGGTCGTACTTGCCTGATTTATGATGTTCTAAAATTTCTAGTAAAACAGTTAGTTCCTGCATTCCAGGAAAAGCCAGTAGCTCATCAGCTATAATGTCATCTATTCCCTGCCACATAAGTACACTTCTTGCCCATTCTTGAGTTTTTGTCCAATATTTTTCTATACCAAGATAAACGTCGCATTCTTGAACCCATAGATTAGGTTCTATTTCTATAGGTTTGTTTGATATTTTTTCTTCAAATGCATCACCAAGACTATTAGCAGAATCTGCACTTATAACTAGAGTATTTTTCCCACGAGTTGAAGCTAGCAAACCTGTTGCAGCAGAAATTGATGTTTTACCAACTCCACCCTTACCCGTATAAATTATGAGTCTAGTTTGTTTTTTTTTCATTATTAGATTGATTTTTTTATCTATAATTATTGGAAGTCATTTTTAGTTGTATATAACACTACTATTATAATTGTAATTTTCTTCAGAGACTATACTTTATAAATATAAAAAATACCTTAACTAAATATCAAGAATTTATTCCCGTATTTTCATCTAAGTCCAACATTAAGTTCATATTTTGCACAGCTGCTCCTGATGCTCCCTTTCCGAGATTGTCTAGTTGGATAATCAATGATATATGCCCTAATTTGTTAGGAATTATTGAGATTGTTACCTTATTGGTGTTATTGTTTTTTTCAGGGCTAAATGAAAAGTCATCATAAAAAGAATCATTATCATATAGACTTATATCGATATTATTCTCATCTTCATAAGTCATAGTTAAAATTTCGAATAAATTTTTTGGGTTTATTAAACCAAGTAGGTTATTTTTATGAATCGATATTTCAATTCTCATCCCATTGAAAAATGCTCCGACAGACGGGATGAAATGGGGATAATCATCTAAGTTTGTATAGTATTTTATTTCTTCAAGATGTTTATGCTTATCAAGAAGAGCATAAGGTGACTCAAACTTAACTGATTTATACGCATTAGACTCCCATTTTTCTATTAGTTTTTTTCCTCCCCCAGAATAACCAGAAAGCGCATGAATACTTAATGGGTAACTTGAAGAAATTATGTGATTGTCAACTAATGGTTTTATGGCTAGAATTATACCTGTTGGATAACAACCTGGATTGGCAACAAGATTACTTTTTGAAATTTTTTCTCTCTGGTCAACCTGCATCTCTGCTAATCCGTATATCCAAGAGGAGTTTACTCTATGATAGGTTGATGTATCGATGATTTTGTCTCCGTCATTAAACAATTGTGCTATATGTGCAGACTCTTTATCGGGCAAACAAAGTATGGATAAATCAGAATTTTTAATTGCATCTAATCTATACTTTTCATTTTTTCTATATTTTTCATCAATTTTAATTATTGAGACTTTATCATGATTCTTAAGTATTTGGTTAATTCTCAATCCAGTTGTACCTGAGGAACCATCAATATATATATTTTTCTTCTGCATATTGTTAATTTTATTGTGTTTTATGTTACTTTGGAAATACTCAGGTATTTATTATTCAAAAAACATAGATATTTATTACACGTTTACGTAAGATAATTCAATAAAATTATTTTGTTTGCAATTTTTAATATTTCCAAGTTACAAAAACAAACATATAATTACAAACATAAAGTATTTAAATAAAGGAAAATAATATTGTCAGAAGTACAAACTGAAAATGATCAACCAAATAGCGAGACTGATTCAAAAACAACATCTCAAGACTCCCCGGAGAATATGGCCGCTAGTACTGATTCTTCAGATAACAATAATCAAATAGGAACTGCAATTTCCACAGAGAAAACTAGTATGGATGAATTGATAGAAGAGTTTTTGCCACATAAACCCCTTAAAAGAGGTGAAATTATTGATGGCAAGATAATGAGTATCAATGATAATGGTTTGCTAATAGATATTGGTTATAAATCTGAAGGGTTCATTCCAACTAGAGAAATGAAAACTCTTGTTTCAGATGAAGATAAAGAAATAAATGTTGGTGATGAGGTTATTGCCTACGTAGTAAACCCTGAAACAAATTCTGGTTCATCTGTTTTGTCAATTGATAGAGCAAGAGGAGAACAGGGTTGGAGGATTCTTGAAAAGGCTATGCAAAATGATCAATCATGCTATGGGGTCATACTTTCTGCTAATAGAGGTGGTGCAGTCGTAGAATCAGAGGGAGTTCAAGGATTTATACCTTTATCTCAACTAGTAGGACCGTCTAGAGAACTCTTTGTAAATGGTGGAGAACCCCCCAAAGACGGTTTTATAGGGATGAAAATACAATTTAAAATCATTGAATTAAATAGACGTAGAAATCGGGCAATTTTTTCCGAAAGAGTTGCTTTAGAAGCAGAACGTCAAGTACTAAAGAAGAAATTACTTAACACTTTGAAAGAGGGAGATGTAATCAAGGGAAGAATAGTAGGAGTTTCAAACTTTGGAGCTTTTGTTGACTTAGGTGGTGCGGATGGGTTGATACATATTTCTGAGTTGTCATGGGGTCCTGTTAAAAACCCCGAAGATTTTGTAACAGTTGGTACTGATATGGATGTTTATGTGCTAAAAATTGACAGAGAAACCCTAAAAATTGCTCTAAGTTTGAGAAGGCTTACTCCTGAACCATGGGAACAAATTCAGTCAGGCCTTGAAATTGGGCAAACGGTTACAGGAACAATTACTAAACTAGCTAACTTTGGAGCTTTTGCAAGAATAGAACCAGGTGTTGAAGGTTTAATACATATTAGCGAATTATCTTATGATGTAGTCAAACATCCTAAAAATGTTGTTTCTGAAGGCGATAAATTAGAATTGCAGATTATTAGAATAGAACCTGATCGTAAAAGATTAGGTCTAAGTATAAAGCGTTTATCAGATCCTCCAGAAGGATATGAAGAACCAAAAAATGATGAAATATCTGATGAATTAAATGAGCATGATTTAGAGAAAACTGACATTAATGCTGACAACTCTGAAGATATAAAAGTTGATTAGGGAGTTATAATTTGCCTAGTAGATTTGAAAAATTTTCTGAAAGAGCGAGGAAAGTACTGTCCTTAGCTCAAGAGGAAGCGCAAAGGTTTAATCACAACTATATAGGTACTGAACATATACTCCTAGGATTAGTCAGAGAAACTGAAGGTGTAGCTGCTAGAGTATTATTTAATCTTTCAGTTGAACTCTCCAAAGTTAGATCTGCTGTAGAATTCATAATTGGAAAAGGAGACAGACCTACACCAGGAGATATTGGACTTACTCCACGTGCTAAAAAAGTTATTGAGTTAGCTGTTGACGAGGCTAGAAAACTTGATCATCACTATATTGGTACTGAACACATTCTTATTGGCATAATGAGAGAAGGAGAAGGTGTAGCAGCTGGGGTATTAGAAAGTCTTAGTATTAATTTGGATAAAGTAAGACTTGAGACCCAAAATATACTTGACTCACAATCCTCAAAAACAGATAAAGAGAAATCTGATAAGAAACCCAACAGAACTCCCACATTAGATGAACTTGGAGTAGACCTTACAAAGAAAGCATCAAACAGTAAACTTGATCCAGTTGTTGGTAGAGATAGTGAGTTACAAAGAGTGATACAAATATTGAGTAGAAGGACCAAAAATAATCCTGTTCTTATTGGGGAACCAGGAGTTGGTAAAACTGCAATTGTTGAAAAATTAGCTAGTTTGGTTGTTGATGGGGAGGTTCCTGAGAATCTTGAGGGTAAAAGAGTAGTAACCCTTGATATGGGGTCTTTGGTTGCAGGTACTAAATACAGGGGTGAATTTGAAGAGAGGCTCAAGAAGGTTATCGCAGAATTAATAAAAGCAAAAAATTGTATATTATTTATTGATGAAATGCATACTATGGTTGGAGCAGGCGCAGCAGAAGGCGCAGTAGATGCTGCAAACATACTCAAACTTTCACTAGCTAGAGGAGAGCTTCAAGTAATCGGAGCAACAACTCAAGATGATTATAGAAAATATGTCGAACGAGATGCAGCATTGGAAAGAAGATTTCAACCAATAACTATTGAAGCACCGGATCCTATCCAGACTGTTGATATTCTTAGAGGTATAAAAGGAATGTATGAAAAACATCATGAGTTAGAAATTACTAATGAGGCGTTGGAAACTGCAGCTCAACTAGCTGATAGATATATAGCTGATAGACAGTTACCAGATAAAGCTATTGACCTAATTGACGAAGCTGCCTCAAGGGTTAGAATTAAATATTCAACTGTTCCAAATGAATTAAGAGAGGCTAAGAAAAACTTAAGTTCTATTAGAGAAGAAAAAAATGCCTCTATATCCGTACAACAATACGAAACAGCTGCAGCCCTCAGAGACAAAGAGTTGAACCTGATTACAGAAATTGAACAGTTAGATGCTGAATGGAAAAAAGATAATCCAGGATTAAAAGATGCTAAAGTAACAGGAGATGATATAGCTGAAGTTGTATCTTTGTGGACCCATATTCCTGTTACTAGGTTAGACGTAGAAGAAAAACAGAAGTTAATTACAATGGAAGATGCTTTAAAATTAAATATAGTGGGTCAAAATGAAGCTGTTACCGTGATTTCTAAGGCTATTCGTAGATCGAGAGCTGGATTAAAAGACCCAAAAAGACCAATTGGAGCTTTTCTATTTTTAGGTCCTACTGGTGTGGGAAAAACTCATAGCGTTAAAAAATTAGCTGAGTATTTGTTTGGTGAAGAAGACGCTATGATTAGATTAGATATGTCTGAATTTATGGAAAAACATTCTGTTGCCAGACTAGTAGGTTCTCCACCAGGATATGTAGGCTTTGATGAGGGTGGGCAACTTACAGAAGCAGTAAGAAGAAGATCTTATTCTGTAATACTATTAGATGAAATTGAAAAAGCTCATCCAGACGTTTTTAATGTTTTGCTACAAGTTTTTGAAGATGGTCACCTAACAGATTCTAAGGGTAGAAAAGTTGATTTCAAAAATACAGTAATTGTTATGACTTCTAATTTGGGATCTAATCTTATACAGAGTAGTTCAAGTCTAGGTTTTATAATAGGTAAGCAAAATACTCAAGAACTTGATTACTCAAGGGTAAAGGACAGAGTTCTTGAAGCAGTTAAGGATCCTGCTAATGGATTTAAGCCTGAATTTCTAAACAGAATAGATGCCACAGTTGTATTTCATCCTCTTAGTATGGAGCAAATTGTTAGTATTGTTGACATTATGCTAAGAGATATTCAAACTAGAATAATAGAGCATGGTTTAGTTTTAGAGGTTACTAACAAAGCCAAAAGATATTTAGCTGAAAAAGGATTTGATCCTAAGATGGGAGCAAGGCCTCTTAGAAGGTTAATTCAAGATGAAATAGAAGATATAATATCTGACAAACTCTTAAGAAGTGAATTTTCACCTGGTCAAACCATTGAGCTTGATATAAAAAATTCATCTATACATATAAAAAAATCTAAGAAAAAGATAAAAAAGCATACTAGTGAAGATTTAGACGATAAAGAAGTAATTGTTTCCTAATTAGTAAAATAAGGTAGTAAAATTTTTTGAAAATAATTAATTCAAAATTAAAAAATCTAGAAAAAATTTTACGAAATTATGGTTCAGTAATTGTTGCATTCTCTGGTGGGGTGGATTCAACATTTCTGATGTATATCGCTAATGAAGTGCTAGGAAATAAAAGTATAGCTGTCACAGCAAAATCTCCGAGTATTGCACCAGAAGAATTAGAATTTACAAAAAAAGTAGCAAAACAATATTCTTGGAATCATAAAGTCATAAAAACTTTGGAATTTAATAGTCCTGAATATATCAAGAATGCTCCATCACGTTGTTTTTACTGTAAAACTGAACTTTATACACATTTGAATGAGCTGTCAAAAAAAATAAATCATAAAATTATTATTAACGGTGCAAATATTGATGACACGAATGATTTTCGTCCAGGGATGAAAGCTGCAAAACAGCATGAAGTTTTTTCTCCTCTAATAGATGCTAAATTGACAAAAAAAGAAATTCGACTACTGTCTAAGAAATTTAATTTACCAACATGGGATAAGCCCGCTCAACCTTGTTTAGCCTCTCGAATACCATATGGTACCCCTGTATCAATAGATGCTTTATCAAAAATAGGTCAAGCGGAGTCAAACATAAGGAAGTTAGGATTTAAGATTATAAGAGTAAGGCACTATAATGATTTAGCCAAAATAGAAATACCTATTAAAGATTTCCAGAAATTCCATAAAAAAAAGCATGAGATTGAAAATATAATTTTTGATTGTGGTTATAAATCATTTCAACTCGATGAAAACGGTTTCAGATCAGGTAATCTGAATAAGAATATATTAAATGTATCAAACTAGGTAGAATTAATGCGTAAAAAAATAGCTTTTCTGGAACTAATTGGAGGTGTAAGTGGTGATATGCTAATTGGTGCATTGATTGATGCAGGACTTAGTAAAAAAGATCTGATAAATGAATTGAAATTAATAGATTTGCCAGCATGGAATATGGTATCAAAAATAGTAAATAGATGTGCTATTAAGGCAACTCATATTAATTTTGTTGATGAAAAAAATACCCAGAAAAAATATGCTTGGGCTGATTTTACAAATATAATAAATGATTCTAGATTACCCGACAAAGATAAACAAAAAATAAAAGATATATTTGACATACTTATGGTAGCGGAAAGCAATGCTCACCGGGTAGATTCTAATGATTTACATCTACATGAACTTGGCACAATTGATACTATACTGGATGTTTCGGGATTTGTGGTAGGTTTAAGGTTACTAGGTATAAATGAATTATATTGTTCCTCCTTGCCGATCAGTGTAGGTGTAATAAGAAATTCTCACGGTGTAATGACCTCAAATTCTCTAGCTACTATTGAAATTTATAAGGCTTATAATTTGCCGGGTAGATTTGGTAATAATGAGTTTCATAAAGAAATGGTTACCCCTACCGGGGCAGCAATAGTGTCTTCGCTATGCAACTTTAAACGAGTTGAATTTGATATTTCTTCTATTTCTTATGGAGCAGGAACAAGCAATCCTAAAAATTATCCTAATGTCTTAGGTTTTTGGACTGGAGAAAAATTTTATAAAAATCAAGAAGATTTATTATTATTAGAAACAAATATTGATGATACAACTGGTGAGGTGCTTGGCTACACAATGGAAAAATTATTTCAATCAAATGCAATTGATGTTTGGTTTACACCTATACAAATGAAAAAAAATCGTCCAGCAACACAATTAAGTGTAATAGTAAATTCATCAGATTTAGACGAAATCAGCAGAATAATATTTGTAGAAACTTCTACTCTAGGAATAAGAATAAAAAGGATTGATAGAATCAAGGCAGACAGGGAAATACATGAGATTAATACTAACTTAGGCAATGCTAAGGTAAAAATAAAAAAAATAAATGGAAAAGTTATTAATTTTTCTCCAGAATATGAAAGTTGTAAAATTATTGCAAAGCAAAAAAATATTCCATTAAATGATGTTATCAGTATAGTAATTCAGGAATCAAAAAATAAGCTTTCTTGATATTATTTAGCAAAAATAATTTTATTTTTCAAATTAGACTATATTAGATGTATTGACCTCCACCGCTCACAGTTTTAACATCATAGAGTGGAATATGCCCTAGTAGCTCAGTTGGCTAGAGCAGCCGATTTGTAATCGGCAGGTCGCGGGTTCGAATCCCCCCTAGGGCTCCATACAGTATGTATTGGTAATATGGTTTTCAAGAGTTTAACTTATGAACCTTTTGTTAACTTTATACCCTGCAGGGGTTGGGGAGTGGTTAAACCCAGCAGACTGTAAATCTGCCGCTTTATGCTTCACAGGTTCGAATCCTGTCCCCTGCACCACTAAAAAAGGGTTTTTTTAAATGGAAAAGCCCGCATAGCTCAGTGGTAGAGCGCATTCTTGGTAAGAATGAGGTCCCGAGTTCAATCCTCGGTGTGGGCTCCAAACTGTGCAAAAATATACATAATAATACCTTAGCATTACAATATTATTCGTATATAATATATAATGTTAAATTGAAACTTTAATTTTTATATGAAACTTTAATTGTTACAAAATTATAAATTAGGACATTTCTTAGGAGATTGAGAAAAGATGGCTAAACAAGTATTTGATAGAAGTAAACCTCACGTAAATGTGGGAACAATCGGTCACATTGATCACGGTAAGACCACTTTAACTGCTGCAATAACAAATGTACTCGCTTCAGTTAACAATAATGTACAGGCAAAAGCGTTTGATGAAATAGATAATGCTCCTGAAGAAAAGGAGCGAGGTGTTACTATAGCTACTACTCATACTGAGTATGAGACCGAGACCAAACATTATGCACACGTAGATTGTACAGGTCACGCAGACTACATAAAAAATATGATCACAGGTGCTGCGCAGATGGATGGTGGAATACTGGTAGTTTCCGCAGCTGACGGACCAATGCCTCAAACCTATGAGCACATTCTACTAGCTCGGCAGGTTAACGTTCCTAAACTAGTTGTTGCATTAAACAAATCAGATACTGTAGATGATGAGGAACTATTAGAACTTGTTGAATTAGAAATTAGGGAATTATTAACTAAGAACGGTTTCCCTGGTGATGATATACCTGTTGTAAAAGTTAGCGCTCTTGAAGCATTGGAAAATGCTGATGATCAAGATAACAAATGGGTTCAGTCAATTCACGAATTAATGAAGGCTGTTGATGATTATATTGAAATACCTGATCGCCCAGTAGATCAACCTTTCCTAATGCCAGTAGAAGATGTGTTTGGAATTAAGGGAAGAGGAACAGTGGTAACAGGAAGAGTTGAAAGAGGAATAGTAAAAACTGGTAATGAAATAGAAATTGTTGGTTTTGGAAATACTGTTACAACTACAGTTACAGGAGTTGAAATGTTCCACAAAACATTAGAAGAAGGCCAACCAGGAGACGCTGTTGGAGCTCTTATAAGAGGTATCGAACGAGAAGATGTTTCTAGAGGTGCTGTTTTATCTAAACCAGGATCAATAACTCCATTTACTAAAGCTAAGGCTCAAGTTTATGTTCTTACTAAAGAAGAAGGAGGTCGACATACTCCTTTTTTCTCAGGATATAAGCCTCAATTCTATATCAGAACTACCGATGTAACTGGTGAACTAACTCTTGAAGAAGGAGTTGAAATGGTTATGCCTGGAGATAACACCGTTATGAATATAGAATTAATGTACCCAGTTGCCTTGGAAGAAAACTTAAGATTTGCTATTCGAGAAGGTGGGAAGACAGTTGGATCAGGAGTAATAATAGAAGTGCAAAAATAAAGTACTTTAAATTTACTTAAACAAAGAAAGTTAAATTATGGCAAAGAAAAGTGCTGTCAGAACTTTGGTTGAAATGATTTGTACAAATCAAGATCCTAAATGTAAACCTTACAGTTATCATACAGAAAAAAATAGAAGAAATACTCCAGATAGGATCGAGTTAAAAAAATTCTGTCCGTGTAGTAGGAACGTACAAGTATTTAAGGAAAAGAGGTAAATTTTGGCTAAAAACACAGTCAGAAGCTCTTCAGGTCCGGGGATATCTAAGTCTTCAGGTTTTTCTCTGTTTAGATTTTTTTCGGAAGTTTTTTCTGAATTAAAAAAAGTTTCTTGGCCTACACGACAAGAGGCTACTAGATTGACTGTACTTGTGATTGTTTTATCAACATTTATAGGTATTATACTAGGTTTAGTTGATATGCTCTTTGCTAAGTTGTTTTCAATATTTTCAGGTGGAGGGTAATCAATTGACAACTACATCAAATGAAAACAATAAAATTGTTTCTGGTTGGTATATGGTTCATACTTATTCTGGACATGAAGATCGTGTTCAGCAAAATCTTGAACAAAGAATTAAGACTATGGATCTAAAAGATAAAATATTTGATGTTGTTGTTCCAAAAGAAGAAGAAGTTCAAATCAAGCAAGGAGAGAGAAAAACTGTTGAGAAGAAAATGTATCCAGGGTACATTATTATTCACATGATTATGGATGATGACACATGGTATGCAGTTAGAAACACTCCTGGCGTAACTGGCTTTATTTCTATGGTTGATGAGAACGAACAAAGACCTAAACCGGTTCCGCTTGAAAAAGAAGAGGTTGATAGAATCAAAGGTAGAATGGAATCTGATACGCCACAGTTGAAAATAGGATTTCAGGTAGGTGAGTCAGTCAGAATTAAAGACGGACCATTTGCAGACTTCATGGGAACTGTACATGAAGTATACGAAGACAGAGGTAAAATTAATGTTCATGTATCATTTTTTGGGCGAGAGACACCAGTTGAATTAGATTTTTTACAGGTTGAAAAATCATAAGTTTTATAAGAAAAGGATAAATTTTGGCAAAAAAAGTTCAAACAATTATTAAATTACAACTTCCAGCTGGTGGAGCTACACCAGCTCCTCCTGTCGGTCCTGCGTTAGGTCAGCATGGTGTAAATATAATGCAGTTTGTTAAGGAATATAATGAAAAATCAGCATCATTATCAGGAAATATTGTTCCTGTTGAACTGACTGTATATGTAGACAAGTCATTTACTATTGAGTTAAAAACTCCTCCCGCTTCTGACATGATTAAAAAAGCATCGGGTATAAAAAGTGGCTCAGGCGCTGCAGGTTTGGAAGTTGCAGGGACCATTAAGAGAGATAAAATCAAAGAAATCGCCGAGACAAAAATGCCTGATTTAAATGCAGAGACTATTGAATCTGCTATGAAAATCATAGAGGGTAGTGCTAGAAGCATGGGTATTCAGGTAGTAGATTAAATTAGGAGTAAAATCAATGGCAAAGCAAAGTAAAAGATATTTAGATATAAGTAAAGAGGTTCAATCTTCAGAATATACACCTAGTGAAGCGGTAGATTTAGCAAAAAAATTGTCAAAGGTAAAATTTGATGAGGCTGTAGAATTGCACGTTTCAACTAATGCTGATCCAAAGCAAGCTGACCAAAACTTGAGAGAAGTTGCAGAATTACCACATGGTACTGGAAAAGATGTAAGAGTGCTGGTTTTTGCTCAAGGTGATGATGCCAGAATAGCTGAAGAAGCAGGGGCTGATTATATTTCAGACGATGAATTGGTAAAAAAAATTGAAGATGGATGGGCTGAGTTTGATGTTGCAATAGCTACTCCAGACCAGATGCCTAAAATAGGTAAATTAGGTAGATATCTTGGCAGAAAAGGTCTGATGCCTAACCCTAGAACAGGTACGGTTGTTCAACCTGAAAATATTTCATCTGCAATTGATAGCGCAAAAAAAGGAAGAGCAGAGATCAAACTCGACAAGGGTGCTAATATACATGTTAGGATTGGAACTGTTAAGTTTGAATCTAATCAGTTGCTAGACAATTTAAGTAGTGTCTACTCAACGATAATTCGTAATAGGCCAGATAGTATTAAGGGCTCATTAGTAAAAAATGTTTCAATGTGCACAACTATGGGGCCTTCTATTCGTCTAAGTCAGACAGAACTTGAAAAATTAGCTAGTGGAAGCAAATAAATTTTCCATTTTTTGAAAAAAGATATATAATTATATTTATAACTTAATATAGTAACCACAGACAGATGGTCTAAAAGATAATGTCAAAAGACACCATCCGAGGTTGATAATTTTTTTTGAAGCCCCAGATACTTTTGTCTTGGGTTTTTTTTTGGGAGAATTTATGCCAACAGAAAAAGGAAAAGCTCTAGTAGCTGAAATGTCTGAGATTTTTTCTAATTCTTCTTTGATTATTGCTGCAGAATATAGAGGTATTGATGTTACTCAAATGACCGCTCTGCGTCAACAATTGAGATCAAAAGGTGCAAGATTTAAGGTGATAAAAAACACTTTTGCAAGAATTGCAGCTGATGAATCTGGTAAATCTTCTTTGAAAGATGTTATGAATGGTCCTATTGGCTTTGTTGTGTCAGACTCTGATCCGGCTGAAGCCGCTAAGGCGTTGGTAAAGTATGCATCAGAAAATGATCTGCCTATCAATATATTAGGTGGTATGTTAGACGCAGATTTACTTGACCAATCTAAAATAAAAAGTTTAGCAACATTGCCTTCTAAAGAAGAATTATTATCAAAGATGATGGGTTCAATGAAAAGTCCGGTTTCAGGTATTGTTATGGTGATGAACGGTCCTATTAGAAGCTTGGTAAATGTTTTGCAGAGACATGTGGAGAATAACCAAGAAAACTCTGCGGCTTAAGAAAATATTAAATATAAGGAATTAAAATTATGGCTATAAGTAAAGAAGAATTAATTGAAGAAATCAAAAATATGTCTGTTCTAGATTTAGCAGATGTAGTTAAGGCACTCGAAGAAGAGTTTGGCGTCAGTGCTGCAGCACCCGTTGCAGTTGCCGCAGCTCCGGCTGCTGGTGGTGGTGGAGGAGATACTGCACCAGCCGAAGAAAAAGATGCATTTGATGTCGTTTTGAAGGAAGTTGGTGCTAATAAGATTGCAGTCATTAAGGCTGTTAGAGAAGTGACACCGCTTGGATTGAAAGAAGCAAAAGATTTAGTTGAGGCAGCTCCTAAGCCTGTACTAGAAGGTGCTTCCAAAGAAGATTCTGATGCGGCAAAAGAAAAATTAGAAGCCGCTGGAGCTAAAGTAGAAGTTTCATAATTAGAACTAGAAATTATAAATTAACAAAAAGATCATAATGTGTAAATGTGATCTTTTTGTTTTTAATTATCTAAAATAGATTATGTGATTGACCGCCGTCTATATTAATACAAGCTCCAGTTATTAGGTCAGCTTGCATAGATGATAGGAAAGTTACTGCGGCTCCTATAGGCTCAGGCCAGCCAAATTTACCCATGGGCAGATTTCTTTCAATAAATTCATTTACAGTCTCCTCAGAGTTGTTTTTAATAAATCTATCCCATGATCCGCCAGGAAAAAGTATTGATCCAGGAGCTATAGAGTTAACTGTAACTCCATCTTTAGCTATAGTCATAGCTAAATGTTTAGTTGAAGCAATCATTGCGGCTTTCGCGGTCATATATGGAGCCGTTCCTCCAAACTCTCTTCCATAAATGGAAGATATATTTATTACTCTTCCCCATTTATTCTTTTGCATATTAGGAACAAGTAATTTCATAAGGGTGACTGCTGACCATAAATTTGCATCCATAACTTTTTGAAAGTCTTCAATTTTGGAGTTTAATAGATCAGACGTGCCTAAACTCCCTCCAACATTATTAACTAGAATATCTATGTCTCCCACATCGTTATTAATTTTATCTATGAGATTATTTATTTCCTGTAAATTACTAATGTCACATTGATAAGCTGAAACATTTATGTCTAAATTTCCAATTTCATTTTTAGTATTATCAAGGTCTTCTGCGCCTCTTGCACAAAGGATTATGTTAACACCTTCTTTAGCTAAGGCTAACGCTGACTCTCGACCAAGCCCCTTACTACTTCCAGTTATTAATGCATTTTTATTTCGTATACCGAGATCCATTATTTCTCCACAGTTACTTATAGTTAATTAATTTTTTATTCTTCGGGTGATTTTGTACCGTACCAAGATGAATATTCAAAAGAATTTTCAAAATCTTTTTCTATTCCGCATTTTTTACATTTTCCCGAACTAAGTTTACCATTTGGAGGTTCAATCACCCAGTGACATGGCCCACCTTTTTTACATTCTGGAGTTTTTTTTCCAATAGTTCCTTCATCTTCAGTTTTTTTTGATGGTGTCCTACTCATTAGTCACTTCCTAAATAATATGAAAAATTTCTTAGATAATTGTAACCTAATTATCGAAAAATTGTTTAATTTTATACTAAAAATCTACTATTTTATAAATAAAGTTTAAATTATAAAGTAATCTTTATTTACTTTATTAATATAAATTAAATCTTGACATTTTTTAGTATTCAAAATGTTACAATTTAAATACTCAATATAATAATAGGAAATCACATGGATACAATAATATCTGCAAAAAAAGTAGACAAAATATATAAATCTAATGACTTATCAGTTCATGCATTAAACTCGGTCTCTTTCAAAGTTAGTAAGGGTGAGATGGTTGCTGTAATGGGGCCCAGTGGTTCAGGCAAAACAACATTATTAAATTGTATATCTGGGTTGGACAGCATAGACTCTGGTCAGATAATAATTTCTGAAAAATCGTTGACTGATTTAAGTGATAATGAGTTAAGTGATTACAGAGCAAAGGCAATGGGTTTTGTGTTTCAATCATATAATTTGCTACCCGTTCTTAATGCTGTAGAAAACGTTGAGCTTCCTTTAGTTCTTGCAGGCGTATCTCAAAAGGAAGCAACTAATAAGGCTCTAGAAAAACTCGATTTAGTTGGATTAGCTGATAGGGCAAAACACTTGCCAACAGAATTGTCAGGTGGGCAGCAACAAAGAGTTGCAATAGCTAGAGCTCTCTCAAACGATCCAGCAATTGTTTGGGCTGATGAACCTACTGGAAATTTAGATTCTACTAATGCGTCTGACATTATGAAATTATTGGTGGATTTAAATCGAAAAGATAAACAAACTTTTGTGCTTGTAACACATTCTGAAGAAATTGGAAGCATGGCAAACCGAATCATACGAATGAGTGATGGTAAAATTGTTGATGATGGAATTAAGCAAAAAAGAAAGAAGAAGAAATAATTGGAAACGTTATTTGGTTTAGATACAGATCTTATTTCTAGATATTTGTTGGTTTCTACTATTATTCTAACTGTTTTAGTAGTTTTATTATCACTAAGAAATAAAATTTTACTTAAAATTTCACTCAGAAATATACCGCGTAGAAAGGCACAATCAGTACTTATTATTTTTGGATTAATGTTAAGTTCTACCATTATCATGTCTGCTTTGGCAATTGGGGATTCTGTATCTTGGTCTATAAAAAATACTGTTATGGGAGGCCTTGGCGAAGTTGATATAGCGATAGTTGATTCAGATGTAGAGAATGGTTTTATAAGTGATGATGAATTGAATGTGATAACAGAAAATGTTAAAAACAACCAAAATCTTGATGGAGTTATTCCTGCAGTAAGATATACATCTCCAATTATGGGTGAAAAATCTGAAAAGACGGTTTCTAATTCAGAGATTGTAGGTTTTGACATCTATAATACTTATGGTTTTTTTTCAAGACAATCTCTAAAAAGTATAAATGGTTCATTTCTTGAAGAAGATGATCTTGATATTCAGGATAATGAAACGATAATAAACAGATATTTATCAGATGCTATAGATGCAAATATAGGAGACAATATTTTACTTATTAAACCAGGAGATAAAAAAATTCTTAGGGTTGTAAATATTGTGGAATCAAAAGGTTTAGCAGGCGGTGGTGAAGAATCTCCTGCATCTGCTCTTATGAATTATAATGTTGTGAAAGAATTTACTGGTGTAGAAGGATATAATTATGTGGGAGTTTCGCTAGAAGGAGGATTAGAAATTGACAGGGAATTATCTAAAGAAATATCTAGTGATCTTCAATTACTATTTATTAGTGATGAAATAACAAATGAAATATTTTTTGCTCTAAAATCACCTAATGTTTTTGAGGCTCTTAAACTTCAAATTGAAACTTTATCAAATGATACTGAAGAAAGCAATGTCTTAAACTCTCAAAATTCAAAAGATCTTATAGACACTTTAATATTAGAGTTAGAAAAAGAACAGCCATCTGATGAGTTCAAAAACATAATTAAAGAAGGCATAAATCAAGCTATAATTGGTGGAATCATTGATGGTTTAGAAGACCAGGAGTTATCTGCCTCTTTTGGACTGGCTTTGTCACAACTAGTAGACTTAAATGTTAGGCCAGTAAAGGACGATTTGCTAACATTTGGAGACTTATTGGCATCTGCTATAACCTTATTTTTTAGCATATTAGGTTCATTTTCAATTATAGTTGGATTGTTACTTATATTTTTAGTTTTTGTTATGCTAGCCGCTTCTAGGCAAACAGAAATGGGGATAATAAGAGCTGTAGGGACAAAAAGAAGAAATCTGATTGAAATGTTTACTTATGAAGGCCTTGTTTATTCTGTAGGCGCTGCACTGGTAGGAACTTTACTTGGGATCATAGTAAGTTTTCTTTTATTCCAACTATTTATTCAAGGTGTAGGTACTGATGACAGATTTTCTTTCCAGTACAATGTTAGCCTCAAATCCATAAACATTGCATTTTGTGCGGGATTAATATTAACAGCAATTACAGTAATATTTAGTTCATTTAGAGTAAGTAGATTGAATATTGTTGTTGCAATTAGAGGCTTACCTCAAGAGTTTGCAATGGAAAAAACTAAGTCATTTAAGCAACAATTTTATGAATTATTATTTTCTCTTTTAGGTCCACTAAGTATTCTATATAGAATAATTTTAGATAAGAAAAATAGAAAGAAGCAGATTTTTGTATTTCTAAGATGGACTATTCCTATTGTGATACTTTTTGTAGGTGCTATAAGTAGAGAAAATTCAAATTTTATTCTTCCAATAATTTTATGGTTATTTGTTTTTTATTTTAAGTTATATCAAATTTTAGCTCCAACCATATCAACTGGTATCCCATTCTTATTATTTGGCTTTTTTATGGCGTTTAGTGGTTTAAATCCAGATTCAAACTTCGGGAGTGAGCAATCTCAAGGCTCTGCATTTTTATGGACATTTGGTGTAACATTAATTTTCGTTGGAACAGGACTATTATTACAAAAATTCTTAAACCTAACTAATCTTAGAAAAGATTTTCAAAAAAGAATCTCTATGTCTATGATTGGTGTATCGATGTTAATTTTCTGGAGTTTACCTTTCGATGCTTTGGAAGGATTTACCGGTAAACTTGATGGCGATATTGAAATGTTTATTTTATCTGGAGTTTGTTTAGTTGCTGCTGCAGTTTGGATCATTATGTACAATCCAGAGATAATTGTACGTTTATTATCTCTATTCTCATACAAATCAGGCAATTTGAGATCAGTTGTAAAGATGTCTATTGCTTATCCTATGTCAGCTAGATTTAGAACGGGACTTACATTGGCTATGTTTTCATTAGTTATTTTTACACTAATGGTTTTTGCAATAATTATAAATATAAGCGACAGGGTAGAAGAAGAGCCAGATACTGTATCAGGGGGATTTGACATAAGGGCGTCTGTTACAGAGCCAATTATAGATAATAATATTATCGGATTTATTGATTCAAGCGATAAGATTAGTATTGATGACTTTACTGTTATATCTTCCCAAGCATATTTTCCTGCAAGAGCCAAGACTAGCGACGGAATCTTACAAAATGCATTTATAGTTTCATCTGATGACGAATGGTTGACTAATAACAGTTATGAACTAACTCACTGGGACAATAAATATGGAGAAACCTCCAAGGAAGTTTGGCAATCAGTAGCAAATAATCCAGAGCTTGTAATTGTTGGGGCAAATGTTCTTGTAGGTGGTTCATTTGGTTTTCAAGATGATCAATCGTTTACCATAACCGAAATTGATCCAAGCACTGTAGGTCAGATAGATGAAATAGATATAACTATAGCTCCTCCTTCTGGAGTCAAAACAAACCTTACAAACACAGATAAAAAAGTTGTTGGAGTTCTAGATATATATGCTGATTCATTGGAGTTTGGTCAAGATGGACCAGTTCCATCTCTAATATATATGAATTCTGAAATACTAGGTGAAATATCCAATGAAACAACTCCTTATACAAACTTTAAATTTCGTCTGAAAAATCCTGATAATTCATCAGAGTTTACTAGGATGCTAGAAACCGTATTTATAGAAAACGGTATGATAGCAGTTTCAACAGATGAATTGATCGAGAGACAAACCGCTCAAAGTAATGCTTTCAATCTCTTATTTCAAGGATTTATGGGATTAGGCTTATTTGTCGGAATATCAGCCTTAGGTGTTATTTCATTTAGATCGGTAGTTGAAAGAAGGCAATCTATAGGTTTGATGAGAGCTTTGGGTTTTAATAAAAAAATGATCCAAATTCATTTTTTACTAGAATCTGGTGTTATTGCACTTATTGGTTCAGTAATTGGAATACTTCTTGGAACAATTATAGGGTGGAATATTTTTCAAGATTTTAGAGAAGAAACCGCTACAGCTACATTTAGTATTCCATGGTCTACAGTTGTTATAATCACTTTTATTGCTATAGTCTTTTCATTGTTAAATACCATAATCCCAGCCAGACAAGCTTCTGCCATCAGTCCTTCCGAGGCACTGAGATATGAATAAAAAAATAAATATTTCTGCAGGAGAATTTCTTACTACTGCTACCTTAAATAATTCAAGTTGCTCAGAAAAATTTTATAATAGTTTGCCCTTAGAAGGATCTTGTCAATTTTGGGGAGATGAACTTTTTTTTTCTACAAGTATTAATATGGAGGAGGAGGATCAATCGTTAGAAGTAGTAAATATCGGAGATATTGCTTTTTGGCCACCAGGCTCAGCTTTTTGTATTTTTTGGGGACCAACCCCAATGAGTCAAGGCAAGGAAATAAGACCAGCCTCAAAAGTAAATTTACTTGGTTCTATAGATTGTCAATTATCAAAAATTAAGAATATAAGTCCCGGGACAAAAATTTTATTATCAAAATATGAGGAAATTTAATGCCAGAAAAATTTACTGATTACATGAAAAATTCACATATTGAACTCTGGAATAAATCGCATGTCAATCATCCTTTTATAATTTCAATGAGAGAAGGAAATCTTGATATTGAAAAATTTAAGTACTTTATGATTCAGGATTATCTCTTTTTGATAGATTATTGTAAGGTCATTTCTTTAGCTGTAACGAAGGCAACAAACCTAAATTCTATGAATCATTTTTCTTCTTTACTCAATGAAACATTGAATTCAGAAATGCAATTACATAGAGATTTTTGTTTAGAAATTGGTATACCTAATAAGGATCTTGAATCAGCTTCAGCAATGCCTGCTACATCATCTTATACAAACTACCTATTATCAACTGCATATAATAATACAATTGAGGAAATTNCAGCTTCATTACTCCCATGTCAATGGGGGTATGATGAGATAGGTCGCAATCTTGAAAATTCCACAAANGCTAAAAATGTACTTTTTATCAATAAATGGATTAGCGGTTATACTAATAGNGAATATAGGGACCTAACGAAGTGGCTTATTAATTATGTTAATGAATTAAGTGATAATGCTTCAAATAGTACTAAGAAAAAAATGATGGATAAATTTCTTCATAGTATAAGATACGAATATCTTTTTTGGGATTCTGCGTGGAACCTAGAGGGTTGGTTCCATTAGGAAATTTTTGTATAATTCCATCAAAGGGGAAAAATATGACAATTGTAAAAAGGTCCAACCAAAATATATCAAATCCATTTGATGGATCAGAAATGTTACTTATGGCAGGAGAAAGCACGGGTGCAGGAATGATCACAGTAGCAGATTTATTTGTTGATCCAGGTGCAAAATCAGCATATCATTTTTATGACAATACCGAGGAATCTATTTTTGTTGTTGAAGGGGATTTAGAATTTAGATTAGGCAACAAAAAATTTTCTGCATCTTCAGGAGATTGTGTTTTGGTCCCTCAAGGTATAGGACATGGTCTTGAAAATATTGGAAGCACTAAAGCTAGATTAATAATAGTATATCCACATCCAAGTCCAAATAGAGAAGTATTAGATGACGTTGAGTATGAAAATACGTCACCTCCATCATCGGTATTTGTGAGAAAAAATAATGAACCATTTGAATTTCAACCTGGAATTTCAAGATATGATATGGTTGGAGATTTTTTAGGTGCAAAATCTACTTATATTAGTGAATTAATATTCGAACCTGGTTCAATAGCTCCAAATCATTATCATCCATCCCATGAGGAAGCAATGTTTTGCTTAGATGGTAATTTGATGGCGGTTTATGCCAAAGAAAATGGAATTAATCTCGCTGAGGGCGATTGTTTTACTTGTGAAATAGGTATTAGGCATGGTATTTATAACTCTTCTAATAATACTGCTACATTGCTTGCTCTTCATTCGACTCTAAATCCTCCGCCTAGAGTAGATGTAGATTAAAAAGTCAATTGGATAAAATCTTTTACATAATGCTAGCAGGAGCTTTTGGGACGCTTGCTAGATATCTTATAGGTAATATTTTTTCAAGATCTGAAATTAATTCTATTAATTTTAGCATTTTTATACCTAATATGATTGGCTCTTTATTATTTGGGTTTGTTTGGGCAATAAGTTATGAAAAAGGTTGGATTTCAGAACAAGTGAGACTTCCGATATTAGTTGGGTTTATGGGAGCTTTTACAACTTACTCAACATTTGCTTTTGATAATTATCAATTATTTAAAAATTATCAATGGAGTTCATTGTCAATTAATCTTTTAGTTACAAACTTGGGTGGAATATTACTCGTTTATCTAGGTTTTAGATTAGCAAAATTATTTTAGTAATTTTTTCTTGATCTTTCAAAAAAGAAAGTTATTGAGAAATAAACAATGGCTCCCGAGACAGGATTCGAACCTGTGGCCCGCTGATTAACAGTCAGCTGCTCTACCGCTGAGCTACTCGGGAATAAAACTTACTATCAATTATTATAATCAATTTTTTTCTTATAATGTAAATATTTAATTTTATTATATGATGATTTTCCTACTAACCAAGCATAAATACCTTCAAAAGTTAAAGTTATAGTCCATCCTGCAGCTCCGAGAACCAAGCCTGACATATTAGAAAATACTACGCCATAAATTAACCAAGTCACAAAAGTAATCAGTCTAAGAATATTAATAATAATTATAGGCTTAGTATTTTTTGTACCTAATAAGCATGCCACATAAAATTGTTCAACTATGAGTACTAAGGGTAGTATGGACAAGATTTTTATAGCAGTTATAGAAAATTCTTTTAATTCTGCTTCAGTGCCTAATATATTTCCAAATATAAAGTTTGATAATGGATCATAAAAAGCAATTAAAAATATAATAATTAATCCTAAGATTCCAACAAATATAGCAAACCTTCTTACTAAGTATGGCTGATATTTATTCATTGTGAAAAGAGTTAATGATGTATTTTGAATTCCATTAATTGGTATAAGGATAATATGAAATATTCCCAATGCCATCATTAGTCCTGCAATAGAAAGTTCTGGTTGATTTTTCAAACCCATAGCAGCATTAATTATAGATTGAGTACTCGCTGGCAATATAGCATCAATAATTAGCGGGATGAAAAAAACAAGTAATGATTTTTGAGAAATATGTTCAGTTTTTTCTTTGTACGACAGAACATACTTTTTTGTATCTTTATATGTACAAATCCCTAAGAATAAAACTTCACATGAAATTCCTAATGTAATTGATGATGCAGCAATTGCTGAGCCAGAGAAGATATCAAAGAAAAAAAATATTGAAGCAAAAGAAAAGATAGTAATTATTCCCACAGCATTCGACCATAGGGCAATATTCTTTTTACTCAGCCGAAAGGCTGCTCCATATAAATGCATTCTAATTATCATTAGTCCCGGAAAAGGGATTAACCAATTTAAAGCTTTTGTAACACTTGCAATCAAAGATTCATCAATTATAAACACTTCGGTTAATAAGAAATTAGATAAAGGACCATGAGTTATAAAAATAGCAATCATAGTAACAAAAACAATCCAATAGGATAAAAATTTTCTAAGTTCATTTATTGATTGAGAGCTTGTAAAAAATATTATAGTCAGCCCTTGTGTTCTAAGATGAGGCAAACCTACAAACATCATAATAAAAAAAGCTATACTGTAACCAGATATAGATTCTTCAGGATTTGTTGTTCTCGCTAGTAATGCTGAAAGAAATGGTATTACTACTATTACTACGCTCATACTAGCAGAAACCGGCAATAAAATAGTTATTGCATCGATAAAAAACTTTCTATTATTGTTCATATACTTACTGGTTATATATTCACGTGATTTTAGTACATACTTTTATTACTTAATAATAAAATCTTATTTAAATATAATATATAATTTATTTATGCACTTATTTAATGATAAGGATCAGAAATGACAGTAAAGAGTAAGAAATATCATATATCAGGTGAACGCCTAGAAGAATTACAACAGATTGCTGAAGAAAATATGTTTATGCACGCATCTCAGCTAAATGATTGGAGAGGTAAGCTAAACATTTTTGTTAAGGGAGAAGGAGTTTGGGTAGAGGATGCAAAAGGGAAAAAATATTTGGATTCATTGGGTGGTTTATGGTACAAAGCTGCCGGATATGGGAGAAAAGAAATAGCTGATGCAGTTTATAATCAAATGACTCAGATTGAATCCTCTCCTTCAGGTTCAGCAACAATATCTCAGATAGAATTAGCAGGAAAAATTGCTAATCTATATCCAGAAAAATCATCCAGATCATTCTTTGTTTCTGGTGGAGCCGAAGCAGTTGAAACTGCTGTAAAGATGGCGAAAAAGTTTTCCATTCTTAATGGAAAACCTGGTGCATATAAAGTACTGAGTCGTAGATATTCATATCATGGTGGAACTGCTATGGCAGTTAGCTTAGGTGGAGCTAAAACAGCTGATCCAATGGGACCAACAATGCCAGGAGCAATACATGTAACAAATTGGAACTCTTACCGGCTACCTTATTCAGGTGATCCAGTTGATGTTGCAATTAAGTGCGCTAATGAATTTGAAGAAGTTATCAAACATCAAGGCCCTGACACAGTAGCAGCAATAATTGCAGAACCCGTATCGGCCGCTTTTGGAATTCAGATCCCTCCACAGGAGTATTGGCAAAGGCTAAGAGAAATAGCTGATAAATATGACGTATTATTGATAGCCGATGAAGTAATCACTGGATTTGGTAGATTAGGTGAGTATTTTGGTCCAATGAATTGGGGGGTTCAACCTGATATAACAACTGTAGCAAAAGCCTTAACAAGTGGCTATGCTCCACTTGGTGCAGCGATTGCAACAAAAAAGGTTGCAGATGCTTTTACTGGTGGCCCAGAAGAAACATTTACACATCTTATAACATTTGGGGGACATCCTTCGGCATGTGCAGCAGCTTTGGCTAATTTAGAGATTTTTGAAAAGGAAGATCTTGTTGGAAATTCGAAGAAAATGGGTAATTATCTTTTTGAAAAATTATTAGAACTTAAGAAATATGATATTGTTGGTGATGTTAGAGGTGGTTTAGGTCTTCTTGCAGCAGTAGAGTTTGTTGCTGATAAAAAAGAAAAAGTGGCATTTCCTGCTAGTGCAAAACTAGCTCAAAAGTTACCAAAATTCTTATTTGATAGAAATATTGTTACCTTTAGAGCTGGAGACATTATTTCAATCTGTCCGCCTCTATCTATAACAAAAAATGAGATAGATTATTTGGTAGATGCAATAGAAGACTCAATTATTCACTTAAAAAAAGACTTAAATACTTAATTCTTAGATACTTTTTTCTAGCAAAATACAAAAAAATTTGTTATCTTTCATTGACTATATACATTAAAAATATGTTTATTTTTTATAAAAACTAAAAATAGGGATAAGATATGCCTAGAACAGCTAAATCAACAACTAAAACTACCAGTAAGTCAAAAGCAACTGCTAAGTCCAGGGTCACCAAATCAAAATCTACCGCAAAAAATGTAGATACTGATGGATTTGGTAAGAGTGCGTTGTCAGATGAAGTAGTTTTAGAGGTGAAAAATCTTGAGACACATTTTACTACAAGGTGGGGTACAGTAAAGGCCGTAGATGGAGTTAGTTATCATGTTAGAAGAGGTGAGACTTTAGGAATTGTTGGAGAATCTGGTTCTGGAAAATCAGTTACAGCTTTTTCTCTAATGAGATTAGTCCCTTCCCCTCCAGGAAAAATTGTTGGTGGAGAAGTAAATTTGAATGGTGGGAGTTACTTGGTTTATCTGAAAAGGAAATGACACAGGTTAGAGGCGGAGAAATCTCAATGATTCTACAGGATCCTATGCAAGCACTTAATCCTGTTTTCAATATTGAAAATCAAGTTGGAGAAGCAATAAAGATTCACCAAGGACTTAAGGGTGATTCATTATGGAAAAAAATTGTAGATTCTTTACAAAAAGTTAGAATTCCAGCACCTGATACGCGAGCTAAAGACTTTCCACACCAGTTATCTGGAGGGATGAGGCAAAGAGTTGTAGGAGCTATAGGAATTTCTTCTGCACCATCTGTAATTATTGCTGACGAGCCTACAACATCCTTAGATGTAACGATACAAGCAGCATATCTAAGGCTTTTGAGACAAATTCAACAAGAAGAGGGCGTAGCAATTATCTTTATCACGCACGATTTTGGTATAGTTGCCAAAATGTGTGATCGAGTAGCAGTTATGTATGCTGGTAGGATTGTTGAGGTAAGTGATGTTAGGACTATATTCAACGAACCATTACATGAATATACTAAAGCTCTAATAGGTTCTGTCCCCAAACTAGAGGAAAAAACAGGAAGGTTACCTCAGATTGAAGGTCAACCACCGCTTCTATATGATCTTCCAGAAGGCGATGCTTTTGCTCCAAGATCTCCACTAAAATTTGATGAAGCAGACGCAAAAGGTAGGCCTCCCCTAGTAGAAGTGAAACCTGGACATTGGGTACAGTTGTCCAAAAGTTCTGTTGCAGATTATGACAAATTCGCTCATTTAATTGAAAAATAATTAGGAATAAGGTAAATGACTACAAAAAATAATACAAAAAAATCAAGTTCTACAATACCAAATGCTCCTGGTATAAAGTCTAGTTCAGATCCAATAATTTCAGTTAGGAATCTAAAAAAATGGTATCAGGTTGGTGGAGGTATTTTTAATTTTGGGGCGAAAAGTTATCTTAAGGCAGTTGATGATGTAAGTTTTGATATAGAAAAAGGCAAAACATTCGGACTTGTTGGCGAATCAGGATGTGGTAAAACTACTACATTAAAGGTTTTGCTTGGACTAGAAGAACTCACGGGTGGAGAAATATATTATGAGGGTGAAGATGTAGCTAAGATGTCAAAAGAAAGAAAAAATGAGTTCAGAAGATCAGTTCAGGCAGTTTTTCAAGACCCATGGTCTTCATTAAATCCTAGAATGAAAGTAGGTTCGATTGTTGGTGAGCCATTAGAAATACAAGGCAAAATGACTAAAAAAGAAATTTCTCTTCGTGTTGGTGATCTTCTTAGCTAAGTAGGATTAAACCCTTATCAAGCAAATTTGTATCCTCATGAATTTTCAGGTGGTCAAAGACAAAGAATTGGTATTGCAAGAGCTCTATCATTAAATCCAAAGGTTATAGCACTTGATGAACCGGTTTCAGCGCTAGATGTTTCTATTCGAGCTCAAATAATGAATCTATTAGTAGATTTACAAGAAGAACATGGTCTAGCATATTTACTTGTAGCCCATAATCTTGCTACTGTTCGATATATGTGTCATGATACAGCAGTTATGTATCTTGGAGTTGTGCAAGAATGTGGAGACACTGAAGCTATATTTAATAATCCAATGCACCTTTACACAAATGCGTTAGTATCAGCAGCATTGCCTTCACACCCTGATATACAAAGGGAAGAATTTTTGCTACCAGGAGAAGTTGTATCTCCTATTGATCCTCCTCCAGGAGATGTATTTATGACTAGAACCCCTTTGAAGGTAGATAAATCTCATAAATACGCCAATGAAAGACCTCCATTGGTAGAGGTTGAGAAAGATCATTGGGTAGTTAAAACCCCATGGTCTCTAGCAGAAGATGCTGGCTTAAAAGTTAAAATAGAGGGCCACAAAGGCGTATAGTTTTTAGATTAATCGATCAGTAATTTTTCATAACTTTTTAGTGTTTTATTCTGGTATAATTATATATCGTCTTACACATTAAAAAGGAATATAATTATGAAATTTAAGATTACGATGATAAGCATAATTTCAATTGCACTTACTGCTTGTGGTATCGTTGATACTGAAGCTGCAAATGAGGCATTGGACCTAAAAGCGCAAGTTCTTGATATTCAGGCTAACCAAATAGAGCCTATATTAGAACAATTAAGTGTTTTAAAGGATGAAATAGATCCTAAAGAACAAGAAATTGAAGAACTTCAAGATCAAAGAGATAGATTTTATGAAGAGGGTGAGAGAATTGGGCGAGATTTCGAAGACGAAATGAATCAAAAATATGAAATGTTATTCCGTGGTGGAGACGAAGCTAGAGATGAATTCTACGATTCAATAGATGACCAATATAAGGCTCTTGATAAAGAAAGACGAGACTTTGATCGTAATCAAGAAGATATGTGGGATGATATAGACGACCAAACACAAGATATTTGGCGTGCGTTTGAAGATGAAAGGTACAGTAGACAAAAAAGTATTCAAGATGCTTTTGCCTTCATACAAGAACAACAAAATGCTATCCAACTAGAAGAAATGGAGATAGAAGAGAAAAGATTTGAGATTGAAGATCAATTAGATCCATTATGGGAACAAATTGATGTATTACATAGGCAACAAGAAGATATATGGCACAATGAAGAAAATAATATAGATTATAGAGCTATTATCAACGATAAACATCAGCAAATGGACCAACTTCATAATCAAATGGAGGGGGCATGGGAACAGGCAGAAGTTGATTGGGCTATGTTAGATACCCTCAGAGATGAAGCATATGCTACTCATGAAGCAAAAATGAATGAAGTTCAACAATTGAGAACAACAAGTTACGATCAGGATGAGACTCAATCTGATGCATCAGGAGCTAGTGAAGCGTTAATAGCTCTTGAACAAAAATATAATAATGACATAGCAACATATCAATCACTAATCGCTGAGCAAGATAATCTTATCGCACAATTGTCATCTGCTTCTGCTGATTCTGGTGCTATAGATACTAGCTCGCTTATTGCCGGAGTTGAAGCTGCTAGATCGAATCTTACGTCTGCAGAGGAAAATTTGGCTAATACACCTGCTACGATAATTACTGGTGGAGAAGATAACCCTGAATATGCTGCAGCTCAGGATGCTGTAACTGCAGCTCAAGCAGCATTAGATGCTTTGACACCAACAGACGCTGAAGGTAATCCAACAGCTGGATATGCTGATGCAGAAGCTGCTTTACAGTCTGCTCAAAGTAACTTAGAAGCAACACCTGCTTCATTACCTGAAACTGAGATAGCAAACCCTGCAGTAGCAGATATACAAGCAAGAGTATCCTCTCTGCAATCAGAGTTGGCTTCAAAAGAAGCTGAACTTGCTTCAGCACAAGAAGCTAAGGCTGCAGCTGGAGATAATTCAGCTAACCCTGAACTAACTGCTGCTTATTCTATGAAAGCGGAGTATGAAGCAATTCTTAATGAAATTGGTACAACTTTTGTAAATGAGAAAGCATTATTAGACAATCAAATAAATGCGGGTGAATCTTCACAAAAGGTTGATATACAAGGAGTTGAGAATAATATTCAAGCTCAAATTGACGAAATTGATCAATGGTTAAATAATAGACTAGCCGAGATAGATCAAGCTTCGTTTGGTGATCAATCAAAACCTCAAAATGTTCAAGCAATAGAAAATGAGATTAAACTTTTAGAGGACCAGATTAAGCAAGTTCATAGAGAAGAAGAGAACTGGCACAAAAACAGAGAGCAAAATGCAAAAACTATACGATTACAAATTAGAGATTTGCAGGATAATCAAATTCAACCGCTCGAAGATGAAAGGAAAGCATTAGATACATCAAGAAGGCCTCTTTCAAAGAAAAGGATGGCTCTTGAAAAAGAAAGAATGCTACTTGATCCACTATGGCAAGAATTAGACACATGGGCACAAGAAGAACAACGTGCAGTTCAAATTCGAATGGAAGATTTCCGTGATGAACAGGAAGACATTTTAAAAGCACAAAGAAGAGAGTTAGATGATAAGTATTACGCTCTTGAAGATGAAATAGACAACATCGAAGATGCTTTTGAAGAAGAATTCGAAAAACAATTGAAAGCTTTAGATGATTCCAGAGAATCTTTGATGGAAGAAAAGATGGCTCCTTTGGAAGCTCAAGCACAAGAGTTAGATCAACAAATTGAAGAAAAATTTGCAGCTCTTGATTCTTTGTACCAGCAACAGGCTACTCTTAAAGACCAACTAGAATCGCTAGAGAAGCAAGTTAGAGATCTAGATAGACAGGCCGAATTTGGTGTTCTAGAAGTCATAACTGGTGCTATACAAAATGCTGAAGAATTAGAAAAAGGTGGTGGAATAGGATTTGAATCATTTATTCCATCAATAAATGTTGGAGGAGATGGTGGACCTCCAAGTCCTGGTAATGCTCCATCAACACCGGGTGGTCCAGGTCAAGGTCCGGGTCAATAGAATAGTTACAATTATAGGGGATGAGTATTTCATCCCCTATAATACTTAAAAATATAAGTATAATATCTATATGATTGCCCATCACAAAGTTTGGAAATTAAATGAATATCAAGGATAATCCAGATCTTTTACAAAAACTTATGCAAGATATGGATTCAGCACCAGAAATTTATCGTCCTACCCCTTACTGGCAAGGATATGTTAAACGAATACATGATCGTATAAAAAATGTTGGTTTAGTGAACTTTAGAGATGATTGGGAGATTTCCAAAGGGCATGGACAAATTAGGCCAGTTTTACCCGATATTTACAGTGATAATTCAGCCAAAATAAATATATTAAAGCTTTTACATAAGTTTCCAATATTTAGTCAAATATCTTCTTTTTATACTAAGCAAATAAAAGCTGAACATAATCTTAGAAAATATGAACATGACCAACTAATTTTTTCTATCAAAGAGTTACTATCAACAAATAATGAAATAAAAAACCATATTGAAAAACTTACCGAAAGCAGTGCTGGAATCAAGGAAGTTTATGATGATAATATGCATGAATTTACTCTTGATTTCATCACTCATTTAGCCCAAGTGTTCCTCTTAAGCACTTCTGCTGATATTTATAAATTTAATAGTATTATCGAAATTGGTGGTGGGCATGGAAAATTTGCAGAAATTATACTCAAATTATCAGATTCAAACCAAACTTATTGTTTTGTAGACATACCTCCTGTCTTATATATTGCAACTGAATATCTAAGATCTATATTTCCGGATAGGATCATTGATTATTCTCAAGCAATTGAAATGAGTAATATTGATGAAAAAGATATAAAAGGTAAAATCTTAGTTATACCTCCATGGCTTTTAGAAAAAATAGATATGAAATTTGATTTTTTTTGGAATTCAGCCTCATTCCAAGAGATGGAAAAAAATGTTATTAGTTCATACTTAGATGTCATAACTTCCAAGTGTAATTACATTGGGATAAATTCTCTTTTAAATGGTCATATTGAAGGTGCTGGGGGTCAAAAAGAGCCAATTACCCTTGATTGGATTTCAAGTAATATAATTGCTAAAGATTTTAAAGAGATTGAACTTAGAAAAGATTTTGTTGCGAAACGTGCTTTAGAAATACTAAATCCTGGATATGACGTAAAGTTATTTAAGAAATAACTTTATATCTATAATAAAAAGCGGCCTATTAGGACCGCTTTTTACATTATTTCATGGCTCCCGGGCCTGGATTCGAACCAGGATTAGAGGATTCAAAGTCCTCTGTCCTACCATTAGACGACCCAGGAATGAACTTAAATTATAAATAAGATAATTATTTATTGGTTAGTTTTTTGTCATTTTTGTTACTGCTTTTTCGTTTATTTCAATTCCTAAACCTGGCTTTTCACTTAATGATATGCTGCCATTTTTTGGAATTATATCTTCTCCATATAATTCAGCTATATCATCTAAAGGACCAGAAAATTCTGTTGAGAACTCGTGAGGTCGTGTTGCATTTTGAATTGAAGCATATACATTCAAAGAAGCGAGGGAGTTTAATCCTGCTTGAGGGCTGTGAGGCATAATTGGTTTATTATAAGTTTCAGCAATATGATATATTCTTTTTATTTCCGAAGGTCCACCCGCTGTAAGAATATCAGGTTGCAATATGTCTGGGTTTCCAAGATGTATTAAATTTATAAACCACCATCTGTACGAATCTTGTTCACCAGCAGAAACAGCTACATCCAAAGAATCTGAAATCTGTTTTAGTCCCATTAAATCATAATGAGGTATAGGTTCTTCAAAATGATCGATTCCTAATTCTTCAAATTTTCTTCCCTGTTGTATTGCTGTGCTTACTGAGTAGCCATTATTAGCATCAAAACCAAGGTATTCACCATTAGATAAAAATTCTCTAACCAACTTAAACATATCAAAGTCCTTATTTGGATCTATATCTTGTCTCCAACCTTTCCAGTCCATCCTAATCTTGAATTTTCTAAATCCTTGATTCCATCCTTCTTTTACTTTATTTAGCATATCTTCTGGATTCATTTTCCATCCAGAACCAACACTCCAATATAGGGGAATGTTTTTTCTTGCAGGTCCACCCATTAGCCTATGAATTGGCTGGCCTGTCTCTTTTCCTAATATATCCCATAAAGCAATATCAATTGTACCCACAATTTGTGCTGGTAATTTGTATAATTTATCGCTCTTCCCAAGTGCTAATGTTTCCCAATGTCGATCAATCTCAAGTGGATTTTCTCCTATAAGTAGAGGATTTATATATTCTTCAAGATACGTATCAAATATAATTGAACTTTTACCATTTGAGCTTGGTGCATTACTAGAAAAAGCTTCTGAATAACCTGTGATACCAGAATCAGTCTCAATTCTTACTAATGATTTTCCAATCGATAAAGGTGTTGATGTTATCTTGACTATTTTCATATTCGTTTTCTCTCTTGTGTAGGTGATTTTTTCGCTAGTATATTATAAATATTCTAAAATAATAAGTAATTATTGCTGTGTTTGATTAGAAACTATAAATAAAGATTTGTTATCATTACTAGAGCAGAATGTTACTGGGGCCTTAGCTCAGCTGGGAGAGCGCCTGCTTTGCAAGCAGGAGGTAGCGGGTTCGAGTCCCGCAGGCTCCACCAAGAACAAATCAAACTCAAGATAATTCTCCCCTAAAATCCCTTAATTCTAAAATTAGACACCATATAGACACCATACGAGAAATTAACTCTGCATTTTTTTGCTTAGTAACACTTAGTAACAACGTAGTAACAGATGTGTGACTGCCGATACAACCATGGCTCTAATCATATATACATGGAGGAAGTTAGAGTGCTGAGTGTTAGTTGGTTGGTAGTTGGAGTTAGTAGGGGGGGAGGTATGTATTAGATATTATTAATTCATACACTCAAGATTCGGAGATTTTATTCTCATTCTTACCGATTCTTCTTTTATCAACTTACCAGAGGCTGGAA
>PBVQ01000006.1 GCA_002728715.1 Dehalococcoidia bacterium
TGGAAGATGGTTCAAAAGTAAGGATGGTGAAGAGTGGTAGAAGATAAAAAGAAAACTACAGCAAAGAAAACTGCAGCAAAGAAAACTGCAGCAAAGAAAACTACAGCAAAGAAAACTGCAGCAAAGAAAACTACTACAAAAGTTACTGAATCTAAAAAAATTTCTATTACTAAAAAAGTAGAAAAAGCCTCTAAACCCATATCAGATGTTCCAAGGGTGAAAAAAATATACACGGACGAGGTTGTACCTGTACTAAAAAAGGAATTTGGTTATAAGAACCCAATGCAAGTCCCTACTATCAAGAAAATAGTTGTAAATATTGGAATAGGGGAAGCGCTTGACAGCAATTCAGCTCTCAATGCTGCCAATAATGATCTGATGAAAATAACAGGTCAAAAGCCCAAGCAAAATCGTGCTAAGGTGTCAATTGCTAATTTTAAACTAAGAGAAGGTTCAGTAATTGGAACCAGCGTAACCCTAAGAGGTAAAAGGATGTGGCAATTTTACGATAGATTGGTTAATATTGCTCTACCTAGGGTGAGAGATTTCCGAGGAATTAAGAGATCAGGTTTTGATGGTAAAGGAAATTATTCCTTAGGTATGAGAGATCAGTCTACTTTCCCGGAAATTGATTATAATGAAATTGATAAAATGAGAGGTTTACAGATAATTTTGGTTAATTCAGCTAATTCAGATGAAGAAGGTATGAGATTATTCGAATTATTAGGTATGCCATTTGTAAAACAAGAAGATTAATAGATTAGGAGAATTTTTTGGCTAAAAGATCTATGTTAGAAAGAGAAAAAAAGAGAAAAAAGCTTGTGGATTCCCATATGCAAAAACGTCTTGAATTAAGAAAAACTTCACTAGATATGAAACTTACACCTGAAGAAAGGTTTTCTGCAAGGCAGGAGCTGTCAAAATTACCAAAAAACTCTTCTCCTAATCGATTAAGAAACAGATGCTCTGTTACTGGGAGGCCAAGAGGTTATATGAGATATTTTGGTTTGTCTAGGATTACTTTTAGAAAACTAGCCTTGGAAGGTGAGCTTCCTGGCGTAAGAAAAGGAAGTTTGTAAATTGTCAATTAACGATCCTATTGCAGATATGATTACAAGAATTCGAAATGCCACTATGTCAAGGCACGAGAATGTTGAAATACCTAACTCAAAAATCAAGAAATCTATACTTGAGATTCTTAAAAAAGAGGGGTTTATTGCAGATATGAATTCAAAGGGAGATATAGTATCAGAAAAAGTTCTTAATGTTAAATTAAAATATTTTGATGGTAACACACCCGCAATTGCGGGCTTAAAGCGTGTCAGTAAGCCAGGTCTTAGAGTTTATGTTGGTAAAAATGAAATACCAAGATATTTTGGAGGTATCGCTACTGCCTTATTGTCTACCTCTAAGGGCATATTGACTGGTCACGATGCAAGAAATCAAGGTTTAGGTGGAGAATTATTATTTTATGTTTGGTAAATATTTTATACTTAAGGAGTATGAGTAACATATGTCTCGAATAGGAAAACAGATAATTAAAATTCCTGAAGGAATGAAAGTAGAATTAAATACAAACATCCTTACAGTTAATGGTAAAAAAGACACCTTGGAATATATTTTGCCAGAAGAAATAACTGTAGATATTTCTTCTGATGATATAGCTGTAAAAAGATCAAGTGATGATCCAAATATAAAGGCTCTTCATGGGTTATCAAGAAGCCTTATTAATAATATGGTTATCGGGTGTAATGAAGGTTTTGAAAAAAGACTTGAATTAATTGGTACTGGTTATAGGGTTCAGCAAAAAGGAAAAGGGTTAGAAATAAATGTTGGTTTTTCACACCCAATACAAATAGATCCTTTGGAAAAAAATCAACTAAAGGCAGAGGGCCAAAATTTAATCATTATTACTGGACCAGACAAGCAATCTGTTGGTCAACAAGCAGCAATAATCAGAAAATTTCGACCACCTAACCCTTATACAGGAAAAGGAATTAAATATACAGATGAAGTGATTCGAAGGAAGGCTGGTAAAACAGCAGTAGGAGGTACTCAATAATATGGGGAATAAGAAATTTGATACTAGAGGTAGATATATAAGGCATAGGAGAGTCAGAAAAAAAATAACTGGCTTATCAGATAAACCTAGGCTTTCTGTTTTTAGAAGTAATAAACATATACATGCACAAATAATAGATGATGAAAAAGGTACTACATTGGTTGCTTCATCTTCATTAAGTTTAGATGAAAAAAAATCAAAGATTGATTTAGCAGCTAAGGTAGGTGAAGACTTAGCCCAAAAGGCAAAAACAGTTGGAGTAAAAAAAGTTGTGTTTGACAGGGCTGGTTATAAATTTCACGGCCGTGTCAAAGCACTTGCTGATGGAGCAAGGTCAAAAGGATTAATTTTTTAAGATGGCTACAGATACTAACAAAATACAAAAAAATGATAAAAATAATCCTCGTCAAGGTAGATCTAGGCGCAGGAGGCAAAGAAACCAAGAGGAATCTCAGTTCATCGAAAGGGTAATAAAGATTCGTAGAGTTTCAAAGGTAGTTAAGGGTGGTAGAAACTTAACATTCAATGCCATGGTTGTTGTCGGTGATGGAAATGGGAATGTTGGAGCAGGTTTGGGATCAGCAGCAGCAGTTCCTGACGCAGTAAGAAAAGGAACTATTTACGCGAAAAAAAATATGAATAAAATAACATTAAATGGCCCTACGATACCTCATGAAATAACTACAAAGTTTTCAGGTTCAAAAGTCTTACTCAAACCAGCTGCACCCGGAACTGGAGTAATTGCTGGTGGAGGAGTTCGTGCAGTTTTAGAAGCTGTCGGTGTGACTGATGTCTTATCTAAAACATTTGGATCATCAAATACCATAAATATAGTTAGAGCTACTTTATCAGCATTAGAACAATTAAGAGATCCTAAGACTGTAATTTCTAAAAGAAGAGAGGTATAAGATAAAAATGTCTCAAATAATAATCAAGCAAATAAGAAGTTCAATAGGAATAAAGCCTAATCAAAAGGCAACCCTAAAAGCTCTTGGTTTAAGAAAAATTAATCATGTAAGACACCATGAAGATACTGCAAATATCATGGGTATGATAAAAAAAGTAAGCCATTTAGTTACAGTTGAGCAAGTTAATAAATAGGTAAATAATTAGGATTTAATATGACAGCATTACATCAACTAAAATCAAATAAAAAAAATAGAAAAAGAGTAGGACGTGGAAATGGCTCAGGTAGTGGTACATACTCAGGTCGTGGTAGTAAAGGTCAAAAACAAAGAGGAAGTGTTCCATTCCTTTTCGAAGGAGGACAGTTACCACTAATAAAAAAATTACCTCATATGAGAGGTTTTAATAATATTTTTAAGACAAAATACTCTATTGTAAACCTAGAAACATTGAACGAGTTTGATGACGGAGATAATATTTCTATAGACATATTATTAGAGAAAAAAATCCTTAAAAATAAAAATAATAAACTTAAAATTTTAGCTAGTGGTAAATTAACTAAAAAGTTAAATATTACAGCAGATCATTTTAGTAAGTCCGCAAAAGAACAAATAGAGTCCTTAGGAGGCTCTGTTACTATTATAGATATAGATGAAAAGAAAAAAAAATAATTTATGACAACCTCAACTAATCAAAGTACAAAATCACCTATACCAGCATTATTTAAGGCTGCAGTAGATGCTTGGGGAATTCCTGATCTTAGATACAGGATATTATTTACTTTGTTTATACTTGTTTTGTTTAGATTTTTTGCTCATGTGCCTGTGCCAGGTGTTGATAGAGATGCTTTAGCGGCAGCTTTTGAAGCTAATCCTCTTCTTGGTTTTTTAGATCTTTTTTCAGGTGGTGCACTAAGAAATCTTTCTATAGCTGCTCTTGGTGTATATCCATATATCACTGCATCTATTATATTGCAGATTCTAACTCCAATAATTCCTACATTAAAGAATCTTTCCCAGGAGGGAGATGCTGGTAGGCAAGCAATCAATAGATATACCCACTATCTTACTGTCCCTTTGGCATTTCTTCAAGGTTATGGTCAATTAAATTTATTTGCTGGTGGTTTTTTATCTCAGAGTGGGTCTGCTATATCAGGTATTGGATTTGGGGGTTCTGATACCCTTAATACAATAGCTATATTGACTGCAATGACGGCTGGAACAATGTTGCTTGTTTGGATGGGTGAACTAGTGACGGAAAAAGGTATTGGAAATGGTATTTCTATGATAATTTTTGCAGGAATAGTGTCCACTTTGCCTCAAGTTGTAGGTCAATTATGGCTACTTCGTGAACAAACTTTCCAAGTAGTTATGTTAGTTGTAATTGCTGTAGTAATAATTTATCTAATTGTTTATTTTGCAGAAGCACAAAGAAAAATACCCGTACAGTATGGTAGGAGTGTTTTTAGAGGCGGTCAAATGTATAGGCAGTCTGGTGCAACTAGTATCCCTCTAAGGGTTAATGCAGCAGGAATGATACCTCTAATATTTGCATTTTCAATATTGATATTTCCTTCAGTAGTAGCTAGTTATTTTAATGATGGATCAGGAAGCTTTATATCGACCATAGCAAACTTTTTTCTAAACTCTTTTGGTCCTACAAGTTCCATATATTGGATAGCAGTATTTTTATTAGTTGTAGTTTTTACTTTTTTCTATACATTAGTTGTTCATAACCAGCAAAATATAGCTGAAAATCTTCAAAAAAATGGAGGTTTTGTCCCAGGGATAAGACCTGGCCCTCCTACTAAAGAATTCTTGATGAGGGTGGTTCTTAGAATTACTTGGGGAGGAGCATTGTTTCTGGGTTTTGTTGCTATCATTCCATTTATTGCTCAGTTGATAACAAATCTTCCTAATGCAACTACTATTCTTCAAAGTACAAGCCTGTTAATCATGGTCGGGGTAGCATTGGATACTATGAGGCAACTTGAATCTCAGCTACTTATGAGAAATTATGAGGGCTTTGTTAAGTAATTGAGGTACTGTAAATGAATGTGATTTTATTGGGTCCGCCCGGAGCCGGCAAAGGTACTCAGGCTCGGAAAATAGTTGACAGTTATGATTATGAGTATATTTCAACTGGAGATATGCTCCGTAAAGAAGTACAATCAGAATCTGAATTAGGTCAAATTGCAAAGTCTTATATGAATAATGGTGATCTAGTACCAGATAAATATATAATTGAGATGATTGTGACTAGTTTAGGTGATCTGGATTCAAAGAACTTAATTGATGGATTTCCTAGAAATATTTCTCAAGCTGAATCCTTAGATAAAAAATTGATAGAAAATAAACAAGAAATTTCGCTTGTTTTACACATGTATGTTGAAGATAAAGAACTAATTAGTAGGCTTTCAAATCGAGCAGTTTGTGTATCGTGTCAGACTCCATATAAATTAAAATTTCCAGATGAAATAAATGAAATAACATGCATAAATTCGTATTGTGATAACAGTTCTATAAAAATTAGAGAAGATGATAATCCTGAATCAGTAGCTCGAAGAATTTCAGTTTACAAAGAAGATACTTTCCCTGTTGTTAATTATTACAAGGATTTAGATGTTAATTTAGTAGATATTAACGCCCATAGACCTGAAGATGAAATCTTCCAAGAAATTTCTAAATTTTTAGAGGTATAAGACTTTATGACAAATTCAAATTCAAATAGTAATTATAAAAATGATTTATATGGTAGTGTAAAGCCTAGCAATACTGCTATAATTAAAACGGATGAAGAACTTGATATTATGCGAGAAGCAGGTAGGATTGTTGCTAAAGCATTAAGAAAATCATTCGAAGCTCTTGAACCTGGTATAACAACAAAAGAGTTAGATTCTATAGCCCGTAAAGTTATAGAATCTGAAAACTCTAAGCCGGCATTCTTGGGTTTGTATGGTTTTCCAGCTACAGCTTGTATATCAATTAATGAAGAAATTGTTCACGGGATACCTAGTGATAGAAAGATTCAGTCAGGCGATATAGTCACAATGGATTGTGGGGCTATAGTAGATGGGTTCTACAGCGATCATGCCATATCTCAAATTGCTGGTTCTTCTACCCATAAAAAACAGAAACTAATTGATGTTACAAGAGAGTCGCTATCAAAAGGTATAGAATCTTGTCGCGTTGGGAATAGAATCGGAGATATATCGCACTCAATAGAGAAGTATGTTATTGATAGTTCATATGAGCTAGTAAGAGAATATGTTGGGCATGGTGTAGGTAAAGAACTACACGAGCCTCCCCAAGTCCCTAATTTTGGTCCTCCAGGCGTTGGAATAGAGATAGTTAAAGGTCTTGTTTTGGCAATTGAACCAATGGTCAATGCAGGAACATGGAAAACTAAACAATTAGATGATGGATGGACTGTAGTTACTGAGGATGGGAAGCTATCATGTCACTTTGAACATACAGTAGCAGTCACTGATAATGGTCCAGAAATTTTAACGAAAGAATAGAAAGGTAATCTTGGCAAAAAAAGAAGCAATAGAAGTTGAGGGGTTAGTAAACGAAGCTCTTAAGAACGCTGTTTTTAAGATCGAACTTGCTAATGGGCACGAGGTGTTGGCGCATGCTTCTGGAAAGATAAGGAAAAATTTTATAAGAATTTTACCAGGAGATAAAGTATTAGTTGAACTTTCTCCATATGATCTTACAAGAGGAAGAATAACCTATAGATTTAAATAAAGGAAAAATATATGAAAGTAAAAGCATCTGTAAAAGCTAAACACCCGGGAAGTAAAGTAGTAAGGCGTAAAGGTAAAGTTTACGTAATCAACAAAAACAACCCTCGATTAAAATCAAGGCAAGGATAAGGAATAACAATGGCAATAGTTGCAGGGGTAAACATTCCAGACAACCAAAGAATTGAGATTGCATTAACATCTATTTATGGTGTAGGAAAAACAAGCTCAAAAAAAATAGTTTCTGAAGTAGGAATAGATCCTAATACTAGGGTGAAAGACATACAAGATGAAGAGTTAACGAGAATTAGGAGTGCCGTAGAAAGACTTGGTATTTTAGTTGAAGGTGATTTGAGAAGAGAGGTTCAACTTAATATTAGAAGATTAACAGATATTCAAACGTTTAGGGGTTCAAGGCATAGAAAAGGACTACCTGTCAGAGGACAAAGAACCAAAACTAATGCTAGAACTAAACGTGGAAGAAGACAAACAGTTGCTGGAAAGAAGAAAGTTGCTGCTCATTAGTATTTATAATATTTTATGATTGGAATTAATTATGCCTAGACAAAGAAGTAGAAAAAGAGAAAAAAAATTTGTTCCCCAAGGACAAGCATTTATAAGTGCAACGTTTAACAATACTCTTGTTACCGTTACTGATCCTCAAGGGAATGTGGTATCACAAAGTAGTGCTGGAGCTGAGGGATTTAAGGGGTCTAGAAAATCTACCGCCTTCGCCGCTCAAAAAGCAGGTGAAACTGCAGCAAAAACTGCAATGGAACATGGTGTGAAAACTGTTGATGTAATGGTTAAGGGACCAGGTGCAGGAAGAGAATCAGCAATTAGAGCTTTACAAGGAGCTGGTATACGAGTGATATCTATAAAAGATATTACACCTGTTCCTCATAATGGGTGTAGACCTCCAAAAAAGAGAAGAGTATAAAAAATAGTGAATACAGGTAAATAAATGGCAAGATACATAGGACCTAAAAATAAAAAAAATAGAAGGTTTGGGCTTCCGCTCAAAAATGATAAACAAAATTCAAAAAAATCAAGAGGATCTAATTCTGAAAGACGTCTATCAGATTACGGCATGCAGCTTAGAGAAAAGCAAAAGGCTAGATTTATCTATGGAATATTAGAAAGACAGTTTAGAAACTATTATAGAAAAGCATCAAGGCTGGAAGGAATTACTGGTGACAAATTATTGCAAATCCTTGAAAGCAGATTAGACAACGTTGTTTACAGACTAGGTTTTGCTCATACCAGAGAACAAGCAAGACAGATAGTAAATCATGGTCATATAGAAGTTAACTCAAAGAAAGTTAATATACCTTCATATGAAGTAAAAGAAGGAGATAACATTTCATGGCGAGAAAAATCTAAAACAACAGAATTATATAAAAATATAGAGGGTGCTTCCAAATCTGAAAGCGGAGTCCCATCTTGGCTAAACTTAGACAAAAAAAATTATATTGGACAAGTATCATCAGCTCCCAACTTATCAGATGTGGAAATGGTAATCGATACAAGGCAAATTGTAGAATACTACTCTAGGAGGTAGAAAATAATGTTAGAAAGAATGTATGGTATAACACCTCAGGATGAACTTCCACCATCTGAATTAGAGGTACCTGGTTTATCCATTGTCGATGAAGAAAATGGTGAGTCTTACGGTAGATTTATTGTGCAGCCTCTTGAAAAGGGTTGGGGTGTAACTTTAGGCAACCCTATACGACGTATATTATTAAATTCTCTTTCAGGTACAGCTATAACTTGGATAAAAATAGATGGTATACAGCATGAATACTCTACTCTTGAAAATATGCGAGAAGGTATCGTAGAGTTTATTCTTAATGTAAAGGGAGTACGGATTAAATCTCTTACTGATAGGCCTGGAAGGCTCAGGCTAGATGTATCAGGAGAAGGGGAAATCAAAGCTGGCGATATAATGGCTACTTCAGATTTCGAAATAGTTAACCCTGATCATCACCTTGCAACCTTAGATAATGAAAAGGCAAGATTATCTGTTGAATTTAATGTTGATCAAGGCACAGGATATTTAGTAGGAAGTAACGATGAAGGATTACCAATAGGTGTTTTGCCTGTAGATGCAATTTTCTCCCCTGTGAGAAAAGTTAATTTTGAGGTTGAACCAACTCGCGTTGGGCAAAATTCAGACTTAGAAAAATTAGTAATAGAAGTTTGGACTGATAAAACTATCTCGCCACTTGATGCCTTACAATCAGCTAGTAATCAATTAATGGATAAGTTTTATCTGTTCACACAATTTGATAAAAAGCTTGAAGAATCGGATGCTCCAACACTACCTGGAGTATCACCTGAAATATTCAATACATTAGTTGAAACTCTAGATTTATCAGCACGAACACTTAATTGTCTGAAGAGGGCAAATATAAATCGTGTTGGTGAAGTATTAATGATGCCAAAAGGAGATGTTTTGAAAATTAGAAATTTTGGTCAAAAATCACTTGATGAATTATATGACAAATTGGCAGAATATAATTATTTGCCTAATGAAAATGGAGAGAATTCAGTTGAGGCATAAAGTTACTGGTAGACAATTTGGTAGACCAACTGGCCAAAGAAAAGCACTTTTTAGAAATCTCGTAACTGATTTTCTAAGAAATGGTCATATTAAAACTACTATTGATAAAGCAAAAGAAATTAGACCCATTGCTGAAAAGATGGTTACTTATGGTAAAAAGGGAACATTAAATGATAGGCGCTTAGCTGCATCTTTTATAACAGATCCCAAAGTTGTAAAAAAAATTTTTGATGAAATTGGTCCTAAGTATAAAGATAGGCCTGGTGGGTATACCAGAATAAGTAGAATAGGAACACGCGCTGGTGATGCAGCTGAAATGGCAATAATAGAACTAGTATCTTAAAAAGTTAGTATTATGCAATTTAGTTTTCGTTTGCAGTATGATGGTACTTTTTTTTGTGGTTCACAATTACAAAGTAATGTGAGAACTGTTCAGGGGGACCTTGAATATTCTATTTCAAAAGTTTTTTCAGCTAAAATAAGAGTCAAATTATCAAGTAGAACGGATTCTGGCGTTCATGCTTATTTTCAAGTAGGGACTTTTAATGTCAATACATCTATGACGACACAAAATATGATTGATGCCATAAATTTTTACTTAAGTGATGATGTGGAAATAATTTGTATTCATCAGGTAAAAAATAATAACTTTGATCCCAGAGGTGATGCTATATCTAGAACATATACTTATAAATTAAGTGATAGCAAAGATTTATCTGTTCTTTATAGACAACATGTTACTAAAGTTAAGAAGAAAATTGATATTAATATTATGAAATTATTATCTAAAAAATTAGTAGGAAAACATGATTTTGCATCATTCATTAGTTCTAAGGTTCCGAAAAACGCTTTTACTAAAAGGGAGGTATTTAGCACATCAGTTATTTCTAAAGAAAATGTTATATTTTTTACAATAACAGCAAACTCATTTCTTCATCAACAAATCAGAAGAATAGTAGGATCAATGTATAGAATTTCAGTAGGTATTGATAAATTTGAGGTATTTGAGGATCAATTATCAAATCCAAAAAGGGGAAAGGCGTCATTTGTGATATCTCCTAAAGGCATAACTTTATCTAATATTTTATATAAGTATGCACTAGAATGTGGATTACCTGGGGAAAAAACTGTTTCAAAGTTGTGCTAAATTAGTTAAAATAGTAACTTATGTCAAAAAAAATTGAACAATATAATCCAAGTGCAAAAAATATAGTTAATGACTGGAAAGTAGTAGATGCTAATGGTCAAACACTAGGAATTCTTGCATCAAAAATTGCAACTATGCTTATGGGTAAACATAAACCTAACTATGTACCCCACATGCTAACTGGTGATTATGTAGTTGTTATTAATGCGTCAGGCATAAAAGTTACTGGTATGAAATCAGAACAGAAATTTTACACACGGCATAGCCAATATCCTGGTAATATAAAAAAAATTCCTTATAATCGAATGCCTTCTAATAAAGTTTTGCATCTGGCAGTAAAGGGAATGCTACCGAAAAATAAATTATCAAGTAAAATGCTTAAGCGCTTGAAAATATATGATGACTCCAATCATCCTCACTCTGCACAATTATTGGGAACTGAAAACAGACTAATTAGTAAAAAAGAAACCTTATCTTCTGGTGTCGCTTCAGCTAAATCTTCAAAAAAGAAAAATAATACATCATCTAGCGTGACCTCTAATAAAAATGAAGACAGTGTCGCTACAACCAAGGCTAAGGCAACTACAACCAAGGCTAAGGCAACTACAACCAAGGATAAGGCAACTACAACCAAGGCTAAGGCAACTACAACCAAGGCTAAGGCAACTAAAACCAAGTCTAAAGCAAATAAATCTAAAGAAGATTCAACTAAATAATAATTATACGGAGAAAATTCATTGAAAGATCAAAAATATTTTTATGGTACAGGGAGAAGAAAAACTTCTGTTGCTAGGGTAAGGGTTTATAATACTCCTGGAAATTCAACAATAAACGATAAACCTATGAATGATTTTTTTACAGTTGATTCATGGAAAAAAATTGCCACTTTACCCTTAAAAATTACAAAGTTATTAGACAAGGTTACTGTAGTAGCTAAGACTCACGGTGGTGGTAATGCAGGTCAAGCAGGTGCTTTTTCGCATGGCCTAACAAGGGCTTTAATTGTTATGGATGAATCTCTTAAAAAACCACTTAAAGATGCTGGATTAGTAACTCGTGATTCACGAATGAAAGAAAGTAAAAAGTATGGACTTAAGAGAGCTAGAAAGGCTCCTCAGTATACTAAACGATAAAATTTCTACCTTGGGTTCATCTTTTCATTGATATAATCTCCAACAACGTTCCAAGATAGAATCAATATCCAGATAATGATAATTGGAGGAAGTAATTGCTCAGGATGGTTTCTAAGTACTGATACACTTGTAACTCCTCTAGAAGTTACGTCATTAATCATCACTCCTAGGCTAGGTTTTGGAGGTTGAACGCCTATTCCAAAAAAACTTAATACAACTTCAGATAATGCTATTGCTCCTATTCCAAAACTTGCAGAAACTATTACTGGACTAATTACATTAGGTAAAACGTGAAAAAATATAATTCGAAAATTTGATGTTCCCATTGCTTGAGAAGCTTGAATGTATTCTAATTCTCTAACAACAAGTACTTGTCCTCTTATTAGTCTCATAGTTCCAAACCAACTTAGAGGTAATAAAGCTATACCAACTACAAAATAATCAATAATTCCTGAATTTGCCAGTCCGGATAAATTTAATTTATCTTCTAAATTATAGATAAATTCAACTATTCTTGGCCTTATAGTTGCAGCTAACAAAATAATTAAGAAAATTTCTGGAAAGGAAGATACAATTTCACCCAAACGCATTACAAAAACATCGGTTTTTCCTCTAAAATATCCACTAATTAAACCCATAGATACACCTAATAATAAAGTTCCAGTCAATAAAGTAGTAAAGGTTATTATCACTGTAGTCTGTATTCCCCATACTACCCTGCTGAAAATATCTCTACCAAGTTTATCAGTACCTAAAATATTTTCTTTTGATGGAGAACTTTGGGTATTATATAAATCTATTGAATTATAATCATGAGTAGCTAATAAGGGTGCAAATATTCCAATAAGATAAATTGTAAGTATAAAGAATATACATATAGATATTAGTTTTCTTTCAAAAATTTTATTTCTAAACTTTTGTATTTTTTCTAAAATATTCAATTTTTTTCACTTAATCTTATTCTTGGATCTATGAATGAGTATGCCAAATCAATAATTAAATTTGCAAAAATCAATGACACAGAACCTATCATTACAAAAGCTGTAAGTATAGGAAAATCTCTCTGAAAAATTGCATCTAATGACAATCTGGCTACCCCAGGAATACCATAAATAATTTCAACAATTAATGAACCACTAAATATTCCTGCTATAGTAAAACCAAGCAAAGTCAAAATAGGAAGTAGAGCATTTCGAATTATATGTTTAGTAGTAATTTGAAAATTAGTTAATCCTTTAGAATAAGCTGTTCTAACGTAATCTTCATTAATTACATTTAAGGTACTAGACCTCATATGCCTAATATATATGGCTGAGCCGGGTATGCCAACAGTTAATGTAGGAAGAATAGCTGAGTAAGAAAAAATACCATCCCACCCTGAAGCAGGTAGCCAATTAAGATTTACTGAAAAAAATAAAATTAATAATGGGGCTATAAGGAATACAGGAATTGCATAGATGATCAAACTGCTAAGAACTATTAGTGGGTCTAGTTTAGTCTTATGATTTTTAGCAGCATAAAAACCTAAAGGTATACCGATTAGTATAGCTAAAAAAGAAGCAATTAGATTTAGTTGAAGAGTGACAAGTAATTTAGGTCCTATTATTGTGCTTACTTTTTTTCCAGAATATGTGTAACTCTCACCAAAATCACCCTTTATGGCTTTCGAAATATATTTAATATACTGAGTTGATAATGGTTCATTCAATCCCATCTCATCTCTCAATTTTTCTATTCTTTCTGGAGTTGCTTTGTTTCCTAGTTTCAGTTCAGCTGGATCTCCTGGTGCAACAGTACCCATAAAAAAAACAAAAAAAGTTGATATTATTAGTAAAACTGGTGTCCATAATATTCTTCTGAGTATATAAATAAACATCAGTTATCTTTAATCCATACATCCTTAAATCTAGATACACTAAGAGAATAGAACTTAAGATTTTTAATTCTTGGCTTCACTAATGATATTGAGTCTGTACCCCACCATAAAGGGATCCATGGTGCTTCATTTATGATTATTTGTTCTGCTTGATTATACAACTCATATCTACTTTTAGTATCTTGTTCAACCTGAGCTTGATTAATAAAATCATCTACATTTTTATTATTATATGATCCATAGTTTATGGAACTATCTGATCTAAATAGAACATCTATGAATGTTTGGGGATCAGGATAATCAGCTTCCCATGCCAAACCGCTCCATGCTTGTAATCTGCCTTTATGTAAATCTTGCAAATAAGTAGCCCATTCAACTTGCTGAATATTTATATCTATACCCAAATTTTCTCTCCACATGTCAGCAATTATTTCAGTGGTGAAACCTACAGATCCCCCTGTACCAGGTATAGTTAAGGTTATTCGTGGAATTTTGCTAGTATCAATTTCAGGTCCACTTGAATCACTATTATATGAGGCATATTTAGATTCAGCTAATAATGACTTTGCTTTTTCTAAATTGAATCTTAAAGAAGAAATTTTTTCTGAATAACCAGGAAAATTTGGGGGGATTATGCCATCTGCTGGAATAACTAAATTTGAAAAAACTTGATCAGCAATAAGTTGCTTGTCTATAGCATGGTTTAATGCCTGTCTAAACTTAATATCATCAAATGGAGCTTTATTAGTGTTAAATCCAATATAAGTTATTGCATGCCTTGGAGGTATAGTAACAAGATCATTGTTTAAGTCTGAACATTTGTCTTCTACTCTTTCTAAGTCTGCTAATGTTACACCTGTTATATCTATTTCGTCGTTTTCATACATGGCCATTGGAACTCCACCTGCAAGGTTAAAGACTATTTTGTCCAAATAAGCTTTTCTATCCCAAAAATTATCATTTCTGTTTAATATGATTTCTTTTCCTACGGTGTAATCTTTTAATATAAATGGACCCGTCCCTATGGGTGATTCAAGCCAATTATTATTTTTATATTCAACATTTTTTTTGCTTAGTATAAATGCAGTTGGATACGAAAGTTTAGCTAGAAAATAAGCTTTTGGTGCATCTATTTTTATTCTTATAGTTCGATCGTTTATTACAGAGATTCCTTCTGTAGTTAATTTTTGTCCATTTATTATTTCTTTTATACCAATAATATCTCCAAGAAATTCTTCAGCTACGGTAGAACCAGTTTTTGGGTTAGCAGCTCTCTCAAAGGACCATTTTACATCTTCAGCAGTTAATAATTCTCCATCAGAAAATTTTAAGTTAGGGCGTAAGGTAAAATCGTAAATAGTTCCGTCTTCACTAATATTCCAAGATTCTGCTAAGTCTGCTACTACTGGAGGGCTTTCATTAGAATTTAGTTTTACCAAACCAGAAAAAAGTTCAACTACAATTCCTATTGAACTTCCATCAGTTGTCAAATGTGGATCTAAGGTTGGGGGATCAGACCACAATAAATTAATTTCACCACCAAAATTACTATCGTCTGAATCTTGGTATTGTTCTAATAATGAGGGAGCCAAATTACTCTTTGAGTCTTGATTTGTATTTTCATCTAATTGTATTTCTGTTTCGCAGTCAGCATTATTATTCTGATTTTCATCTGAACTACAACTAACTAAGAATATAGTTAATAATATTAATAATGAATGACTTAATTTTTTCATTTTTTCTCCTATTTAATTTTTGAATTTAGATAAGATTTTAAAAAACTGTCTATTTTTCCATTTAGAATAGATTCTGCATCTTTTGTTTCAAAATTTGTTCGATGGTCTTTTACCATCTTATAAGGATGTAAAATATAACTTCTTATTTGGCTACCAAATTCTGCAGCTACATGCTCACCCTTAATTTTTTGTCTTTCTTTTTCCTGCTCTTCAAGCCTCATATTCAGAAGCCTAGAATGTAAAATTTTTAATGCCACTTCTTTGTTCTGAAACTGAGATCTTTCATTCTGAACTGATACAACAATATTAGTTGGAATATGAGTTATTCTAACAGCGGTAGAATTTTTCTGAACACTTTGACCTCCATTGCCGCTAGCTCTGAAAACATCTATTCTAATATCGTCGGAATTTATTTTTATTTCTTCATCATTTTCTACTTCAGGTAAAACTTCTACTAGTGCAAAGCTTGTGTGTCTTCTGTGATCTGAATCAAAGGGAGATAATCGAACAAGACGATGAGTACCTTTTTCTGATTTCAAATAACCATATGCATAATCACCTTGAATTTTTATGGTTGCACTTTTTATTCCTGCTTCATCTCCTGAACTATAATCTAAAATATCTGTTTTATAATTTCTTAACTCTCCCCATCTACGATACATTCTTAATAACATTTCAGCCCAGTCTTGAGAGTCAACCCCACCTGCTCCTGACTTAATGCTTAATAGTGCTGAGTTTTTGTCATACTCATCACGTAATTGCAGTTGAATTTCTAAATTATTTAAGTAGTTTTCAAGTGTTTTTTGTTCTTCAATTAGTTGGGAAATATATTCCTCGTCATTCTCTTCAAATGCAATTATTAATAGGCTAGAATTAGTATGAATTTTTTCTTTTAGTTCGGTCCATTTAGAAGATTCTGACTTCATAAAGGATAGTTGTTGCATCAATTTTTGAGCTTTAGTTGAATCATTCCAAAAGTTTTCAGTATTTATTTCTTTTTCCAGAACTTTTATATTACTGTCTATTTTAGAAAGGTCAAAGACGCCTCACAATTTGTTCTATTCTATCTAATAATTTCTTGGAGTCTGAAAGTATAGGGTTCATAATTTTTATAATTTTGTTTTAAAAGTAATTATATCAATTCATTATATAAAATAATAACGTATGTTTATCCATAATAATTCGTAAAATATTAAAACAACGGGGCGTGGCGCAGCTCGGTAGCGCGTTGCACTGGGGGTGCAGAGGTCACAGGTTCAAATCCTGTCGCCCCGACCATAATTTTTTTTAATGGGTTTTTTGAGTAAACTAAAAACTATTGCTGAAAATATAAGCATTATTGAACCTGATATTAGAACAATTTCATATGAATCCGTTGTATCTTTAATCCATCCTGCTGCAATTGGCATTGTAAACAGAGCAATATTATATATTGGTGCCATTGAACCTCTAATTGTTGCGTAATGTTCTCTACCAAAAAAGTCACCAACCAAAGACCAATTCATTCCAGAACCAATCTCTGATCCACTAAACAATAATAAAACTAAAAAAATCATCGTTGTTGAATCTGCTTGATTTAAGAAAAATAATGATAATCCAGCAGCGGTATAGCATAAAAAAAGTAGTTTTGGTCTGCCATATTTATCTCCAAGCCATCCAAACATTATTATTAAAGGGACTGAAAATAGAGCTAGTAATCCAATTAGGTTTGCTGAAGCCTGTTGTGTCTCTCCCTTCCAAACTAATATTGGTATGAAGTGTAAAAATATTGTTCCATGGACTGCAATTCTAAACATAGTTGCTAAAACTAATAACCAATAAGCTTTCGTTTTCATTGCATCTTTAGTAGTCCAGTCATCAATAGATAATATTTTAGAATCTTTATCTTTGAAAGTTATTTTTTCTCCATCAGGGTATAGCCCTATAGACTCAGGAGATTTTTTGAATATGAAAGATAAAGGCATTATGACTACGATAATCATAATTCCTACAATCATAGATGATTTTTCCCACCCTAGATTCAGTACAGAAACAGATAATAAAGGTACCAATAAAGCACCACCCAATCTAAAAGCTGCATTATTGATAGACATAGCTATACCTCTTTTTCGGATGAACCACTTATTTATCGCTGCCATACTAGCTTGCATAAATGCGGTACTTGAACCTAAAGAAATCACAAATAAATATATTATTAAGAAACTCATGAATGTACTAGCAAATGAAAGAAGAATATATCCTATACCGGTAACAAAAGTACCAATTAACATTAATCTCTTAACTCCATACTTATCCAATAGCCATCCTGTAATTGGCCCAAGAAGTCCATTCTCAGCTCTGGATAATGCGAAAGGTATTGCTGTTTGTGCGGATGACAAACCTAGACTTTGTGAAATAGGAATAAAAAATACGGTAAAACCTTTCCAATGTACAGAGCCTGCAATTCCATTATTTAATGATGAAGCAGCAACAATATACCATCCATAAAATATTTTATTTCGCTTAATTTTTTTCATGATTGGTGAGTTTTTAATAATCTGTCATACATCGCGATATTGACAGTCATTCCTAGGTTAAGCGACACAGTAGTTGGTATACTTACAATTGAACTACATTTTTTTAGTAATTTTTCGTTAATTGATCCATTTTCGGGTCCAAATATATAACATCCTCTCTCAGGATGATGAAATTTTCTTAGGTCGATTGATTTAGGATCTAATTCCACTCCAATAATCTCACAATCAGTAGGAACTATATCTAAAATGTTACTAGTTGTGATTACAGGTATATGCCTATAAGTTTTACCAGGATCTGTTAGTAGTTTTTTTATGTTAATATTTTTACTTGGGTTTTCTAAAATAATCATTCTTACATCAAAGCATAATGCAGCTCTAAGGGCATGACCTATGTTAACACCATCCTGAGGGTTTGTTAATCCAATACATGCAAAACCTCTTCTATTCAGTGTTGATTTTCTAGAAATATATCTATTAAGTTTTTTTTTCATTCTCAGTTATTAGTTTTTCGAAGAATTTTGCTATATTAAGAATATTTATATCTGAATTTTTTTTTCCAGAAATCATAATTCCCATAGGTAAACTATTATTATCTTTCCCCATTGGTATAGTAATAGATGGTTGGCCTGTAAGATTAAATATACTTGTAAATTCAGCAATAATATTATTTTTATTTTTAGTATTAGTTGGGTCTGATTCATCAATAGTAGGAGTTTGAATTGGAATTGTAGGACAAATAATTGCATCAAATTTGCTCAAAATTGATTCCATTTTCTTAGTAAAGGTTTTCTTCTTCATTTTTGCATTTTTTAGATCTTTAATTGAAATATTTTTCCCGTTTTCCAGTCTATTTAATATATATTTGCTAACTTTTTTTTCTTCATATTTTTCCTTATGATTATTATAAGCTTCAGCTAATAATATACTTAAGGTAATTTTTCTTCCTTGATCTAGCCAAGGCATATCAAGATATTCTATATCAATATCTGATTTGCTTAGAATATCAACAAAATTATCAAAATTATCTTTTACGCACTCGGATGTTATTTCTTTAAATCTTTTGTTGATAGGAATTACAATTTTTAATTTTTTTTGAAAGCTTAAGTTATTTTTTTTTAGTTTTAAAATTTTTTCAAAGAAAATTTTATTATCATCAACATTATTGGTGATAATTCCTAAATGATCTAATGATTCAGAAAGAGTTTTTACACCAATTAAGCTTAATTTCCCAAATGAAGGCTTGAAGCCTACGGCTCCGCACATTGCTGAAGGAATTCTTACAGATCCTCCAGTATCTGTTCCTATTGATATAGGAGTCATGCCTGTAACTGTTGAAACCACTGAGCCAGAACTAGAACCTCCAGGGATATACTTAATGTCTATAGGATTCTTAATATTACCTAAAGAAGGGTTATGCCCTGTTATTCCAAAAGCGATCTCAACTAAATTCTGTTTGCCTATAGGTATCATTTCAAGATCTAATATTTTTTTTACTATTTCGGCGTGTTCATTTGAAAAACATTTATAATTTTTAATTCCTTGAGAAGTATTTTTATCCTTATAGTTAATTAAATCTTTTAGGCCGATTGGAATACCAAAAAGAATATTTGCATTTTTATTATTTTTATTTTTATCTAATTTTTTTGCTATATCATATGAGTCCTTATCCCAAACCTCAATCCAAGAATTAGTAATTTCCCCATATTTTTTTATTCTTTCAAAACATTGATCTAAAATTCTAGTTACTGTGATATCGCTGTTACTAAGTAATTTATTTAATAACCTTATGCTTTCTTTGGTATAAATTAATTTCATAATATTTTTTTATTCATTTGTGTATAAAAATCTAAGTTTATTTTTAAGTAAAATCTAGTATCATTATAAACATAAATAAAATTAGGAGTATTCAATGACAACATACACTTGCTCAGTTGGCTGTGGAATGTCAATAAATGGCTTAACATGTGCAGCTTGCGGTAAGGCTTTAGTTCCAGATGTAATTACCAAAGATGATGGTAGTACAGTAAATATTTCTACATGCCCTGATGGATGTGGAAAGATTAAGTCTCCAATGTGCTGTGGTAGTGACATGGTTCACTCATAAAAATTTGAACTAAATTAGTTTATTAGTGTTTATTCATTCTGTATGTGGGTAAACTATTTTGTACTTAATGAAGATAAAAAAAATAATATCTAGGTTATTAGTTGAATCAATAACCAAATCACAATCTCTTGGACATATCCCAAGACTTGATAATTTTGATGTAATTATTGATAGACCTAAGATTTCTGATCATGGAGATTTCAGTACAAATATACCTCTAGTTTTATCAAAAGCATGTAAAATGTCTCCAAAAATAATTTCTGAAATATTAATTAAAAATATTAATTCGAATCATTCGATAGATAAAATAGAGTTTGCACATCCCGGTTTCATAAATTTTTTTATTACGAAGAATTATTTTTATCAAGAATTAGAAAAAATTCAAAATGATGGCCTAGATTATTTTAGGAATAACTATGGGCAAAAACAAAAAATCCAACTTGAATTTGTTAGTGTGAATCCTACAGGACCGCTGCATGTTGGACATGCAAGAGGGGCTGTAATTGGTAGTTCTTTATACAATATTCTAAAATTATCTAATTATAATGTTGAGAGAGAATATTATATAAATGATGCTGGTAATCAAATGAGATTATTCAACGATTCACTTATTGAAAGAGCCAGAGAAACCCTTGATGAAAATTATCAAGCTAAAGAAATTAGTTATGCCGGTGAGTATGTAACTGAATTAGTAAAAAAAATTATAATTAAGTATGAAATTAATAATAAAAATATCGAAAAAATCACATCTATTGCTCTATCAACCACGATTTCTGCCATCAAGGATACATTAGAAAAATTGAATGTTAAATTTGATTCATGGTTCAATGAAAGCACATTACTGGAATCTGATTTTTTTCAAAAAATTGTCGAAAAGTTAACAAGTGAAGATTTAGTTTATTTTCAGGATGGAGCAAAATGGTTCAAGGGTAGTAATCTTGGATTAGATGAAGATATTGTTTTAATCAGAAGTGAAGATGGGGGTCCAACTTATTTTGGAACAGATTTAGCTTATCACTATAACAAGTTCTTAGTTAGAAAATTTGATAAAGTTATAAATATATGGGGTGCAGATCATCATTCACATGTCGCCAGAATTTACAGTATCTTAAGAGCATTTAAAATTGATGATAACAAACTCGAGGTTATCTTAAATCAAATCGTTAACTTTAAAAATGATGGTGACACCTTAAAATTTAGTAAAAGGAATAATGTTCTTGTAACTATTGATGAATTAATTGAAGAAGTAGGAGTTGACGCCTGTAGATTTATTTTTCTAAGCCGTTCACCAGACACTCAGATGGATTTTGATCTTAAGCTTGCCAAGGTTCAATCATCAGAAAACCCTGTTTATTATGTTCAGTATGCATACGCTAGGATGTGTTCAATAAAAAAAACCGCCGAAAATAAAAAAATTGATTTCTCTAATTCGGACTTAAGTTTACTTATTCATGATGATGAAATAAATCTTATAAAAAAAATTGTTCAACTTCCAGAGGTGATTCTTAAGTGTTGTCAGTTGAGGCAAACTCACCATATTACAAACTTCTCTATTGAATTTGCTAAGTTGTTACAAAAATTTTATGAGTCTTGTAGAGTTATTTCTGAAAATGAAGAAGATAAAGATTTAACTGCATCAAGGTTAAGATTAGTTGAAATTTCAAGATATGTTTTAGGGTACACTTTGGATATAATGGGTATGAGTAAACCAGATAAAATGTGATTATTTATTAATGTTTAATCCAGATTCGGTATAAAGTGCTATACGCTTAATATATGATTGTGTAGCTGCATTAATCATAAAAATGTGTTTTTCATTTACTCGACCAATTTTTTTTCCAGGGACTCCTCTTATCAATGAATTTGGTTCAAAAATTGTATTATTAGTAATAACACTTCCAGATGCAACAAGAGAATTTTCTCCTACAGATGCATCATTGTTTACAACGCATCCATTACCAAGTAGAGTGTTTTTACCTATAAATTTTGCATGACAAATTACACCGTGACCTATAGTGATAAAACTTTGAATTTCTGCATCTCCATCTGAGTGTATAACGGAATTATCTTGAATATTTGTTCCTTCTCCAATCGTTATTTTTCCAGAGTCAGCTCTAATTATTACCCCAGGCCAAATACTAACATTTTTACCAATTTCTACGTCACCTACTATGTATGTATTTTCCGCAATAAATGCAGATTTATGTATTATGGGAGATTTATTATTTAATTTTCTAATCAAAATTATTTTTCTTTCTTAGGGAGTCTATCAAATGATAGATCTAAATAAATTGTTGTTGGAGAAGATAACTTTTCAGAAAATTTCCAACTTTCATTTGCTTTGACACTATCACCATCTTTATCACCAATATAGAAGTTTACTTCACTTTTTTTCTCATCATCAAGACTAACAGGACCTAAAATTATATGCATATATTTTCCTGACAAAGTTTTCGCTGTTGGAGAGCCTCCATGAACTATTTCTCCAAAAATATCTATATTTTCTGGTCCAGGCTCATAATTCAAACAGAAGAATATAATTTTAGATTTACAGACAGTAAAGTTTCCTTCAAAAATCATTGGCATCGGAGGGGGGCCTGATATGGGTATGAAATCTTCTCTGTCATAAATTTTTCTCGAATCATTTTCACAGCTAATTAATAAAAAAAATAACAGCAAAGTCATAGAGAATAATATAAATAAATTTTTTGTTTTATAAAAATATTTAGTCATTTTCAAAAGTATTTAATTTATTCCACTGGGCAGTTTTTTCAAAATTATAAGCTATTTGTAGAATTTTTTTGTCTCCAAATTGAGGCCCCATAAATTGTAATCCTATTGGTAGGTTGTTACTCATACCGGAAGGGACAGATATAGCAGGAAGCCCAGCAATATTTGCAGGAATGGTACAAATATCACTCATGTACATACTCAGAGGATCGTTATTTTTTGATTCAAGCTCAAATGCCAATATCGGAGAAGTTGGTGTGACTAGGGCATCAAATTTTTTAAAAGCTTCATTAAACTCATTTATAATTAAAGTTCTTACTTGTTGAGCTTTTTTGTAATATGCATCATAGTATCCTGATGACAAAGCATATGTTCCAATCAAAATTCTCCTCTTTACTTCTTCACCAAATCCACTACCTCTTACCTCCCTAATATATTCTGTTGAATTTTTTGCATTTTTTGTGCTAATTCCATATTTTACCCCATCAAATCTAGATAAATTGGCTGAGGCTTCTGACGGAGCAATTATATAATATACGGCTAATGCATATTCTGTAAGTGGCAAAGAAATCTCTTCGATACTAGCACCTAAATTACTTAATATGCTTAGTGACTCCATAAAGTTATTCTTGACAGAAGAGTCAACATTTTCTGTAATATATTCTTTTGGAACTGCCAGTTTCATATTTTTTATATCTTTATGTATGTCTTCAGTGAAATTTTCGTATGGCGATGTAACAGAAGTTGAATCAAATGAATCTTTTTTTGCGATAATATTTAATAAGTTACCACAATCTTCAACCGATCTTGCTATCGGTCCAATTTGATCCAAAGAACTACCAAAAGCTATTAGTCCATATCTGCTTACTAGACCGTATGTTGGTTTCATACCGACAACACCGCACAAAGAAGCAGGTTGCCTTATACTACCTCCTGTGTCTGAGCCTAATGCAAGGTAACATTCACCCGCAGCTACTGCTGAAGCAGCACCTCCAGAGCTACCTCCAGGAACCTTGTTGGTATCCCATGGATTTAGGACAGGTCCGTATGAAGAAGTTTCATTAGATGATCCCATAGCAAACTCATCCATATTCCCTTTTCCTAAAATTACTGCTCCTGCATTTTTCAGATGTTTTACTACAGTGGCATCAAATGGAGGTATATAGTCCTTTAAAATTTTTGATGCAGCTGTGGTTTTTATATTTTTTGTTGAAATATTATCCTTTACCATAACTGGTATCCCAGTTAGAGGAGTTATATCAGAACTTTTTTCACTAAATTTTTTATCAGCTTCTATAGAAGACTTTAGAGCTGATTCTTCACAAGTTGTTATGTATGAGTTTAGTTTTGATTTTTTAATTCTCTCCAAAATCATTTTAGTAACTTCATATGAGGATATTTCTTCGTTTATAAGTTTATTATTTAAATCTTTTGCAGTTATGAGATCCATTTAGAGATATCCTTTACTCAAGTACGGGTGGAACTTTTATGAATTCTCCAGAGGTTTGAGGAGCATTATTTATGACTTTTTCCGTTTTTAATGGGGGGTGAACTTCATCTTCTCTCATGACGGATTGTGCCTTTGTAGTATGGCCTGTTAATTCCACATTTTTTGTGTCTAATTTATTTAAAAGAGTGAAATATCTAATAATATCACTTAATTCTTTTTGTAATTTACTGATTTCTTCATCAGTTAGTTCCAGATATGAAAGTTCACTAATTTTTAGTATTTCTTCTCTAGTAAGGTCATCCATTTTACGTATTCACTTATGATTTTTAATAATAATATTATTAATCATATTAGATTATAAAAAATATGGAAACCAAAAATGCTTATTAAATTTTACATTGGTTAGGATTTCAATATTGACAATACATGCCTTTTATAACTAGAATAAAATTCCGTATAGGTTATTTTTATAACTTGTTCGGGATGATAAGTTTACCATAAATTTTTATACTTATTTACCCCCAGATATTGATATATACGATGGAGAATTTTGAGTAAATTTATTTTCGTTACAGGTGGAGTTGTAAGTTCCCTAGGTAAGGGAATAGCTGTTGCTTCTATAGGTAAAATGCTAAAAAGTAGAGGGCTAACAGTGTCTGTTATGAAGCTTGATCCCTATCTAAACGTAGACCCGGGCACGATGTCGCCCTATCAGCATGGAGAAGTTTTTGTTACAGATGACGGAAGCGAAACAGATCTTGATTTAGGTCACTATGAAAGATTCATAGACGTAGAATTAACATGCAATTCCAATATCACTGCTGGGCAAATTTACTCAGAGGTTATCTCAAAAGAAAGGTCTGGTGAGTACCTTGGGGGAACAATTCAAACAATACCTCATGTGACTAATCTTATAAGAGATAAAATAATAAACCTATCGAAAGAATCAGATGCAGATATTGTAATAGTGGAGGTTGGCGGTACCGTTGGAGATATAGAAGGGCAGCCATTTTTAGAAGCCATTCGTCAGGTAAGAAATACTGTTGGTAGAGATGATACATTTTATGTACATTTGACTTTGCTTCCTTATCTTGGTGCTAGTAATGAATTAAAAACGAAACCTACTCAACATAGTGTTAATACTCTTAGGTCAATGGGTATTCAACCTGATGCCATACTATGCCGAGCTGATTTTCCAATAGGTGAAGATGAAAGAAAAAAAATCTCTCTATATTGTGATGTTCGATATGAAGCTGTAATAGACTTACCTACCTTAAGTAGCGTTTATCAGGTGCCTTTACACTTAGAAAGTCAAGGTCTAGGTAAAATTTTGATGGATTATTTTAAATACGATCAAATGAGTCCTGATTTTAAATCATGGGAAAAAATTACCATTATCCAACAAAAAAATAACCCAGTAGTAGAAATTGCTTTAGTAGGTAAATATGTAGAGTTAAAAGACTCATATTTATCTGTTGTAGAGGCTATAAACCATGCTGCTATTATGCATAAGCGTGAGGCTAAAATTTCATGGATTTCTGCTGAAGATATTGAGACATCTGATATTGATAGTTTTTTGTCTAAGGCTCAAGGTATAATAATTCCTGGAGGTTTTGGAGATAGAGGTCTTGAAGGTATGATTAAGACTGCAGAATATGCAAGAACACAAAATATTCCATATCTAGGTTTATGCTTAGGAATGCAAATAATGGTAATTGAATATGCAAGAAATGTACTTCAGATTAATGATGCAAATTCTCTTGAAATAGATCCTGAAACAAAAAATCCAGTAATTGCATTTATGCCCGGACAGGAAGAAGTCCATTCAACAGGTGGCACTATGAGATTAGGCGCTTACCCTTGTATATTAAAGGAAAATTCGCTTGCAATGAAGGTTTATACAGAATCTAGTATTAGTGAGAGACACAGGCATAGATACGAATTTAATAATAAGTTTCGTGAAGAATTTGAGAGTAATGGTTTATTAATATCTGGGACTTCTCCTGATAATAAACTTGTTGAGATTACTGAAGTTATGAATCATCCATATATGATCGGTAGTCAATTCCATCCTGAATTTAAATCAAGGCCAGAAAGACCTCATCCCCTATTTACTCTTTTTATAGAAAATTCTATGAGAATTAAACGAGAAGGGGATCAGCATAATTTATTTTAGAAATTTTGCTTTATGTTCCCAGAGTGCTATAATTATATTATTGAACGACCATAGTTCATGTCCCAATTATCTGAAATGCTTTTGAGAAGCTTCCTTCAATAATCGCTAGTTATCTAGCCCCCATTATAAGAATTTTTACTCGATAATTACAGATGTTGGTTTGTACATATTTATTAAACCAGGAGGTAATATACTGACTACTCAAGCTAGAAATCACCCTAGAGGCACTAGGCGCAGGCCAACCACAACAAGGCGTCGTCAAAATCATAGTGGAGAAAATTATTTTGATTCAATTGAATTAGAAAAATTACCTGATTTAGGTAATCTAGGAAAAAAGACAAATGATGAATTACGCCAACTAGCAATTGATACAGGAATTAAGAGAGTCCCAACACAAAGAAATGAACTAGTACTTACAATTTTATCTTCTTTGTCTGATGAGAAAAAGGCAATCGTGGGAGCTGGGATACTAGATGTCTTATCAGACGGTTTTGGTTTCCTAAGACAGCCGGGCGGAAGAAAAAACAATGATGATATTTATGTTACTCCAAAAAAAATAAAAAATTACGGCTTAAGGCATGGTGATTTTATAACGGGACAAGTTCTTCCACCTTTGGCTGAAAGTTCGAACAAATATTATGGCCTTGTAAATGTTGAGACTGTAAATGGATATGATCCTCAATCAGCAGTAGACAGACCAAAATTTGATAGATTTACCTCAGTTTATCCAAATGAACAAATAAAACTTGAAACTACTCCTAAACAAACATCTACCAGATTAGTTGATATGGTAGCGCCGATTGGTAAGGGGCAAAGATCACTTATAGTAGCTCCCCCTAAGGCAGGTAAAACAATGCTCTTAAAGCAAATATCTGCAGGTATAACCGAGAATCATCCTGAAGTATACATAATAGTATCTTTGATTGGTGAGAGACCTGAAGAAGTTACCGACATGAAAAGATCAATTAAGGGGGAAGTGTTTAGTTCAACTTTTGATGAACCAATAGAAGACCATTGTAGAACAGCTGAGATGGCTCTTGAAAGAGCACGAAGATTGGTGGAAAGTGGGGAGAATGTTGTTATTTTATTAGATAGTCTAACCAGGTTAGCAAGAGCCTATAATCTATTGGTACCAAGTAGTGGAAAAACATTATCTGGAGGAATGGATCCAAATGCCTTATATCCTCCAAAAAACTTTTTTGGTGCTGCAAGAAACTGTGAAGATGCAGGTAGCTTGACAATTATTGCAACTGCTTTGGTTGACACAGGTTCTAGGCTTGACGATTTAATCTATGAAGAATTTAAGGGCACAGGTAATATGGAACTACATCTTGATAGAAGGCTTGCTGATAGAAGGATATGGCCTGCTATAGACATTGAAAAAAGCGGCACAAGGCATGAAGAGTTATTACTCGACGATTCAACTCTAAAAAAAGTATGGTTACTTAGGCGCATAATAGGCAAAATAAGTGAAGATCCAAGCAGTAAGCCTACTGAGGCTGCTGAAAAGATTTTAGATAGAATGTCTAAATCATCTTCAAATGAAGAATTCTGGATGTCCCTAACGCAGCCTGATATGGGTTCACAGTAAATAAAATTGAGCAACAAAAACTCGTTATGATTAGAAAATTACGATTATTTTCAATTATTGAGGTTTTTGTAATTCTTCAGTAACACAAATAAGATAAATTTCTAAGTAAAGAATTATAAGTTATACATGTATTTGTACTAACTTTTGTTCAAATAAGTAACGATCTGATTGGAATTTTATATTCAGGTGGCATAAAAAATATAGTAAATTATATATTATTTTATGCCCATATTTTATAAATTCCTGAAACTTGTTACAAAAATGGTTGACATTGTAATACATACAATGATTAAATCAATAGTGGTTAATACCAAAGTTCCGTTGTCGCGCAAAGCCGGTTGGCGCTTCATTTGGAAGAAAAACAATTATTGGAACCGGTAAAAAAATATCGGGAAACCTCACGGTTTCTTATACATATTTAAATAATAATTGTATATGTGTAAATAAATTACGATAGAAAAGGAGGCTGGAGCTGTGAAGCTTTCAGTTAAATTACTTTCCGGGCTTATGCTTCTTGCACTAGTCACGGTTGCTATCATAAGTGCCGACAATACAGCTAGTGCAGCTGCTGATGGAAAGGTTTATGTCACAAACAAGGCATCTAACCTTACAACAGAGGGCACAGGGAAACCTACTGCTCGAAAAACTGCAACTGCTGTATACGGAACTTATGCTTCAGTAGCAACAACTGGAATTACCGCACGAGATATCGTGTCTAACTCAGACAAATTCATTGTCACAGTTATTGATGCTGACGTAAACAGTACGACTACTGTTACATCTAAAGCTACGGGTGGAAACACAGGTTTCGACCTTGGTTTAGATAATAACCATGCCATCTCCACTTCTGGTACAGCGCAAGTTGTAGCAGACTTTGGTGGATCAGGTGGTGCTGGTCTTGATGAAATTGGTGATATCGTTACCGTAACACTTGATGATACAAAAGCTAGCCCAATTATTGGTTCAACTTCTGACATTAAGATTACAGTTGCTTCACCTGCTGCTCACGCTGGTAAAACAGTTTCCGGTGTAACAGTTCATCAAATTGTGAACGATGGTTCAGCAAGCGCTTCTACACCTGCTGTTATTCAGGTTAGAAAGAGTGCTGCTGGTGCTGATGTAGACGGAGCTCTCATTGGTTGGGAATTCGTAAACATCACATACCCAAGTTCAAATGCAGACACATTGACTGTAACACTAAAGAGCGTTGTTGACCCTACAGGTGCTGTAATGGTACTTACTGAGACAGGTCGAAATACAGGACGATTCGAAGGTGAAGTACAGTTGATAGAACGAACAGATGCTCTTGCAACAGTTAAGATTAACTCAGCTCCGGCTGGAGTTACTCAGGTAGCTGGTGTAGATAGAGTTCCTGTAATCGGTGGTCCAGTTACTGTTGAGTATCAGGATGCCGCTACTTCAGGTACTGCAACAAATGTTAAGAGAACAGCTACATACAACGTAGACAATACTGTTCCTTCCGTAACAATAACAACTCCTGCTGATGGAGGACAGAGCCAGAACAGACTACCTTCCTTTACAGGAAGTGCTGCTGATTCACAATCTGGACTTGACATTAGCACATTCTCATTGAGAATTGATAGAACCGATGACCCAACTAATACAACTATGGTTATTGCTGCTAACGGTACCCCAGGTGGTACACCAGCTAACATAGATACAACAACTTTGGGTTCTGATGGTGCTACATCAATAAGTTGGTCATATACTGAATCAACCGCGTTGCCTACAATGTCTCCTTCAACAGAGACACCAAACAACGAAGTTGACTTCCAGGCTAGTGTCATGGACTTAGCTGGTAACGTAGGTTATTCCGATGCTAAAACATCTGGAACAGGAGCCGACGATGCTGGTACAGGACGAAATGGAAACCAACCACACGTAATTAAGATTGACCAGAAGACTCCTTCAATATCCTCTGCTGTAACAGGTACAGGATGGGATACTTCTGCATCTCCTGCCGCTGAAAAAGCTGATGCTTCTTCTATAAAGGTAACAATGGATGGAAAAATTGATTCTACATCTGTTGCGCCTAGCGACATTCAGGTTGTGTTTAGTAATAGTGGTGGAACTCACGTTCCTACAGCAATTGACGTAAAAGATTCAGTTCTTTACCTCAAATTGGATACTACTATTCCTTCAAACAATAAACCAACTGTTCAAATAAAGAGTGGAATTTCTGACCTTGCAGGTAACTCTGCAAATTCAGGTTCTAAAGTAGCAACAGATGGTATCAAGCCAGTAGTCACGATGGTAACATCAGGTGGTTCTGGAACTGGTACAGGATCTGAAGCTGCAGACTCACTTACTAAGGATAAGATGACTATTACAGTTACATCTGACGAGAACCTTAACGGTCCTCCAAAAATTACTGTAAGAGTTTTGACATCTCCTAACCAAGTAGGTCTTCACACCCAAACTCTTGGTGTGCCTCTAGGTGGTAACCAGTGGAAATTAGTAGTTAGCAAAGGCGCTGCTTCAACAGGTGACGTTGCTGTAAAAGTTGAATCAACTGATACAACAGGTAACCTAACCACAAAAGGTGACATAACAACTAAGGTGTACCGATTGGACACTGCGCTTAGTGCTCCAACATCTACCCCAGCTAATAGTGGTACGATTACAGTTGCTAAGCCATTCATTACTACTGACTACTCTGCAAATGAGACAGCTACAGTATCAATAACTAAAGCTACAATGGCAGTCGGCTCAGCCGCAGCTGTTGATGTAACTGCAGATGTTGTTGCTTCTGCTGACGGTCTTGTATTCTTCTACCAACCAACAGATGCGCTTACAAATGCTAAGCACACATATGTTGTGAAGGCAAAAGATGCAGCTGGTAACACTCATACACAGACAGTGGTATTCACAAAATCAGATCGTAAAGACTACGTTCTAGACTTGTTCGCAGGTTGGAACTTAGTATCACTTCCATCTGACCCAACTGATACAGCTGTAGGTTCTGTGTTCTCAAACACAGGTATCAAACAGGTAGTATCATATGATGCAACTTCACCAAGTTCACCTTGGAGAATAGCATCTCAGGTTGATGGATCCTTCTCATCTCAGACAGATCCTGGATTAGACCATGTTTATGCTGGTCCTGGATACTGGGTTGAAACTTCTGACTTTGAAAACCAGACAGTCTCACTATCAGGTCCTACAGGTCCTGGAGACTCTCGACCAGCTTTGACAACAATAGCTACTGGTTCTGGATGGAACCTAGTGGGTGTAGTTGACCAGAGTAGAGTTCAAACACAGAAGTCAGATAACGGAACATCATTGGTAAGAACCAACCAAGCAGGTTCTGGCGTTGCTGTTACAGTTCAGACATACTTCGATACAGTTTCTAACTCTCGACAGTATGCTTTCGATACAGTAACTTCAAAGTTCAGAGCTTTGGTAGATGCTAACGAAGTAAAAATTGGTGACGGTATGTGGGTATACATTCAGCCTCAGGCTAATGGATTACTACCACACATTGTTCCATAAACTATACTTGACTAGTTGAAAATAAAAAAAGTCCCCTGTTTTTATAGCAGGGGACTTTTTACTTAATTCGTTATTTATTTATATTGATATTGGGAAAGCGTATTCTGATAAAATAGAGGTATGGAGAGTTTAATGAAATCAAAGTTTTTATTGTTAGTATCATTATCATTAGTATTAACTTTATTAATTACTTCTAATGATAAAGATCTTTTTGCTCAAGCTGATGTACCTGAAATTAAGGCTATTACATTGTATGGCTCACTTAGCATATCCGGTGGAGCTGATCCTAATGGAATGAAGTTAACTGCTCGTATTGGGAATTATGAAACGGAACCTGTGATAATAGGTGAGAAAAATTCTAACAAATATGTTGGATTGTTTGTAAACCCGCCTTCTGTACCTGATCTAGCTGGCCAAAATATAGAATTTGTTCTTGAATCACAAATAATTGCATCTCAAACAACTCCTTATATGTATGAAGATACTACCGGAAAATATAAATTAGATTGGGCTTTGCCACAGTTAAGAGAGTTGAATTTATCTTTTTCATCTGCTCCAGTAGCTACTCCAACTCCAACTTTGACTCCAACGCCTACTCCTGTAATTGTTGAGCCTACTTTTTATGAAGGTGTAATTAGAGCTGGTTCAATTCCACCGCCAGATGGCACTTTGATTTTTGCTCAGATTGATGACTATACTAGTGAACCTGCACAAACTTTTGATAATGGTAAGTTTTTTATTACTGCAGACCCTGTTTTTGATAGTTATGTAGGTAAAGTAGTGGATTTTTACATAGGTTCAAATAAAGCATTGCAGTCTAAAACATTTACTCCGGGACAGTATGAATCAGATTTTATACTGGTTTTTTCAGCATTTCCTACTCCTACATCAACACCTTTGCCGCCTACGCAAACACCAACACCTACGTCTACTCCTGAGCCAACTCGTACCCCAACCCCAACTCCAACGCCTACAATGGCACCTATTCCAACACCCACTCCAACTCCCTTAAGTGATGATAGTAGTTCGGATAAAGTTGCTCTATCCAATGGAGATGGTGATTCTGGGAGTGGAGATTGTTTAGCATCAGGAGGAAGAGCTAACTTAGGAAATATAATGTTATTAATTTCACCTCTGTTATTCTTAACTTTTAGAAGATTTAGAGTAAATTAATTTTCTAATAAAATTATTTTTTGTTCTTCGGAGATGCTCGACTTAGTAATACTTATTTTTTTCTCTATGGTTGGTTCCTTTATACCTAGTTCTACAAGTAATTTTGATACATTATTATTAGAGATAAGTACAATCTTTGATTCCAGTGATCTAATCATTGAAGCAAGTTCATTTATTTCTAGACTACTGGATGATCCATCAAGAATTAGTATATCTATTTTCCCAATTTGCTGCATGACCTGAGCAGATAGTTCATGGCCTGGATAGCCAAGGACACCTAACCTTAGATTTTCGATATCAACAACGTATATTACATTTATATCTCTGGATAAGGATGGTTCAGTAAGAGGTGAAGGGATTCCTCTAATAGCAATTCCTTTAATTTCATATTCTCCTGGGCTGTCAATTATATTAACTTTTTTATCTTTATGAGGATTTAGGTTGAATCCAGAAAACAATTGAATTTCTTCTGAATTGTTATCAGAAGGATTGATTAGTATATTTCCATATGCTGATGATACTTCAAAGAATGATTTTCCTTGCCATCTTATTTCCATATCATATTCCTTTTTTGCTAAAATTGTTATTAATATTATTAAATATCCCAAGTAAAATAGTATTAAATATTAAGAGATAAAATTACTTTTTATTAGAAGTTTATTTGTATATACAAGATTTAAGATAAATATATGACTACTAACAAAAGAGATTATTATGAGATATTAGGCTTGTCACGTAATGCTAATTCTGAAGAAATCAAAAAAGCTTTTCGTCAACAAGCCTTAAAATATCATCCTGATAAAAATAAAGATCCTGATGCATCTGAGAGATTCAAAGAAGTCAACGAAGCATATCAAGTATTGAGTGACCCAGAAAAAAAATCTCAATATGATCAATTTGGTCACGCTGGAGTGAATAATGGTGGAGCGTCTGGCTTTGGAGGCTTCGAAGGCTTTGGAGGCTTTGGTGACATATTTGACTCTTTCTTTGGTGGAACAACATCCGAGAGAGCAAATGTAGGTAATGATTTAGAGTATCAAATAACAATTTCATTCAAAGATGCCGCTTTTGGGGTAAAAAAACAAATAAACCTATCTAGAAATGAAAGATGTGATACTTGCAAAGGAAATAAAGCTGAACCTGGTTCTAAAATTGAAGAATGCAGTGTATGTCAAGGAACAGGAAAAGTTTCAAGGGTACAAAAAACAATTTTTGGACAATTTCAACAAGTTACTTCATGTTCAACATGTTCTGGCGATGGNGTTAAAATAAATAATAAATGTAAGATATGTGATGGGTTAGGGATNAAAAATAACTCTAGAAAAATTGAAGTTTCTGTTCCTGCAGGTATAGAAGATGGNACTAGGTTAATCATACGAGGTGAAGGAGAATCAATTGGNAAACAAGGAAAAAATGGCGATTTATATGTTCATGTACTAGTTGANGAAGATAAGCATTTCAATAGAAAAGGTAATGATGTTGTAGTTTTNGAAGAGATTAGTATNGTTCTAGCCACTCTTGGAGGAGAAATTGACATTAAGACTTTGGATGGAAATGTAAAGTTGAAAATCAAGCCTGGTACTCAATCAGATTCAATAATTCGATTACCGAATCTTGGTATACCTTTTGTTGGTCAATCATCAAGAAGAGGCGATCAGCTCGTGAGGATAAAAGTTCTTACTCCAACTAAAATTGATGACACTGAAAAAGCTATTTTTATTCATCTAGCAAACTATCTTAAACTGGATAATGTTAATAAAGATTTAGACGAAAGTATTATTAGAAAATTCAAAGATTTTTTCAAATCTGATAATAAATAATTTTAGGAGATAATAAAAATCGAAAATCAATGGTTAGAAATTTCTATAAATACTCCCTCAGAATTTGTTGAGCCTTTTACTCAAATACTAATAAAAAATATAGGCGAAAATTTTTCTGTAGAAAGAGATGTTGATTATAATCCAGATGAGGGTGAAATAATTGATCCTAACTCTTGGGTAAGAATTAAGGCTTGGATGCCTGCGGATGATACTTTAGAAGTAAAAAAAAATTCAATAGATGTTTCTCATAAATTATTAAATCAAATCATAAAACTTCCAAATATAGACTATAAATATGTTTCTATAAATGACTGGAAAAATCAAAAATTTGATCCAATTGAAATTGGAAAGAATTTAGTAATTTTACCAACAAAAGATTATGAAAATAAATTTAGGAATAAAAAAAAGATATACTTAGAACCTGGCTTAGCATTTGGTACAGGTCATCATCCTACGACAAAAATGTGTATTGAAGAGTTAGAAAAAAGAATCCATATTAAAGATACAATTTTAGACGTCGGGTGCGGGTCTGGAATTCTTATGATTGCTGCACAGGTTTTAGGAGCTAGTAAATCTTACGGTATTGATATTGATGATGATGCAATAAATTCCGCTAAAAATAATATAAAAAATGCAGGTTATGAAAATGATACATTTTTAGCAAATACAAAATTATCAGAAACTAATTTCCCTAAAAAATTTGATCTTGTTATGGCTAATATTGCTTCAAAAGTACTTATTGAAATTTCATCAGAATTAATCTCCCTATTAAGTAAAAAATCTACACTGATAATATCAGGAATTCTCGGAGATAAAATTAATGATGTCATAAAGTCTTTTGAGTTATCGGGAGGTAAAGTTATTAATACAAGATCTATAGACTCTTGGCATGTTTCTATAATTAAGAGAGGCTTCTAGTGCATAGATTTTATTATAGTTCTTTAGATGAAAATCAAAATATAATTGAACTTACTGATGAAATTTCATTTCAGATAATTAATGTATTGAGGCTAAGAATAAATGAACAATTCATACTATTTAATGGTTCAGGTTATGAGGCAGTTTTTATAATATTAAAAAAAACAAAATCAATAACTTGCAAATTTCATAGCATTATTAGTCCAATTGATGAACCAAGTGTGAAAGTTAGGTTTATTATTGGATTATGTAAACCTGAAAGATTCGAACTTATTCTTCAAAAATGTACTGAATTGGGGGCATTTGATTTTACTCCAGTTATAACAGAACGTGTACAGGGTGGCGAAAATGCTTATCCGTCAGATAAAAGATTATTACGATGGAGAAAAATAATTAAAGAGTCTGCAGAACAATCTGGTAGAACTTTTATACCAAAATTAAATAAACCAGAAATATTAGTTGAAAGTATTCAACAAAAAATAAAAAATGATAAAGTTTTATGTTTGTGGGAGGATTTTGAAGGGTACACAATTAATCAAGCATTAGATGAATTAACTAACATTAAGAGTTTAAGTGTAATTATTGGTCCTCCAGGTGGTTTTTCCAAACAAGAAGCTGAGAATCTAAAAAAATTAGGAGTAAAATTAGTTTCTTTAGGAAAGAGAATTTTGCGAACGGAAACTGCAGCAATAGCGGTTATGGCATCTATTATTTATCATTATAGAGATTTTAGAGATTAGTTTTTAAAATTATCACTGATACTCTTAATGAATCTATTAATTTTCATTTCCCATGAAGACTTATTAATTTTTTCTTCTTGTAGAGTTCTTGAAAGAAGATCATTTATTACTAATTTTGGTTCCTGTTTATCATAAAGAACAGATTTAGTAGCTTTGACAATAGGCATTTCAATATTATATTTTTCTGACAAAGTATAAGCTGCTAGTGTTGTAGGATAACCTTCTATTGTTTGACTAATTTCATTCATAATGAAATTAGTTTTTTTGCCTTTAGCTAGACCATACCCGAATGAGTAATTTCTACTCAGATTTGAGTAGCATGTAGCCATTAAGTCTCCCATACCGCTCAACCCTGCAAAGGTTTCAATTCTAGCCCCCATTGCTAAACCTAAAAACATAATTTCATGCAACCCTCTTGTAACAAATGCTGATTTAGAATTATCTCCCAAGCCAGCACCATCTATAAAACCAGCACCAATTGCTATAATATTTTTTAATGAACCCCCTAGTTCTACTCCGATAATATCATTTGATGTATATGTTCTAAATTTCTTTGAATTAAATATATCTTGAACAGATTTACATGAACTTTCGTCTGAAAATGCTATAGTGGCAGTTGCTACTTTACCTTCTAATATTTCATAGGCTAGATTAGGTCCTGACATTACTCCAATATTTTTTGAATCAAACTCAGGAAGTTCAGAAATAATTATCTCAGATATACGCTTTCCAGTATTTATTTCTATGCCTTTAGATGCAGATAGTATATACTTTGTATCGGAAAAAAATAACTTGTTTTTTTTAAAAAATTCTCTTATTGTATTAGCAGGCAGTGTAACAACAATTAAGTTTTTATTTTTTGTTACTTCATTTATATCAGATGTAACATTAATATTTTTAGGTAAATTATGCTTAACACTTAATTTATCGTTATACCTGTTTTTTTGAATATTCTTAGCTTGATCTTCATTTCTACACCACATAGTTACTTTGTTTCGTTCACTTAACAAAATACTCAATGTGGTGCCCCAAGCACCATTACCTATAATTCCTATATTTAGCAAAATTTACCTAATT